>CAIOZA010000126.1 GCA_903862655.1 uncultured Ignavibacteria bacterium
ACGTAACTCATTTGCATTATAACCTATGGCTTTATCATCGGGATATAGCTTCTGAATTCTTGATAAAGTATTTGTTAAAACCTCTGAATTGGGTTTACCATGGCATTGCAAACACATTTTATCGATCATAATAGGATAATAGCAAACATATCCGTTCCCATTTTTTATTAACTCAGGCTTTACCGTCTCACCCAGAGCCAACATAGTCTTTGACTTTTGAATATAAGCTAATTCATTGGGATTAGCTACGTTCTTAGGGTTTCTATTCTTATCGGACACACGCTTTATCTTAATATCCAATGCTTTAGCCATGCTGTCAGTTAATGTTAAAGCCCTAGTTGAACAAAATTCCAATGCGTCATCGGTTCCTTTGGTATTAATTGCATTTAATAAACTTTTTCCGAGAACAGATTTTGTCTGGTTTGCATAGCTCTGTCCCTGCTCCAATGGATTAAGCTCATTTATCAATCCAGAAAACTTAGTTTTTTCCTTGGGATATTGTTTTTCGTACCATCCAGCTTTTTCAATGTCGGAGTAATAAATATAATTAGCAATGCTGCTTAATTGCTTTTTGCTATAGCTCATTTGTGGCATCAACCCATATGTAGAAACTGCATCCGGCATTTTTGCCGACTTTTCAGAAGGTTTGGTTAGAAAGGCAATAAAATCTTTTACAAATTGATTCTTGCTCTTTGACCCCGACAAATAGCGCTGCTTAACTGCTCCCATAGCCGGTGCTACAGTTGGTGAGGAAGTCATACTTGGATTGTGGCAACTAAAGCAATTATCATCAACAAGTTTAAATCCTTCAGCTAACACTTTGTGTGATGGTGTTGATTTGATTACTTTTTCGTTCTCCTTTGATTCATTTCTGCTTACTAAAGCAATGAATAGCACAAGAATGAGAATTAATTTTTTCATTTTTTTGATCGAATAGTATTTAAAAAATAATTATTAGCTATTGCGTTAATTATTAATTAACATCGTTTCAAGAGCTTTTTTATTGAGTCTTAGATTTAAGTTCAGGGCAATGGTGCAGGATAGTGTTTTTCCAACTTATAATATTGTGCGAGTATTTTCGTTTGAAAATGATACCGGGTTATTAAATTATTGATTTTTAAGGTTATTGGAGGGAATTTAGCATGGGTATGTTCAAGAAAAAAGTAAAAATCTCAAATATCTATGATAACTCAAAATATTTTGAAGCTGACTTTTGGGTTGACACCGGTGCTTTGTATTCATTTGTACCGGAAGATTTTTTAGAGAAAATTGATTTTGAAATAATCGAAAACAGATCAATGGTTTTTGCAGATGGTAGAATTGGACGTTGTCCATTCGGAATTGTTAATTTTGAAATAGAAGGTTTCGAAAATAAAATAGCTTGTCCAATTGTTGCCGGAACAAAAGGTTCTATGTTTCTTTTGGGAGCAACTGCTTTGGAAAATTTTGGAGTAGAGGTTGATACCGTTTCAAAAACATTGCATCCTATACTTGCCATAATTGCCGGTTTTCATTAAGTTACATCATTCAGCACAGCAGCAGTAGCATATTTCCGGGCTCTGGTAAAAATGAATGAGCAAACATCTGATAAAAGTAATGGTGTTATGCAGTAAAGAAATTGATTAATTAATTGGCGAATGAAGATGAAAAAAATAATTTTTCTTATGTGTTCATTTTACTTAGTATTATTTTCAGAAAACCTTAAATCTGGAATCTCATATAATGCTATTGCCCTTACTTTGAGGATGCAAAATTCTATTAAGCTAGATTACAAATTATGTGCCTCTATTGATTCAATGCTTAAATCCTCAATTCAATTAGATACCAACTTAAAAAAAATATCCGCTATGCTAACAAGTAGTTGGAATGACATAATAATACATCCAAATCAACAAAATATTCCATGGATTGATACTTTATTAAAATCTGGAACATATTCGGGTGATCCATATATTGATTCTTTAAATAATGCCTTCAAATTAATTAAAGTAGAAAGCTCTTTCGGGTATCTTATTCTAACATTTAATGACACTTTACGTGTTGATTTGCTGGCTGAAATGTATAAAAAGCATCAGGATATTTTCAATGTAGGACTAAATCATTATTATTATACTGGCTTTGAAAGTGATATAAGTTATTTATCTGAATGTGGTAAAAATAAATTTGTATTTTCCAAAATATCGCATTCCGGACCATTTTGTTATATCCAAGTCGATTTTAATAATAATATCTACACATCTAAAATCATTAAATATGATTCAATAAGAAATAAACCGACAATCTATTTATGGAATATCCCCGATTATTATAATTGTACTGTTTTCAAATCAGTTGATGAGATTATAGATTCAATTAATCATTCTTCAAACTGGTGGGTTAGACAGCATGGAATTGAATGCTCATATCGTCTCTTAAATTCAAATGAAAGATGGAGCTATGGAGACGATGATAAAATATTTAATTTACTTAAAAAGGAAATTGATCCTCGTTGGCAAGAATTTATTACTCTCTATCAGAATATTTCACAAGATGATTTATGTCTGTATGTTAGGGAATCGGCTTCTAATGCAATAGAAAAAATAAAATTTCCTTTCACCACTCACTGTATATCAAGTGAAGTTATTGATTCTTCTGGGTATATAAGAGTTAAATTATCATGGTCACATCAATTTCATGGCGTTACAAATTACAAATTACAAATTTTAAAATTTTTTGCTAATGAATATAAGAATGTATATTTAGACTCGGCGATTACAGATACAACATTCACTTTTTCTGATCCAGGTGTTGGTAAATATGCATGCATTGTGGAAGCAAAAAATGGATTTGGATGGGAATTATTTGATTCCAAGAAAAATTACTGTTATTTTGATATTGGAACTTCTGAAGTTATATTTAATAATGATGATGATGATTTTCCTGGTATTTCCCCCGACCCAGTAACTGACTACCTTCAAATCAATTCAGCAAAAGAATTTGACAAAATCGAAATCTTCTCCATTCTCGGCTTAAAGGTTTTGGAAACAGAGTGGCAAGAAACGCTCGATGTTAGAAATCTACCTGAAGGTATTTATTTTTTAATTATTAAATCAGAAAATTTTACAAAAGCAAAGAAATTCGTAATCATTAGATAATTGAAATAAAAGCCCTTCCACTACGAAGGGCTTTTGATTATACAAAAATATTTCTGTTATATTTTCGTTTGAAAAAATAGGAGTATGAATATGAAATATACAAAATATTTTGAATATACGAAACAAAGACCGGATAGGATTGATATTAAAGAGGAATGGATAGCTTAAGCTTTTTATGAACCAATTTTTGAAGAAATTCAAAACGATGAAAGAATAAGGAGATGGGCAAAAATTCCTGAAGCAGAAGATAAATATCTAAGAATTGTAATTCTAGAGGATAATGAAACAATTCAAAACGCTTTTTTTGACCGTTCATTTAAGGAGACATTATAATGCAAATCAAATATTTTCAAGATACAGATACATTATTATTCAATTTCAACAATAATAAGATTTTTGAAACAAAGAATATTAATGATAACATCCTAGTTGAACTTGATGGAAACGGTAATGTTGTTAGTATGTCTTTCGAGCATGCAAAAAGTGTTGCTGATATTAATGATTTTTCATACCAACAATTTGCTACTGCATAATTACTAAAATCGAAATCTTCTCCATTCTCGGTTTAAAGGTTTTAGAAACAGAGTGGCAGGAAAAGATTGATGTTTCTGGGTTATTGGCGGGTGTGTATTTTGTAAGAGTTGGGAAAAGAGTTGAGAAATTTGTAAAGATATAGGAAAAAATTTATTAACATTGTCGATAAATTGAATCAAAAGAGTAAATGCAATAGTTAAGTTTTTTATTAAAGATTAAACTCATGACTAAAATACATTTCACAAAAACTATTGATGCAGACGTAAAGAAGGTCTGGCATATAATGCTCGATGATGAGACATACCGCATTTGGACTCAGAAATTCCAGGAAGGATCTTATTATGAAGGTAGTTGGGAGCTGGGTAGCGAAATCCGGTTTCTGGCTACTGACAATGATGGAAAAATAATGGGTATGTTGAGTTACATTCAGGAGAACAGGAAGTATCAGTTTGTCTCGATTGTGCATCGTGGGCTGATTTCCGGCGATACAATAGACACAACGAGCGACGAATGTAAGAAATGGGCAGAATCTTATGAGAACTACACTTTTACCGAAAATGGCGATAAGACTGTGCTTCAGGTTGATATGAATGTCCCCGACGAATACAGCAAAATGATGTCAGACATGTGGACCGCAGCTTTGAAAGCTTTAAAAGAGCAAAGCGAGAAATAGAATTATTTAGGATGCTAGAAATAACAGCAAAATATATCGAATGGGAAAGGTAATTTAAGCAGGGAACAGTCGGTAAGTTTGCAGTATTGGCAAAATAAAAGCATATAAAGACAAATCCCCAAATGCAGTAAGCACCTGGGGATTGTTATAATTAAACATGTTAGAAACCTATATAATATAAATATCTAATTCTCCACTATCTCAGATTTTTCTTTCAAATTCTTAACAAATGAAATAATAAATCCCAGAACAATAACCATTACACCGATCCATACAAAACTAATAAAAGGTTTGAAGGACACTTCCATGGTGAGAATTTCCAATGGTTCTATGAACTTATCACTTGATTTCTTAAAAGTAAAAGCAGCTTCAAACTGAGAATTTTCGGTTTGAGAAGGTACAAAACTCCAGAAGGCAATGTCATAGTCTGTGTTAGGTATGTTTTTCCAAACAATGCCACTGAACTCAGATGTTGATTTCATTTTAGTAAAGAGTGTGTCGACAGATTCTTTACCTTTATATTTATAAGTGACCAAAGCTCCCAGCAACGGATGATTTTTATCTGCTTCTTTTGATTGTCCCATTTCAAATTTATCTAACGAAATTGATATGTTCGTATCGAGGAAACATTTGATTGTTTCGGTTTCTCTAATACTTATTGATTTGAATTCTTTATCGTAATCCGATGACTTCAAGACCAAATAAACATCTTCCAAAAAGAAACTTTTTATTCCTGGTTCGATAATCGGTGATTTTCTCTCATTAAAATCACTCCAGTAGACAACAGGATCGATAGAATATTTATTTCCATTCTTTTCCAGGTTTAATCTATACAAGAATTTCTGACGATCTTTGAGTTCCTTATCAATTTGCAATTTGTCAACAAAGCTTATATTATAGCCACTTATATTCTTTACGTCACCCTTTTTAATTTGAAAACTTACAGAAGAAGATTTAACACCAAGGATAAGAATTCCAATCATAAAGAAGGAGATTCCTATATGAGATAAATAGCCACCAAGAGAAAATGGATTCTTTCTAAGATTATTAATAGCGAATTCAGCATTAACTATAAACGAAAAAATTATGGCAAATAACAGAAGAATTGATGTTAATTGAGTTATTCCATAAAAAATAAAAAGGCCTGAGAAAATAAGTGAAATAAACAAAGACAGAAGAGCCTTTTTAAATATTCCGCCAAATTGCGTTTTTTTCCAACTCATAAATAAACAAATTGCGTTAGAAAGCAGAATCAGAAAAGCAATAGGAAGATTTGTATCGTTATAGAATGACGTGGCTACTGAGCTTTTCTTAAAACCAAAGAGTTCAGTAATGATAGGCCAGCTTGTTCCAAAGAACACAAGAACAGAGGATAATAAAATAAAAATGGAACCTAGGGCAAGCATAAATTCTCTTGAGGCATAGCTCATATTAATTTTATTACTTGAGATCTCCTTAGCTCTCATAAAGAATGTGTATAAGCTGAATAAAACAAATAGGATCAGGATGCCGATTAATATAAAATAGACAGTGCTTCCCGGGTCAGTAAAAGAATGAACCGATGATGCTCCAAGAATGCCGCTTCTTGTCAAAAATGTTGCATATAATACTAAAATGAATGACACAATTGCAAGTATAAAGTTAGTTTTTACCAATCCGTCGGTTTTCCTCTGAATAATCATAGTATGTACAAGTGCCATTGAGGTAAGCCATGGTAACAACGAAGAATTCTCAACAGGATCCCAACCCCAGAACCCGCCCCAACCAAGTGTTTCATAAGCCCAGAAGCCACCAAGCATGATTCCTAATCCTAAAATGGCAGATGCTGACAATACCCATGGATAGGCGAGCTCGACCCATTGTTTGTATTCTTTTCGGATTAAAGCAGTAATTGCAAACACAAATGGGATAGCCAATGTAGCATAACCAATAAATAGTATGGGAGGATGAATAACCATCCAATAGTTTTCAAGAATTGGATTGAGTCCTCTTCCCTCTTCAGGGAGGAATCCGGTCTCAACACCTCTATCTTTAAAGGTTTCCCAAACAAAATCGAAAGGACTTTTCACAATTAATAACAAAAGTAAAAACATAATTATCAGACCATAGAACCCCATAACCATTGGCTCATAATTCGATTTCTTTGAATAGGGTATCAGGAAAATGCCTATTATAGCAAAGAAAAGCAACCATAGAAGGAATGATCCCTGTTGACCGGCATAAAACGATGCCATAAGTAAAAATGGGGGCAGCTGACTATTAGAATTCTCCCATATATATGTGAACTGATAATTATGGTTGAATATGTTGACTAAAAGTATTCCAGAAACCAAAATGATTCCGGCAATAACTCCATAGAAAAGTCTCCTTGCCAATACAGTTACTTCTCCTTTTTTTGAATAAGAAACAAGATACAGTATTGAAGAAACTAATGATAATACAAATGCTATATCTATTATTATTTTGCCTAGCATTGAATTCTCCTACTATTGTTTTAAAATTTTAATTTCTATTCTTCTGTTAGCAGCCTTACCTTTGTCGGTGGCAGAAGATTTAACAGGGAACAAACTTCCCTTGCCTTGTGAAAAAATTCTTCTTATGTTTATTCCCAATTTGGTAAGATAATTTTCAATGTTTTTTCCAATATTATTGGATATTTTCTGCAATTCCTGAGTTGAACCGACGTTGTCGGTGTGAACAACTATCATTATTCTTGCTTTCGGATTAGCTTTCATAAATTCATTTGCAGAATTTAAGTAATTGTTTAATCCTTTGGTCTGCATAGCAACTTTCTCATTTTTATAATTGAAAGTTCTTGTTTGATTAAAATTAATTATTTCATTCTTAACGATAGGTTCGATTTTCTTTGTGGGAATTTCGTCGAACTTCATATCAAAATTAATGTCATTAGCTGCAATCACTGAGGCACTATCTTTCAAATCAACCTGGAATGATATTTTATCCGGTTTTGCTTTCAATTCATCCAGATCATCGGTGTTCAGAGATAAATTATAGATACCGATTGGCAAGTTTGATCTTTGGAATTTTAGTTCTTTATCTAAGGGAAGAGTTTCATTAATCGTAGTATCAATATTCACCAGATTCAAGCCAAGTCCCTGAATTAGGCTCTTATTTATTGCCGGATCAACTTTAATTTGACCTTTAATCGTTGACGATAATTTACTTAGATCCTGAGTTTTGTCTTTTGGTTGAGCCTTATCTTTTGCTTCTACAATTGGTTCAGATGATTTAACAAAGGAAGCTTTTATATTATACGATAATTGATCGTGGCATCCTGATTTGCATGTGCCGCCATCTTGAATTTGCGAATAATTAATAGGGAGAGACCATTTAGCGAATCGTGTGGAACTTTTTATCAAATGTGCTCCGTCAGATCCGTGCACATCATGACAGATCATACAATTTCTGGATTTATCTCTATTAACGTGTATAAAATGAAGATTCATATCACCGTTTCTGAATCCTGTTGATTGAGCTTTATCTTTTAATAATATCTCATCAGAATGGCATGTAAAGCAGAGTGATCCAGTTTTGCCTTTCTCATACACATAAATATCTGTGTTAAAATCCGATGACATTAGCGATTTGTTTTTAGAAGCATGAGGAGTATGGCAACCAGTGCATCCAGATGTTACAGGATCATGGACATTCTTAGAGGATAATTTCTGACTAATGTCCTCTATTGTATGATTAGATGCTTTTATTGGCTTGTTGTGGCAGCTTAGGCAAAGTTTGTCTTCTTCATTGCGCAAAAGTTTATTATATTTTGAGCTATGTGGCTCATGGCAAGTGCTGCATTCATTCTTCTTTACCGGACCATGGACATTCATTTCCTTGCCGGCTACATCATGACATTTAAGACAAATTGGCTTTCCTGCCTCAGTCTTGAGCAAATTTCTAAGATCGGAGCTGTGCGGATCATGGCATCCGAGGCATTCCCCTTTAGCCGCCGGAGAATGTTTGGATTTATCGCCACCCATAACGTCGTGGCAACCATTGCAAAGATCAGGAACCTTGTCTGCTAGTTCGTATTCTCTTCCTGTGCCTTCAGGATGATTCGCTTTTACCATTTTATGGCAGTTTGTGCAATCATCTTTAACGGGAACATGTTTAAACCAGCCTCTTGAAACCATAGTATGACAACCTGATTCCAAACAGCTATTGCTAGTTGTTTTATCCTGGGTTCTAACGCCAAATAAGCTCGCAATCAAAACAAATGCGATTAGCGAAGCTATGTAAGTATATTTTTTAAAAGTATCCAAAAGATCTTTCCAGTCTAAGGTACATGCCTATATAGTTAGTATTTGATGTTTCATATCTTTGATGATAATAATTAAAACCAAACGAAAATAATGTTTCGTAATATCTCATTTTCAATTCAGCTCTCGTGTTGAGGTAACTCAAGTTAATATCAATAATCTTAGCATAGCTGTAATTACTTTGAACATTAGCATACATCCAGCTTGATAAATTATAGACAAAAGATAAGTTAACATTTCCATTAATATTATGCTGACCTGTTTGATAATATTTCTGGTCAGAAAGAGTAGCATAAATATTGGTAGAGAATCCTTCCCAAATATTATCGTAGTATGAACAGTAAAAATCTAAAGTGCTATAAGGTGAAATATTGGAATTTATTACTGAATAATTTCCGGATGCCGACAATCTTCCCAGGTTAAGATTAAAGCCACCTGCCTTGATCTGTTCGATCCTAAGGAGATTAATATTCTGTATCTCAGGATTGTTAAATTTATTTTCGCTGAACCTGAAATACAGAGATAACATTCCATTGAAAATTGATAGGCTTGCATTTGCTGATTGACTTAACATGTCATATTTATATCGATCTGGAACCTCAGGAATATAATCAATATAAACTGTTGATTTGTCTGGTATCCTGCCAGTGGGAATCCTAAGAATTTGGAAAAAATTATTTACTAAAACAATCATATAGTCAATATTTTTCTGGAATATAAGAGTTCCTGTCACATCTTTGATAATAATTGAACTTTCTATAACATTGGGATACTTCAATAAAGTCTGCTTGGCATCTTCAAGAAGATATTCTTCATTTCTTATGGATAATGATGAAGATTCGTTGTTCCTGCTCAGGTTATTTTTTTTAAAGCTATACCCTAATCCAAATCGCCCTGTTGGTATCCTTTTTGTGTAATCGAAAGTGCATCCGTAAATATGATCTACTTCGTCGTAGTTCTTTACGCCACTGGTCGATTGAGCGGAGTTAAGATATTCATAAAAAATTCGTGAGTTCAGATTTGAGTAAAGTTGATGCTGTAATTGTATCATAGGTGAATGGATTACATTTTCTGTACTGTCTATTGCATTCTTGAGGTAGTTGTAACGACCGTTTAATTTGAATCTATAAGGAAGAGCTACATTAAGATTGAGCATCTCATTTAGTCTTTTATTGTTGAAATCGCCCTTTGAATCGGTAAATGCAGTATTTGAATTTAGTTGAATGAACCCATTTGGAAGTCCAAGATTATTGGATAAAGAAACATCAAGAATGTTATTTTTATATCCTACGGAATCAAAATACTGTGTTCTTACCTTCTGGTAAGACATATTTATGCTGTTGCTCATAAAATCCAAAATATCTCGAGATGCTGTGGCATTTATCTGATCAATCGTGCTTGAATAATTATAGCTGGATATTAAATCTTTTTGTGTTGATATTTGTTTTGAATATGAAGCTGTTAAAGGTAGAATACTATTCATGAATGAGGAAGAGGCACCATATCCCTGCATTATACTCTGGATTTTTTCTCCAAATTCACGGCTCATAATAGTGTTATTCATATTGCCAAACAGGTTCAAATTGATTGGTAGGGAATTAAATATTGCAACCTGACCATCTAAACTATTTGTGTTCATATTGTCTGTCATTTCGGGCAGAGCAATATATTTTGTAGGATTAATTGATGGAGAGTATTCTCCATTAAGATCGAAAGCTATAAAATTTGGTTCCCAAATAAATGCTGATGTTGAGAACTTAAAATTGCCTTTATACAAGATTTGATTAGCCGTTTCATCAAAAGCAGATTGTTGACGGTTTCTATACAATGCCTCTAATGAAATATCACCTTTATAGTATTTGATAAATAAAGGATCTAAAGGTATGTACTCCTGGCAAATTGATCTGGATGTGATCAAAATGCTTAGTAAAGCAATTATATATATTTTGAATATTGTCTTCAATTTTTACTTTTTTATTCCCTACTAACCCATTGCTGCGAATGAGAAATTTCAAAATAATTTAATAATTTATCTATAAAGCTGAATTTAACAACCGAAGAATACGGTTCAAAATTCCATCAGATCCTTCAACGTTAAAGGATTGTTAAGCAAGAAATATTATTTACTTCATAAACGTTCTGTCACTGCCTCCATGAGGGTTATGGCAATCCCAGCATTTTGTTTCTCCAATATCCGAATGGATATCATTCTTCATTACCGATTCCTTTTCGTGACAATAATAGCATAAATTTTGGTCATCAATTTTTAACAGACTGGAAAACTTTGATTTATGCGGATCATGGCATACAGTACAACTTCCAATAATAACAGGACCATGTTTAAATACAAATTTCTTATTAAAATCATCATGGCATGTGTAGCACAGTTTTGGTGGAGTTTCCGTTAACGCAAAGCTATTGCCAATGTCGTGGCAATTATTGCATCCATCCTCTTCTGCAGGTGGATGGGTTATTTCTGGAGCAGCATTTTGTGCTGGTTTTACTGCTGATGTATCTTTAGCTGCAAGGTTTGTAGAATCTTTAACGGTTTTAGTTGAATCCGGAAGCGGCACATCATCAAAAAATATAGTAAGAACATCATAACTCTGCCTTGAAGAACAGGATAATGAAAGTATTAATAATGATATAAACAGAATGCCATAAACTACTCTATTTAAATTTGACTTATTTATATCTGTTCTTGTTTTCATTCTAATGTTTGCTTAAAGGTGCAAATATATCTATATTCAACAACACCCTGAGGGGTGTTGTTGAAATAAAAATAAGCTTTACTGATATTATAATTTTTTTGATAAATTTAGTAATGTCAGTCCAACGGAATTTTCTTTCTTTGATATAATCTATATAGATCATTTTAGATCTACAAAACCATAGACTGTAATCCTATCCGGACCAAACTGATTTGTTACGAAGATTAAATATTTGAGATTATACTTGCTGTCCACGTATTTTCTGAAGTAATCTAAGTTATCATAGTCGATTGTGATTCTGATGGGCATGTCTAGAAATCCGGGACCCATTTTCTCACCTCCAAAATCCATCATTGGTTCGCCATTTCTGTTAAAGATCTGAACATTATTAAATTGAGCGTCAATAACATATAAGTAGTCGTCTTTATCAACCGCTATACCTTTAGGTCTGGAGAATTGACCGGGATATTCGCCATAAGTTCCAACATTAGAAATAAAATTGCCGTTCAAATCAAATTTTTTGATGTGAAATTCTCCAAAATCGGTAACATAAAATATATCATTCACAACTGCAATGTGAATTGGCTGGTGAATAAATGCCGTGTCTTTATCGGATACATTTGGGAAGGATGATAGTAATTTATAATCGTCTTTTGAGAATACGAATATTTTCATTTGTTTCATGTCAGAGACATAGATCTTGTCCTTATATGCAACTACATCCGTTGGTTTTTCTAAAATTTTCAAACCGAAGCTATTTTTATAATTCATGTCATGGTCAAACACAACAATTTCCTTGCGAACCTGGTCGGTCACAAATAAGTTACCGTTAGTATCGGCAAAGCAATTTATTGGGTTCTTTAAATTTCCTAATCCTGGTGGGTTTTTAAATTCGAATGATTTGTTCTGAAAATCAATTTTATATATTCCACCAAGCTTAAAATCAACTACAAATATCTTGTTTTTTATAACACTGATGCCATGAGGTTTCTGTATTCCGGAATTATCATCTTTTCCGGATACATATTTCTTGAACGACGAAGCTTCACCTGTTATGTCAGTCGATTGGCTTATTGTTGTCAAGAACTGCACTCTGGCTGTGTCGGGCGGTGGAGGAAAAAAGATAGTTTCCTGCTTTGCAGTATCAGTTTTTTTCTGTGTTGCACAGGAAGAAATTAATGTAATAAGTGCCAGTATTAGAATAATTCTATTTATAATGATGATTGGTTTTAACATGATATACTATTTCATAAAATTGATAAATTAATCGAAGCAAACTTACATAAATTTTAAAATTATTTAAAGTATTAATACCAGAAGCAAATGTGTTTTCGAAGAGAGAATCAAAGAAGCAATTATCTATCTAAAAGTTGTGGCTATCTTAATTACAATTATCACTTGGAAAGCACCTCTGTGTAAAGAATCAATTATCGTTCATTTAACATTAAAATGGGGGGTAAAAGGACCCCCCATTTTTTAAAATTCAATTCTTAGTGTTATTATTTATTGTGGCATGTGATGCACAATGCAGAACTATTATTATTCATTCTCAAAAGATTGGGAATGTTTGATGGTGCATTTTGACCAATTACTTCTGTTGCTCCATGAGCTGTATGGCATGTGCTGCATTCAACATTGTATTTTGCGCCATTTACATCTGCTTTTGTAAGTCTGAGTGAACCGATTTTACCTGCACTTGTTACTGGTTTCATAGATGTTGAAGTTCCTGTATATCCTAATGCTGCTGGTTTGTATTCAACACTTATTGGATGATCGTTTGATAAATCTGTTCCTAGTAAAGCTCCGCCGTGACCTTCTGTACCGGGCATCATTGATTGACCTGTATTGCCGCTGAATGAATTTAAAGCAACTGTACCATCATGGCAGCTAAGGCATTTTCTTGATGTTTCTGTAACAGCACCAAGTTCAGTAGCAAAATCAGTACGTTTTGTAGTGTAAGTTGCTACTGTTGGTGCATGGTTCCACAATCTTGTTGTTGCTCCATAATGACCGTGAGGTGCGTGGCAAGGAAGGCAGATCTGTGTGCTTGCATTCCAAGTTGCGCCGCTAAAATTGTGTTTTGTTCCCTGAATACCTGTCTGAGCGAATGTGCTTGCACTAAAAAGTACAACGAGTAAGACTAAACCTAAATACTTCATAAAAAAACCTCCGAAAAATAAAAAGTTAAAAATAAAAAGGAGCGTTAAGAGAAAACGCAATACCTAAAAAAATTAAATTCAAAAACTACAAACTTTTTATTTGATTTCTGCGAACATTCTATTTCTTTAATAAATCCATTTATGCAGGAAATTAGATTGCAAATATCAAAACTTTAAGCTAACAAATTTCAAGTAACAATTGTCAAATAACAAAACAAATATTGAAATTGTATTGTTTCATTTGTAAAATATTAATAATTTTATTTCTGTGCAAGCACACGAAGGATACAGAATATATTTTTGGGGTTAAAACTATATATGAATCTATACGAAGAGGATAGGTAAGGGAGCTTAAAGCAGGCGAAAAATCAAATAATACTTATTTGCATTTCATTCTAGAACAAGATTAATACGGCGTGTATAAGATTATAAAAATAAATAACTAGTCATTTTTGGAATTTACAAATAGCAACACGCCAATTACAGTAGTTGTAATTTAATTAATGGCCCTAAGAGATAAATGATCTCAAAAATTAAAATTTCATAAGATTTATTATCCTGAAATATCACGGTGCAATAAGCCTTTTGAAGGTATGTTTGGATCAAAGTATATTACCATTGAATAAGGTCAAAATGTTGGTATGAAAGAGAAAATGATAAGCATTATTTTGAAATATTTCCCTCCGATATGAATAATGCAATTAGAATCATGATAGCATAACATGGTTCTTTTTCAACTTTTATTTATTTTAGCTGTAGTTTTATAAATAAGCTGTAAAATCCCAGGCTACTGCGTGCCATGCGTTCTCTTGGATTAGCGGATGAAGTGGTATCGGATGGTTGACAATTTGGGTAGTGCATCTCACTGGAAAAGCCGAAAGCAAGACAAGACAATGCAGATTAGATCTGTTGCAAACTGATTAAAATGTATAAAAATATCTTTTAATATGACTTTTTATCATGCTTTTTGCTGTGACAAGTCATTGTGCAATAGCCTTTTTGAGGACCTGTTTGAGCCCAAATTAAATTACCATTGTATGGCGTCACTACGTTAGTATTAAAGTTAATTAGATGAGAATTATTAGTAACGTTCCCCTGAGTTTGACTTATACCATGAGAATCATGGCAAACATTACAAGGTGTTTTTTCGTCCTTGATGTGTTTGGAGTGGCTCTTAAATGATTTATCATCAAGGATAGATTCGCTACTGTGACATTTGAAGCAAAGAGCATAAGCAGAAACGGAGTAGGATGTTTTATCTGTAGTTTCATATCTGAGCTGTAAAATCCCAGGCCACTGAGAGCCATGCGGACCTCTCGGATTAACAGATGAAGTAGTATCGGATGAATGGCAATCCGAGCAGTACATTCTGCTTGAAACAGTCCAAGGGCTGATCAGACTAGGTACATTGGTGCTTTTGCCAACTGCTTCTATAGGATGAAATGAAATTGCATTAGCGTCGAATTCTAAAGCAACGTTGTTCTGAACGATTTTTCTAGCTATAGCACTAGCAGGTTTCCAATTATTTGAGGTATGGCATCTATAGCAGATCTGATACTCATATAGAGCTGATTGAACAAGGTTACCATCGGTATCAACACCTCTTACTCCCTTGAGTTTCCCGTTGACAAAAGGAGCAGCCGCAATTGTATTATCGCTTTGATGAGGATTATGACAATCAGTACATTCTGCATGCTTTTGAGTAGGAAGAATATTTTCATTCGGTGTATGAGTTGCTGTTCCCAGATAATCAGCAATCCTATGTCTGTAAGTCTTATTAAACTGTGTTTGGATATTTTTTGATGGAGCAGCTACAGATCCGTTATGGCAATATAAACAATTGTTCTCTTCGATAGAATAATTCAATAGTCTGTCGGGACCGCCAGCATTGTGAGGAGAATGACAATTTTCGCAGGCATTCTTGGCTACTGTTGTATATGGAGTATGTTGCCAAGGATTCGTTCCAGAATTGTTCCAAGTAGCTGAGGAAGTATTATGTTTGGATGCAGCCCAATTTGTGAGATTATGACAGCTATTACAAAGAAGAGATGATTCGTTGGTCGCAACTAAAAATTTAGAAGTAAGATTTGTATGTGGATCATGACATGATGTACATTGAACCTTTTGATTATGATCAAGTCTTACGGGTGAAGTCAAAAGAGTTGGATTTTTTAACTGTGGATTTAATGTAACGAGTGAAGCATTATATGGAAATGAAATTGGATGATCATTGGATAAATTTTGTCCAAGGTTAGTTTTACCGGAAGGCATGAATGAATTTGAACCAAAGCTAATTTCTGATGGTCTGCTCACTATTGAACCTAAGGCAACAGAGCCATCATGGCAGGACAAGCATTTAATTGAAGCACCGTCAGGTCTTGCAATAGTAGCCTGGAGCGTAGAGCTAGAATATAGAGTGTAAGATGCCAAGTTTGGATCACGTCTGTTCCAGAGCTGCATTTTGGGTGTAGTGTTATGAGGAGCATGGCAAAAAATACAAATCTCCGTTTCATTCGCAGCTTTTACAGTGTTTATGCTTTGACTAGAAAGATTGTGTTTGGTTGTTGAAATTTTTTGCGAAAAAATATCAGAATTACTAACGATTATCAAAACCAGCAATATAATAACTGTAACGACATATTTCATTTTTAATTTCCTCTAATTAACTTAAATATCTGAATACGGGAATTGAAGGTGTCTGCAACATATATAAAATTTCTTGAATCAATATATATACCCGATGGAAAATATAATTGACCATTGTCCTTGCCTAAACCACCAAAATTATATAAAAAATTGCCTTCTTTATCAAAAACTTGAATAACATTAAACAAAGCATCAACAATATAGATATGCCCAAAAGAATCTGTTGCAATTCCTTTGATGCTGGAGAAATATCCCGGTGAATCCCCTGTTTCTCCGAACATATTAACAAACTGGCTACTTGAGTTATAGATTTGTATTCTGAAATTCAGGGCATCAACAATGTAAACCAAACCATTTGAGTCAATCCACAAATAGGTGGGGAAGTTGAACTCCTCTTTCTTATTACCTCTTTTACCAATTACTCTTTTTATATTCCCATTATTATCGAGAACTTTTACTTGGTGCATACCTGTTTCAGTAATCCATATTTCTTTAGTAGTTGAATTATAATCGATACCTGTCGGCTGATTCAATATAAGACTATCGAATAATGCTTTTGGAGTGTCGTCCTCAATGCTCAAAGAGTAAATTTTATTTAGCTTTGAATCTGTGAAGAGAATTGTATTATT
This sequence comes from uncultured Ignavibacteria bacterium, assembly GCA_903862655.1. Lineage (GTDB taxonomy): Bacteria > Bacteroidota > Ignavibacteria > Kapaibacteriales > UBA2268 > CAIOZA01. The sequence continues at coordinate 16,767 of CAIOZA010000126.1, forward strand.
CTCCCATTTACAAATACCCAATAATGAAGGGTAAGAAGATTTTTGTTGATAAAATTCGATTCTTTGTTTGTCAATATTTATGATTACAGGAAATTTAATACCTTGATCCAACGCTATAATCGAGTTGGTATCCAAAGCGATAAGATTGACAGGTTTTTGTAAAGTGATATTTGACTTGCCAAAAATAAAATCCTTTACCGATTGCAAAATGCTAGATTTTGATTCTAAATCTTCGATAGAGGAAAGTTGCTTTAGCCAGACAACTGAAAAATCATTAGCATCAGCACTATGATTAGTCTCTGAATTCTGAGCAATAAGAAAATTACAGTTGCTGATTAAGACATAAGTAATAATAATAGAAACAAAATATTTAAAGGTTCTTCTTTTCACAGATAAAAATATAATAAAATAATAATTTCAAAATACGATTTAGTTAAGAAAATAAACTTTTTCAAATTTATATTCTTCTAAAATAATAGAAATAAAATTGAAAAGCAATAATTAAAGAAATAGTTTAAATAAAGGTAGATATTTAAAACCATTTATGGTGATTTAATATATGAAGCATTGTGCTTAAGTAGCTTTATATTATACTACTTTCCTTAACAAAGCGATAACCTTTTGTGTGAACTGTCAATATATGAATAGGTTTAGATGGATCATGTTCAATTATTTTTCTTAGGTTAAGTATGTAATTATCCACTGTTCTTGTTGTTGGATAGTTTTCATAGCCCCAGACATCGTCCAAAAGCATTTCCCGTGTCACTATTCTACCTTCCCGCTCAATAAAGTATTTTAGTACCTGGAATTCTTTTGCAGACATTTCAACGTGTGCCGAATCAGTTCTCAGTTCTTGATTTGCCCAATCGACGGTAAAAATACCAAACTTATATTTTTCATCGGAGTTTGTCAGAGGTTTTAACATTTCGCTTCTTCTAAGGTGAGCTCTCAACCTGGCATTAACTTCCCTGATGCTGAACGGTTTTGTGATATAATCATCGGCACCGATTTCCAATCCAAGTATTTTATCCAGTTCTTCGGTTTTGCTTGTGAGCATAATTATTGGAGTTGTTAACCCTAAAGTTCGTAAATCTTTGCAAATATCTAATCCATTTTTTTTTGGTAGCATAATATCCAGAAGAATGACATCCGATGATTGAGAACTCGCCATTTGGAAGCCTTCTTCACCATCTCTGGCAGTTAGTACATCGTAATTTTCTGATTCAAGATAGGATTTCAAGCCCTCTAGGATTGAAGGATCATCCTCGATAATCAATATTTTAGCCATTTTTATCTCCTATTGGAAATGTTAAAATAAACCGTGAACCTTTGCCAATTTGACTCTCAGCTTTTATAGTTCCGCTATGAGCGGTGACTATACTTTTCACAAGTGAAAGTCCTATTCCTGCTCCTCCAGCATGTGCAGTGCTTGTTGTCTTGGCACGATAAAATGCTTCAAATATATGCTGAAGATCATCTTCTGCCATCCCAACTCCTTTGTCGGCGACTATAAGAACAAAATCTGATTCATTTTGATCAAGTGAGATAGTTATTTCCCTGTTGGAATCGGAATACTTTAAAGAATTAGATATAAGATTTATAAGTACTTCTATTATAGAATCTTTATCTGCTTTAATAAATGAATATTTAGGTTTAATATCCAGAATAACATCAAAATTATTTTTTTGAATCTGATTACCCATAACAGACATAACTGTCGAAATGAGATCGGTGAGATTAACGTCATCAAAATAGTACTGCTTAACTCCTCGCTCAATTTTGGAATAATCCAGGATATTATTAATCAGTCTATTTAAACGATCACATTCTGACTGTATGATCTCAAGATATTCGTCTTTCTTAGCAATTTCCAGATTTCTGTTTATCTGAAGCAACTCAGCAAAAAGTCTGATTGACGTTAGTGGAGTTTTGAGTTCATGAGAAACACTCGATACAAAGAAAGATTTCATTTTATTGAGCTCAGCCAGTTTTTCATTTTCTTCTTCTCTGAGAGTAATCTCTCGAGTTAGAGTTATTCTTTGAATAGATGATGTTGTACGATCAAGTTTGTATCGCATGGCTTCGATATCTTCATGACTGAACTTTATTCTTTTGTTGTGAAGTCCCACCAGAAGCAAGCCCATCATTTGCCGGTTGTCCGATAGAGACTGAATGATAACATGAATACCGGCTTTATCAAATATCTTATCGGTAAGCAGAAAGCTTGTATAGCCTTCCTCTATTGCGTGCCTTTTTGAAATGGTTAGAGATGTCGGGTATTCCTGGCTATATTCGATAATTTTATTGATATTATCCTCAATACTATCTAAGCCCTTTGTATGAGTATTGATTAAGTTCATATTCTTAGTACTAAAGATAATAAAGCCTAGCTTTTCGATTGAGATACTTTCACTAACAGATTCCAGAAGAAGTGCTGAAACTTGCTCGATAGTATATATATCTTTTAGTTTTTCAGTGAAGATTTGATTGCTGACTTTGTAATCATAATATTGACGGAAGAAATTTTTATCTACAAATGCCTGTAGTGAATTTTTAACTGGTTGAAAAAGAACTATTAGTATAAAAACAATGATTACAAAATACATATTCTCAATGCCAGTTTTTATTCCAGGTATGAGACTTACACTAATAAAATAGATAGCAATCAATATTCCGAACATAAGCAGGTAAACGTAACTCCTGCTAATAAGAAAATCAATATCGAATAATCTGTACCGAAATATTGCTATGAAGATGCTTATGGGAGCCGTGATGGTAACAAGAATCATCAGCCATTCTGGTACAATCTGACTTCCTAATATGTATTTTGGAATCTGCCAGAGAATTACGAAATTTAATACCGCAATCGAAGTCCCTATCATGATCCAGCGAATTTTACGCTTTTCGGCTGCATCATCTGACTGAATATAGGATTTAAGAAGAGCATAAAGTGCAGTACAGATCAAAGCTATAGAAGGAATATCAATAACATATTCCTTATATAGCTCCCAAGTACGGAATGCAGGCAATGATAATTCCTTTACTGATTGATAGGAAGAATATGAAACTATAATTCCAAGTATAATACTTATAGTATATAAAACTCTGGATAGTAACAAGTGTTTCATGAACTTTACTTTTGGAAACACAAGGAAAAAGTGAAGAAGATTAATGCTTAGAATTATCATACTGAAAATATATAAAAACCTAAGTATATAATCAATGAAATTACCATAAAAATTGATTTTTCCTAAAGTCATGCCAATCAATAATGCCGCTGTATAGGCGACGTTATGGAATAGACGGAACACAGTATTATTAGGATTGCGGCTAATAACATAAATTGCCACCCAAACATAGATTGATAAGGTAATAGCATAAATTATGAGGTATAAATAATCATAGAATTTTATTAGTGTAATAGAGATGTTTTGGATCCCATATTTATTTTTGTATGTAATTTGAATTTTCTCACCAGTCTTAAGCCAGTCTGTAACATACTCGATCTCATCGGGAGTTTTAACAAGGTAGTGATGAATAGTTAAGACGGTATCATTTTTTTTAATTTTTACAGAAGAATCCTTAACGTCAGTGACAATTATATTTCTTTTTATGCTGTCAAGTTCGGTTGTGAATGGCAAGGCAGGTTTTTTAGTAACATTGACAAATGATAAAAGGAGCAAAACCAATAGAATTGCATCAAGAATCATAAAATATATTTTTGAGCTCTGTATTTTCATTTTTTTCTTTTTAATGAGGCAGATATATTATAAATTAAAATTCTTATTTGTGTCAGAAGAAAATCTTATTATGACAATCAAAAGGAATTGAATCTAGTATTCATAATCTTCTTAGATTCCTTACTTCACTCTGAAACGATCAGATTGTTACTTTTTAATGACTACTAAGATTCAGAATTTTTTTATTTATACATTTATTTGATAGCAATATAAAAAAATAATTATAAAAACAAGCAAAATCATATATTTATGAAATATTTTCGAAAATTAATTTGCTTATTTGAGTCTTTAGAAATATTTTCGATTACTAGTTTTGGCATCGATATTATTAACGATTACTGTAAAAAAAGGAGTTTTATATGAAATTTTTAATCGCATTATTTATCGTTTTACTTGTAACCACAAATCTATTTTCGCAGCAGAAAATTACTATACTTAATTTAAATGATACGCACTCTAATCTGTCATCCGGTCATGGACGTAATACAGATCTATCCGGAAAAATTGGTGGAATTGCAAGAGCAGCTTCTATTATTAACGCAACAAGAGCAGAGGATCCAAATACACTGGTTTTCCATGCTGGTGATTCCTTCATTGGTGACTTATTCTTTAATCAATATATGGGGGCTGCTGAACTGTCATTATTGGGGCAAATCGGGTTAGACGCTATAACATTAGGCAATCATGAGTGGGATTTGGGACCGGCAAACTTACTTAATGTGATGGATTCAGTTAAGGGGAAAATTGGATTTCAGTATCTCTCTGCAAATACAGTTGTTAGTAATCCTTTGGTCGAAAGACTAAATACCTACATAAAGCCGTATACGACTAAAACAGTTGGATCAGTCAAAATAGGTATTTTTGGGTTGACAACTCCTGAAACTAATTTGATATCCAAATGTAAGCCTGATGTAACTATTATAGACGATTATTATCAACATGCTATCGATATAATTGATACACTTAGAAATAAGGAAAACTGCAAGGTTATTATTTTGCTTTCTCATCTTGGTAATGATGCTGATGCACTTCTTGCATCCTATGTGACGGGAATCGATCTGATAATTGGCGGTCACGATCATTTTGCATTTAAAGAGGTTAACTATTTGTCAGATGCTGACGGCAATAATGTACCTTACTTCCAGGCGGGAGCGTTTTATCAATATATTGGCAAAATTGATATGACTTATAATAATGGGAACCTTTCCATCGATAGTTATGAATTGAAGGAGTTGAACGAAACTGTTCCCGAATTGGCTAATGTTAAAGCCTCAGTAGATAAAATGATAACTGACATTGAAACAGCTTTTGGCAAAGCATATACGGTAAAAGTTGCTGACTGTTCAGCTGATTTCAATGAAGCAGTTATACCCGTTGACACCTTAACAATTCTTTCTACTTCTGTTGGGAAGTTTGTATGTGCTGCATTTAAGGATTATACAAAGACTGATATAGCAATTCAACCAGGCGGATTAACAGCACAGGGAATATTCAAGGGTCCGATTGTTGGGATAGATCTGTTCAGAGCAGTTGGATATGGTATGAATACTGACAATAAGTTGGGTTACAGGATTGGAACTTTTTCAATTAAGGGAGCAGATCTAATTGTTGGTTTAGAGATAGGAGCTGCACAATTAGATTATAATGACGAATATTTGATTCAGTGTGCCGGAATGGAATATTGGATTGATAGAGAACAACCGCAAAATGAGCGTGTGTGGAAGGTAAAAATCGGTGGTGCATTAATAGATAAAGAAGCTACATACACTTGTACGGCTAATGAAATGTTGATTGGATTTTTGGATAATTTTGGGATTCCTTATGAAAGTCTTGACATTAAGACCGGTGTATCTGAATATCAGGTTCTTATGCAGTATGCGGCTAAAATTAAGACATTGAATCCAAATAGCTATACCGACAATGTGTTTAATCAGATAAAGACAACCGATGGTGTTGAAGAGAATATAGTAAAAGAGAACAAAGCATATCCCAATCCATGCGCAGGCGAAACAAAAATATTTGCCAAAATTGATTTACCAGGAGTTTATACTTTGAAAGTTATTGATTATAAAGGAAATGCAGTAATTGCTCCGCAAATTTATAATCTTAATTTTGGGCTTAATTCTATTCCTTTAAACCTAAAAGATAATACCGATGGTAATTATATCTACTCACTCAGCAATGGGAACACAACTATTAGCGGTAAAGTGATGATTGTAAAATAGAATAAGAATCTAGAATTTAAATATTTATCACAAACAGCGGCAGACAACAGATCTGCCGCTGTTTGTTTTCATGAGCCCATATTACAACCAAATGGACATCGGTTTATACTTGAGCTTAAAATGATAATTCCCACAAAATGCGAAATTAACTCACTTAAGTTCTCCTCTGAATATATAAGAGAACAGAATGGCAGGTTAAATTTAAGGAAATATATTGTTATTTCTTTAGCAGATCATTGATTATCTGCTCTATATCTTTCCCAATTGATTCTGTAAATCCAACAACAGTCTTCGCTATTTTGCCATCTTTGCCGATAATATACATTGTCGGATAGCCTGTTACATTGTACTTAGCTGCAACTTCTTCTCCGTGAGCGAGGCATTTGTAAGTATAGTTGTGCTTCTTCATAAACTGAACAGGATCGGCATTGGTTGGCTCAAGACAGCTTATTCCAATAACTGCTAAATCTTTGTCTTTGAACGTTTCAGCAATTTTATTGATGGCAGGCATTGATTTGATGCACCATTTGCACCAAGTACCCCAGAAGTCAACGAGAACAACTTTTCCTTTATAGTCCGAAAGCTTAACTTCCTTGCTTGTCTCATCTGCCAGAGTAAATGCAGGAGCTTCCGTTCCGACCTCAAGTGGTTTGACGGGTTCTTGTGGCTTATACATCTCGGTGACAGTTCCGTCCAACGGCTGAATATCGAACATGTTATCCTCGAGTGGAAGGTTTGGTCTAACGTCAAGATAGAAATAATTGTCAATCTGAGTTGTGCTATCGTCGAACAGAATTTCGTTGTGTACCCTGCGAACAAGCTTATCTTTCTTGGCGATCAGCAGGTCTGATCTAATCTTTTTGATTTGCGGGAAACCAGCAGCAGGCTGAATTTCCAGATCTTTGTAATTGAAGGCAACATAGATACATTCTGTTTGATCGAACATCACATTTTCTGTTTCATTATCAAATTCAAATTTAGGAGAATCATAGTCAATGCTTGCTGTGTCACCACCCATCAGGATAGTAACAGCATCCTTCAGCCAGGTTCCTGTGATAAATCTGGAAGGATTTTGGGTAGAATCAACAATTAGCAGCTTATTTTCATTAACAAGTAAAGTTTTGAAAGAATTGCCGTCGAATGTAGAAAAATTCCCATTTTCGTACTGGATTCTCACTTTTGAAGATAGTAAAGGAATACTATTATCTTTCTTGACGTTAACATAGATTGTATCGGCATAGTATTCTATCCTATTCTTGGGTTTCATCATCCGGATACATTTGAAGTAAACAGAGGGAATGGATATTTTTGCCTTTCTCATCGATTCCAATACATCTTTTGGTGTTCCGGCAAAACCGGACATTGTAAAGGCAAACAACAGGATATAAATTAATTTTCTCATAATTTTCCTCAATACATGTTAACTGAAGCTGCCCCATCGACAGCAATGACCTGACCACTAATATAGGATGACGACGTCATGCAAAGATAAGCCGCAAGACCAGCAATTTCTTCCGGTTCTCCATATCTATGCAATGGAGTTTTATTTTTAATGCTTTCAACAATTGTATCGTTAGTCAGAAGACCCTCAGTAAGCGGGGTTCTGATATACCATGGCTCAATGCAATTGACGCGAATACCAAATTCTCCCCATTCGACTGCAAGATATCGCGAAAGATGGGACAATCCTGCTTTGGACATTGCATAAGGTGAGCCCGTTTTCACAACATTAGATGCAGCTATCGAAGATATATTCACAATCGATGGATAGTCTGACTCTTTGAGATGCTTGAAAGCCAGTCTGCACATCTCGAAAGAAGATATGAGATTCAACTCCAGAAGGTGATGAATTTCATCACTTTTGTAATCCATTGTTTTCTTGCGGATATTAGTACCTGCATTGTTAATAAGGATATCAAAACCGTGCATCTCAGCCACTGCTTCCTCAATAATAGCTTTACGGTCGTCCTGAACTGTGACGTCAGCGCAAAATCCATAAGCTTCAAAACCCTGACTGCTCCATTGATCTGCAAGATTTTCGACTTCATCCTCATCTCTAGCTACAAACAGAACACTAGCTCCCAGAGTAAGAAACTCCTCAGCGATTGCTTTGCCTATACCTTTTGTAGCACCAGTAACAATTGCCCGTCTTCCTTCGAGCGACCAACGATTATTCATCAAGACCTCAAATACAAGAATATATGTTTGATTTTATTACAATAACTAATTTTCAAATTTAGCACATTTATTTCATATTTTTGTTAGACGACAAACACTTAATTTTTAATAATGGAATATATCAAATGTTAATACGAATTTTATTATTTGCAGTTTCATTGATTCTCATTTCCTGCTCGGGCGCAGAGAAGGAAAAGAACAAATTTATCAATGCCTATAAAGAACTACTCACGATTCGGCTGATGTATCCGGACACGACTATCGCCAACCCCAAAGTAAATAAAATTCTGGCAAAGAACGGATTTGATAAATATTCATTCGCAGAGCAGTTCAAGAAGTACAGTTCTAATCCTCAGGAATTCAGGGATATGCTCGATACGGCTCGCGAGAGAGCCAAAAAGGAATATCAAATACTGAGGAAAAACAACAAGTCAAATGAAATGCAAATGGAATAAGTACCAGAACAATGATTAGAGTGATTTTTCAGATTTCGTCCGTATGTTTGTTGTAGTCTATTTATTTCTTCTCAAACTGTTTGGTTGGTTCATGCTTACGGTCTATTAAATGCATAACTGCAAGAAATGGATGACGGAATATCATCTTAGGACCTGAGAACCTCATAACTATTTTTATCTTCTCCCTCTCAATCTGGCGATAGCAGTGAATCGGGCATATGTTGCAGGCAGGTTTATCGGACTGATACGGGCATTTGGCTAGTCGGCTGTCGGCATAGTTCATCAGCTCCAGACATTCAGAGCATAAATCTTTGCCTTGATGATTCAATCTGCAAAAGATCAAAATCATTTTCTTAACGGTTTCTCTTTCTCTCTCTAATCTGTTTTTCATTAGGCAATAAATTAATTTTGGCGAACGACGGTAAATCGGACTAATTAGTTTTATTTGAAAGTTGTGCAAATAAAAACAGGATGGTTATACAAATTAAAAATTGTTTTGAAGATAAGACAAAAGTTCATAAATTAAAAAGTCTATTAATTGCTTTATATTAATTGTTTTATATTAATTTGTATTATATATCATTTGTTATGCATACTCTAATTCGATTGTTATTATTATCATTATATATTAATTTTATTACCGGAATTCCTATTATTGAAAGGGAATTGCTGTAGGGAAGTAACTACTTATCACGGTATTAAAAGTAATTTGTTTAGAATTTTCGTCGTTTTGCTTTTTAATTGAGAGCAATAACGAAGGAATATATTAATAAATATCGAGGCAGAAATGAATACAACGTCAAGGAGAAAATTCCTTCAAACAGCCTCACTCGGTGTTGGAACGACAATACTGAGCGCAAATTCCCTTAAATCTCAACCCAAAAATATCTTGTCGGAAGATAGAATGGGAGTGCTTGTTGATACTACTGTTTGCGTTGGTTGCCGTAATTGCGAATTTACGTGCAAAACAGCGCATGATTTACCTACTGAACCTATCGAAAGTTATGCTGACCGCTCAGTTTTCAAAAAACTAAGACGACCAAGCGACAAAGCATTAACAGTTGTGAATGAGTTTCACAACCCTAAAAATGAGTTATTGCCAATCAATGTTAAACAACAATGTATGCACTGCGATCATCCTGCATGCGTATCTGCCTGTATAGTAGGGGCATTTACCAAGATGGATAATGGATCTGTTGTTTGGGATGGCGGCAAGTGCATAGGATGCCGCTACTGTATGGTAGCTTGTCCGTTCCAGGTTCCTACGTTTGAGTTCGATAAAGCGATTGAACCTGAAATACGTAAATGTGATTTCTGCATTAACCGGACAAAAGAAGACAAACTTCCGGCTTGTGTAGAGATTTGCCCTGTGGAAGCTCTTGTTTATGGACGCCGGTCAGATTTGATCAAGGAAGCCAGAACAAGAATCAAAAGAAATCCGGACAGGTACATTAATAATATTTATGGTGAATTAGAGGTCGGAGGGACAGGATGGATGTATCTTGGACCTCAAAAATTCGAGACAATTGGATTCCCGAAACTATCAACTAAAACAGCACCAGGTGTGTCAGAAGCTATCCAGCATGGTATTTTTTCTTACTTCGTGCCACCTGTTATGTTCTACTCGATACTGGGGATGATTATGTGGATTACAAAGCGTAATACAGAAAAGAAAGAGGAGGAAGCATAATGTCAGATCATCACATTCCTGCTCGCCTATCCGGGGAAAACAGAACAAGAGGATACTTTACACCCGGAGTAATTATCGTAATATTAATAGCAATCAACGGATTAGTCTTTCTGGCCGGAAGATTCATTTTCGGAATCGGAGCGGTTACTAATCTTGATAATCTTTATCCATGGGGTTTATGGATCGGAATAGATGTAGCCGCCGGCGTGGCTTTAGCTGCAGGCGGATTTACGACAGCAGCTCTAGGACATATTGTCCACAAAGAAGAATATCATGCTGTGGTTCGCCCTGCCTTGCTTACTGCAATGCTTGGGTATACATTTGTTGCAATCGGTGTAGTTACTGACATAGGAAGATGGTACTATATCTGGCATCCGCTTATTAACTGGAATCCAAATTCTGCTCTATTCGAGGTTGGTATATGCGTTATGATCTATATGACGGTTCTATATATTGAGTTCATTCCTATCGTAACAGAACGATTTATGGGTAAAGTTAAGCTTCCGGGAATTCTTAAAGTATTCAATAATCTATTGGAAAAGATTCTAAAAATTGCAGACAAGACAATGCAAAAAACAATTTTCATTTTTATAATAGCTGGAGTTGTGCTATCAACGCTGCATCAATCGTCGCTAGGAACCTTAATGGTTATTGCCGGTGACAAGATACATCCTTTGTGGCAGACACCCATTTTGCCGCTATTATTCTTTATTTCAGCAGTAGCTGTTGGTTTTCCGATGGTAATATTTGAATCGTTATTAGCTTCAAGATCTTTCAAATTGAAACCTGAAATCAATGTTCTCTCAAAACTGGCAAACATGATTCCTGTTTTTCTTATTCTATATCTTGGCTTCAAACTTGGAGATATGTTTATCCGCGGAACCTTTGTGTATTTGAAAGAGATTAATGTGCAATCGGTCATGTTTTTGATCGAAGTTGTTGTTGGCTGTGTATTGCCGATACCTTTGTTCCTGAGTAAAAAAGTTCAAAAGTCCCCTGGACTATTGTTCCTTGCTTCTTCTCTAGTTATATTCGGTGTAGTTATTAATCGTGTCAATAATTTTATCATAGCCTATAAACCCCCTTACGCTGATTATTCTTACTTTCCGTCGATAGGAGAGTTTTCAGTAACCATTGGTTTGGCTGCAATTCTGGTTCTGATTTACAGGGCATTTGTCATGATATTTCCTGTAATTAGCATCGAGCCAAAAGGAGGTAAATTATGAAAAAGTTATTTAGTATAATTATGATCGTTGCCGTTATTCTTACCTCAGCTTTACTATTAGGTCAAGCATTGGGAAAAGGAAAACTGGTAAAAGAGAAGAACAATAAGGAAACTAAAACCACATCGCCAAAGGGGTTTACTAAAATTGCCAAGCAACCTGTGATTTCTAAGGATCATGCTAAATCAGGCATGGACTGCAAGCAATGTCATGACTGTGAGTATCCTACAAAGAAAGAGCCTTGCCTTAAAATGTGCCCAAGGGTGGAGACTTCAGTTTATCATTCACCTGAGGAAGGTCCCAATGTTGTTCTAATGGACGAAATGTCCAAACGCTACGGACCTGTCGTTTTCTCACATAAGATCCATTCTCAGATGTCCGAGATGAGCCATGGTTGTGACGGATGTCATCATTATAATACAACCGGTCCGGTTTTGAAATGTGCTAAATGCCATCCTAAGGAAAGAAAAAGAGAGGATATTGGTGTGCCCGACCTGGAAGCAGCCTATCACCGTCAGTGTATGCAGTGCCACAGACAATGGACAAGATCAACAAGCTGTAATCTCTGCCATTTGCCTAAAGGTGAACAGGGCAATTTAAAAGTAAGAGAAACTATTGAGAAACTAGCTGGAATGGCTCATCCTCATGTTCCAAAACCAGATAGAGTGGTATATGAAACAAAATACGAAAAAGCTAAATTTGTGACATTCTATCATAATGATCACATAAATAATTTTAAGTTAAAGTGCACAAGCTGCCATAAAGATGAGAATTGTGCTCAGTGCCACGATGTTGCATTGGTCAAGTCAGGCACTATGACATCACAGCTTCACAAGAAGTCGAACAAAACATTTGAAGAGCACCACAAACCATGCTCACAGTGCCATGACACAAAGAATTGCAATAAATGCCATTCTACGAAGGAAATGTCTGCATTCAATCATGGAACATCTGCGGGATTCGAGTTGAAAAGTTATCACGCATCGCTGGCATGCAACAAATGTCACATAGACAACAAGTTTGGCAAAATGGGAAGAGAATGTAATTCATGCCACAAGGATTTTGCCCCTGGTAAGTTCAAGCATGATAAGGTTGGAATAACTCTAAGCGAGAATCATATTGAACTCGATTGCACATCGTGTCATCCGAATAATAATTACGGTAAAACGCCTGTGTGCAGTGATTGCCATGATGATAAGACTTTTCCGGCACAACTGCCAGGGAAAAAAGCAGGCAAGGTAAGCAAAAAGAAATAGTTTTCTTATTTATAGATAACTTGGGTTGTCTCAAAAGCGTCATTCCGTCGAAGAACCGTAGACTTGCTTAGTACATACAGGAACAGCATGAATGCGGTTTCTTCACTAAGATCAGAATGATAGAAGCAGATTAACTGCACTTTTGAGACAGCCCTTTTTATTTTTACTTAATCGTGAGAAAATCTTATGGTGTTGTTCTTACCAATGTCATGCAAGGTAGTTGCTGATTAGCAACCCATTTGTCCCAAAGGACTGCTTGTTCATCAGTTAGTTTTGATCTGATCTGCCTGTAAAGAGTCTTTAAACAGTCACAAAGTGCATCTTTGTTAATCAAAGTTTCAAGGGATGCACGAAGAGCTTTGTTGATTTCAGCAATTGCTGCCGCAGCTCTTTCTCTACCAATTTCTCCTGACTTATACCTGGCAATAACATCTTCTCTGGCAGCTCTGGCTCTTGACATTGCGGCTTGCCTCTGAGCTTCTGTTCTTGTCATTACACTTTTTACGCAATCGTGATAATCCACCATAAATATGCGGATTGCGGCTAATTGTCTGTCGTTAAGGTTTAATCGTCTGATAATAGAGATTAGCTTGAAGGCAGGTCCCATTCTGTCATTGACCATTGTGGTCTGTTCGCTAACTCCGTTGTTCATACAACCACGGCTACAATTAGCATTGCTGCTTACTGTAAAGTCAGGATAGCATTTGATTTCAGAATCAATACTACCATAGACAGTAATAGCATCTGCATCGAAGGCTTGCATTACATTTTCAGGAACAATCTGGCTGTTTGTCAGCATCGGAGCATTAGATGGATCGACTGTGCCATCCTTTTTGCAGGAATTCAGGACTACCATCAGCGACAAAACAACTAACGTAATCATTATTGTAAGAAATTGCTTTTTCATAAGAACCTTTCGAAATTGTGGATATAAATTTAAAAAATTATTATCCAGATTAGATAGAGTTTTGAATAATTAAAATACAAAATAAATATTAATTAAACAACAGTTCAATTAATATTAGAATATGCTGAACGGCTATTATTTTTAATTACTTATAAGTCTTAATGAAATAAATTAAATCGTTGTAAACTATATATTCGACTTCATAATCTCACGGGCTATTACTATGTGTTGAATCTCAGATGTACCTTCGTATATTTCGGTAACTTTGGCATCCCGAAGCATACGTTCAACATGATATTCTCTCGTATAGCCATATCCGCCATGGATCTGAACAGCTTCGCGTGCAATGTCGAAAGCAGCAGTAGAGGCGAAAAGTTTAGCCTCGGATGAAGCCTGAATGAAGTTCTGATGTGTGTCCTTGAGGTAAGCGGCTTTATAGATAAGAAGTCTTGCCGCACTAATTTTCATAGCCATCTGAGCCAATTTTGCCCCGATGATTTGATGTTCAATAATTGGTTTGTTGAATGTCATTCTCTGTTTGGAATAACGAACTGCGGCTTCGTAGGCACCGACTGAAATACCTAAAGATTGTGAAGCAATACCTATTCTTCCTGAATTCAAACCTTCCATAGCAATGTAGAAACCCTGACCAACGCTGCCAATAATATTAGATGAGTGAACTCTGACATTAGTTAATGCAATTGAAGTGGTGTCGCTGGAGCGCATACCCATTTTATCTTCCTTCTTCATGGGTTCGAAACCAGCAGTGCCTTTATCGACAGCAAAAGCAGTAATCCCTTTGTATCTGGCAGATGCATCAGTTTGTGCAAAAACAACGTAAAGATCGGCATGATGACCTGAAGAAACCCAGTTCTTCATTCCATTGAGAATCCAGTAATCGCCGTCCCTTTCGGCAAGAGTGTGCTGCTGAGAAGCATCCGATCCGGCTTCGGGTTCACTAAGGCAATATGCACCCAAGAGTTCGCCAGAAGTTAATCTGGGAAGATATTTTTGTTTTAGTTCTTCGGTCCCGTAATTTTCAAAAATCCAGTTAACTAAAGAATTGTGAACAGAAACCATAATGCCAATGCTTGCATCCACCTTGCATATCTCTTCTAGAGCTATCGAACAGGAAATTGTGTCCATACCGGATCCACCATAATCGGGTGAAGCCATGATGCCCATAAAACCAATCTCACCGAGCTTTTTGAGTATTTCTACGGGAAAATCAGCATTAACATCACGCTCAATAACACCGGGAGCAATCTCTTCCTCAGTAAACTTTTTAGCTACTTGTCTGATCTGTTCATTTAGTTCTGAATATTCGAATGTGAACATTATTTATCCTCAATAAAGTCAATCTAAAATTATTCTTTAAAAACGGAATCATCCGTAGGAATTGATTCAACGTTTGTATGATTTTGCCTTCCTTCGGTCAGGTCTTCTTTCAATGCAATCTGAATTTTTTTACGTAGATTTAAGAATCCCAATATAAGAAAAATTAACGCAAGAGCAAAGAACCAATAACTGACATAAGGCATTGAAAAGATAATAAAATCATAAATACCATGGTAAAGCACAGCCATAATCAAGCCAGTTCTCAAATATCGTTTTTCTTGTGCAAGATTTTCAGCGAATTTTGCTTTTCCAATATAATATCCCATAATGCCAGCGGCAATTGCATGAAGCGGAAGTGAGGTGAATGACCTGGCAATTGCAACATATATGCCGCCATCGAGCACATAGAATATATTCTCAACTAATGCAAATCCTAAGCCTGCAACAATCGTGTAGACGATTCCATCCATTACTTCATCAAAAGCAGGGCTTTTGTAAGCAAAGCTTAGCACCACGCGCTGTTTCAGGAATTCCTCTATGAATCCTGCTATTAGGAACGATTTGACAAAGATAGTCAGAACCAGATATTGAGAATTGTACGCTGTATTTATTCTGTCAGCAGCAACTTCAAGAACAAGTGCCGGAATTATACTAAAACAACCCCAGATGAAGACTCTTAATATCATCCCGAAGGGCTCTGGTTTGGCTTTATCCTGTCTGTAATAATACAAAAGCAGGAACAAAGGGGGAACTACAGCCAGAGTAAGAAGTAGTAATTCTCTTGTCATTATCAAAAAACCTTGTTTATTTATATAATGATAGTAAGACAAGCATCTTGACTTGTCTGATTTTTTTATTTTTATTAATTATCAAAATGTATAAATACCAATTCCAAAGGCACTGCTGTTGAAACTACTGTTATTGATGTCAAAGAACTCAACACCGAATGGCAGCATGTACCAGTAAGATGCACAAATCCATATCTTTGAAAAGATATTAATCCCAGCAAACACTTTGGGTTCGATGATTCCAAGCCAATCTGCCTGAGAAAAATTTCTTACACCGCTGATGTCGGTTGAACTGACTGATAACCTGCCAAGTGAAAGAACACCACCAGCACCGATCCTGATCCAACTTGAAGGAAAGACAGAATAATCGAAACCAATCCCACCATATTCAAGACTAATAGCTCTATTGAGAGTCGGATCCAAATTGACCCTTACGTTTGTTCCCAAAAGAGAAAAATAGCTGATCCCAATGCCCAGACTTCTGTTAAGAAGCCCTCCCACAGACAATCCAAGCTGATTAGCCTGTGCATTGTTAATCTTCGATATTTTATAATCAAAACCAAGAAAAGTTCCGGCTCCTTCAGTTTCATCGGAATTAACCGATGATTTATCCGGATCTACATCACCCGGAAAAGACTGAGCGCTAAGATTCTGAATAGAAAGACAATATATTACAATACCGATGACTAAGTAATTCATATTTTAGAAATATATTAGTTAAAGAGATAAACTAGTAATTTTTTCGTTGTATAATTATATCATTTATCTTAACTTGATAGTTTGGATAAATGTAATATTAATCAATTGTTTTTTTCAATGATTATTTAACAATTTAATAAAAGTTATGGAATTTAGAGTAATTATTTTTGCGGTAATTTTCGCATCTGCAATCGTATTCCTTATAACAAGTCTAAAAAGATTATATGCCTTTCTTCAGTTAGCTAAACCGGAAGTAAGATGGGATCATCCTGCAGCCAGACTCAAGCACACTTTTACAGTGGCATTTGCTCAGACAAAAATTCTGAGAGATAAGACAGCCGGGCCCATACACATTGCTATTTTCTGGGGATTTCTGGTTTTGCTTTTTACAGCGGCAGAAAGTGTTGTTCAGGGCTTCGTGCCTTCGTTCAGTCTGAGTTTCCTGGGACCATTATACACAATCATCACGTTTTCAACAGATCTATTCTGTATAGTAATCCTACTGGCAATAGTTGGTTCATTCTTCCGGAGATTCATACTACGCATTAAGCGTCTCCAGATGGACGGCAGTGAGAAGTACGATGCAATGGTTGTGCTGATAGCAATATTTATTATCGTAACCTCTCTGTTCCTGATGAATGCTTCTCACCATTATCTTTATCCATTCGAGAAGTGGTCAGCAAAGCCGTTCTCCAATGCTGCATCAGGGATGTTCAACTGGCAGACAGCCACGATTGTCTATGAGACTTGCTGGTGGGTACATATTCTTCTGATTTTTGCATTTATGAACTACCTTCCCTACTCGAAGCATCTCCACGTATATACATCAATTTTGAATGTTTTTTTCTCACCGATAAATATTCCTAATAAATTAGAGAAAATTGATTTTGAAGCTGAAGGTGTAGAGAAATTCGGAATAAGCGACATTGAAGATTTTGGCTGGAAAACTCTATTCGACGGTTACACATGCACTCATTGCGGAAGATGCGACAGTGTTTGTCCTGCAAATATCACAGGAAAAGTGCTGAGCCCAAGAAGTATAATCATCGAAACCCGCGACAGGCTTTTTGATAAAGCACCAATTATGATCAAACAGCAGACTTTCCCCGAGTCGAGAATAACAGAAGCAGAACAGGCAATACTAGACAAGAAATTCATTGGTGATTACAACAGCATCGAAGCACTATGGCAGTGTACAACCTGTGGAGCATGTATGCAGGAATGTCCTGTAACTATCGAACACGTTCCGGCAATCATTGGTATGCGCCGTTCACTTGTTATGATGGAATCTAACTTTCCACCTCTTCTTCAATCAACTTTCAGCAATCTCGAAAATAATGCCACACCCTGGGCATTCTCTGCATCCGAAAGAGCAGACTGGGCTGAAGGCTTGAACATAGCCACTGCAGCAAACAAACAAGATTTCGATGTGCTTTTCTGGGTGGGATGCGCCGGTAGCTTCGACGACAGAGCAAAGAAAGTCTCTGTTGCTTTTGCTAAACTTTTGCAGATTGCAGGTGTTGACTTTGCTATACTTGGAACTGAAGAGCAGTGCACGGGCGACACAGCCCGCAGAGCCGGCAATGAATATCTTGCAGACATGCTTGTCAAAGCAAATGTAGAAACTCTAAATGGTTACAATGTTAAGAAAATTGTTACTTTCTGCCCCCATTGCTTCAATACTCTCAAGAATGAGTATCCCGACTTTGGTGGAAACTACGAGGTTGTTCATCATACTCAATTCCTGAAAGATCTGATTGCTCAGGGCAAACTGAAGATGAAGCCAATTGCTGATGATTGGAACGATGTCGTTTACCATGATTCATGCTATCTTGGACGCTATAACCAAGAATACGATGCACCACGAAATATAATTGAATCAATCCCCGGAATGAAACTGAAGGAAGTTCCACGTTCGCATGATAAGGGCTTGTGCTGCGGAGCAGGAGGAAGTCAGATGTTCCTCGAAGAGACCGAAGGCAAACGAGTCAACATAGAACGCACGGAAGAACTGCTCGCAACTGATCCAAACACAATCGCTGTAAATTGTCCATTTTGCATGACAATGATAACCGACGGCGTGAAAGACAAAGATAAGGTTGATGAAGTAGCAGTTCTGGACATAGCCGAGATACTGCTGGCTAAGGTAATAACTGAGTAGCACTTGAAAATATCAACCATATTGTTTTTCCTTTTCATTTTTGGCACAAATCTCAATGCCAGTCAGTAGAGTAATCAATCAAAAAACCATTGCCATCTATTTTGATAGCAATGGTTTTTTTTACTAAGGAAATAAATTAATTCTCTATTACCCAGAAAATATTTATCTGGCGATTATAAGCTTTTCTGTATGAATCTTATAGCCTGATAATAGCTGGACGAAATAAAGACCATTCTGTAATTGACAATTATTAACATCATATTGAATGCTGTTAATGCCTGACTGCTGTAATCCATTGCTGATAACGGAAACTTGCTGACCGAGCTGATTAATGATTGACAGCTTAACAGGTGAAGGATTAATCAAATCATAGTTAATTGTAATATTGTCTTTTGCAGGGTTAGGTGTGATTGTCATACCCAATCCGGAAAGAACAGGATCTGTTACTGATGTTGCTACGTCCACTCTTGCGGTGAATTCAACTATATCAGATGGATCGTTTGCATCCCAAAATGAAAATTTGACGATAGTAAGACCATCAGCATCGCCTTGATTGATGGCACATTGGAAAGAATTAAATGAATCAGTCCCCGGAGCTAAAGTTAATGATTCACTAAAAGTAGTAACACCAAAAGTCGATATTGGCGGCAGGCATTGTGTACCCCAGCAAACAAGAAGTGAATGTTTCACACCAAGCTCAATAACTTCCAGCTTCATGTTGATATTCATTGGTACTGTACCGTTGTTTTTAACAACAGCATGAATCTTAAGCTCATCGTTCATTGAGCCTTTGACAGCTGAATCGTGGCTAACTAGCACGAGACTGTTAGCGGCAGAGAAGCTGTTAGTTGTGCTGATCGTAAGGATGAGAACAACGGCAGCAATAAGGGTAAGGAGTTTTTTCATAATAATCTTTTTATTTAAGTTTACAATATTTGCTTTATTTAAGTTTCATTCATATTTTGAATAACTAAGACACTAAAATTAACGAAAAAGTTACAAAAAACATTAAAAAATTATAGAGGTTTTTGATGAAAAGATATTTTAATTTACTTGTTTGCGCACTGGCATTGATTTTTTTATTTTCGGGAGTCAATGCTCAAACTGATATTCCATCGGTAAAAGTTAAAGATCTTACAAATAGGACAATCGATACAAAGTCATTTACCAATGACGGGAAACCGATAGTCATAAGTTTTTGGGCAACATGGTGCAAACCCTGCGTCGAAGAGCTATCTGCTATGAATGAACTTTATGATGATCTGCAGAAGGAAACAGGCGTCAAGATTATTGCGGTTTCGATAGATGATTCGCGGAACAGCAAGAAAGTTGCACCATTTTCAAAAGGTAAGGGCTGGAAATTTGATATGTATCTCGATGAGAACAGCGACTTTCGCCGTGCTATGAACGTGGGCAATCCTCCATTTACTTTTCTTATCGACGGCAATGGCAAGATAGTATTCAAGCATGTGGGTTATGCAGCCGGTGACGAAGAAGAACTGGTAAAAGAAATCAGAAAACTTCTTTCTGATCAGAAGATACCAGCCCCTGCAAAATAGGTTGTTATTCTATATATTTTAAAAAGACTTTCTAATTGGTTATAATTTGAAAGTCTTTTTTTTGATTTATTAAACTCAGTGTTATTTAAAATCAAGAATCCGGGCTAACAGATGGCAATTGAAGAACAAACATCCGTTTGTTTATTTTAGTTCTTCGAATAATCGGTAGTGGGTTTCTTCCATACCCAGAGCTTTGTATGTATCTTGGGCTATAATATTCTGTTTTTCTACGTAAAGGCGGAATCCGCAGATTTCAGGATTTGATTCTGCTAAATATTTGATAAACTTGTACATGTTGCGGTAAACGCCATGTCTTCTGTGTTCGGGGAGTACATATACACTCTGAATCCACCAAAATATGCCATTGCGCCAATCGCTCCATTCAGTTGTTATCATTAGTGAACCAATAATTTGGTTGTCAGATTCAGCAACGATATAGAATCCAAGAGAAGGATTCTCGATCATATTCCTGACTCCCTCGCTTATAATATTATGTTGCAGCAGCATTTCTTCTGTTTCGAATGCCATAGCTTTATTGAATTCAATAATTATTTCTTCGTCTGTCTGGTAAGCACGTCTGATTTCTAAATTCATATTTTATTTTTCATTAATTACACTTTTAATAACTTTGGCAAAGTTAGCAATATCAGTAGGTTTATCCAGTTTGGCTTTGAAACCATAATCCTGATAATTCGACACAATAGGTTTTGATGAGTGCCCGCTGAAAACAATCGCTTTTACATTAGGATCGATATCTATAAGAATCTTAATTGTTTCGTCGCCACCCATACCATCCTTGACGGTTAGGTCAAGAATTACTACATCGTAAGGAGTACCCTTAATAATATTATTCTTGAAAAGATCGATGGCTTCTTCGCCAGTTGCAGCACCATCAATTTCAAAGTTGAGAAGTGACCCAAGTTCGCATATATTTTCTCTGATGAACTCATCGTCGTCCATAAAGAGAATTCTAATATTTCCTTCACTCATTTCAAAAATACCTTTATTCTCATTCATTATTTCACTTTTAGTTGTTGAGGGTAAGTAGAGATCAAATTCCGTGCCGTTTCCTTCTTCTGACTGAACCGTTATTGCACCCTGATGCTTTTGCATAATGAAATGAACAGTCGAAAGGCCAAGTCCGTTGCCACCGGATTTTGTAGTAAAAAATGGATCGAAAATTAACTGAAGGTTTTTCTTAGGAATTCCAATACCTTCATCCTTAATTGAAATTTTGACGAAACTTCCTTCGTTAAGATTGATATTATTATCATCAATCTTTATATTACTGGCTGAAACGACGATTTTTCCACCATTTGGCATTGCTTCCCGGGCATTTATAAAAAGATTCATAAATACTTCATTCATCAGCTTAGGATCGGCCTCCACATTTAAACGATTCTCAGGAAGATTAGATTCAAACTGTACGTTACTGCCGCTTAGTGCAAGACTTTCAGCTTCGAGAATCAGAGACTTAATACTAACAGCTTCCTTTGCCGGCTCAGTACCAGTAGAAAATGTCTGGAAACGTGTTGCTAAGGCAGTCGCCTGATCAACTGAGCGGCGTATCCGGTCGAGGTATGTTTCAGAGTTTTGTGGTGACACTTTTGCAAGATCAAGGCTGAATGCTACGGAAGCGAGAATGTTCTTAAAATTATGAGCAATACCTCCGGCAAGAACACCAATTGATTTCAATTTTGATATTTTCTGTAATTCTTCTTCGGTTTCTTTGTTATAAGTAATATCATTCAAGATTCCAACAACCATTGTCAGTTCATCGCCGTTGTAGATACCTGCACCAATTTCATTGATCCATCTTCTTGTACCATTGTTATGAATCAGGCGGTACGTAACACTAAAAGTTCTTTTTTCTGAAAGTGCGGACTTGATTTCCAGTTCGGTGGTAGCGAGATCCTCTGGATAAATAATATCCTTCAGATCGAGATTGCTATTTAGGAAGGTCTCTTTTTTGTAGCCTGTCAGAGATTCTACATGATGGGACAAATAAGTCTTAGTCAGTCTTGCGTCATTATTTGCTAAATAGATAATGGCAGGAATGTTCTCAGCAAGTGTCCTGAACCTTTCATCGCTTTCGCGAAGAATTTCCTCATGAAGTTTTGAGTTAGTAATATCTCTGTCAATACAGTTATAACCGATGATTTGATTCTTCTCGTCCTTTACTCCAACCATTCTTGACTGTATCCAGTGATACTTCCCTGAACTGTCTTTGATTCTGTATTCCATATTAAAATTATCAACCTTGCCGGCGAGATTATCAAAGAAATCGAGTGCCAGAGGGATGTCATCCGGATGAACCAGCCTTGTCCAAGCATCGTTTCCAACATAGAACTCGTCGGGATAACCAATCATATTTAAATGAGCTTGGTTGAGGAAGCTTAAAGTGCCATCGAGAGCCTGGAAATAGACCATATCATCAATATTTTCGACGAAAATTCTGAATTTTCGTTCACTCTCTTCAAGTATAAGCCGGGTGCTCATCTGTTCTGTTATATCATTTGCAACACCTATAACATTCAGCACTTCTCCATTTGATCCAAACACTGGAGTATTATGCACCTCAAAAATAATATTTCCAATAGAAACCTGAACGGTTATGTCATGTCCATTGAAAGCTTCTTTTAATGAGTCAGTTACTTCCGGAAAATCCTCATATAGTTCAAAGGCAGACATACCAACGACTTGTCCGGGCTTAAGGCCTAGTTTCGAAAGTCCCTTGCCTTCAGAAATAAGAAAAATTCCTTTTTTATCGAGAACATAGAACACAATTGGAGAGTGATTAAGAAGATTTTTAAGCTGAATTTCATAGTCTTTAGCGAATTCTTCGGCTTGCTTTCTTCTTGAAATGTCACGTGAAGTGATTATTATACCTTTGATTACAGGATTAGCTAATTGATTCACCATAGTGGATTCAATCCAAATGTAATTTCCTTTAGTATCTCTGAATCTGAAGACGATTGGTAATGTCGTTCCTTTGTCTTCTCTTATCAATTCGAATTCCTGAACAATTACATCAAAATCATCAGAATTAATATAACCAAGAAGACTGTATCCTATCATTTGTTCGGGCTTATACCCTAGTGTTTTTGTGATTGATTCGCTCTGATAATTAATAATTCCGTGCTCATCAACAATTGTAATAAAATCTGTGAGGTTTTGCAAAAGAGATCTATAGCGTTCTTCGCTGAATTTCAATTTCTCTTCATCTTTTTTCGACTTTGTTATATCTTTAATGGTTCCAATTAAGACCAAATCACCAAGAAAGTCCGTTAAGGAGATATTAATACTTACGGTTTTTACTTCTCCGCTGGTATGAATCAGCCTCCATTCGTATGTAGATGCAGAATCTTTGACTGTTCTGTTAATCCTGAGGACTCTTTGTATGTATTCAATATCATTAGGATCGACGAACTGAAATAAATCTGTACCTAGTATGTCGTCAAGATCCTGACCTAGTAAATCTGCAAGAGCCTGATTAGCAAAGATAATACTATTGTTGCTAATAAGAAATACTCCCTCCTGCATACATTCTACCAGATTTCTGTATTTCTCTTCACTCGATTTAAGGGCTTCTTCAGCTCTTTTTTTCTCAATAATATTCCACAAACTATTAATGAACAATGTTAGCTGAGTAACGTCCTGATTATTGTAGTCTGTTTCCTTGTTGCCCATGCCCACAACAGCTACAATTTTCTCATTTCGGAAAACGGGTATGGTCATAAATCTGTTTAATGCTACATGTCCTTCGGGATAACCTTTTTTTAATTGATTTTCAGCCTGAAAATCATTGATGATTATAGTTTTTCTTTGTCGGACAGCCTCACCCCAGATACCCGTTTTATCCAGTTGATAAACGGTTTTTTTCTCTGTTATTGAACATTCCTTCATCACGGTGTTCGACCATGAATAGAGGGTAAATAGTTTTGTATTTTCATTGTAGTAATAAATATACCCAACTTTACTATGAGTTAGTTTAATACCTTCTTCCAGACCATAATCCATTACAGTTTGATAAGACTGTTCGCTCATTTGAGCAAGATTCATCAGGGAATTCAGCCTGATCTCATTCTTTCCGGAATATTCATCGGATAATTCTGTATGGGGCAATGATTTGTAAATGCAGTAATAGTATGATTCTTCCTCGCTTGCAGATAATTCATTAATAGTAATCTCAACAGGTTGATAATTATCGTTTTTCCCTGGAATCTTGGTTCTGAAAGTTACAGGATAATTCGATCCACCCGATAAATTTACCTCAAATCCTCTGTTATCCTGATCTGAAATGAGTGAAAGCAATCTGTAATTAATTCCCAGAACATGTGTTCTAGTAAGATCCAATAGATTTAGTGCGGACTGGTTGACATCTAGAATAGTACCTTTGCTATCAATTATAACAATAGCATCTGAGCAAACATTGAACAGATCATTGGCTAGATTCAACTTACCGGAATCATTGGCATCAATATGGTTATTCACTTTTTGTATTTTAAAACCACTTCTATTATTAAAAGCAAAATATTGTTTAAATATTATCGACTACTAAGCTCTTACTCTTTAAGTTAAATTAATATATTTAAGACAATTTAGTGATTGGAAAGGATCAATAATTTAAAATAAAATAATTTGCGAGATACAAATCAATAAAAATTTTGTAACTTTTGTTGGTTTTAATTGTTATTTATATCAATAAGATCTAAATTTACTTTTCTATCTCTTTTATTAAATGGCTGTAATATGATTAAATCTTTATTCTTAGTATTAATAATATTAATAATTACAATTAATATTTCATTTTCCTACTCAGATCGATGGATTTGGGTCGATAATGTTATTATTCGTAATGAGGGTGGATGGGAGCGGGATTTAAATTATAAGAAAATATCCTGTGCTGATTCAATGAATTGCATTGCTGTAGGTAATCTAGATCCTTTTCAGCCATGCCCCATCAATCGAATTACTAGTGACGGTGGTAAAACTTGGTTTACTACTTATGCTGATACTGCTTTCTTCCATGGTGCACCTCGTCCTGCTGTGTTTAAATCAGTTTCTTATCCTGATACTAATTTATGTATCATTGTTGGTGATTCTAATTATGTTTGGCGTTCTATAGACAGATGCCATACATGGACCAAATCGAGGATTAATGCAATTTATTTACCTAATCAAGATAATAATTTTGATGTTAAAATGTATAATACTCGTTATGGATGCATAAGAACCCTTCATGAAGTATTTTCAACTACTGATGGTGGAGAAAATTGGATAAAAGTTGATAGGAATATTCCTGATTCAATAAAGCCTTCGTCACTTTACGATATCTGTGTTCCTGAAGAAAATGTTATAATTGTCTTAGGATTACGTGAGGATTTATTATACTATTTTCTTTATACCTATGATGGAGGCCAAACATGGAATTACTTTAATAATCCTGGGATTTGGTTAACCAAAATATACTTTATAAATAGATTAAACGGTTGGGCTACCGGTTTTACTCAATATGCTAATTCGATTTATAACCATATAATTGTTCACACAACAGATGGTGGTGCTACATGGGAGAAACAGCTGGATTCATTGGTTAACCCCAAAGGTATAATATACTTAAAAAGAATATACATGGACAATGCTGGTGAGTATGGTGTTGCTCTATCCGAACAAGATATTTTATGGAAAACATCAAATGGTGGAAACAAATGGTCAATTGATACGAGTTGTAATTTCTATAATTTGAATAACAATTCATGGTTAATTGACATAGCTTTCCTTTCTCATTCTAGTTTTTATGCTTTAAGTAGCAACAGATTTATTTACAAATATTTTGATATAAATACAGATGTTGGGTCTAACCAGTTAAAAGAGGATAATTCTAATATTGAAATTTACCCTAATCCCTGTATTTCAGGTAATAAACTTAGTATTAAATTATTTTCAGACATTCCTGATATATACTCATTATCTATATTTAATTCTTTGGGTCAGAAGATTGAAACTGATTACAATACTCAATTTGTGTCAAATTTTACCTTGGAATTTGAAACAACAGGGTTGTCCATTGGAATTTATTTTCTGTCGGTAAAGTCAAAAGGCAGAAGTATAATGAAACCTTTTATTATTGAGTAATTTAGTTTACATATTAACATACATCCGGGAAGTTCCTAAACTTTCCGGATGTTTTTTTTCCAATTTAGTGTCGGCTATTGTTCAATAAAATCATTTTGCATTTCTTTAATTCCTCTTTTTTGCTTAATTTGTATAAATCTTAAAGTAAAATCTTCAAGATTGATTAGCTTTCAATACGCACCGCTTTTGGCGGGTTTTTTATGCTCTTGATTACTAAATATCAATACCAAAACTGAAATTAAATTCTGAATTTTTTTAATAAACACAGGTTCAAATGCAGAACTTGAATCACAATCAAAGAGCCCTCATAACACTTGAGAACGGCTATTACGACTTCGGATATACATTTTCGGGCAGCGGCACTATTTTCGGGGAATTTGTTTTTGTTACCGCTATGACCGGATACGAAGAAATCCTTACAGACCCTTCCTACAAAGGACAAATAATCGTTTTTACCTATCCTCTAATGGGAAATTATGGAATTACTCAAACAGATGTTCAGTCGATGAACATTCATGCTGAAGCCTGCATAATTCGAGAGAACTCAGCAATCCCAAGCAGTTTCAGGTCAAAAGGCAGTTTGTCCCAATTCCTGTCTGGAGAAAACAAAATCGGTATCGAAGGCATTGATACACGTGCTCTTACCCGCCAGATTAGAACAATCGGAGCGATGAAGGGTGGAATTACAACCGAAACTCTGGATCAGGACGAATTCTTAAAGCAGGTCAATCTTGCCAGTTCAATTTCTGATATAAATCTCTATAAGCAGGTTATCTCCAATAAAGTCCAAACTTATGAAGGAACTCCGGATAATAATCTAAAGCTATTGGCAATAGATTTCGGCATCAAATCAAATATAATCTCCGATCTTCAAAAGAAGTTTAATAAAATCTATCTCGTTCCTTTCGATGATAATTTTGAAACGCACATAGCCGGAATCGAATATGATGGGGTCTTTCTTTCCAACGGACCCGGCGATCCAAGAATCGTTGAAAAAATAGATAAGTATTTAATAAACTATGCCAATAATAAAGTTCCAATTATTGGCATTTGTTTTGGTATCCAGCTTATCGGCAGATCATTCGGACTTGACATTGTTAAACTTCCGTTTGGCCACCATGGAGCAAATCATCCGATTCAATATACGGACACCGGACGAGTTTATATCTCTTCGCAAAATCACAATTATGCAATATCTAATGATAGCCTTGATAATTCCGGAGACTGGGAGCTTAGCTGGAAGCATCTTTATGACGGCACTGTGAGCGGCATAAGGCATAAATATTTGCCGATTAACGCTGTTCAGTTTCATCCGGAGGCTTCACCCGGTCCCAATGATGCCAATGATCTGGTATTTACTGAATTTTTTGAAACAGTCAACAGAAACAAATAATGCCCCAAAGAACAGATATAAACAGAATTCTTGTAATCGGTGCCGGTCCTATCGTTATCGGTCAGG
>CAIOZA010000127.1 GCA_903862655.1 uncultured Ignavibacteria bacterium
TGAATCGAGTCAGGCGCTATCAATTTATATGGACTATGTTTGTCATAGTCTAAAGAATCTATCAACTGTAAAATTGAACCGTCCTCAGGTGAAATAAATGTTACTCTAAATACATTTCCACCTAAATATTTTTCATTGACTAATCTTCCATCAGGTAAAAAATATGCTCCCCATTTACCTGCTTTAGTCCATATTGTATCAGATTCAGTAGCCCTGGCAGGAAGAATAAAAACCAGCGAAAGCAAAATAAATAAAGCAAATTTCAATTTCATAGCACACCTCAATAATTGTTTAGAAATCTATTTTTAAAATAACTTTTTCAAAATTTGTCACAGCCCATACTATAATGACACAGAAAAACGCAAAACGTCTCAAAATTCACAAAAGAATTAATTTCAAATTCATTTTCAGTTAATAAATTACTTTCATTTTACTTGTTATTCCTTAATTGATTTTCTTCTTAATATATAAAGGCAGAAACCAATTTCACGATACTAATGAGTGCAATAGAGGCATTTCGACTTAGAAACAATTCATAACCAAGATCACTTACAACTGCGATCATAACTTAAGTATTTATTTTGCTATTACCTAACATAGCTAAATTGCATTTTTTAATACAAATCATTGGATACATCTTCCGCCATTCCTTTTAACCTTTTAATACAGAATGAGCCTGGACATCTTCGATACGAATCAAATCAATTGCAATATTACAATTTCCATGATATATCACATCCAAACCAAGTTTTTGAAATTCGGCTCCTTCCGATGTATTATCATCTCCACCAACTTCATATCTAGGATATGGGTTCATATTCATTGGATCGTTTAATCCATCGCAATAAAAAAAAGCAGATATGTTAATATCTTCATTTATATCTATGTTTGCTCCCTCGATTTCCTTTAACATACCATAAGTAATAATAAATTCAGTTATTGGATTTTGAGGTTTAAAATATTCATATTTTCCTCTTGGTCTTCTTGAATTCTGATCAATATAGTTAGTCCATGGGTCATTTTCATTTGGTGTAACAGCAGAATAATCCGTAATTAATGATCTAATATCACCTTCGCTCCAATTGTAATCATGTTCGGTTTTTGATGTATATGAAAACAGTCCGATTCTTCCTTCATCAAATATAGCTTCGAATTGATTGTGATTTAAATCATGATTCATAAAATCGACAAATTTAATATATCCTCCATGATCCTCATTCACAGGCTGTTCATCCTCATCTCCATTACTAAATTTATAATATGGAACTTTTATAGTTAGTACAGGTGTTTCAACGTCTAAATTCGTAACATTTTCAGTCCTTCTTAAATTAATTGTAACAAACCATAAATTACCCTCACAAGTTTGATCGTCGTTATTAGGATAGACTTTGTTCCCATCTTTATCGTAGGTTTCTGTTGAATAGGGATCTGAAGGTATGTTAGTTCCATTATTTTTGTCATTTGGTAATAATCTTCCATTTAACTTCACTTTAGTCTTCATTCTGGTAATTTGATCATTTATCCATGGCTTTTTTAGAATAATACTATTAACATAAGAACCATTCTTTTTTAAAGATAATCTTTTAACTAAATAGTTTTGAGAGTTGTTTAATTGATGTGTTGTATTATCCTCATCTGAAAAAAAACCTCCTTGTAATAAACCGGGATGAATAAATCTAAAACCAAAAATTGAATGAGAGCTATCATTTATTGGATTAAAATTTTTTACGTTATTTGGATCAATTGTAAGTCGTGCTTTAAATTCAATTGCATGTGCCAAACGAGGTAATATTTCAAAACCAGGTATTAACTTTTTCTTTTCATGTAATACATTATAATTCATTGAATTATTTAAGGGAACTATAAAATCGAAAATCCCATCTCCAAGATTTGGTCCTATTATTTGTTGAATCATATTACCGCGTAAATTATCTGCTATTCTGAGATCAGCACCCCACCAAAATCCTATTATGAAATTATTTTGACCGTATTCCGGAAAGGCATTAAATTCTTTATTAAAATCGTTACCAATTTTGAATTTCAAAGGGTAGAGTTCTTTAAAATAGTTAATAGTCTGAGAAAAAATTAAATTACTTAAAAGTAATAAAATTAAAGTAAACAGATTTATAAACTTTTTCATATTTAGCCTTATCTATAGATATTAAATTTATGAGATTTATTAATTTTGGATCCGGTTATATTGACTAAATAATACCCAGATATTAAGTTATCAATTTTCATCTTGATTTCGTTCAGTCCGATTATCAAATTTTTATATTCAATTGACTTTATTAATTCACCTCTTAAGGTAAAAAGATTGATTGTAACATTATCATTAATGTTGGATTGAATAACTAACGTAAATTCGTTATTAGCGGGATTAGGTTTTGAATAAATAAAAAAATTATCATCTTCTGTATTTTGGAATATTTCTGTTCCATTCCATCTAGCTCTCAGCATTATATTACCGCCTTTATTCAAAGAATAAGCAGAGTAAGAATCTGTAAATATTTTTGTATCATCTGGCGATAGATCAATACTTGTATGTTTTGCAACATTTGTATCTACAAAATAATTCATCACAGGATATTGATAAATCATTTGAAGGTTATTTATATTCCAAATTCTAATATTTGAAGAATCTATTGGAGGATATGGTGTATCACATGTTACTAAATAATTTTCATCGGATGATATTTTGAAACCATTTACATTTCCAAAATGGCTTGCCCCATACTGTGTAATATCTAATGTGTTCTTATATTTAAGTGTATCTCCTGTAAATTCATATATATATAAATCTGCTGGTTCAGAAACTATTATATATTTCCCATTTTTGCTAATTTCTATTTCATTGTCACTAAATTTGTGTACTGAATTATCTGTATTAAAACGAGATGATAAACTGTCTGCACTGATAATAAATAGATCATAACTTGATGAAGTACGAAATTGAGATAATCCGAGAATAAAATTTGAATTAGGTATTCGGTAGATTCTATCCAGCTCA
>CAIOZA010000128.1 GCA_903862655.1 uncultured Ignavibacteria bacterium
CTCGGTTTAATTCCAAATGAGGAAAAAGCAATATTTAAAAATTATAAATTATTTCCAATTGAACTGCTAGTTAAAGCAGATTGGAATTATAAGCTCGATGATGAATTCATGGCAAATCAACTTTTGAATAACATCAAAAGGAATGGGCAGATTGTAACTTGTCAGTTGAGACTACTTGAAACAGGATATTATGAAGTTATTGATGGCAACCATAGATATGATGCATTTATTATACTCGGTCAAAAATATGTATTGTGTTATGACCACGGATCTATCTCTCAAGCACAGGCAGAAAGGTTAGCAATTGAAACAAATGAAACTCATTTTGGATATGATCCTGCTAAACTTGCTACATTATTAAATGAAATTCAATTAGAATTTCCAGAAGAAGAGTTGATGACCACACTTCCCTTCTCCCCTGATGACTTAAGTCAAATGCTGGCTGATGCGATTGGTGAGATTGATATCGATCCTAACGATGTTGAAGAAGATGACTTTGATGAGCCGGTACCAACCCAACCCCAAACTGTGAGAGGTGATGTTTATGAAATGAACGGACATAGGGTTCTATGTGGGGACTCAACAAATTCCGCTGATGTTGCAACTTTGATGAACGGCAAAAAAGCTCACCTGCTTTATACTGATCCTCCTTATAATGTTAACTATACAGAGTTCAACCAGACAAGGAACGAAAAAGGAAAGAACTGGACTGATGAATATAATTCCGAATGGAGTGATTCCATGCCGGATGAAGATTACAAACTATTCCTAGTGAACTTCCTGAAGAATGCAAAGGATAATCTTATTGAATGGGCTCATTATTATGTTTGGCATTCATCAACTTATTTAAAAGATCTTCTTGCTGCCTTCGAAGCAATTAATATTCCAGTTGATAAAGTACCTATTCAATGGGTAAAACAATGTGCTCCTCCATCATGGGTTAGATATTGGAGATTGACAGAGCCTTGTCTCTTCGGTGGCAAGGGTGCGGTTAATGGCGTGGGCGAAGGTGCAAGATGGTTTAATCCTCAAAATGATGTAAATGCCTGGCTAATCTCCAGAGAACATAATGGAAGATATATCCACCCAACTCAAAAACCTCTGGCTCTTGCTGTTCGGGCATTGAAGAATAGTTCGCAACCAGGTGAGATAGTATTAGATATGTTTCTTGGCTCAGGTTCAGCATTGATTGCATCTGATGTTATGAAAAGAAAATGTTATGGCTTAGAGTATGAGCCGAAATTCTGTGATCTGATTGTTTTGAGATACTTCAAATATTGCCTTGATAATAATATTGAGTGTGTTGTGAAAAGAAATGGTGAGTTAATAGATAAATCATTTTTTAATTATCCAGATAGTGACATTAGAACTAAGGATTCAAATGCAGAAGGGAACTAAAAGATACAAAGGCAAGCCTTACGAACGGATGGAAGGCGAATCTCAGAAAGCGTTTGAAGCTTTTTGCCGATACCGTGACATGGGTAGAGAAAGAACTGCCCGTAAGGTAGCACAGGAGTTCGGGAAATCTGATGCGTACATGAATCAACTATCCCAAGTATGGCATTGGATTGAACGTTCAAAGGCTTGGATTGACGAACTTGATAAGCGAAGAAGAGAAGCTACCCTCAAGGAAATTCAAGAAATGGCAAAAAGGCACACTCAGCAAGCAATGATCCATCAGAAAATATTAATGCTTCCTGGTGAAGCAATTATCAAGCGAATAAACAAAGATGGCACAGGGAAGATTAGGGATTTCGAAGGGTTAACTATCGGGCAGCTTTATGATAAAGCTGCGAATGCAGCCTTTATACATGGTAAGGTAGTTGATATCGAAAGGAAGTCCAGAGGGGAACCCACTGAGATTAATAAATCAGACTTGACATCAGGTGGCAATCCTATCAGAGTTATTTTGCCACCAATTTCAGCACAGGAATTAGAGAATGTCTGATCTATCAAATAACGCATCGTTTGATTTTTCAAATTATGATCTGTATAATCACATCTATATCCCGTTGTTGCACTCAAAGAAAAGATATCGAATTCTTTATGGTGGTCGTGACAGCGGGAAATCTGATTTTATAGTGCAGGATGGTATTATTTCTATGTTGACTGATCCATTCTTCAGGTTAATTATGCTTAGAAAGTTCTATGCCAGCATCAAGATGTCACAATTTCAGACCTTTATTGATTATATAAGGCTTTGGGAGTTAGGTGATTTGTTTCATATAACTCTCAATCCCTTATTTATTTACTGTAAAGAGAATGGCAACCAGATACTTGCGAAGGGGTTGGATCAGTCAGATAATACAAAATCAATTAAAGATCCGACTGCGATCTGGTATGAAGAAGCCGATCAAATTTCAGAAGATGCTTTCACTGAATCAAGTTTATCCCTACGATCATCACGTAATGTAGTATTAAAAGAATATCTTTCCTTTAATCCGAGAAAAGAATCAACCTTCATTAATAAGTTATTCTTTCCTCCGGTTAAAAATAGTTATGAAAAACCTGATGGTGATTTCTCGTGGGTCAAAAGCATTAATGATGAAGCCGTTATCCTGCATACCAATTACAAGAATAATAGATTTTGCAATCAGAAGCGTATAGATCGACTCGAATCTTTAAGAGATCAAGATGAAAATTATTACAAGGTCAACACTCAGA
>CAIOZA010000129.1 GCA_903862655.1 uncultured Ignavibacteria bacterium
AGAATCAATAAGACATTGAAGGAAACCGAAGATAGATACAAAGCTCTCTTTGTAATGGCAGGAGAAGGTATCTTCATTATGGATATACAGGGTAAAATAATTGAAGTCAATGAATCATTTGCCAGAATGCACGGTTACACAGTCGATGAATTGCTCAAGATGGGCTTGAGAGACCTGGATACACCCAATACTGCCAAAATGATACCTGAAAGAATTAAACGAATTCTTGATGGAGAAAATCTTACTTTTGAGGTGGAGCATTACCATAAAGAAGGTCATACAATTATCCTTGAAGTCTCTGCCGGTCTTATCACTCAGAATGGTGAATCATTAATTCAATGCTATCACCGCGACATATCAGAACAAAAAGCTATGCGGCAGTCGCTTCAGGAAAGTGAAGAGCGCTATCGTACATTATTCGAAGGTGCTCCTGATCCGATTTTACTTGCTGATCCCCAATCGGGTATAATTCTGGATGCAAACCAATCTGCTTCACGTCTTCTGGGCAGACCAATTGAAGAAATTATCGGGATGACTCAGGATCAATTGCATCCGCCGCAATTAGAAGAATACTCCAAGAGAACATTTGACAAGCACGTTGAAGAATCACAAAATATGGGATATACTCTGCCTTTAGAACATGTTGTTCTTCATTCCGATGGCTCTCATGTTCCGGTTGAAGTGCTTGCTCAAATAATAAATCAGAATGACCAGACAATGCTAATGGGAACATTCAGAGATATTTCCCAACGGAAGAAAGATGAAGAGGCATTGAAGGTAAGTGAAAGCAGGTTCAGTACAATAATCAATGTTTCTCCTGTGCCTATGGCTCTTAATGATAACGAACTGAATATAACCTACCTGAA
This sequence comes from uncultured Ignavibacteria bacterium, assembly GCA_903862655.1. Classification (GTDB taxonomy): domain Bacteria; phylum Bacteroidota; class Ignavibacteria; order Kapaibacteriales; family UBA2268; genus CAIOZA01. The sequence continues at coordinate 867 of CAIOZA010000129.1, forward strand.
TTTGGCATTTGTGAATACTTTTGGTTATACACTTGAAGATATTCCAACAATTTCTGATTGGTGGGATAAAGCATATCCCGATAAAGAATATCAAAAATGGGTAGTGGAGAAGTGGGATTCTTCTATCAAGCTGTCACAAAAAACAGGAGAACCATTTATACCGATGGAAGTGAGAATTAGATGCAAGGATGGATCAGATAAAACAATACTTGTAAGTGCTACCTCATTTTCCAGTCAAATAGATGAAAGCCATTTGGTGATGCTTTATGATATTACTGACAGAAAGAAATCCGAAGAAGCTTTGATAGTCAACGAAACCCGATACAAGAAAACTCAAGAGATCGGTCACGTAGGTAGTTGGGAATATAATGTAGTTGATAATACTTTTTGGGGTTCTGACGAGAGCAAGAAAATATATGGCTTTAACATAGACACTGATGTTTTCTCAGCCGAAGAAGTTATGAAATGCGTGATTGAAAGAGAAAGGGTTGATCAGGCAATGGTTGATTTAACCGTGGATAATAAACCTTATAATATTGAATTTGAGATAATCCCACATAACTCAACTGAAAGAAAAACTATTTATTCGATAGCAGAGTTGTATAGAGATGAGAATGGCAATCCGGTTAAAGTAACAGGTGTATTACATGATATAACCGAACGGAAGAAGGCTGAAGAAAAGATCCGCGAGAAAGACATGCAGTTCAGAAAGCTATCTTCGAATTTGCCGGATTTGATCTACCAATTCACAAGACGTCCTGACGGCACCTACTATGTACCAATCGCTTCTGATGGTATTATGAATATATTTGGCTGTACTCCCGAAGACGTTATCGATGACTTTACTCCAATCGGTAAAGTGATTTACCCGGAAGATACAGAAAGAGTCATAAATGATATCGAATATTCTGCAAAGCACCTTATTTATTTTACTTGTGAATTTAGAGTCCAAATTCCGGGAAAAGAGATACAGTGGATATATTCAAGATCCACACCTGAAAAATTGCCTGACGGAAGTATCACCTGGTATGGATTTAATGCTGATATAACAGAGCGTAAGCAGGCAGAGGCTAAACTAAGAGAGAAAGAAATTATGCACAGCTCTATGATAGCCAATATTTCTGATGTTATTGGTATAATTGGTACTGATGGAATTATGAAGTATAAGAGTCCAAATATTTCGAAATATTTCGGCTGGGAACCTGAAGACCTTGTGGGTACTGATGGCTGGGAAACAGTTCATCCAGATGATCTGGAACGCATTCAGAAAGAATTTTCCATTGTTCTTCAAGAAGATAAGTCGATTGTAACAGTAGAATACCGCTATAAATGTAAAGATGAGAGCTATAAGTGGATAGAACTTACAGCCTTCAATTTGACAAATGACCCGATAATTGATGGCGTTCTGTTGAATTATTATGATATAACTGATAGAAAGCTTGCAGAGGATGAATTAAAGCGAAGTCGAGAAGAATTTCAGGGATATTTTGAGATGGGATCTATCGGTATGTGCATTACTTCTACCGAAAAAGGCTGGATTGCAGTAAATGATTGTTTATGCCAAATGCTTGGGTATTCAAAAGAAGAACTTTTGAAATTAACCTGGGCTGAGTTAACTCATCCTGATGATATCAATGCAGATTTTGAGCAATTTAATAAAGTGCTAGATGGTACTCTTGTAAGCTATGAATTAGATAAACGGTTTATTCGTAAAGACGGGACAGTAATTTATACAACTTTAAATGTAACCTGTCAACGTAAAGCCGATGGCTCAGTGAATCATTTCCTGGCTTCATTACTTGACATTACTGAGCGTAAACTCGCAGAAGAAGCATTAAAGGAGAGTCAAGAAAAGCTTAGTTCATTATTTGAATCTATGACCGAAATGGTAGTGATGCATGAATTAGTCTTTAACGAGCAGGACGAAGCAGTCAATTACAGGATCCTTGACTGTAATATTGCCTTTACCAAAACTACGGGAATCAAAAGAGAGAATGCAATAGGAAAACTGGCTACTGAAGTTTATCAAACTGTATTCCCTCCTTATCTTGAGGAATATACCCGCGTTGGAATTACTGGTGAATCATTAGAATTCACTACCTTTTTTGAGCCGATGGATTTGCACTTTGCTATTTCTGTGGTTTCACCGAAAAAAAATCAATTTTCGACTGTTACCACCAACATCACCGATCGCAAGAAAGCCGAACAGGAACTTCAAAGCCAAAATTCAGAAATTGAAGCTCAGTATGAAGAATACATGCAGCTCAATGAAGTGCTCAGGCAGACTAACTACGATCTGGAATTAGCAAAAGAGCAAGCTGAACAAAGCGAAAAGCTGAAAACAACATTCCTTCAGAATATGTCTCATGAAATAAGGACTCCACTGAATGGAATCATGGGATTTTCAGCATTGTTGAAAGATTTTGATGATTTGTCAATTGGAGAAAGGGTTGAATATATTAATCTGATAATAAGCTCTTCAAACAGATTATTGGGCATTGTTGACGATGTTCTCATTATTTCAAGTATTGACAGCAAAACAGTAAATGTAAATAAAACTGAGTTCAAATTATCAGAATTGGTAACTGATGTTAATTCAATTTATAATAATCAGATAACCTCCAAAGGATTGAAGTTTAGCGTCGATATACCGAAGGATTGCTCTGAGTTATTTATTTCGACTGACAAGAATAAACTATATCAGATCGTAAACAACCTTATGAACAACGCATTGAAGTTTACAAATAAGGGTGAAATTACACTTGGAACAATTCGACACGGCAATACTTTAAAATTATTTGTTAAGGATACTGGAATAGGAATTAAAGCAGAGTATATTGATAAAATTTATGATAGATTCTGGCAATACGAAGCATTTACAAAAGATTTTTATGGAGGCACAGGACTAGGTTTGTCCATTTCAAGTGGATTAGCTAATTTATTAGGAATTGATATTACTGTTGAGTCCCTATTTGGAACAGGTTCTACATTCACTTTGACTTTAGAAACTGATTCTATAAAAGAGATTGCTACAACTAATACAAGAGTAGAGACAGTTGAGAATAGGCATACAGATTTTGTTGATTTATATATTCTTATTGTTGAAGATGAAGAAACAAATTTCAGCTACATAAAGACACTTTTAAAAAAGGCAGGAGCAATTTCAGACTGGGCTAAAGATGGAAAAGAAGCTGTTGAAATGACTAATAAAAAGAAATATGATCTAATACTGATGGATCTAAAAATGCCTGTTATGGATGGGTTCGAAGCTACTCGTCAGATAAGATCTATAAACAAAGAAGTCTATATAATAGCCCAATCAGCATACACTCAGTCCGATGAAATGCAAAGAGCAATCGAAGCCGGATGCAACGATTATATAGCAAAGCCGATTAAGATTGATGAGTTTTATAATATAATTAGTCAGGTAACTAAACGAATATGAAAGTATCAGATTACAAATATCAGAGTCATAAAAATGCATGGAAGGCTTTTGTCATTTTAATTCTAGGAATTGTTTTGACTGCCATACTAACCTATTTTATAGATAAGGATGTTGAATCCAGATCTAAATCAGAATATTCATTGATTTGTAACGAAATAAAAACGAAATTTTCTATTAGGTTACAGGCACATGCTCAATTTCTACGAAGCGGTGCCTCACTGTTTGCTGCTTCGGATAGTGTGACACGCAAGGAATGGAAATTGTTTTATGAACATAGCAATTTGGATAAAAATCTTCCAGGAATTCAAGGTTTCGGTTATTCACAAATTATTCCCAAAGACCAATTATCTAAACATATTCATGCCATCCGCAATGAAGGTTTTTCGGATTATAGAATCAAACCTGAAGGTTCAAGGGAAATATATACGTCTATCATATTTTTGGAACCATTTGCAGGTAGAAATCTTCGTGCTTTCGGATATGATATGTTTACCGAACCTACCCGAAGACATGCAATGGAACAATCCCGTGATTCCAATGTTGCTATGCTTTCGGGAAAAGTAATTTTAGTTCAGGAAACGAATAAGGATATCCAGATTGGTACTTTGATGTATGTGCCTGTGTATAAAAATGGTATGCCTGTTCAAACAGCTCAAGAGAGACGTGCGGCAATCAAAGGCTGGGTTTACAGCCCCTATAGGATGAACGATCTGATGAACGGCATCTTAGGTCGTTGGGATACTCTTGATGGTAAGCGAATCCATCTACAGATTTTTGAAAACAATAAAATAGCTAATGGTTTACTAATATTTGATAGCCAAAGTGATGATACATTGAATCACAACAATTTGGCATCAAGAACATTATCAATTCCTGTTAATTTCAATGGTAATATATGGACATTGTATTTCTCTCAGGCGCATGAACAATTATCAATTTACGAAAGCAAAGTTGCTATTGTATTTTTGGGTGGTCTAATCATTAGTTTCCTAATGTCAGGCTTATTCTTATCGCTAATTAATATAAAAAGCAGAGCCGAGTCCATTGCAGACAAGTTAACAGCAGAACTGAGAGAAAGTGAAGAAAAGTATAGCATTATTTTCAATAATGATATTTATGCTATTTGTATATTTGACCTTAAATCCTTAGAACTGCTTGACGTAAACGATGCTTATACCAGGGTCTATGGTTTTACAAGAGAAGAGTTGATTTCTGGTATGACTATTCATGATATTACTGCTGAACATCAAGCTTCTGATGATGCTACTGTTAAAGCTACAAATGAAGGAACAACTTTTATTCCATTGAGATATCACAAAAAGAAAGACGGAACTATATTTCCGGTAGAAATTGTTGGTGGTCCCTATGAATGGCAAGGACGTAAAGTAATGTTTGCTCTGGCACACGATATTTCTAAGCGGAAAGAGGCACAAGAAGAATTACAGGAAGCTATAGAAAAGTTGGATAGTGCAATGGTTAATGGTGGATTAGCCTGGTGGGAGATTGAATTACCATCAGGTAAATGTTTTTTTAGTAGATATAAAGCAGAAATGCTTGGCTATTCACCAAAGAAATTCAATCATTATGAAGATTTTACTTCTATAGTTCATCCTGATGATTATGAAGGGACAATGCAGTCTATGAGAGATCATTTGTCTGGCAAAAATGAAAGATATGAAATTGATTACAGAATTTTGAATAGCAGTGGTAAATATGTATGGATGAGAGATATTGGAAAATTATCAAATAAACAAACAGATCCGGATAAAAAGAAAATTTCAGGAATTGTAATAGATATAAATGAATCCAAGAAAGCTGAATTAGCCTTACAAGAAAGTGAAACAAAATTTCGTAAAATGGCTGACGAAGCTCCAATTCTCATATGGGAATCAGGTACAGATAAACTTTGTTATAATTTCAATAAAGTATGGCTGGAGTTTACAGGTAGAACATTAGAACAGGAAATGGGCAATGGCTGGGCTGATGGAGTTCATCCGGAAGATCTTGAGAGCTGTCTTGAAATTTACACCAATGCCTTTGACAATCGTGAATCCTTTTCGATGGAATACAGACTTAAGCATCATTCAGGTGAATACAGGTGGGTAATGGACAATGGGACTCCCAGATTTACAGATGGGGGTGAATTCTGGGGCTATATTGGCTCTTGCTCCGATACTACCGAGATTAGAAGAAAAGAAAGAATTATTCTTTCATTTGCAGAGAAATACAAAACATTACTAGAAACATCCAGAGATGGTATGCATCTGCTTGATACAAAAGGCAATCTGATTGAATGTAATGAGTCATTCTGCCAAATGCTAGGCTATGAGAAAGAAGAATTGCTCAACCTCAATGTGGTGGACTGGGATGCACAAATACCAGTCGATAATTTAATTAACATTGTAAATGATATAATTGATAAGCCAGCTTTATTTGAAACTAAACACAGAACAAAAAACGGTGAAATTTTAATAGTTGAAATCAATGCGGCCGGTGTTGAAATTGATGACAGGAAATATTTATATGCATCCGCAAGGAATATAACCTACAGAAAGAAAGCAGAAGAAGAATTAGCTCTCGAAAGACAAAGATTAGCTGCTATTCTGAAGGGAACAAATGCCGGAACATGGGAATGGAATATCCAGACCGGTGAAACAATTTTCAATGAACGCTGGGCTGAGATAATCGGATACAGGTTGGAAGAAATCTCACCGGTAAGTATTGATACATGGGCGAAATATGCTCATCCGGATGATTTGATAGTTTCAGATGAATTGTTAGAAAAGCACTTCAAAGGAGAATTAGACTATTACGAATTTGAATCCAGGATGAAGCACAAAGATGGTTCATTGGTCTGGGTTCTCGACCGTGGAAGGGTTCATAAATGGGATGAGGATGGCAAGCCGTTGTTAATATCAGGAACTCATCAGGATATTACAGGACGCAAGTTGGTTGAAGAATCACAAAAAGCAAGTGAGACAAAATTAAGAGCTATCCTGGAAAATTCAAGTGAAGCTATCGGAGTACATATAAATGGTATTTGGGAGGTCTGCAATCCAGCCTCAATTAGGCTTTTCGGCGTGGATTCTGAAGATGAATTGTTAGGAAAATCAATATTAAATGTTATAGTTCCTGATGAACGCGACAGGATAATGGAATTTGTTCGACATCGTATGCAGAACACTGATGCACCTTTGGTCTATCTAACACGTGGATTGCGAAAAGATTCCACAGAATTTGAAATGGAAGTTACTTTATCTTCCTATTTGTACAATGAGAAAAAACATGTATTCGTTATCCTGAGGGATATAACTGAGAGAAAGTTAGCTGAAACGACTTTAAAAGAAAGCGAAGAAAAACACCGCCGTCTCTTTGAAACAATGTCACAGGGAGTTATGTATTTTACTGCAGAAGGAAAAATCTTATCTGCAAATCCAGCTGCAGAAAGCATTTTAGAGCTTTCATCGGATTATATGGATGGAAAAAATGTAATAAATCCAGACTGGAAGATGCTAAAAGAAGATGGAACTGTATTGCCGCCGGATGAACATCCATTGATGGTTGCTATCAAAACAGGCAAACCTGTTAGAAATTTCATCATGGGTATGTTCAATCCAACAAATAGCCAATATCTCTGGCTTTCGATCACACAAATTCCGATTTTCCAGCAGGGAGATAGCAAACCTCATCAGATCTATTCAACATTTGAGGACATAACCGAGCGAAAGAAGTCTGAAGAAGAAATTAAACACAAAAATGAGCAGTTAGTAAAGACTAATGCCGAAAAAGACAAGTTCTTTTCAATTATAGCACATGACCTCAAATCACCATTCAGTGGATTTCTTGGTTTGACCAAGATTATGGCTGAAGATATTCAGGATCTGACTATGCAAGAAATGCAGAAATTTTCGAAAAGTATGCAAACCTCTGCGCAAAGTCTATATAAATTGCTAGATAATTTGCTGGAATGGTCCCGCTTGCAAAGAGGCCTTATGGTATTTAACCCAATGCCCTATGATGTTTCATTGCTCATAGCACAAAATATAGCTATTCAAAAACAAGTTGCAAAATTGAAAGATATAACTTTGATGAGCTGTATATCCGAAAGTATAACGGTACAAACTGATGAGCCGATGTTCAATGGAATTATGAGAAATTTAATTTCAAACGCTATTAAGTTCACTCCAAGAGGAGGTGCAATTGAAGTTGGAACAATAACTGAAGGCTATGAAGCATTCGAAATCTGCATCTGTATAAAAGATAACGGTATTGGTATGGATGAAGATACTGTTAGGAAACTATTCGTATTAGATGAGAAGGTGTCACGCCTAGGAACTGAGAAGGAACCCAGCACAGGATTGGGACTTCTTCTGTGTAAAGATTTTGTTGAATTACATGGTGGCAGAATATGGGCAGAAAGCGAAGTAGGGAAGGGAAGCACATTCTATTTTACAGTGCCAAGACTACTGCCTCAAGTTCAGGATTGATAAGGGTAGTAAAAATTAAAATAAACTAAAACAATTAATGAAACAGTTGCAATATAAAGCTCTAACGAATTGATAAATATACATTAACTGGATTTAGCTAACAATATTTTCATGTATAATTGATGGCTGTAAATATGCCTATTCTCTCCATACTTTTGGCAGTGACTTCCTGCCTCGTTTGTCAATAGCGGTTATCTTAAAATGGAATGGCTTATCTGGATTAGCTGGAGAAAACTTGAAGTATTGGGTGACTACAGGAAACGACTTTTCCTGCTTTTCGGATATTTGACCTCTTAAATCTCTATATTGAGCATTACCTTCAACAATGAATCGATCAACTTCATTTCTGGATTTGTTATTCACACCAAATGATCGAGTTATTACTTCAACTTCGCTCGCAGACTTTTGTTGAATGTCGACGATATAAGGCTCTGAATAAGGTAATATTCTTATTTGATATTTTGTTCCGAACAACTCAGCATCGATGTATCTTTCAAGATATAATACCTTATCCACATCAATATCATCAGGTGTAAATCTGATTTTTTCCCCTCTTTGACTTTGAGCTTTGATATTCTTACCATCGGTTATAATTACTTTAATTTCGTTGCCTATTAAAGGGAGTTTTGGATCTATGGTATAAGATATATCAGGATACATAAATTTATCAAATTCAGGTTGCTCAATTTCAACTGGGGTTACTTTAAAATCTTCAGTTGCGTCTTTACTGTCATACCTTCTGAAAACCTTCACTTCAACTTTCATCCACCCAAATGATGGTGTAATCCCTCTAACTACAATTTGATCTTCTTTAATAGAATAGATCTCAGCTTTTCCTCCATTATCTGGTGGGAAACACTTAACACTTAGTATTTTAAAATTTGATGGCAGATCCTTAAGTAGATTTATATTTGTAATAGTAATAGGATTGACCCATCTTTGCGATGCTATCTGCTTTATCTCTGTTTGAGTCAAAAACATTGTGATCTTACCCGAGGGAGGTTGGGCAAACTGACTTTGGAATTGATATGAGGCAAAAGCACTTGTATCAATAATGGATGGTCTTGGATAGTTCTGAATAAATATTGGGTTACCACCCTGATCATTAGCATACATAACAAAAAGGCTGAACTGAGTTGTGAATTTTACAATTTTTCCTTCATTCTTCTTTTCAATCTGGGAATTGACATTTGGGTCTGGTTTTTTGGTTTTAGCAGTTGCAATTACTTTTACCAAATAAATCTTACTAAACTGATCGTGAGTAGGTGGAGTCCAGTAAAAGAAAGCAGCTTGCTTGTCTCGATGTTCTTCAATTCTAAAGAATTTAGTTGTTGGTTTGCTTTCGGAATTAAGTGTTAAAGAATTTTTTAAAGTTTGATCTTCTACTATGAAATCAAATTTAACATCCTCAACATCCCCGGAATAAAAAATTGTATTAACAGAATCAAGGGAAATAATTTTTGTTCCTGATGAATCAAATATTGCACGACAAGTTAAAGTTGTTTTGTCAGGTAAAAGAACAAATTCAGGTTGGAATACTTTGATCCCAGTTCCTTTGCCAGTTCTGAATACTTCAGAGCCATCTGGCAAAAGAAAAATCAATGCAGCCAGATAGAGAATGAAATAAATCTCTATAGTTCTTCTTTTGGGAGTCTTAGTCATTCTTTAGATAAATTTTGTCAACTAAAATTCTTTCAACTTCTTTCCTAACTGCTATTTCAATTTCTTCACGTTTTAGTGCTTCAGCAGCAATGTTCAAATGATTTACACTTTTAATAAATTCGTCAAGAGCTTCATTTGTCTTTTGCATAGTTTCCAATAGTGCAGGATTGGGCAAAACTGCTAGAACATTTGTTCGTGCAACTTCGTTAACTGCCATGATGAGCTGTTGCTGATTTTCAACAAAACTACCTATCGAATCACTCATTTTTTCTAGATTAACAACAACCGAAGCAAAATCGGTTGCGATTTCTCCAACTTCAATTATAAGATCTGTCACAGAATTTGATTCATCGGATTGATCCTGGATTTTTTTTGGTGATTCTTCAGGTGGAGTAAAGAGCATTACCAGAAAAATAAAAACTAACATCAAAGCTTCAAAAATAACTCCCGCGATAACAATTCCATCATTAAAATTCTCAGAAAATCTTCTGACACCGATTAGAACGAGCAGTATAGCGGCTCCTAAATAAACAAATGAATTAATTGTTGAAAAATAGAATCGATTAACTATTTCTTCCATCCATAGAGCTGATCCACTAAAAAATCCAAGAGGATGAAC
>CAIOZA010000130.1 GCA_903862655.1 uncultured Ignavibacteria bacterium
AATTCCGATTTGTTTCTTTTATACAATCTCATTAAATTTACATCGTAAATTTTATTCCTTTGAGGAAACAATGAAACCTTATAAGAAAAACTTCTTCGTCATTCTTTCTATAATTCTCTTGGTTGGTCTCTCAGCCTGCGAGGATAAAACAACCAACCCTACTCCTCTTACCAAATACTGGAAGCTAAAGCTTAAGGAAATATGGTGGGTTTCACCAAACGATCCATCCGGTGACTATCTTAACATTGACAACTTACCTGTTGGGGTGAACTTTCCGGATGCGAATGGTACGAAGCATATATACACAGGATCTGAATATAGGATTACGCGAACCGACACACCTACAAATGGAGTTAAGGATTCAATTAATTTCACATGGTCAGAATTCCCCGATAAAATCGAAGCAGGAAAAATGTACTCATTGTTTTATCAGTCGAAAGGTACAGCTATGAATGGCATCAGCATATCATTTCCCACTCGCTACGATACCCGTCCAACAGCTTGGAGTCCGGCTTCAATGCGTGATGGGGAAAAATCAATTTCTTTCAAAATTGCGGAACCGACAGACTCTATTCCTTCGCACATGAGAATAGTTGTAACGATGACAAGCGGCACCTATTACTATTTAGACTACTCATATGTGTATGAGTGGATTAAGGAATAATATTTGAATCCCTATTTTCTAATATTAATATAACTTACAGAGACCTAAACAGTTTGCTTTCAATGTAATTTACCAAACTGTAATTTTCAACTAACTGAGAGGTACTTTATGCTTAAGAAATACGTTCTTGCCGTAGTTGTTGTGTTCATAGCTATAGAGCTAATGAATATGATTTTTCACGGAGTTCTGCTTTCAGGTTTATACAAAGAATCAGCTGCAATTTGGCGGCCCGACATGATGAAGTATATGTGGATAATGTACATTTCTACTATATGCCAGTCTATCGGCTTTGTATATATATACTACAAACTCGTATCAGGCAAATCCCCATTCCGTGGCGTTTGGTATGGATTGAGCTTTGGCTTCACAGTTGGAGCAGGAATGGGTGGATCAACTTATGGGATGATCGCTATGCCTGGAGCCCTAGCTGTGAGCTGGTTCTGTGGTTCCGTTGTAATCTTCGGTATCGCCGGATGGATTGCAGCACTAATAATAAAAGAGTAATAACTTAATGATATTTTTGATAAAAAGCCACCGTAAATCATCAGGTGGCTTTTTTTAATTCTAGCAACTCTTCAGATGTCCACAGGTGGTTAAAATCCCAAGCATAATTTCACTTTTTTTCTTCATCCGACAATTATCGACTAACACGCTTCTGCTCACGCTTCTCAGGCATTTAAAAAATTAATAATATTTTATTTTCATAATTTATGTAACTAAATTCAATTATTTGCATTTCTTTTTTACGTATATGGCAAGATAGAATTTATTATTATAATTTTGTGAGAAGTAAGACAGCAATATCAGTTTATTGGGACTAATTTAACAAAATAATTAAATAATCGCTAGCTAATTATAACTAATAATAAAATATTTAACGAGAGATAAAGATTTTTCTTGCACATATCAATAATTAATTATAATTTGTTTTTAGTTACTAAGTAAAGAAATGATTTCTCTTTAATAATTCGGTCTAAAATAATTGTCTTTAAAATTGCATCATCGCTTAACGCTCATATAATATTTTAAATTATTAAATTTTCCTGATATTTTTTTTCCTTTGAATTTGTATTTAGTTCTTTATATACATTAATCTTTGTTAACATTAACAATTATTGGTCTTGCATAGTTGGGATGCTATTTACCAGGTTTATTAAAATTATTCCATATTAATAATTAGCCTATTTGTCATGTTGCTTTATATATTCAGGTATTTTAACTCGCACTTTTATATTTACTGTTTAGCTAATATATAATTTTACTATTAATTATAACTAAGTCTTTTGAAGTAATAATTGCAACAACTCATTATTTTTATAATAGTTTACAACTGATAGATTTTAATTATATAATATCAAGGAAGATATCGCACATGAAAATGAAAAAAGTAGCACTCGCATTAGCATTGACAATTGGAATACTATCGCAATTTCTTATTATATCAATATTTTCAATAATTCTTGGAGGAAACTTATGAAAAAGGCAACAACAATTTTAGCTACAATATTAGCAATTCTTACCGAATTTCTGATATTTCTCAGTTTGACATCTTGTACTGAAAATAAATTAACAAATCCAGCCGTAGAGGTCGAATCTGTCAAAATCGGATCTCAGGTCTGGATGAAGACTAATCTTAATGTTGATCACTATCGTAATGGGGATGTTATTCCTCAAGTTACTGATCCAGTAGAATGGTCAAAGCTAACAACTGGTGCATGGTGCTATTACAACAATGATCCGGCAATGGGTGCAATTTATGGTAAAATATATAACTGGTATGCTATTACCGATCCTCGTGGTTTTCTGGAGGAGGGATGGCAAGTACCATCAGAAGCAGACTGGACTAAATTAGCTGTATTTTTAGCTGGTGAACACGTGGCTGGAGGCAAACTAAAAGAATCCGGTACTGCTCATTGGAACTATCCAAATTTAAATGCAACTAATGTCACAGGATTTTCTGCTCTACCTGGCGGTTACCGCAGTTTGAGCGGTGATTTTGGTGGCAATGGAAGCACAGCCGATTTCTGGTCATATTCAGTGGATAATTCAATTAGAGCTTGGGACATGTATATGCATAATGATCATGAATCACTTATTAAAGACAGTATCTCTAAGTGTGATGGATTTTCGGTACGTTTAGTAAGAAATAGTTTTATTAAATAGGAATTTATTACGAATTTTCCGCTTACATTTAGCTAACCCATCATTGAAGTATACGCTATTGCAACGATTCCTTTTGCTACAACTCTCCGTATTACAAGGGCTTCACCTCACAAGTGAAGCCCTTGTTTTATATCCTTCTTTATCCCAAAAGTTTTACCTGACGAAAAAGAGAACTTCAAGTCTCCGGCATTACTAAGAATTACACAATAAATGTATACAAAAATAATTTGCGTCTAAATCGTTGTAATCAACAAGGATTTAGTATTTAAGAAAATGTCAGAATAAAATAAATGAATGCACCAAAATCAATATCAAAGCCTAACCCATACACAATACATTTCTTATGGCGCGATGGAATCGGTTCTACAATCAAGCTTGAAGTCTTACGCAAGGAATGTCCATGTGCTGTATGTAAGGGCGAAACCATTGCCGGGAAAGTAGTAGCTTTCCCTTCCATGCAAATGTTCACTCCGGGAATGTATGAACTCAAAGAGTTGACTCAAGTGGGCAACTATGCAGTTGCTGCAGTCTGGGGCGACAATCACGACTCAGGTATTTACGATTGGGCTTATCTTCGTAGCGTCTGCGACAAGAACTCTTTAACTGACGAACAAGTCGAAAAAATTGCAGAAGCCGCTGAACAGAAGAAAATAATATCGAGGAATTAACAAAGAATTATACTTCATATAATTTATGTTTTAAAGATAATTATGAAAAAAATATTACTTTATTTATTCATAATAATTATATCACATTCTGCTTATTCGCAGAAAATACCCATAGTAAGCTTTTATTTCGAAAACGGAGATGTAAGGCAATACTCTCTTTCCGATATTGATAACTTAAAATTTGTTGCCGGAACTAACAGTTGTTTGCTTAGAGTATTTTATAATGATACTTTAACAGAAAACTATCTTACAAAAACTATTGACTCTATTAAATTCGATAAGAATATTGAAAATAATGAAGCAATGTACATTTACATTTCCGGGCAGCCTGTGAGTTTTGTCCTGGCGGATGTTGACAGTATAAATTTCTCCAAAACTAATTTTCCTTTTCCCGTAATATCCAACATTAGTCCTTCTTCAGCTTTGATTAATTCAGAAATAGCAATCAATGGATTAAATTTCGAAGATTTTCAAGGAAACAGTATTGTGTCTTTCAATGGTAAGAATGCTGTTGAATATCTCAGCTGGGCAGATAATCAAATAAGACTCATAGTACCGCAGGGAGCCCAATCGGGTTATATCTCAGTAACTGTAATGGGGAGCAAAAGTAATAAAGTTGAATTTCATGTCATTCCCTTCATCTCTTTAATTTTTCCGGATTCTGCAGGTATATCAGAGTATATTTCTGTTTATGGTTCTGGGTTTGGTAATGTTAGGTCTGGTGACTTTTCGTTTAATAATGCGCAGGCAATTGAATATTCTGTCTGGACTGATTCTGCTATCAGTGTCAAAGTTCCCAAGGCGGCAAAGACAGGCAAAGCTTTTGTAAAAGTTAATAGTATCAAAAGTAATGAGATTAATTTTTCAGTAATACAGCACATCTCTTCAATTCTTCCTGACACAGCAATTGTTGGACAGCAGATAGCCGTTTTTGGTACTGATTTTGGCTACAAGCAAGGAACAAGTTTGGTTTTTATCGATGGAATTCCAGCTATTGATTACCGTAGCTGGAGCGACTCAGTAATCACATTCATTGTACCGGATAAAGCTCATACAGGTGCACTTACTATCAGTATAAACGGCACAATAAGCAATCCTGTTAACCTCATCTTAAAACCATTTCTTTCTTACATTACACCAACCTCGGCAAGACTCAATTCAACAATTCTATTACTGGGAAGTGGATTCGGAGATCTACAGGATACCGGCTATGTTTCATTCAACGGAGCCAATGCATCAATTTATACTGGATGGAGCAGTAAATCTATTGCCGTCAAAGTCCCTACTTCTGCTAAATCTGGTAAAGTTTCAGTAACAATTGCAAAAATTAAAAGTAATGAAACTGATTTTACTGTTCTCCCGAGTCTAATTTCAATTTCATCGTCAGCGGTTTTCATAGGTGATGAAATAGCAATCAGCGGAATTAGTTTCTCAGATATTCAAGGTTCAAACTTCGTTACTTTTAACAATAAAAATGCTACCGAATACGCTAGTTGGACTGACACACTAATTAAAGTTAAAGTGCCCGATGGAGTAAGAACAGGTAATGTATTTGCTACGATCGGAAAATTCACAACCAATGAAGTATTGTTTACTTTAAAACCAAAAATATCTTCCATTTCCCCAACTTCAGGGCTTGTAGGAAATTATATAACAATATCAGGCTCGGATTTTGGAACCGTAAGCGATTCAAACTTTGTAACTTTTGGATCTGCTAACGCCATCGTTTATTCGATCTGGAGTGACACGCTAATCATTGCAAAAGTACCAGCAGGCGCTTCAACAGGAAAATTGACCATTACTGTTAATCATTTAAAAAGCAATGAGGTTGATTTTATTTGTACAGGGGGAAATTATGAAGAAGTTAAAATCGGAAATCAAATATGGATGCTAAAGAACT
The DNA here is from genome assembly GCA_903862655.1 of uncultured Ignavibacteria bacterium. Lineage (GTDB taxonomy): Bacteria > Bacteroidota > Ignavibacteria > Kapaibacteriales > UBA2268 > CAIOZA01. The sequence goes on from CAIOZA010000130.1 coordinate 5,396, forward strand.
TATCTGTATCTTCTTACAGAAACGGGGATCCTATTCCTGAGGTTCCTTATATCGCAGACTGGTGTAATCTTACATCAGGAGCTTGGTGTTACCACGATAATGACCCGTCTATTGGTCAGGTGTACGGCAAATTATATAACTGGTACGCTGTAACCGACCCTCGGGGCTTGGCACCCGAAGGCTGGCACATACCCAGTGACGATGAATTAACTGCTCTAAGCGATTATCTCGGCGGAGATGATATATCTGGTGGAAAACTCAAAGAAACAGGCCCAGCACACTGGCAGAACCCAAACACGGGTGCAACAAATGAAAGCGGATTCACAGGCATTCCCGGCAGCTATCGCTCATTTTTACAGTGGTCATTGCTGGAAGGCGAGGGTTTCTTATGGTCTACTTCTGAATTCAGTGCTACGCGCGCATGGTATAGGAGTCTGGCTTTTGACTCACCTATATTCAACAGGAATAATCAACCTAAGTTTCATGGGCTTTCAGTTCGGTGTATCAAGGATTGAAGTAACCTATTAAATCGGTAATTACTCAATAATGATCATAAACACAAATGGCAGTCCTTATCTCAGAACTGCCAATGTGCTTTTACGTAATCAAAATCATTCTATTTTACCAGATTTATCATTCTCGTGATTGATTTTCCGTTTACCTTCAGATTCAGTGTATATGCTCCCTGATTCAATCCGTCAGGCGAGATACTGAGAATCTTATTCCCCGAATTCATCAGACCATAGTCTGATCTGAATACTGAAACACCCTTCATGTCAATAATTTCTATGCTGACATTTGCTTCATTTTCAAGTGAAAAACTGATCGACAGATTCTCTGAGAATGGATTCGGATACAAGAATAAATCTGACATTCCAGGAATGGATTCGTTTACATCAGTTCCTAGCTTAGTTGTGAAGTTTCTGATTTCCGACATAGCACCTTCTCCGTCAACGTATTTAGCTTTTACACGGAAATAGTACTTCGTCAATGGATCCAAAGCTGGTACTTCAATTTTAGTATCTGCCACTTCTGCTTCCTTTATTATAACTGAAAAGTCTGAGCTTTTCGAAAGTTGGAACAGATAGGTGTCTGCACCTTTCACAGAATTCCAGATGAAAGTCATATCCACAGGTAGATCGATTGCGTCATTATCCGGTGATACCAGTTTCACCTGGGCAATACCGGTTGTTAACGACCATACAGTTGACCATAAGCCGGGAACTTTTCCGCTGTAAAGTCTTACTCTCCATCTATATGTTGTAAAGTAATCAAGAGTAGTAACATCTAACTTATTTGTTTTAGGAGTAGAATCATTTACTATCAATTCAGTGAAGCTGTTGTCGAGAGCAACCTGTATGTGATAATTTGATGCCGCAGTATACTCTTTCCACTCGAATGAAGTTTGAACAGTAGCATTCTTGGAAGCATCTATAGGTGCAACGAGTTCCGGTGCTGCTATAACTGTTGTGAATGACCATGCAACAGACCAGTCGCTTGCACCCTCGTCGTCCAGTGCTTTGATTCTCCACCAGTATCTTGTGAAATACTCCAGAATTTTGGATAGATGTTTGTCATTCTCATTTGATAAACCTTCGAATATAACCTGACTAAACAAGGAATCCTTTGCGATCTGAACTTCATATTTATTTGCTCCGGTGGATAGATTCCATGTCATTTGTACCTGGCTCGGCAAACCGGTAGAACCATTAGCAGGACTCTTAAGTGTAACCGATTTTAGTTTGGTTGTAAACGCCCAAACATCCGACCATGGTCCCTGAGCTTTAGCTGATTTACCGGCAACTCTCCAATAATATTTGGTATAAAGCTGAAGATTGCTAAGCTTAGCAACTGTATCGGTTGCAATGTCCTTTGAGTATAATGTCGTACCAAATGCTGGATCGATAGATGCTTGTACAGTGTAAACACTTGAACCCTTAAGCTTATTCCATCGCAGTATCGGACCCAGATTGGTGATACTGCCACTATTGTTTGGCGGATCAATCAATGTAGGCTTGTCGAGAATAGAGACAAAAACTCTAACGGGTGACCATACACTTAATGAATTATTAGATCTGGAGCGTACTCTCCAATAATGAAGTGCACTGCTTTCCAGTCTGTATTTTAATTTATAACTTGTGGCACCGGTTGTTATGTAATCTTTTATTGTAGTGAAATCTGGTTCAGTTGAGACCTGAAATTCATACATGTCCGCTTTTGCGGCAGGATCCCAGGTAAATGTACCGTATAAGTCAACTCCTTCGGCATTGTTAGCGGGAGTCTGCTGAGCAGGAGCTAAAAGCGAATTAGGTTCAATTCCTCTGTAAATAGATGAAGTAGTGAAGAATAAGAATCCATCCTTACTTTGGGAGAACGACTGCACAGGTGCATCAATCGTTCCTCTGTTCATATATCCCCAATGTTGACCAGCATCCGCACTAACTATTATACCTCCTGAATAGGACAGTGCCCCGAATACCTGGTTGTAGGGAGTGACAACAACATAAGCAACATCAGGATATTCTAATCCAAAATCATAAGTTGTCCAATATCCGCCATTATCCATTGATTTCATTATACCACGATTTGTTGCAGCATAAATAGTTCTTGACGTTGTGAATCCAACTCCGTTTACAGTAGTTCCAGCAATTGGTAAAAGCATTGTCCAGTCTGTTCCATTATTTGTTGACCTGTAAAAACCATATTGCTGTGTTATATAAACATCACCGTTAATATTAATGCCAATATACTCAAAGCCATTCGGGCTGAAAGCAGTTACTGCAATATGATTCCAATTTGTGCCATTGTCCGATGTCATATACAATTCTGAAAATGGAGATGCTGGATTTTTGGGGTCCTTAGGTGGAAATTTTAAGGCTGTGAAAAGGATACCCTGAGGGTTAACGGCTATAGCAGTTATCAACGTATCTCTCTTGGAAAATATAGAAGTCCAGGTAACGCCGCCATTTACTGATTTATATAGAGTACCTGTAGCAGTGCCGGTTTTGGTATATGTTCCAATCAATATGTTCCCTAATGAATCGAGACCAACGGCAGATATTCCTAACCCTGTCATGCCACCGTTAGTCCAGGTTATCCCATTATCTGTAGAACGGCGTAATCCGCCTTGGTCTGTTGTCGATAGTACTACACCATTTTTGAAAGCGTATGCTTTTGACATTGCACCCATTTCTGCTGCACCATAGGACACAACCCAATTTGCTCCCTGATTTGTGCTCTTATAAAGTCCATAATTAGGAATAGCAGCCCATAAAGTTCCATTCGCACTTTTGGCTAAGCCTGATATTCCGCAAAACCTGAAACTTGTAAAAACCCAGTCGAGGTAGGCTCTATCGTCGTATCTAACAATACCCTTGTCAATTAAACCTGCAATAGGAGAAGTTGAAGTTGCCCAAATAACACAAGTAGAATTTACGCATTTTGTGCTTTTTAGAAATTCTGACCATGAGCCACCATTGTCAACTGAAAGATTGACCCCTCCACCTAGTGTTCCGCAAATAATTTCTCCGATATTGTTCTGAGAAAAAGAAGTAACATTTTTATTTGAAAGGCTGCCATTGGATCGTTTCCAGGTTAGCCCTTGATCATCCGATCTGTAAACTCCAAGAGTGGACGTAGCTGCCAGAATAAATCCATTTCTAGCTATGTGAAGTGCGGTAATTTCCCAAATATGCAATCCGGTATTCACTTGTGTCCAGGATTGACCTCCATCAAGTGATCTGTACATACCTTGACTTTTGGTTCCCGCAAACATCGGACCGCCCTTTTGTATTTTGAGAGCAGTCACCCTAAGATCCTGAATGCCATTGTTTATTGCATTCCAGTTGTTACCGTTATTAGCAGAAACGAAGATTCCGCCATCATAAGTAGCAACGAAGATTTTGCCGGTTGAATCAAATTCAATAGCCGTAATGTTCTTATTCGGAAGATTATTTGTGATATCTAACCATGTTGAGCCTGCATCGGTTGAACGTTTGATTCCAAAATCCCAGATACCGAGATAGATAAAACCACTCGAATCAACTGATACTGTTCTGATGTCCACCAAACTTGTTCCGGAAGATACATTCCAGAAATTTCCAAGAGTGTCTAGTGCCGGTTGGGCTTTTAAAGAGCCGGATAATCCGACAATTAGAAATGCTAAAACAAAGCAGATCTTTATCAGAGCACTTTTTGTAAAATTATATCTCATAATACATCCTAAAATAATTAATCTTTTACTTATTGAAATATTAATGGAAAAATGCAAAACAGCACTTACCCCTTTTACAATATCAATTAAAAGAGATAAATGTTTCATAAAAATACAAAATAAATAAATAAAACGAGAATTTTATAACTTTTGATTTATGCCGGTATATACTAAATCACTGTAAAATCATCATTTTAGCCAAATATGCCTGGTATTTTTACTGTTAATATCAAATCTAATATTTTCTTTTAAAAATGCAATTAACTGCTTTATTACTATTGATATTTACGCGAAAAAATGATAAGTTATGTTTAGTTAATAATGCATTAAAAATAAAAGATTTTATTGGAGTCAAAATGAAACGTTTTACAATTTTTATTTTTTTAATCTCGTTTGGACTTATTGCTAATCCATGGACAGCATGCTTGCTTGCTCAGGAAGAACTTCTTGAAGAAGAAAACTCAAAAACCGTTAAGCCGGTTGAAAAGAAACTTGAAATTAAAAAATCTGAAAAAGAAGATGTGAAGCAGGAAGAGCTTCTCAAGGACGATGACAATGTAAAGAACAAATCAGCAAAAGAATTATATTACAAAGAGAAGTATGAAGATACTCTTACTTACTCATTCGAAGTTGTTTGGAATGCTATTAAATTGTCATTAGAAAATATTAATTGCCTGATCTCTCAGGAAAAATATTCCCAAACAGACCAGGGTTTGTTCAAAGGCTCTCTTAAATCGGATTATTGCGTCTTCTCCCAAGGCAAGGACAGCACATTTGAAATGCTTAAACTCTACAGCATCGAAGTGCCTTATATTCGGGGTGGTTCCTGGCTGACCGGCAGAATGCAGTATAAATTTAATCTTACAGAACGTGAGGACAATACTATATATCTCCTTCTTAAAGGCGAAATCAGCGGATGGGAAGAATTCGTTACTCACGAAGTCCATTTCTGGAAATCGAATGGTTTGTTCGAAACAAATATGCTTAAGAAAATCAGAGCAAATTGCGAAATCGTAAAGAACCAGAAAAAATAGTTTCATCAGACAATTTAATTAGTCCGATAATTAATTTTTATTAAATTTTTTATCGGACTTTTTTTTGATAACCACCATTGTTCGCATTCCGGGAACCTGGAATTATCAAAAACACTAAATCAACAATTTTCCATACATCATTCAATTGCATGAAACCCAGCATCCAATGCAACACTATAGCCTTTTTTCAAAATCCGTGAGACGTTTTGCGTTTTTCTGTGTCAATATAGTATGGGTTGTGACAAATTTTGAAAAAGTTATTTTAAAATAGATTTAAAAACAATTATTTGAGGTGTGTGATGAAATTGAAATTTGTATTTGTGATTTTGCAATCGCTTGTATTTTCGTTTAAATTATTTGCTGTACCTGATACAATTTGGACTAACAATTTTGCTGTAAATGGGCAACCAATATTTACATCCGATGGAAGTAAGATTATTATTAATGGATGGGAATGTATAAGTGCTTCAGATGGTCAAACTTTATGGCATAACGATGCTGCTGAAGAACATTTTTATTATTTCATCACACATGACGATAGTTGTGTTGTATCCAGACAATCAGATCAAATAAAATATTATTCGATTAATTCAGGGAATCTCGTAAGAAGTCTTGATACAATTTACAAAAAAAACTGGCTTCCGGTATTCAGCCCACATGACACAGATAATGCAAATTATAAATCCGGATGGCAGTACCCTTTTATAAGTACTTTCATCTATGGCGATGATGATAGCATTGCATATATAGTCTATGTTCAAGAATATATAAAAGAGACAACACCAACAGACGAGTATGCCAAGGCAGTGCTTTGCAGATATGACTTAAGGAATGATACAATCGTAACAAGCAGAGTTTTAACGCTTGCGAACGATACAGTATTGACTTATCTTCCTTGGCTAAGGGGAATTAATATACCTAATACCAATTATTTTTTGGTATATCAAATGGATAAATACGATGGCTATAATATTCGATTATACGATAAAACCACATTAGAGACTGTATCAATATACAGAATGAATTTTGATAAACATGGTGAACCAGGAGATTTTGTACCGACACATTCTGGTAATAGATTAGCAATATGCAATGACAAAGGATATTTGCTAATCCTGAATGTACCTGATTTGACAATAAATACTGATATTCTTCTAAGTACGCAAAGTGGATATAACTTAGCGACACTCTCTTTTTCAATGGATGATAGCTTAATTGTAACTTTAGAAAATTGGAAAAAGTTTGACGGGAATAGAGTACGAAGACTCTCAGACACAGTTGTTGTATATAAATATAATCAAGATTATTATGGCGGATATATTGATATATCGCCAGATAATTCTAAAATTATTTTCTCAAGCCTGGAAAGAACAATCCTAATGAATGCACGTTGGAATCCAACTACAGTTGATCAGGAGCAAGATCCGTCGCCAATGCTAGTATATCCTAATCCTGGAGATGATTATATCAATATAAAAATTAATAATCCAATGAGTAAGATTATTAATATCGGAGTATTTGATGAAAATGGATTGTTAGTAAAAGAATTCAAAAAAGAAACTTCTGACTCAAATGAAATAAGATTTTCAATTGAAAATTTACAGCAGGGAGCTTATTTAATTAGAATAAATCAAGACTCAACCAATAAATCTTATAAATTAATTATTAATAGATAGGATTAAAAAAATGAAGCTTAATAAAATAATTACACTATTGCTTGTTAGTTTTTATTCTGTAATGATCCAAGCACAAACCATTACATACGAACCACTCCAACCTGCAAAATTTAATACTTTCGGGAAATCAAGTTCTAATTACCTAAAAGCAAGTGATTATACACCATTGAATAAATACATTATTTCATATTGGTGGGGAGGTGATATACGTAAAAACTTTGATACAGCCTTACTCATTAATGTTAATAGTAAATTTGATTATCTTTAAGATTGCATATAATATTTTTTCTAAATTAGTCCCATAAAAGGTTGAGTTTAATTCAGGAAAAATTAATTAAATAGATTTTTTATAATTATTTGAGGTGTGCTATGAAATTGAAATTTGCTTTATTTATTTTTCTGCTTATGCTGGCTTTTATTATTCCTGCGACCGCTACAGAACCGGATACTATTTGGACTAAAGCAGGTAAATGGGGAGCATATTTTTTACCAGATGGAAGATTAGTAAGTGAAAAATATTTAGGCGGAAATGTATTTAGAGTAACATTTATTTCACCTGAGGACGGTTCAATTTTACAGTTGATAGATTCTTTAGACTATGACAAACATAGTCCATATAAATTGATAGCGCCTGACTCGATTCATTTTGCATATTATAGAGATTACGAAGATAGTCTTATAATCGGTACTCTGGACTCTTTTAAAATATTAAATAAAATTAGAAACCTTGCATATGCTGAAACCATTCCTTTCTTTGATCCAAAGGTATATGTAGAAGTAAAATCATTTTGTTTTTCAAATGACAGCAAATACTTGTTTATTGTTTATCAACAAAATGTTGATAATAGTGCTAGAACAGGAATTTATAAGTACAACTGGCTCACATCAACTGTTGAAAATAAGAGATTTTATACAATTGACTCGGCTTTTTATCCATTGTATGAGCTGGATAGAATCTACCGAATACCTAATTCAAATTTTATTCTCGGATTATCTCAATTTCGTACTTCATCAAGTTATGATCTATTTATTATCAGTGCAGACAGTTTATCATCTCGTTTTAATACAGATAATTCAGTACA
>CAIOZA010000131.1 GCA_903862655.1 uncultured Ignavibacteria bacterium
ATTTTGAAGTCTTTGTCGAATATTCGCTTATTTCGCCTATCCATTTTGATCTCCTTTCATTGCTAAATATTAAATTTAACAATTTTTCCTCTCTCTTCCTACTGTATCTCATACTGGGTCAAGATCAAAGTAAGCTGGCTGATATCAGTTACATATCATGTTCTGGAGATTATCAGGAGGAGATAGACTTTAAATCTTGCTATATGGAATTAAGAAAGCTAACATCAGTTAAATATCATGTTCTGGAGATTATCAGGATGAGCTAGGCTTTAAATCTTGCTATATGGAAGTAGTTTTGCTTACTTCAGTTTTTATTGTGTTCAGGTATTATTTAGAAAGTTAGCATTAAAGTTAACTTTAGAAACATTTGAAGAACTATTTACTAAGTTTAGAGAATTGTAGAATGGAGATCTGACTTTGTTTTTCTTGATATATGTTAGAAGATTACAGAACATTGATTTGGTTGTTCTTACTTTATTTACATGGGTTTTTACCTGAGTATATCAGCTCTGTTCAAATAGGATTTCATCTCGGGTTAGAATGATATGTTGACCTTTTGAAAGTGGGAAATCAATCGGTAACAGGGTTAATATCTCGGCTACAAATTTATCCTCGGTATGACTAATAATTTTAATACTAATCAAACCGCTGTCAATTCGTGGAATAACACCAGTAGAAACATTAAAAAATAATCTTATTGCATAGATTTTACCATCATGTATTTTGTCTGGATTGATATGTGGTGGAAATGTATTAGGATAGCTATTTGATGGTAAAGACTGGTTCAAGACATGATATCCTTTATCATTAATCTCTTTCTCAATCGTAGGACTAAATCTACCAATATTCATCTCTTGCCTTGTTTGTTATTTGATTATCATTTCTGCAAAATTACAATTTTTTCAAATTATATGGAACTATGGTTTTAGTTTCATCAATTCCATATCATGTTCAACATAGTATCTCAGCCCAGCATAGTTTAATTTATTATCCCTTTGGTTGTTGATTATCTTCAAAATCGAGTTAAGTGGAATTTTTAGTTTTAGATGTTTCTGTATCTCATTACGATGTTCATCAAAAGGACTTCCTTTAGAGTTCTTTGATCCCCGCGGCCGACCCAAAAGGCGCCCCTTGGCTCTCGCTGTTGCCAAGCCGGATTTTGTCCTCAAACTTACAAATTCCCTTTCTGATTCGGCAAAATAGCTATATATCGCCATCAGAAGTTTACCATGTGGAGAATTGGTAGATAATTCTGGTTGGCGAATAAATTCGATTTTGATACCTTTTTCTGTAAGCTCATTAATAATGTTTAGGGTCTCAAGAAAATTTCTTCCCAATCGGCTAAGCTCTGCCACTAAAAGAATATCACCCTCACTTAGCTTACTCAATAATTCATCGATCTTTCTATCTTTTGGCAAAAGTCTACTTGATGATTCACTTTCAATGAATTCATCTATTAGTAATCTGTTTCTTTGTGCATATTCCAGAAGCAGTTGCTTTTGAATAGCAAGGTCTTGGGCGGAGCTAGAAATCCGACTATATCCTATAACTTTATTCATAAAATTTATCTTTCATAATATTTTAGAAAAATCAGTTTTTTCAATTTGACAGTTTAACGTCATATCAATATTATTTTCTCAATTAGTTTTACAGTTAAGTCAAGGGTTTTACACTATTAAAACTTGAGTATTAATCGAACGATAAAGTTAAAAGTCTTTTTTATAATCTTGCTGAAAGCTGAGTTAACATGATATATTAAGGTTCTAAAAGTTTAATTTCTTCAATAAAGATTTCACTGATAATCTTACCTTCATAATTACATTCCATTTTATCAATCAACCTTTCTAAATCGGCTTTAACATGATATTGATAATTTCTTGCCGATTCATAATCCGAAAAGATTCGAACTCCAGGATAATAATTGAAAATATCATCCATCTCGACCCATTTTACCACCCACATAGTTGTCTCCTATATTAACAATTAGAACATAGTTTTTAGAATGCTTTTAAAACTTCACCATTTGAGTTCTAACAAGAGTTTATTACTTTTTTGAACTGAACTATGACTGTATTTTTCAATTCTCTTGGTGAAGTTTTAAAAAAACTGGTATAACTATAAAAAAGCCCGGTTCATCTTCAACAGTAAACATCGGAGGGAGATGTCGCCTTTTACAGTCAAGAGCACCGGAAACAGAATCTCTAAAGGCTAGTTGCAACTTATCATTGGCAAGTTAGTTTTAAATGATATCAGGTTAAATATCATTCATCAAGTTCATCTTCAAATCTTGCAATAATGGCTTTTACCGTTTCATCTGGTAATGAGTTAACATCATGTAGCTCATGGCCCCAATTCTCATTCCAAGTATATTCAGAACCAAGCTCACCACAATACTGAGAAAAGCCATAAGTAGGGTGGAAGGGTATTTCATTCATTGCATAAACTGAGTTATCGATAACAACTGTATAGCGATCATTTGAAGCACCTCCATTGTCATATACTTTTACATCTTTGCCTTGAATTATCATATCAGTGCTCCGAAGGCATTAGGCAGACGCCGTATTCCACCCAGAGCGTTATCTTATCAAGTGGGAAGTCTGTATATTCTATTTCTTGTTGGGCAAGAATATGATTATTACCATCAGTGATCTTGACAATAGCCGATTTATCAGGATTTACTTTCAATTGATAAACTTGAAAATCTTCATTTTTAACTTTTGGATGTCCTTGATACGAAGCGACTAGATCTAAAAGCCACCAAGCTTCGGCAGATTCAGCAAGATATTTTGCGCCGTCGGTTAACAGCAGATTACAAATATGTTGATAGTATTGCTCTGTTCCTGTGAATGAAGGAAGGTTCTCTTGTATTTCTTTAGCTGTTTTCATTTTGAACCTCTTCTTTGGTTATCTTTGGTAAGTATCCGCAACCTTCAAAATCTCTTCCACCATCGGGTAAGTGTCTTCTAACTACAGATTCTTTTTCAGAACAGTTCGGACAAATCACATCATCTGTAAACCAAGACATAATACGAATCTTTAAACTGTTACCGCATCGGTCGCAATTTTCTTTTTCAAAAAATTTATCTTCCATTTTAATTTTCCTTTATATGAATTATTGATATAAATAATTTTAATAATTAGCACCGGATGAATGTTCCGGTGCTGTCGTACTGTAATTCAGACCTGAATGCTTAAAAACATTGGGATATCATATTGATTTGTAACCAGCATAAATGGCTGCTATCAATAATATTCCGTAAGCAATCAGACAACCGATTACAAAGTATATCATCAAACCTCCTTAGAATTAGTGGAAGAAATGTTTAATATATAATCACAAGCTTTGGAAGCCTGTGATGATGCTACAAGTATCATGGATGAATCGTTATTAAGAACCTGGAGCCAATTGGCTATGTATGCTGATTGGTTGTCTATGGTCTTATGAATACCTGAAATGGCACAAAGGTAACTTGCGCCGATCTCTGCCACCAATTCTTCAAGGGAATAGATCTCTGTGCCAAATGATATTTTTTCTGTTATACCTTTGCGCGATAATTTTTTTTCATTTCCAGTAGAATGTATCAATTCATGGAACAAGGTGCTGTAATAATCATCAGGTGACACAAAATTGTAAATTGACTGGATTTCGATTTTATCCAAGCGAGGAAGATACCGTGGATTATCGATTAAATTATTGGTTACTATCTCTGGTGGGTTACGGTACTTCTTTATCACCTGTTCGGCTTCCATAATCTTAGGACTGGTTTGAGTAATGTTTTTCTTCTTCAAAACTTCATCAGGCAGGATTACCTGATCAAGATTAAAAACATAATAGTAGCGTAAGATATAGTTTACATTAGCTTCTACATCATCCTTTGCTATATTATCTATGATTTGAACAACTGGCTTCCAGAAAACAACTAATGATCCATGTGCATCTTTCATTATATTTCCTCCAAGATCTTTAGCTTGTTTGAAAGTCAACCAATAATGGGAATTAAAATCTTGCATGCCAAGGAGCATGATATTAATGCCACGATAGTATTCATCGCTTATAAAATTCTTAGGATAAGCAGAATTAAAATTCTTTTGCCAAGGAACAACTCCTTGCTGGAGCTTTTCAATGATTAGATTCGTTACTTTTTGATATATGAAATTCATAGATATTTATCTCCTTTCAATAAAAAAAAGGTGCCAATCAGGCACCTTTCATCTTCTTCAATTAAGCCTCTGCGGGCTCTTTTTCATCAATTTTTTCTAATTCTGATTTTAGTAATGCAATATCAGCTTCAATTTTCTGAATCTTATTAATTTCATATTCGTCGGAATATTCGATCCACCACTTTTGAGTCTTTGCGATTCTGGCATCAAATCTTTTTTGATTCTTCTCCAATGCTTCTTCTAATTCTTTTTTACGCTTTTCAAATTCGGTTAGAGCCTTATCATTGCGGTCTTTGGCTTGCTGTCTCCATTCTTTTACCTTTACCCGCTCTCGATCTAAAGATAAATTTTTATTATCAATCGCTCTTTTTAGTGCTTTGATCTTTTGTTTTCCGGTAATCTCGGTTACTTCACCTACCGGCTTTATTTCTTCAACAGAAGCATCTGGTTCTACAGCATCAGGTGTTTCATCATCTAATTCCTCTGATTCAATAGTTTCAGGAATTTCATCTTCTAATGGTTCTTGCTCTTCTTCAAGTTCAAGATCATCGTTTTCGATTTCTTCAGAAGGGAGAATCTCTTCTTCCGGTGTTTCTAATTCAGCAGATTCGTTTTGTTTTTTAGACTGCTGTTGTTTTTTGTTTTTCATGGTTTTACCCTTTCAATAGTTATTAAAATATGATGTAAGTCCTTATTAATTGAATAACTTACGGGGTAAATATACGTAATCCCCAAATAGGGAACAAGCGAAATCTTACATGTTAACTGATTTATTTTCAGGCAGTTAAGATGACTGCTGGATTAATTATTTGATGGAAGTAATTTTCTCCAAATTCTAATTTATTTTTGATTTTTGTATTAACAACATCATCATCTAAGATTATAAAATGTAATTATGCGGAATAATCTACAAACTTGATGGTGATATATGTAGGGGCTGTTATTTATTAAAAATATCATGATGGTGATATATGTAGAGGTTTTACTAATTATCAAAAATATGAAGTTGGAGATATATGAAGAAGACTTACTTTCATATCTTGGGAAAAAAAGTTTTTTCCAAAAGTATAAAACAACTAAACAAGTCAAACTTTTTATATTTTTTATACAAACTATTTTGATTTGGTGGTTTTCAGACGACGCATTGTGGCAGGGTGTTTTATATATTTGCATGATATAAAAAAACTTTGGTTAATTCTTGTTTTGTATGCAAGTACTTTCAAAGCTTTTGATTATTTTTGTATTTTGGTTAAGTGTATTTGAAATAGGATATAAGCAATGGTTGAACCAGAGCAACAAGCAAGACAAAATATTGATTACCAGCTTTCTCAATGTGGCTGGATAATCCAAAATTTCAGACAAATTAATTTGTCTGCTGGGCTTGGTATTGCAGTACGTGAATATCCCACTGATTCTGGTGAAGCTGACTATCTTCTATTTGTTGAAAGTAAACCTGTTGGTGTTATTGAAGCTAAAAAAGAAGGTACAATTCTTACTTCTGTCCACGAACAATCTTTTAGGTATGCTACTGGAAAATTAAAGTGGTTTTTAAATGAAAGACCTCTTCCTTTTATCTATGAATCTACTGGCAAAGAAACTCACTTTGCTGATTACCGTGACCCAAAACCACGTTCCAGAGAAATATTCTCATTTCACAGGCCAGAAACTTTGAAAGAGTGGACGAAAAGTAGCTCCTCTTTAAGAAATAAACTTCAACATATTCCTAAACTTGAACTGAATAACCTAAGAGATTGTCAGTTTACTGCGATAAACAATCTTGAAAAATCATTTTCAGAAGCAAGACCAAAAGCCCTTATTCAAATGGCTACAGGTAGCGGTAAAACATTTACTGCTATTACTTCAATTTACAGACTTTTGAAATTTGCTGGAGCTAAGAGAATTCTGTTTCTTGTTGATACTAAGAATCTTGGTGAACAGGCTCAACAAGAATTTCAAGCATTTACTCCACCAGATGATAACAGAAAATTTACTGAACTTTACAATGTTCAGAGATTGAGTTCTAACTTCATTGATAAAGACAGTCAGGTTTGTATTTCTACTATTCAACGAATGTATTCTATACTTTCAAATGAAGAACTCGATGAAAGTCTGGAGCAAACTTCGCTAAATGAATTGAACTTGAATCAGGAAAGACCTAAAGAAGTTTATTATAATCAAAAAGTACCAATTGAGTTTTTTGACTTTATCATTGTTGATGAATGCCACCGTTCTATTTACAATCTTTGGAAGCAAGTTCTGGATTACTATGACAGCTTTATTATAGGATTGACGGCTACTCCAGATGCAAGAACTTATGCTTTTTTCAACGAGAACATAGTTAGTGAATATTCCCATGAAATGGCTGTAGCCGATGGTGTAAACGTTGGATATGATGTTTACACTATTGAAACAGAAATTACAAGTAAGGGTGGTACCATCCTAAAATCTTATATTGAAACAAGAAGTAAGTTAGATAGAAAGAAACGTTGGACACAGCTAGATGAAGACATTGAATACAAGCCAACTCAATTAGATAAGGACATCATAAATAAAAGCCAGATTAGAAAAGTAATCAGAACTTTTAAAGAATCTCTTCAAACAGAAATTTTTCCTAACCGAAAAGAAGTTCCCAAAACTCTGATATTTGCAAAGACTGATTCTCATGCAGACGATATTATTCATATCATTTTAGAAGAGTTTGTAGTAGAGAATAAGTTCTGCAAAAAGATTACTTACAATGCAGACCAGCCGAGTGCTTTACTACAATCATTCAGGAATTCGTATTATCCGAGAATAGCTGTTACAGTTGATATGATAGCAACTGGTACTGATGTTAAATCTATCGAATGTCTGCTATTCATGCGTGATGTTAAAAGCAAAAACTACTTCGAGCAGATGAAAGGTCGTGGAACAAGAACTCTTAACCTTGATGATTTAAGAAAAGTATCTCCTTCTGCAACCACAAATAAGACTCATTTCGTTATTGTCGATGCTGTGGGTGTCTGCAAATCTATTAAAACAGATTCGAGACCGCTTGAAAGAAAGAAATCAGTTCCGTTAAAAGACCTGCTAATTGGCGTAGCTCTCGGTCAAAGAGATGAAGATACTCTTACTTCACTTGCTAATCGTTTATCGAGAATAGACAGACAGATAACAGATGAAGAAAGAAAGAAAATTACTGAGCTATCAGAAGGAATAAAAATTAGTAAAATGACAAATGATTTGTTGAATGCTTATGATACTGATAAACATATTGAAAAAGCAAAAGAAATTTTCAATATACCTGAAACCGAAGAACCAAAGGCTGAACAAATAGAAGAAGCGAAAAATGAATTAATAAAATCTGCATGTCAGCCATTCAATAAACCTGAACTGAGGGAGCTTTTTGAAACTTGCCGCCAGACACATGAACAGATAATTGATAATCAGAATTTGGATAAACTTATTTTTGCAGGGTTCGATGAACAAGCTAAAGAAAAAGCACAGCAAACAATTGAATCATTCAAAAAGTTCATTGTTGAGAATAAAGACGAAATGATAGCTCTAAGAATCTTTTATGACCAGCCATACAGAAGAAGAGAACTCACTTTCAAGATGATTAAAGAACTGAATGCAGCAATTCAAAGACCTCCTTATCTTCTGAATCTTGACAGGCTGTGGTTAGCTTATGAAAATCAGAATGGTGAAAAGGTTAAGGGGAAAGCAATTAAAAGAACCCTGACAGATATTATTTCACTTCTTAGATACGAACTCGGCATTGATTCAGAGCTATATCCATACTCGGATATTGTGAATCGTAACTTCAAGGATTGGATTTTCAAAAAGAACGCTGGACATATTCAATTTTCAGAAGAACAGACAGAATGGCTTAGAATGATTAAAGACCATATCATTTCATCGGTGAATATTGAAAGAACTGATTTTGACAATACTCCATTTGCCGAACATGGAGGACTTCAAAAAGTATGGAAGCTATTCGGCAATGATTTAGATAAAATTTTAGAAGAAATTAATATGGAGTTGGCGGCTTAATATGTATTATAGAAGAAAAATATTATTGTCATTGATGCAACAATTTGGTGGTTCACTTACAAGAACTGACCTACAAAAATTACTGTTTTTATACAGTCAGAAACAAATTGAACCATCTTATCAATTCATCCCTTACAAATTCGGTTGTTTTTCTTATCAAGCAAACCAAGATGTTTCAACAATGATTAAATACAATCAAATTGAAGAATCAAATTCACTTTGGCGGGTTACGGATAAAGAAAACTACATCAATCAATTGAAAATGAAGGATAGAATTGATTTAGTCCAATTTTACAATAAATTTAAGAATTTAAAAGGTGAAGGTTTAATCAAATATGTTTATGAAAATTATCCATATTATGCTTTAAACAGCGAGATAGCTAAAGATATTCTTGATGAATATCAATTTAGCAAAGTTACCGAGTTAAAGCCAACAAACAATGACTATTCCTTATTTACTATTGGGTATGAAGGTAAATCAATTGAAGATTATGTTAACCAGTTAATTAAAGAAAATGTTAAGGTTCTTTGCGATGTCAGGAAAAACCCATTAAGTATGAAATACGGTTTTTCAAAAAATCAGTTAAAGAACATCGTTGAAAATATAGGTATTCAATATTTGCATTTTCCAGAGCTTGGAATTGATTCTGATAAACGACAAGACCTAAATACAAACGAAGATTATAAAAAGCTATTCGATGACTATGTTGAAAATACCTTGCCTACTAAAGAGAATGATATTAACAACTTGTCTGATATTTTTCTAAAAGATAAGAGAATAGCATTAACATGTTTTGAGGCAGATTATAAATGTTGCCACCGAAGTAGAACAGCTGACGCTTTATTTACTAAATTGAATAAGAACTATCAGGTTAAACATATTTGAAAATTTATGAAAACAAAAGTCTTAATAACAGTCAAAGCATATCCTGCTATTTCTACCAAATATGGTGAATTAGTTTGTACTGCAGGAATAAAAGAAGATGGTTCATGGATAAGAATCTATCCAATAACATATCGTAAACTTGAATACGAAAATAGATTTAAAAAATATGATTGGATTGAACTTGATTTAGTAAAAAATACGCATGATTTTAGGCATGAATCTTTTAGACCAACAACATTAACAATGAGTGATATGGTTGTCTGTGGACATATTGACACTGATAAGAATGCATGGTTAGAACGAAGAAAAATTGTTTTAAATAAAGTTTATAGCAATTTAAAAGTTCTTATTGAAGAAGCTAAAGATAGAAGCGTTTGTACATCATTAGCATCATTTAAACCTACAGAGATAATTGATTTTTATTGGAAAGAAACCACCAGAGATTGGAAAAAAGAGAAAGTAGAATTTTTAAAATCAAAGAGTATTCAAATGAATATCTTTGAAACAGACGATGAAGAGAGTATCGAAAATTTTGAACTTGTTGATAAATTACCTTATAATTTCTATTATAGATTCAAAGATGAAGCAGGACAAATTTCCAACTTAATGATAGAAGATTGGGAAGCTGGTATGTTGTTCTGGAATTCTTTGGTAAGACATAATGGTGATGAGCAATTAGCATGTGAAGATGTTAAAAAGAAATACTTTGATAATTTTGCTAAAACAAAAGACCTTTACTTCTTTTTGGGAACTCGTTATCAAGAACATGCTAAAAATTACAAGAATCCTTTTAGTATAATTGGTGTATTTTACCCTAAGCATATTATTATGGATGAATTATTCTGATTAAAATAATTGTAAAATATAAAAGGAATTAGTGATGAATATTACAAAAATTATTATTCACGAGTTAATCAAAGAAGTCAATCGAATGTCTGCTAAAACAGACTTGTCCCAACATTTATTACCAATTAATGAAGATTCAACTAAGTTAATAGAAAAATTGAATAATAGTTACAATAAAGATAATGTAACTTATGCAGTCTTTGAAAATTCACAAGATAAGGTTTTTCCAGCATCGTTCAATAGTTATGTTGAAAGTGCAAAGGAAGAAAGTGATTTTAACAGTTTCACATCATTAACACTAAATACATTAAGAGACCAAATTAGTAATGTTAATTTAGCTAAAGGCGGTTTTTTTATTTATTCAGAATATAGTGCAAATGGTTACGATTTTATTGGAATATATTTAATTCGAGATACAGAAGGCATTCTTTTTAGAAAAAATGAATCTGAGAGTATGTTCCAGATTGATACAATAAATTATTTAAATACCGACAAATTAGCTATGGGATGCCGTATCAATATTACCAAATTTAAAAATGCAGATGGAAAATATATCACATTTATAAAAAACAAACAAAAAGACATATCTGATTATTTTATTAATTGGATATCAGCTTATCAACCTGAGAGTAGTACAGAATTTACAAATGCTCTATATCAAATTGCTAATAGCATCCCAAGACCAATAAATGATAACAATATCGAAATGTCAATTGATGAATTTAGAAAATCAATTTATGATTTTATTTATAGTGAACCTCAGAAAATAATTAACTTAAATAATCTTAGCAGGCATTTTTATCCAGACGACGAATTATTATTCAAAAGAAAAGCAGATGAAATGAATATTGAAATTGACACTGAGTTTAGAGCTGATAGAAGGTCTTTGAAGAAATTTATAAGGGTTGAAATTAATGCTGATGGAATACATTTGAGATTTTCAAGAGGTGAATTAGATACAAAAATAAAATTTAACGTAGAAACTCCAAATACAATATTAATCGAATCAAAAGCATTTGTAGATGCATTCAAGAGAGAAATAAATGCAACAAGTTGATTCAAATATTAATCAATTCAATAAATTAGTGCAAATTATTTGTCAAAATAATAACCCTAAATTTGTTGATAATCAAGATATTGAATTTGAGAGTTCTATTCAAAATGAAGTTCATTCAATGCTTCAAGATATTGATATTGAAAGTGAAATGATTAATCCAAATTTTATAAGAATAAATATTAATCAATTCAATTTTAATTGCTTTAGTAGTTTAGATAGTTTTTTAAACCATGTTAAACTTGAGCATTTCTCCAAAGATATTGCAATTCTTGACTTTAAATGTAATGAATACACATATTTTAACATAACTTCTAAAAATATTTTTATCAATGGAGAAATTAAAGAGAATTTTTTATTATTTGACAATACCAAAAGCTATTTAGAATTCCTAAATTTTATTAAAAAACAGGAAGATACTGGCTTTATTGATTATTTTAATTCCTTAAAGCGAGAAATCATTATTACTTCCCCAAGTAAGGAAGGTAAATTAATTATTGGATATACCAGTTCAGTACCAAAATTTGATACATCATTTAACATTGGTAAGAAAATTAATAAATTTTACGAAACATTCAATACTAAGGAATTACCAAAGTTTATTAAAAATGAGATTTTCCCATTTCTAATAACTGAAAATCCAGAAAATAGATTAGAAGTTTTAATAAACAAGCTTGATATTATTATTGATTCAGCTGAAAGAAATTTTGATTTATATTTAACAGGATTTTCTTTTGATGATTTAAAAAATGGGTATTTTTCCAAAAGAGAAAATTTTCTTGAACAAATTAGAAATGTCTTAAATAAAGTTTCGGTACAAGTTATAGCTCTACCATTATCTATATCTGCTGTTGTTTTTGCCTCTTATAGTGTCAATAATTCAATTTTCACCTTATTGCTTATTTTAAGCTCATTCTCTGTATTTACTTTTTATTTTTTTTATTTGCTAAATTTTTATTCCCAAGATTTATCTGATTTAAAAAACATTGTAAATGCCGAATTTAAGAATATTAAAGATAGTGAATTCTTCAAGAAACATCCAGATGACCTAAATCGAATTGACAATGATAAAATCATGATAGATAAAAAAATAAAAAGACTTAAAAACTCTATCAGTTTTTTGTTTTTCTTAGTTGTATCATTTAATCTTTTGTTTTGTTTACATATAACAACCCAAATATTTATAAGTATTTATATAAAAATATTAATTGTTTTTTTGTATTTAATGATTTCAATAATAATCTTTTTTGTAGTTGGTAAAAATGGTTGAAAATTATAATTATAACCTCCCCTCATCTTGGTCTATTACTAAACTTGGTGATGTTTGTGAAACAACAAGTGGAGGTACACCAAGTCGAAAAAGACTTGACTACTATCAAGGTAATATTCCATGGTTGAAATCAGGTGAATTAAATTATAATGTCATTTTTAATGCTGAAGAATCAATTAACGAAGATGCTATAAAAAATTCAAGTGCAAAATTATTTCCAAAAGGTACACTTTTAGTTGCATTATACGGTGCAACAGTAGGTAAATTAGGTATTTTAGGAATTGAAGCTACTACAAATCAAGCTATTTGTGGTATTTTTGAATCAAAGACTGTTGATACTAAATTCCTTTACTATTTGTTTTTTTTCAAACGCCCAACTTTATTAGAAGAAAGAATTGGTGGTGCTCAACCAAATATAAGCCAATTAGTAATTCGTAATTTGTCTTTAGTAATCCCACCCCTTCCCGAACAATACCGCATTGTCTCAAAACTCGAAGAGCTATTTACTCAGCTTGATGTTGCTGTTTATGAATTGAAAAGAGCTAAGATACAGATTAAGACTTATAAGCAGTCTGTATTGAAAAGCGCTTTTGATGGTCGTTTGTTAGGGAATAACAAAGCTATCAATGAAGAAACTGGTTTGCCTGAAGGTTGGAACTTTACTATTTTGGAAGATGCTGTTAAAAATCTACAGTATGGAACTTCAGACAAAGCTAATGAAAACCCTGATGGTATTCCTGTATTGAGAATGGGAAACATTCAGGATGGTTTACTCGATTATTCAAAGCTCAAGTATTTTGATAAATCATACGCTGATATTAACAAATATCTCTTAAAAGAAGGTGATGTTCTATTTAATCGTACAAATAGTGCTGAGTTAGTTGGCAAGACAGCCGTCTATAAAAAGCATCATCCACAATCTGTTTTTGCTTCATATTTGATAAAAATCCAAGTTGATGAAAAGAAACTCAATCCAGAATATTTGGCTTACTTCATCAATTCAATTTTTGGAAGAGAATTTATCAAAACAGTAGTCTCACAAAATGTTGGTCAAGCTAATGTTAATGGAACAAAATTGAAAAGTATGGTATTACCATTACCTGACATTCAAGAACAAAATGATATAGTAACAGAAATTGAAACACGCTTTTCAGAAGCAGAAAATTTAGAAAAAACAATAGATTTGAGTTTACTGCAAGCTGAAAGCCTTCGCCAAAGCATTTTGAAAAAAGCATTCGAGGGTCGCCTTGTTCCCCAAGACCCAAATGATGAACCAGCAAGTGTTCTGTTGGAGAAGATAAAGAAAGAAAAATCAAACAATAGTATTAAGGTGAAGAAATGATTCCAGTTTGCACTTTATTTACATTCCATCCTGTTGGACAAGGTTGCTTTTATTCAGGACAGTTAAATTTTTTTAGTAAGAATATGGAACAATTCAATTTTGTTTATGATTGTGGATCTAATAGTAGTAATAAATTGTTTAGTTTATCAAAAGTAATCAAAAATTATAAACAAACAATAAAAAATAAACATATTGATTTACTTGTAATTTCCCATTTTGATAATGACCATGTTAATGGGATTAAAAAGTTAATAAAGGATATTAGTGTAGAACATCTAATTATTCCTTATTATAATGTTTATGAAAGATTGATTTTGACTTTAAATAAACCTTCCTATGATAAAAATAATCTTGACATAATATTAGACCCATATAGATATTTTTTAAAAAATAAAAACATTAATAATGTGCATATATTAACTGATGACGAAAATGTGCAAATAGATTCTTATGTAGGTTATACAGATAATGATAATGAAATTTTTGAATTGAAAATTAATAATATTGAAGTGGCAAATGACGATTTATCGAATGAATTAAAAAAAATAAAAAAAATTAATTCTAAAGTCAGAGTTCACAAATCTAAAATCCGAGCAAGAATAGGAATATGGGAATTTTATTTTTATAATCTCCATAAGTATAATGATAACTTTGATAATAAAATTGATAGCTTTAAAAATAAAATGGATAATTTTATAAAGCAACTATCTGATAATCATAAGTACCTAATAAGTAGAAATCATAAAGTAAATACTTCTATTTTAAAAAATCATTTTAAAGGTATTCAGTGATCTTGACCCAGTATGAGATACAGTAGGAAGAGAGAGGAAAAATTGTTAAATTTAATATTTAGCAATGAAAGGAGATCAAAATGGATAGGCGAAATAAGCGAATATTCGACAAAGACTTCAAAATCCAGACAGCGAAG
>CAIOZA010000132.1 GCA_903862655.1 uncultured Ignavibacteria bacterium
GAATGTAAAACTGCTGATTCAAGAGATTCTGCTTTAATGCATCGTACTTTCGTACAGTAATAATTGAATATCACATCCGCTTCTTCTCCAATACAAACAATAGCCCTAACATTATTCTTGACCAGCTCATCCAGTTGAGAATAATCATTGGCATCACCTCGTCCGCCTGCAATCCACACAATCGGTGATTTGTAACTGGACAGAGCATACCAGGTAGCATTGATATTAGTTGCTTTGGAATCATTGATATAATCGACACCATCGATAGTCCTAACAAATTCTAGCCGGTGTTCAACACCTTCAAAACCCATTAAACTATCCCGAATGTCCTCATTGCGGATTTCAAATGCACGTACAGCTAAAGCTGCCGCCATAGAATTATAAGCATTATGCACGCCGGGTAGGCGCACTTCATCAAAGACCATAATAACCTCCTCGTTATTAGTGATGGGATCTCGCACTACCATTTCACCGCTTCTATAATAAATGTCTGATGCTGCGTCAGTCATCGATATATAGGCGACTTTCCCCATGGTATTCGAACTACACCCAAATGTTTCATTATCGTCTTTGTTCAAAATTAATAAATCTTTTTCACATTGATTGGAAGAAATTTTCCACTTAGCTTGTTGATAACTTTCGAATGACCCATGATAATAAAGATGATCGGGTGTTATATTGAGTATTATGGCTACGTCCGGGCGGAATGTTTTAATCCGGTCTAGTTGAAAACTACTTACTTCAGCCACAATAATTGTTTGCTCATCAATGTTTCCAACAAGATCACATAAAGGTGTTCCGATGTTCCCTGCTGTTACTGCCTTTTTGCCCGATCGATTCAAAATATAGGCAATTAATGTTGTAGTTGTTGTCTTACCATTCGTTCCGGTAATAGCGATAATGGGATTATTCAAGTTCTGATATCCATACTCCAGTTCACTTATTATTTCAATTGCACGTTTGTCTGCCTCAGATATAATCCATGTTGAAGGTAATACTCCAGGCGATGTGATGATTAAATCACAGTCCTGTAAAGCAGCTTCAGTATTTGCTCCGAATTCATATTTTATATTTGCACCGTCTAATTTTTTTATGGCTTCACAAAATTTATCAGAATTTCCGGATTCACTTAAAAATACAGTATTACCATCTCTTGCTGCCAAAAGTGCAGCCGATAATCCACTCTTACCTGCGCCTATAACCGTAATATTCATTTCTTGTCCTACTTCAAAACAAAAATTTAACTATTTAAAAATCCTAACTTACAAAATTAGTCATTTCCATTTAAATTCCATGCCCGACCTCTCAGTTGAGTTAAGGTTGTTTCTAAAAATTCGATTTTTGCTGTTATACCTGCGATCACGAAGTAACAGCGAAGCTAATGCAGGTATCTATTGTATTCAGTTTATGCAACAATAGAAAATGCACAAATTCTAATAAGCATATTCACATTGATTATGGATTGCAATCAAAAACAGTTATTTTTTTTTATAATTGGCTAGTCAAAATAATATATATGCAAATTAATATTTGGATTTGTTTTTATATTTCTGTAAGTTGATTTTAATAAAAAATTCAGCAAGAAAAGTTATTATTAGATAAATATAGATCGAATTCTTTTTAAAGATACGAATTATAGCATTAAGAAGAATTTAAGCAGAAATCTGAAATAAGTAACTATTATCTTATGATTCTCCCGTGAATAATCAAATTGGGGAATTCTAATCATAAAATATAGAATTTCCCAAGCACAAATAAAAAACATCTTACATGGAGATGAAATGAACACCATTGCATAATTGGGGCATAAGATAAGAAGCGGAGCCGACAGAATCAATGCCCCCACCGGCTCCACTCACACAGATAAACCACATCAAACTTTCACAAACGGTATGGTTTATCAGTTGCAAATTTATCTATTTAATTTTAAATAACGAAGTTAAACTTTTTGAAAGTAAATAAAATGAAAAAATTTATATTTTCAGTTCTTTTTATTAGTTTATTCTCACTTTCTGCTTTACAGGCAGTATGCCCTCCAGGTTGGAATTCAATCACAATACAGCCAGGTGGTTATCCCGATTGCCCTGGGCTTAAAGGTGAATTTTGCATAAAATGTTCACCGTTAAGTAGCAATATCGAGTTAACCTTAACCCAGATCACTGGGGGATGTAATGGTTATAATTTAGCAAGTTATATGGACTACTTAACCGGTTGGTTACGTGCAAATTACTCGACAGCTTGCCCAGGCTCATATAAGCAATGTAACGGAACTGATTATACAATAATTTATTTCCGTACTCCTTTATGTTTCTATCAAGATCCAATTGATCCTTCTAATTTCATGTCTTGCGATAACTCGAGATGTATGACATCTTTCAGAGTTTGTACCAACCCTGACGGATCAGTGACTTCACTTCCTTGGGATCCGCCTACAATCGAAGGAAATCCATATCCTGGTTGTATGAATCTGGTTTGGCCTCCTCAGCCAGCCGGGACTTGTTTCCATGTTCCAAGTCCATGTGCACCATGATTTAAATTAAGGGGTAAGATTTATTATCTTACCCCTTAAATTTATAATTCAATAAATGTTCAATTTTCCAAGAAAAAATTCCATGATAAAAAATAATTTTAAAACTTTTGTTGCTTATTCTATATTTTTATTTTGTTTGTTAACTTCCAAAACTTATTCACAGTGGGAATTAGTAACAACACAACCTGATGTGATTTTCTCTACAGGTAGTAGTTTTTCATTCGGCAACTATATGGGATTTGGCTCATCTTCATCTTCCAAACCAGGAATTTTATTTACTTCAGACTTCGGTTTAAACTGGAGTTTAAAAACAAAGTATAAATCAGGTATTGATAGTGGTGTAATAGCTATATTAAACTCAGAAACCAGGATATTTGCATCTTACTATAGAGATGGTTTATACTTGTCAACCGATACATTAAATTCTTGGATCGAAAAGAATAATGGCTTAAATAAGAATGTTAATATTTGGGTAATAGTAGCAAATAGAGATACACTATTAATAGGTACAGACAGCTATGGAATTTATAGATCAACAAACAACGGAGACAACTGGAACCAAGTCAATAAAGGGTTAAAATCACTTAATGTTGAACGTCTGAAAATCGACGGAAACAATATTTTAGCCGGCACAAGCGATGGAGTTTATATATCTACAGATTATGGCGATAATTGGATAGCCAAGAACAAAGGAATAGAAAATAAAGAGATTTATTGCTTAGAAACTAATGGTAATTACATTTATGCCGGTACTAACGGCAATGGCTTTTTTAAATCTTCAGACTATGGGGAAACATGGAGCAATATAAGTAATGGATTGCCTAAAGCATCTTACGGCTTGACTATTGTTCAGAATGACAATATATTATTTGCTACTGTTGGCAATTTTATCGCCATTCTAGGGGGCGTGTATATTTCACTTGATAATGGTAACAATTGGATTCAAAGAAATGAGGGTATCAGTACAACTTACAAACAACTCAGTAGCCTCATTATAGTTAAGGATTATTTATATTTAGCCACAACTGACCTTTTCCAGGGTGTAATAAGCAAAATATTTAGGGCTAGAATAAGTGATTTAATTACGGGCATTGAGGATGATGCTAAGGTTGAAGTATTAAATGGAAAGAATTTTTATGCAGCTCCAGCTTTTCCTACACCATCGAAAGACATAGCAAAAATAAAAATTTATTGGGACACTCAATATGATGTGGAGAATGCCGCAAGGGAAGTGTATGGCATTTTAGGTAATAAACTAGGTGAATCGAATAATATTTCTATTCAAAATATACAGCCATATTCAGCAGAATTACAATGGGATTGCAGTAGGGTTCAAAATGGAGTGTATCTATTAATGATTAATTATTTAGGATTGAATAAGATAATACCGGTATTAGTTGTAAAATAGGTAGGCTCATTCCCTCATAATGAATGAATAAAGTTTAAAACTCACCGGTGAGAAGTTTAATCTGTGGCTCAGAAACGGAGTGGCATTAAAAAATAATGTCTCCGGCTTGGCTCCCGGTTTGTTTTCGAGAGAATTGGGAATAAAATTGCGAAATTTATTAAGCTGTAAGTTGAAAAGATTCCTGTCTGAGAGACAGTGAGAAACGAACGATTATGCCATTCTGAGGGAGCGTAGCGACCGTGAGAGCCCTAGGCCTGCGTAGCACAGCTAGTATTCATTCGGCCTAGATTCCTCACTACCTTCGGAATGACCTCTAAATCAAACGTTTCACACAGCCACATGCGCAGGAATGGCATAAAATGTATTTATAGAACTCCCGTTAAGTATAATCCAAATTCTCATTGAATATCTTAATTTGATTATTTAAATTTGATAAACACATTAGCTGAGAATGAATGAATTTTTATGCTTTTTGTATTTTCTTTTTCACCATTAATTGTTTTAAACATTAGAAGGATATCTAAATTATTACCTGATAATTCTTTTTTGAAATCATCATCTTTAATAAATGATTTGTCCATTTTTGCCAGATGTTCATAAGCATCTTGAATTTTATAAATCAATTTACTTTGATTTTTATTCGAACTAATTGTCAAAATAGATGATTCAGTGTTATACTCGAAGTTCAATATGGTATCATTAATCGCACACTTAAAACTATTCTTTGCTAAGTGACCAAGGAAGGATAGATTATAGAAATAATCATAAGCTTTGACATTCAATGTTGACATACTATAATCATTCAAATCGAATGATTTAAAACCTAATCCTGCATAGCTTTTGCTCTTTCTCAATGTTGAATCAATCATTAGTGCTTCAAGGAGTTTATTTTCATCGAGCGAGTCAATCGAAACTGAAATATTAAAGTTCGATGAACTTTTAATAGTATTGATAAGTTTGTCAGGTTTATGAGAATTCTTAAGATAATAGAATATCGATTTCAAACTTTCGATTTCTTTTCCTGAAATTGTTTTTGACTGATTAATCTTCTTTTCACTAATAACTTTATTTTTGGATAATATATTCATAAATCTATTTATCTGAGAATTTTCTGATATACTGAAAGCTCCCCATGGTCCGAATGATACGGCTAACATAACGATCATAGCTGATACTAGTATCGACTTAATGTTTTTGGCTTTAGAAAAGATATTATATAAAGAAATTCCTGTGAGCCATAATGCAAATATGATTAGAAAATATCTTGATTCTGTAATCCCATACTCAGTTACTCTTACATAAATAGCAAATCCAAACAATATGATTAATGGTAATATTAATAAATAAAAATATTTCGTAAAAATTCTAACCCACTTATTTTCTCCTGTCTGATTTATTGGATATACCGCAAGTATTGCTGTCAATCCTATGATTGAATAAGTAATTATCAGACTTGATACCCAACCAATTGGTAGTTGCCATTGAGCTATTATCTTAATCTCATAAGCATAAAGTATAACCAGATACAGGAGTGATAAAGGTAACAGAACATATTGTGAGAGTAGTTTCAAAATCTTGGGATACTCAGCCTTAGAATCAATTTCATCGAAATCTTTTGGAATTCCTGACAAAAAATACCATAGATTGAACAACCCAAACACGCATATTGATATATCTAGATATATTTTGTCCGGCCATTTAACAAGAAATAATTTTTCGATAGCAGCAACTGCTAGTGCAAGTCCTATATAAAGGACTCCAGAAAAGAAAAAGGAATTAATCAAACGAAAAATGATAAATCTGTTGAATTGCCAATATCCATTATTATTATCACTTTGGATAAATGGAACATAGGAAATCAATATACAGCCTGAAATTAAGAAGAGCCAAAACCTGACTATTTCAGACACATTGAGATCAAAGTTGAAATAATATAATGTAAGGATACCAAATATAGAAATATTCAAAATATAAGATAAAATTCCAATATTTTTTGTTCTTAATTTATAAAGTGAAACACTGAAAAGTAAAGGAAGTGCCAGAACGCACATCATCAAAAATCGTGAGAGTTGATCATAGATTGGTAGTTTGTGATCAAAATCCTTCTCAAAGAAGTAAATTGATACTATAGTTCCAATGATTGAGGTTGCAAAAATCAAAGGGAATCTTTTAATTGTAACGAAAGCCTTCTGTGCAATTGTTGTTAATGATGGGATTGTCATAAAAAACCTCTCTGCAATGTATGAAATTTTATAATTGATATTTAACTCAAATCAAATATATGATATATTTTACAAAAAGTCAAGTATTTTTTACATAATGCCGGAATTATTTTACAAAATCAATGCTTATACATTTCATAATCGGGTATCGAATTGATAAAACCGAAATCCTAATAAATGAATCGATTAAAATTCACAATAATTCATAAAAATAAAATCAAAAATAATAATCAAAACAGTATATTGACATATTTGGATATATTTAGCTGACAGACGTATGGGTCTAAAAATAAATAGAGAAATAGCAACATATAATTATAGAAATCAACTTATTTATTCATAATTAGAATAAAGTTTTTTAAATTTGTAGTGATGTAATCGTTATGTTTTTTTAAAATTTATTTTTTGAGGTTATGTTATGTCAATAATTGCTCTCATTGACGACGATTCCGATATCATTCAGGCAACTTCAATGATGCTTGAAGCAAAAGGCTATGATGTCGTGACAGCAACAAATGTTAAGGATGGTTATAATTTGATTTTGAATGTAAAACCCGAGCTTATTATTTTGGATGTTATGATGGATGAGCCGGATGATGGTTTTTATCTTGCCTTAAAGCTCAGAAAGAATAATATTCAAACTCCAATCATTATGCTGACATCTGTCTCAAAAGCATTAGGCATGGAGTTTGGAACCGGAGCCACTAATCCTGTAGATGAATTTCTCGAAAAGCCTATCCCGCCTTCAGTCTTGTTGGAGAAAGTGAAATTTCAGCTGACTAAATCGGAGGAAAATAATGTTAGTATTTGAAAAAAATTCGTTGACAACAGAAATTGAAGCTCTGATAAAAAAATATGGTAGCAACAGAACTTCACTTCTTCCTATTCTCCAGGATATTCAAATTCTTCATGGCCACATTTCCGATTTTGCTCAGCAGGAAGTTGCCAGAATACTGGATATTCATCCAGTAGAAGTTTACGGTGTCATTACCTTTTACTCCTTCCTAAGTATTGAGGCAAAAGGCAAATATATCATCAGACTGTGCCAGACAATATCTTGCGATTTAGCAGGAAAAGCGTCAATTGCTAAAGTACTCGAAGGAGAACTTGGAATAAAATTCGGAGAAACTACTACTGATAAAAAATTCTCTCTGGAATATGTTAATTGTATGGGGATGTGCGATCAGGGACCGGCAATGCTAATTAATGAAGTTGTTTATACAAAGCTAACCCCGCACAGAATTGTTGAAATTTTGAAAACATACAAGTAGGAGATTACAATGCCAATTATAAATGATAATGGATTTTTTGATATAAAAAACCGTGAAAATGGTCTTGAAAAAGCCTTAATAATGACACCCCAAGATATCGTGATGGAAATTCGCGAATCTGGTCTCAAGGGTAGAGGTGGTGCTGGATTTTCAACCGGTACTAAGTGGATGTTTGCTATGCAGGCTAAAAGCGACCAGAAGTTCGTTGTTTGTAATGCAGACGAAGGAGAACCCGGAACATTCAAAGACAGATTACTGCTAGATGAATATACTAATCTCGTATTTGAAGGAATGACTATAGCAGGGTATGCAACTGGAGCTACCAAAGGATATTTATACCTTAGAGGTGAATATAGATATTTATACAAAAAATTGCAGGATCACCTGGATGATATGCGTGCAAATAAGAGATTGGGAAATAATATTCTTGGAGCGGACTTTTCGTTTGATATCGAAATTCGGCTTGGATCGGGTGCCTATGTTTGTGGTGAAGAAACGGCTTTGATCGAATCTCTTGAAGGACATCGCGGTGAAGCCAGAAATCGTCCTCCTTTCCCTGTTAATACAGGATTACTTGGCAAACCTACTACTGTTAATAATGTAGAAACATTTGCTGATGCTTATCTAATCATGTGCAATGGTGGTGAATGGTTCCAAAAACACGGGACTAACAAATCCTCAGGAATGAAACTTTTATCCATTTCGGGGGACTGTAAAGTGCCGGGTGTGTATGAAGTTCCTTTTGGTATAACCGTAAGCGATATGCTTGCACTTTGTAAAGCAGAAAATACAAAAGCTGTTCAGATTGGTGGCGCATCAGGTGTTTGCCTTCCAAATGATCAGTTCAACAGGACTATATCATTCGAAGATATTCCCACCGGTGGTTCGATTATGATATTTAATGAATCAAGAAATATGCTTCATATTCTTAAAAACTTCATGGAATTCTTTGTCGATGAATCTTGCGGTCAATGCAGTCCATGTAGAATTGGTAATCTAAAATTACTAGAAGGTATTGAGATGATAGAAAATGGAACCTGTTCATTGTCTCATGTTCATGAGTTGATGCAATTAGGGGCAACTATGCAGATTGCTTCCAAATGCGGTCTGGGACAGTCAAGTCCTAACGCATTTATTTCTATTCTTACTCAATACGAAGATGAAATTTTTTCAAATAGATAATGGAAAGAGAATATGAGTACTAATCATTCTATAAATCGTGCACCAAAGAGCCAGCAGAGATTAGTTGTTGAAAAAGCTACTAATTTTGATGATATTGGTTCACTTGTTGATGTTCAGATAAATGGTAAGTCCGTCAAAGTTCCTCTTGGAACTACAATTCTTGAGGCTTGCCAGATTAACAATATACATGTTCCAACATTATGCTATCACAAAGACCTTTGTCTGGCTGGTGTTTGCAGAATATGTGTCGTTGAAGTGGAAGGTATGAGAACATTGCAGGCTGCTTGTACTTATCCTATCACTAATGCTTTAAAAATTAAAACTTCCAGCGAAAAAGTCAGAAAAGCCAGAAGAGATATTATTGATCTTATTCTTAGTGAACATTACGGCGAATGTTATTCATGCCATAGAAACACTAATTGCGAACTTCAGACTCTTGCTAAGGAGTTTGGCGTTGATTCTTACCGGTTTGGTCATGTTCAGGAGCGAAGATTTGTTCCCGATCATTCTAGTTATTCTGTTCATAGGGATATGGATAAATGTATCCTTTGTAAACGCTGTGTCCGTACTTGTATTGATTTACAGGAAGTAGGCGTTCTTGAAGCTACTGAAAAGGGTTACAGGACTACAATATCTACCTTCCTGGATAAACCATTGTTTGACGTCGTTTGTATCAATTGTGGTCAATGCATTAATCGCTGCCCTACTGCGGCTTTAAAGGCAAATGATCCATCCGATGAAATATGGAATGCTATCGATGATCCCCAAAAACATGTTATCATCCAGACTGCTCCATCACCACGTGCTGCTATCGGCGAATCATTCGGCCTTCCTGCCGGTCATTCGATGACTAAAGAATTGAATACTGCTATGCGAATGATTGGCTTCGATAAAGTTTTCGATACTAACTTCACGGCTGATCTTACTATCATGGAAGAAGGAACTGAACTTTTGCTTAGATTGAAAAGCTTACTAGTGGATAAGGATACTTCTGTAAAACTACCACAGTTCACTTCTTGTTCTCCTGGATGGGTAAAATATATCGAGCATTTCTATCCGGAATATCTTGACCACATGTCCTCTTGCAAATCTCCTCAGCAAATGTTTGGCACAATTATTAAAACTTTTTATGCCCAAGAAGCAAATATTGATCCTGCTGACATTGTTACTGTTGCCGTTATGCCATGTTCTGCTAAGAAATTCGAATGTAACCGACCTGAAATGGTTGATTCTGGATTCAAAGATGTTGACTATGGATTGACAACAAGAGAGCTTGCTAAGATGATCAAAGAAGCTGGATTGAATCTGCCAACCCTACCAAAATCAGATTTCGATGATCCGTTTGGTGAAGCCTCAGGAGCTGGTCTAATTTTCGGAGCAACGGGTGGCGTCATGGAAGCTGCTCTTCGAACAGCCTATGAACTTGTTACAGGTAGAGAAGTGCCGTTTAGCAATCTTGAGATCATGCCTTGCCGTGGCTTTGAAGGTGTCAAAGAAGCATCAGTCAAACTCGAGAATGTCAAACCGGAGTGGAGTTTCCTCGAAGGTGTCGATCTTAAGTTCATGATTGCTCATGGAACTGCCAATGCGAAGAAGGTAATGGAAGCATTGAAACGCGGTGAATTGAATGATGTTCATTTCATAGAAGTCATGGCTTGCCCGGGCGGATGTATCGGTGGTGGCGGACAGCCAATACCCACATCTCCGGAAATTCGGGCAAAGAGAGCTGAAGCAATCTACAAGGAGGATGCAGAACTTCCTCTTCGTAAATCACACGAGAATACTCACGTTCAGTTTATTTATGAAAAGTTCCTGACCGATGGACCATGCGGTCATAAGTCCCACGAGCTTTTGCATACACATTATACAAAACGCGGAAAATATATCGCATAAAGAATAATCGTAGTTAAAGATTGAAATAGGGTTGCCGACTACGCAACCCTATTTTGTATTATCCCGGATTATGAATTAGAAACGGATTAAAAGGTTGAAACCTTTCTCCCAGTCTGTCATTCCTCCGCAGGCAGGTGCCGAAGGCCTGGCAAAGCTAATCTTTTGTATTCTGTGCCGTAGGTACAGCAGATAGGTAGAAATATGAGCTACAAATAGAATTGATAAGATTTAGATGTCGCCCCGACGTGGCTTTGAAAATCTCTTGTTGATTTTTCCTATTAAGATATCACCCCTGCCGGGGTTGCAAAAAATATTAAAAATTCTCAAATATGGAGAATAAAGCAAATAATCTCTGCCAAAAGAGGAAAAGAATTCCTCGTAGGGGATTAATATTAATAGAAGCACACCAAAACAAACTGACAAAGCTCCGTAGGAGCGATATAGATTATAGTAGCCCCTTCGGGGCAGGGATAAAATAACGTGCTGATCTGTCCCCACGGGTTTCAACCGTGGTTTTTCTAATTAAGCCACTTCGTGGCAAAATTTAAATAATTACTCGTCTTTTTCTTGTGTCCCTGAAATGTATTTTGTGCCGTAGGTATAGCAGATCGGTAGAAACATGTATCCAAACAAAACTGATCTTCACCCGATTCTGAATACAGAACGAAGAGAGATTATTTGTTATTAAAAAATTGATTTTCATACTC
>CAIOZA010000133.1 GCA_903862655.1 uncultured Ignavibacteria bacterium
AAATGGATGAAGTGACTG
The DNA here is from genome assembly GCA_903862655.1 of uncultured Ignavibacteria bacterium. GTDB lineage: Bacteria > Bacteroidota > Ignavibacteria > Kapaibacteriales > UBA2268 > CAIOZA01. The sequence continues at coordinate 19 of CAIOZA010000133.1, forward strand.
TTATAGGCTATTCAAGTATTGACACAGGCGTTAGTGCTGTTTTTATTGCACCTAAGATTCAAAAAAACGTTGACCCTTCGAAAAATAATGAACCCATTTTTTATACCGCTGAAAAGCCTGCAGAATTTCCAGGTGGTACAGCAGGTTGGTCTAACTATTTAATGAACAATTTAGATAGAAATTTACCCAATAGAAATAAGGCTGTTCCCGGTAAGTATACTGTTAAACTTAATTTTATTGTGAGTAAAAATGGCGATGTTGAGAACGTAATTGCTGAAAACAATCCTGGTTATGGAACTGCATCAGAAGCAATTCGTGTTATTGAAAAAGGCCCTAAATGGATTCCAGCAGAACAAAATGGTAGAAAAGTTAACTTCTTAATGAAACAAGTAATTGTATTTAATGTGTCAGACAAATAATTTCAGATTAGATTTGTTAATTAGTGCGATAATTAATTAGCCTCTAATCAACCCTCTGCATTTCTATGTAGGGGGTTTTTAATTCATCAAGTCGTTTTACTATAGAATTAAAAACCTCTGTGTAGGGAAATACCCCCTGAAATCGGTTAAAATCGGTTGATTTCGGTTTTTCCAAATCACAACACCTTACAAATCAACGCCTTCATTTTCTCAAAAAATCTTCATAACCCTGAGGTCCCGGGTTCAAATCCCGGTCTCGCTAGATGAAAATCAAGGACTTACGTTGAATCGTGGGTCCTTTGTTGTGTCATGAAAACACCATTCTAAAACGCATTATTTTAAGTAACTTTATATTCAATTTTGAATATGAATATCGCACCAGTTTTACATAAAGCGCCAATAAAGTCATTTGATGAAAAAATGAATGATTTGAACTATTGGTTAGCTCAACCTTTGATAAAAAGGCTTGAAGCTGTGACATTTTTAATATCTCAAACTGTAGATTTAAAAACTACTAGGATGGATAAGTCACATGTAGTAAGAAGAAAACTGAAAGCATGACATTAGCCCAAGATTTTGAAGATTTTGTAAAGCTCCTTAATAAACACCAGGTTGATTATATGGTGGTTGGTGGCTACGCATTAGCATTTCATGGCAAACCAAGACATACTGGAGATTTAGATATTTGGATCAATAGTTCAGAAACTAATGCAGAAAAATTAGTTATAGCAATAAAAGAATTTGGACTAGCAAGTTTAGGATTAACAAAATCTGATTTTATGCAAGAGGGTTATGTTACACAAATAGGATACCCACCTTTGAGAATTGATATTTTGAATACAATTGATGGTGTAAAATTTGAAGATGCTTTCCCAAATAAATTACGTGTGGATGTAAATGGGATTGAAGTAAAGTATATTGGACTTAAAGAATTCATAGTTAACAAAACTGCGTCAGGCAGAAGTCAGGACATTGCTGATTTGAAAGAGATTAAGAAAATTAATTAAAGATTTCCTTGCGTGAGGGTCTTCATTTTCTTACGAATGCCCTTTAATTACAATCTTCATTATTTTATAATTCAGTATAAAAAAACGAATTAATTGAAAGAAGATAGATCTCCTTAAGAATAGTGTAAAATTATTAGGAGTAGGAGGATAATACTGCTCGGAGTATTTTGTTATAATGAGTCTGTTTTCCATTATGTTTATTTTTTTATTTTTATTCAGGAATCATCCACCAAAATGGTAAACCTTTTGCTTTGTATAAGAACATATAATGCATTAACCACTTTAACCAATGTCCTGCCAATCCTGGTTCGCCCATGGTGGTTTTTATATCTCTACCCCATTGAGGAAATTTTTCCCAATCGGGTACTACAGGGCTCACAGTCATGGTAGCCGCAGTTCCTTTTCGCATGCCATATCCTGCTGATACAATACAAGCTGCACCCATACGTCCCATTGATGCCTTGTGAATCATTGTGGCATTGCCAGTTTTTATCCAGTTTATGATATTGTCTGCTGTTACCTTGCCCATAATTCCTGAAGGCATACCAGTTCTTGGGGCAGATGCAAAAATGGGTGTACCATTTTTACTTGTCATAGGTTTAGAGATAGAGTGGGGAGGTGCGAATGCAATTCCAGGTGCAAAGATGTTATGGTAACTTGGATTTTGATAAGTTTCAGGCCAATCTTTTATTGTCCACTCTTCAAATGGTTTTGGAGTATAGTCGGCATCTACTTTCATAAGTCCATTAGGTGCAAATAATTTA
>CAIOZA010000134.1 GCA_903862655.1 uncultured Ignavibacteria bacterium
AATCCTTTAGGAATATTGACATATTTTAATTAATAAAAAAATTGAATTAAATTCAGTTAATATATAATTAATTAAAATAACTTAGAAATAAAATATACTACTAATGTATAATAGAATGACCAACACTACTTCCTTTAGCGAAATGATCAAATATACTACTGAATGCAGAACTGTTAATGTTCAAGAAATTGGTGACACTGGTTATGAAGCCATCTGTAAAACAAATAATTGCTATGAAATTACTCCTGATGATAGAAAAATCAAGCCATATTTTGACATTGAAATCAAGCCAAAACATTGTGCTGATGATCAAGAATACAATGATATATGGAAGTCAATTAGCGAAATAGCATTTAATACTATTTGTGAAATATTTCTTAAAATGGGAAGCACCGAACCTAAAATTTGTATATTAAATGCATCCTCTAGTGATTACATTTGCTGTTCATCTGGCTTACATAGTTGGATAATTTCACTCCATATCGTTGTAACAAATTTCGTGGTTACTAAAGCTGAATGCTTAGCTATTGCTACTGCTGGAAATAGTTTAATAGATAGTAAAAAAAACGATATTCCAAGTGACTATTTTGATCTGTTAGATGGCTTTCAATTGTTTGATATATCAGTTTATGATAAAAATAGAAAAATTAGATCTGCTTATGCTAACAAGACACACTTTGATAAGAAATCTAATTCAAATGTTATTGAAACCAGACCATTTGTAATTGAATTCGGAACATTTGAAGAGAGTGTTATCAGTGCATTCTTTGATGAAAACGCGGCTGAATTTGATGGCGTCATTGATACTTCTATTATACACCATCACTCATCCGCATATGTAGCGGCTTGTGATAATGGCATTACTGATGAAATATATGTTGATGAACTTATGTTTTATGCTAAGGCTGGTGCATTTGCTAATGTAATGCCTACTGGGCGGCATCATAAATGGATTGCTTTAGCTGGAATGTTTGTATCTACTCTTCCAGTTCAAAAAGCTTTTGAATGCTTTGAGATTGCAACATTACGTGACGGAACATCTAATAAAAAAGATGAATATGAAGCACAATTTCAGCACATAAAAATGTTAATGGATGATCCGATTAAGGCAATGAACTCTATTAAAAAGAATGTTAAAAAGGACTATCCAACCATCGCTAACAATTGGAAGATTTTACAACAGGCGAAATTAGATGAATGGCGAAAGCAAAAGGTAGATGCTATTAAAGCTGAAAAGGAAACTGCCAAAGCTGAAAAGGAAGCTATTAAGTATGCAAAGGAAGCCGCTAAGGCTGAACAACGAAATAAAAAAGATGATGCTAAAGAAGACAAGGATATTTTAAATGATCTTGTTACTTCTCAAAACCTAAAAATTCCTATTGAAAATAAATTTGAAACCATTGCTGCAGAATTTGAAAAAACTCACTGCAAAATTATCAATAAGGCGTTCTTTGTAAAGAACTATGACAACGATACCATTGTAATGGGCGAGAAACATTTAATAACTGCGTATAAGCACATAACTTACAAAAAAGTCAATGGAATTGGGAATATTGTTGATGCTGTATTTATTTCAGATTGGTTAAGTGGAAATTCGCTACAAAGATGCTTTGATGATATTGAATGTTATCCTGATGCTTCAAAGTGTTCTCCAAAAATATTTAATACTTGGAACCCGTTCGCAATGGAATTAGTTACAAAATGGACTGATATGCCTGATGCTCTTGCTATTTTCAGAAAACATATATTAATCCTATGTAACAATGAACAACACGTTGCAACATATTTAGAAGCTTGGATTGCTCAAATGATACAATTTCCTTCAGTGAAATCTATTTGCCCTACATTAATTTCAAAACAAGGCGCAGGAAAAGGCACTTTGATGTTGCTACTTGCTGCAATGTTAGGGCAGGGAAAGGTTTTTGAAAGCTCATCACCTTCTAGAGATGTATGGGGTGAATTTAACGGCAAAATGGGGACATCGTATTTAGTTAATTTAGATGAGTTATCAAAGAAAGATACAACTGATTGTATGGGTAAAATTAAAACATTGATTAAATCACCGCATCTGATGATTAACAACAAAGGAATTAATGGATATGAAATTAAAAGTTATCACAAATTTATTATTACTACTAATAATGAAGATCCTATTACTACTTCCAAAGATGATAGACGACTTCTCATTATTCGCTCTAGTGATGAGTTACTTAACAATAAACCCTATTTTGATGAAATGTATGCAATGCTAAAAGATGTTAATGTTATTAAAACTTGCTATGAGTATTTCAAAGGCATTTTAGGTATGGATAAATTTGAAAATTTGGAAATACCAAAGACGGATCATCAGAACGATATGAAGGACCTTGCTGTATCTCCAATTGAAAATTGGTTAAAAGATTATGTATTAGATAATTATTATGAGACTACTACTGAATTACTTGGAAAGGACCAATATAAACTATTTATGGATTGGTGTAATAAATGCGGGATTGAATATAAATTAACGTGCCAACAAATGGGCGTTAGAATGAAACGATTAAACATTAACGGCATTGTAAAAGGAAGACACACAGATAAAGGCGAAACAAAGATATTCAATATTCAAAATCTAAAGGATTATTTCAAATTAACCGGTATCGTTCTGGAAACATTTGATGATGGAGATAATAAATTAGATATTGAAAAATGATAAAATTATATACACAATGATAACAAAATATTAAATTTGTTATTATTTAATTGTTGGAATACTTTTGGTTAAATACTGAGGACCTGAGGACTGAGGACTGCTTTTGAACTCTTATATAGGAAAAGGTATAAAAATAAAATATATTAAAATATTATTCTGTGTTACATTCTCTCTTTTCTTTTTTTTTCTTTTTTTTTCTTTTGCGATACTACCTTAAATCAAGTCCTCAGTCCTCAGTCCTCAGTCCTCAGTGTTTTTATTATATAACTAAAGATACAAAGAAAATTATAAGTAGGAAGGATATCCAGTATTTCCATTTAAATAGCGATATTACATTGCAAGTAAGAAGTGTCCATCTACAAATTCTCCGATATCGTAAAATCACTTTCTCATTAAAAAAAATTGAAATAAATTTCCTGAAATAGTTATTACAATAAATATATAATCTTTAGCTATATTATACAATGGATTTAGCGAATTTAACCCCTCAAGAGAGACTAGAAAGGATCAAGACGCAAAACAGAGCGAGACAGAAGAAATTCTATCTAGAAAATCAGGTGAAACTGAAAACAGCAAGGAGAGACAAATACAAGGAACAAGCGGATGCACTAAAGACACTTAAGGGATTACCTTTAGTAAATCCGTATCAATATGAAGCACCTGAAGCAGCAGATCAATATGAAGAGCAAGTAGTAGCACAAGTGGTGACAAAGGGTGGTCGCAAAGTGAAGGCAGTAATTCCAGCAAAGAAAGTAATGGTTCCATTAACGTGGCCGCGTCCTTATAACCCGAATGCATCTTACGTCACGTATCAAGATATTATGAGCAAGTTAAGTCCGTTTAATCAGAAGCAATATAAAAATCATCTCAAGATAGTCTGTCAAATTCTAGGAACCGAGAATTATTTAGCAGACATAATGCATGCCAACAAAGTGCTAAATGCTATTCACAAGGCAACCTTTGGAAAGGAAAAGAATTTATACAAAGTCAATTCCAAGAAAGCATTTGTGCAGGGGATTTTAATTTCCATTAAGCAACTTAACCTGCCAGTGTCAGTGGAGCAACACAAAGTATATAAATTAGCTTTTGAAGTATTGAAACTCAAGTCTCTGGCAGAGACAGCAGAGAAGGCGAAAAATAAACCAGTGGTGAAATTCGCAAAATATTTAGCTTTAGTGAAGGAGCATTATGGTGATTTAAGTAAGCAATATGTGATAGCGGAACTATACAACGAGATCACAGTGAGAGATGACTTTCATTTAAAAATAGTTAAAACCTTGGCAGAAGCGAATGATGCACTAGAACAGTATTTGGTTGTTCCAACCGCCGCTGCAAAACCGCTAACGATTATTATTAACCATTATAAAACGGTGAAAAAATATGGTCCTATACAAGAGGAGCTAACAAAAACAATGTCCAAGTTAATTCGTGACTATATGAAAGCGAACAAAATAGATTATAGAGCATATTTATTTGGCAAGTCGGTTCATAACAGCTCATATGTAAGCAAGATGAACAAAGAGATTGGAATGCCAGGATCCATAAGTGAATTCAGGCATATGAAGGCGAGTGAGATCAAATACGCATCTGAAGAGGAGCGAGTTCTGCTATCATATAAAATGCGCCATTCTCCATTTACAAATCTGCAATATGTCAGAAAATTGGAAGACGATGATGACGAGCCTGATGATCTAGAAGAAGAAGATGCGGATGAATTCGGTGATGAAGCAGAATAAATTATATTTTAAAACATTTTAAAATATAATTGAATAGAGTTTATTTGTGACGATCAATGTTGTATTGTTTATTATATTCTTTTTTTTTGTCAGCATTATCAATGTTGTATTGTTTGTCGTATTCTTTTTTTTTGTCTGTATTATCCAAGTAATATTGTTTATTCCGTTCTCTTATTTTGTCTGCATTGTCAATGTTGTATTCTTTTATTTTGTCAGCATTATCCAAGTAATATTGTTTCGTGGTTCTACCTGATATTCTTGCATTTACACATTTAATTGCTCGTTGATGCTCGCCTTCTTTTTTTAATAATTGCTCTTTGTTTTCACAAGGAAATTCTTCTATTAATTCAATCTTACAATTTTGAACGCCATATTTTTCAAATAATATTTTACTACTACAAGTGAGTTGCCTTCTATGTTGAGCCATTCGCTCACTCAATAGTCTGACAGTTGAACCAATGTAGATATCGCCTTCATCAAATTCACATGTAGGTATTATTTGGTAGATTTTTGATCTTGAATAATCTATAGGCATTTATAGGTTATTTAAGGGTATATCTTTAAGCTGTTTCTAAACAATATATATTTTAATGTTGGCTAAGAACCTGCACAATTTTATCTAAGTTATCCTGTGAAATAGTCTGCCTGAGTGCTGTAACGTACATGTTACAATATCCACAGATATGTCTGATCATAACTTCCTGTAGTCCATCAATTATTTCAATTTCTTTGGAGAGCATAAATATTTTTGATTTTGGAATTACTTTCTTGCAACATATGCATCTCATTTTTTCATTGTATTGTTGAACTTGCATTTTATATTGCAGTAATATTATATTTTTATCAAATGAACGAAGTCAAAAAGCCAATAAAACTATTCCTACAGTAAAAGGATTAAGTCCTAGCTTAGTAACTAACAAATAATTCATTAAAGCCGGGAAATAATATTGAATGACCTGACTGATAATGCTGCTAACCGTTTTCTTAACCAACTTATCACTTCACAATTTTGATTTCAAATAATTTATAATGATTAATGTGTATTTTTTCAATGATGGAATTAAAGATACTAGCTTATTGTTACAGAGAAAATCAATGGAAGATGACAGCATAGCAGTATCATCAGGAGTTAATAGGAATATTTTATCCAATATGTCTAAACATAATGCTTTCTTATCTACTTTTTTTCCAGCTTTCTTATCTTTGACGGCGTTTTCAATACAGTTACAAATGAATATTAAAAGTTCAGCGTCGTGCTTAAGATCTAGATAATTATCAATTTCTTTTACTTTCGCTACAATAGCGTTTGTGAGATCAGACAGATGTGCGGCAGTCTGCAAGGTGTTTCGTGGCTTGATATAAGACAAATTTATTGAACTCATATTATACATAAGGTTAATATAATATTATTTTTAATCTTTCTTACAACTCTCTACGCCATAGATATGAAAGAAAAAGTCCATAGCAGGAAATATTCCAGTAGCGGAAACAGGCGCACTGTTATCATATCTAGTAAGTTTTATTCTGATGTTTGACATATTATTTGGCTTGTAAATAGTGCTGCAATTCATATCATTAGTAAAATTAAAACAGCCAGGTGCAACAGTGCCAGGCAAAGTAATCGTGCCCATATAAGCAGATGAATTGTTAGACATTGTTTGTGTATCGTATGTGCAGTTATTGAAAGGCAGTCCGCCTAAATTGATCATTACAGTTCTATCAATTGCCGCAGTGCCATAGGCATTAGGAGCGGATCCATAAGTAATAAACGCTAAAGATATGTTGAACTTTTCATAGTGATAATACATATCACCTAAAATGGTTTTAAAATCCACATTGTACCAAGTAGTGTCAGTTCTTAATGCGTTGATAGATCCGTATTTGTTATTAATTCCAGCAGCGAAATTTGCATTGACTTCATTGTTATAAATTTGTGTTGTGTTGAGATGAAACGTTGCGCAAGGTTTATCCATTCTATACTATAATGTGTTATTAAATATTATAAAAACGATATAATATTTGATTATTAAATGCCCTAAATATCTAATACTTAATATTTAACAATGGCAGTTCCATTTTCACAGATTAACAAGCTGTCATATAAAGCGAAGAAGTCAAAGCGAATAAGACCAGTTCCGGCGCTTCCATCAAAAGTTAAATTCCAGTAAATATCATCTGTCAGCGTATTATATCCACTGAAGATGCTTTCTTTGTCTGCATTAGCATAGGTCTCCATATCAATTCCTATCATAAAATTGTTACTTACAGCTGTAGGACTTAGCAACTGACAAGTTTCCCCATTGGCTGCTGGTGTTGAAGCAGAATACGAAAAGATATTCATATTAGGCGAGTGAGTAAGATCTGACAGACTTGCTACACATTTAGACACCTCAGAGAAGTATTCCGCAATTGTCGTTGGAGATTTAGCTGGAACTAATTTGGAACCAAAACGAACGCTGTATTGAGAGAGACCACACGTGCCTGAAGCTAATGGAAAGTATGTAGCTGCTCCTGCGGAATTGCGTCGGAAAGTTCCTATAATATGTTTTAAACTGCTAAACTTAGCTGGAATAGGAGCGGTAACTTGATTAACACCGCCAGTTGTATGAGTAGCATTGAAAACGTAATTTCTGTAACTAGGAATAACATATTGCAATGGATGTCCCCCGAGTGATTGATTGATAATTGCCATTGCGCTATCAGATAAATCAATGAAACTTGCTACATATTCCACATTTGTCAATGAAAAAGCAACAGGCAATACATCTGACACGCAAAACATTTGAGGTGATGCACATAATTGGAGTTCTAATCTCAAAGGGGCGGAAGTCATAGCAAAGAGGGGAATGTATTGAGAGCCTAAAGAACCGAGAATAGATAACAAATTAATGGTATAAGTTCTAGGAGCAGTAACGGAATTAGCGGCAAAAGTAACAGCAGCAAATTCCGTTCCAGCAGTTGAATTTAATCTTTCACCAGCAGGGCAAGAAATACATTGTCCGGTCGTTGTTGAGATCACATCGTCTTGTCTCATTCCAGAGTTAATGTTGTATTTTCCTTTGGAAGCACCATTAGACTTTTGTAGAGAAATCAAATTGGCTACACACATTCCATAGGTATCAAGGTCTTCAATCAAATTAGAACCTGCGTATAATCTCAATCTTTGAATTACACCGTGTGCACCTGCACGATCAAGACGAGTGTAGTTAGTAGCGGTGGCACCATTGGTTACAGATAGAGAGAACTTTAAAGAACTCTCAGCACCGATAAGCACTAAGTTGTTTCTAGTAGGAATGTTAATAATAATTGTCTGACCTGCGGCATATGGCCCCATTCCGTTCTGTGGTTGAATATTTGACACATAGGAATGAGCACTGGCACTTTCAACCTTGTTCTGATACTTCAAATTCTTTGGTAGCATTATAATATAAACAAATATAAAAATAATGTGAATATTGCTAAATAAAATTAGAAGGCAATTATTCTAATTTTATTATTTATTTCCTAAAGGTTTTTCGTTTAAGCAAAAGGACTAGATATATCATCCGCCGCAACAATAGCAGCTTGTTTGCGCCCATTCATTTTTTCTAAAACAGTGTTACGCATTCTGTCGCCTTCAGCATTTCTCCTTAATCTTGCTTCTTCTTGATCTCTCTTTTGATCAAGAAATTCAGCACCTTGCTTCAATCCACTCATTACTTTTGCACCACCCTCAATGTATTTTCCAGCAATAGGAATATTTCCAGCACCTAAACCAACAGCACCAGACATAATTTTATCCGCAATGTTAGTTCCAATTCTTAAACCATCAGTAACAGCACCAGATTGAAGAACAATATTTTTAGCGAATTGATTAGCTTGTCCAGGTATGTCAGCTACACCTCTTTTAACTTGGTTAACCAAAGACATTCCCTTTTCTCCAAGCCGATTAACCGTCCGAGTAACTTTACTTCCAAGTGATGAAAAAACGCGACCTAATTTTCTTCCGAGGAAAGACATTATATATAATAGTAATATTTAAACCTTTCTAAAAGGGCGACTTTTAACTTTATCTAACAACGAGTAGCCCTTTTCACCTAAACGATTTAATGTGGAATTTATTTTTTGACCTAAAGTTGAAAACGCAGCATCTACTTTAACACCTAGCTTAGCCATAATATACAATGTCAAAATATTATTATTTGCCTAAAGGATTGGTGTTTGAATGTCCAGTTGTATAGTCAATGAAAAATGGCAACCGTTTAGATCTAAAATGTCACCATCTTGGTCTGTTAGTTTAAGATGCAAAAATGTTAAATTTGTTACATTGTGTGCTTCATTGTAAGCGTTGTAGAAATTGGAATAGGTTATAATGGATCCGCTAGATGTCATTATAGGGATTGAACAAAGTATGCTACTATTCTTTGGCGTTGCATTATTGACATTATTTAACATAAAATTATTTGATGAGACATAAATATTCCTGATGGTGAATAGGTTGATAGAAATCGTTGATTTTAATATATTTCCTGCACTGGAATAAGTAAAATTACTAGGGAACCCTAAAATTTCAAAACAAGTAGATCCGCTAAGAAACTGGAAAGCATTAGTGGTGTTAGTAAAAGTAAAAGAATTATCTAGCGCAGCATAAGTGATGGTGAAATTGGAACCTAGTATAATTCTCAATGCGGCAGCTAAAGTCATCACATTATAATTGCCTTGCGGGATAACTGCACTGTAAGCGACGCCATTAACGGAATATTTAAACACATTATTAAAAGTGTCACAATTGAAGAACGAATATGGAATTGATGCAGTTTGAACTGCTACAGAGATTTTTGATTTTTTTGGAATAATTAAATATGGCAGATCAAATAAGCACTCAGATGTGTAGCCATTTATGTAGGAAGTTGCACTTTGAGAATTTAGAAATATGCAGATAGTGTCTTTATTCATTTATAATAAGAGACTATTTTAATTCTTCTGTTCTTTCGGAATACTCTGCTAGTGGTGTATGATGTTCATTTTTTATCACCAAGTTCTCCAAAATCTGGTTAAAGCCTGGAATATTTTCAAAACCAGGGGGGAATTTACTTTCATAAAACTGAAATGAATTGTAATGACACTGATATTCAAGTCTGTTCCAATCAAGTTCAAAGCCTTCTAATTCACGCTGAGCATTTGTTTTTACAGTCCAGTCAAAACCAACTCCTAAAACTTCTTCTACAGATACGTCAATTGCTTCTTCTTCTACTTTTTCCATTTCCATTTAATATTTCTTAATATTATAAATTAAACTTCTGTAATATTTAATAAATTA
>CAIOZA010000135.1 GCA_903862655.1 uncultured Ignavibacteria bacterium
GAGCTACGCAGATCTCCGCTACGCTACGGTAGATAATTAATGGTCAAGCAGGGATGCGTGAGTTAGGGGGGAATATTATAACTTTATAACTAATATATCAGTAGCAATACGGAGAAAAACTACGTAGTATTTGGTATATTGAAAAAATCAGTAGTATTTGGTATTTCATAGGAAATTTTAAATTTATATTTTTGATAAGTTGTAAAAAACTAAAACTATAAAATGACAATTAATTATCGCAATATTTAGGTTCTAACATGAAAAGATTTACATTATTCCTTGTTATCATAGCCTGCATGGCTAATTTTCTATTCGCTCAACAACTATCCATCGATATTGGAGGCATGAAGCATGCTCATAATAAGGCAAGACTTGAGTTGAGTAATCTCAGCAAAGCTTATGGTGGTGCAGGCAATGAAGGTAAATTATTATTAGGATCAAATGAGAATCATTTTAATTTTACAGTTGATCCAACGTGCAATAATGACAGAGATGCAGTATATACTTTCTCATTTAGCGGACTTGATTTCGATCCAAATTTTGTAAATGGTCATTCGTTTTCTGTGGGAAGTTTGAACTTTACAATTGCTGGTTCAAATGTTTCCCATACCGGATCAAACAGCAGTAAAAGATGGCATGGAACCGTAACATCCACTAAAATTCCTGAAATAAAACCAACTCCTGTATCGCCGTTTAATCTTACTACCGGCAGTAAAACCTTTAGTACTACTATGAGTGTTAATTACTCAAATGCAATCGGAGAATGGAAGAACAGCAACCATGTTAAATTTATTTACAACAGAATAAACCAAACAATCACTGCCGAAGTTGATGCAAAATATAAATACTGCCTAAGTTCGAGCCACAATTATAATGATCTGAATTATATTCAGTTTGATATTTTTAACAATCTTGCTCATGGAAGTACTGTCAGATTTAAGAATATTATTGCAACTGTTGATGGTATTGTAACAGCTTTTACAGGCAGAGAACTTGTTGGTGGACCCGGCACATCATGGCATATAAGCGGAATTGACAATACTACTGGATTTACGATTGAAGGCGATATGGAACTTGTTTTTGAACATCTTCACAGTATTGTTGGTGGAAAAGATCAAGGAAATAATCAATTAAGCGGTGATGAGGAAGATCACGAATGCCAAAATGTATCAAACCTCTTTAGAATTTCTGCCGGAAATTACGAACATACTGCTCCGGTTCCTGCCAATAAATTGATAGGATTCTGGGATTTTGATGAATGTAATACAGATATTTGTACAAACGTAGCTGATGAACCTTACAATCATCCGGGTATCTTGTCATTAGGCAAGAGAGTTGATGCAAAAAATATGTTTGGAGTCGATTTTCACAGAATTGATGGAAACAGAGGACATACTTTAGTCGATGTTGGAAACTTCCCGGAATATAATTTCGAGACAACAAATGCATTCTCTTTAGCAGCATGGGTAAAGTTCGATGCAAATGATTTCAGCACTGGCAACACAGAGTCTTATGGCAGTATAATCAGTAAGATTGTTCCGGTTGATGCCAACATCAGCAGAGGATGGAACTTATCAGCCGGAAATTTCAATATGGTGCAAAATGGCGGATTCACCCGTGGCGGTATCAGGTTTGAACTTTGGAACGGAGTTTCCGGACCAACAGGAAAGAAGAATATTCTGGATATATCCGGAAGAAATAATAACAATAATACAAATGGATGGGGAGACAACCAATGGCATCTTGTTGTGGCAACCTATTCGGCAAGCGTTGCTAATTCATGCGATGACCATCATGGCAGTTCGATGGACATGACAATTTATATAGACGGTGTGAACCAGACAGACACTGAATCTGAGCATCATGATGAAGATAATGAAGATTGCGGCAATGGAGCCGGCAGCTGGGAATCAAATGCAAGTTTAAGAATTGGTAATACATCCACAATTGGAGCTAATACTAATTTCCAGGGAATATTAGACGAAGTGCGTGTTTACAGAGGATATTTCACACAGACAGATGTAAATGAACTGCTCGCAAGTTATCCAACTACCGAAGTACTAGGTTCATGCATTCAAGCTCCTGAATTGATTGATCTAGTATTAGACCTTAATGCATCTGAAGCAACACCAAACGGATCAGAACTATCATATTCCAATTATGATCCCATGCCTATTATTCAGGATCAGGCTTACACCGATGCAAGTGCAACTGGTAATCAGGAAAATGCTTTAATGGATGATGCAAACAGACAACCTGTTTATCTTGAATCAGGAATCAATGATAAGGGTGGAGCAATGTTTACTCCTGATTTCGCATCGAACAGATATGGATACTCCGATATTATGCACAGCAAATATCATGAAGAAATAACAACTGATGTGATAAATGAGTGGCAACCAGATCCACAGTCCAAAACTTTATTAGCTGTTTTCAAAGCAGGTTCACCTGCAATGGTTGACCTTAATGGCAATAATGTCTATCATCCCTATTATGCTGATGGACGTCAGACAATTTGTGAATTTGGCGGACCTCTTTCAGGATTTAATATTTTCATCAGTCCACAAGGAAATATCTGTTTTGGCATGTGGAACAGATTTGAAAGAATGTATATACAATCCACTCATGCTCCCGGTGCGGATCCGGCTTCTGATGATTTCTATCCTATTGAACCAACTGACATTATTCTTGCTCATTTAGAATTTGATGGAAGCAAAAAGCATTTCAGAGCATTAATAAGCAAAGCAGGACTTACTTCAAATCCTGCTGATTTGGCAACTGTACCGACAAGAGTGAGCCGTTGGATGGACTTTAGCGGACTTTCGAAAGATGCAACTACAGGCTGGGAAGATCAAAGCGGTATAGGTGGTGCATGTAGAACAAGTTATTATGATTACAACACTGGTGAAACATACTCAGATCATTTTAATGGAGTAATCGGCAGAGTTATGTTATTCAACAGATACTTTGATTATTCTGATAGATCCATGCCCAACCCTGAAGTAGCTCCAAGACCAGTTCTCCAGACAGCTTATGATATACTCAATCATCAGTTCACTTTGAATTTTAAAGAGCCAATTATATTACCTGAGAAAAGAGCAGAATGGGCTTATTTCGAGCAGACTGACCTCAAGGGTAACGCACCACAGCTTTCTGAAGCATATCCTAACCCATTCGTAGCTAAAACCAGCTTCGGTGTTAATATGCCTTCGGCACAGCCTGTTACAGTAGCTTTATATGATGCACAGGGCAACAAGATCCAGAACATATTTACAGGCTCATTATCTGCCGGTATCCATGACTTCTCGATCGATGGTGCTAACTTGAACAGTGGTATGTATATTTTCCGCGTTACAGGTCAGGACTTCGTCCAGAGCGGTAAAGTTATTTTGAATAAATAAGATTTATTCAATTAATAATTAAGAATTGAGATTAATAATTAAGAATTGAGATTAATAATTAAGAATTAAGAATTAAGAATTAAGAATTAATTCGAAATGGCGGTTTAAAACCCGCCATTTTTTTTTGTTTGGGATGTGAGATTGTCTGAACTGTGATTCTCATGATTTATGTGAGTATGCTTTTTTTTATGGTAGGACAATCATCCTTGATAATTGATAATTGATAATGGATAATGAGGGAGGAAGTGTCAAGTAAGGATGCCAGGAAAAATTAATAATTAATAATTAATAATGAGCTACGCAGATCTCCGCTACGCTACGGTAGATAATTAATAATGAGCTACGCAGATCTCCGCTA
>CAIOZA010000136.1 GCA_903862655.1 uncultured Ignavibacteria bacterium
AAATTAAAATTTTATTTATAATCTAAAAGTTGATATTTTTGTTATTTCGTATTTATGAATTTAAGAAATGACCAAACCATTAATCGTTTTAACCACCGATTTCGGAACAAAAGATAATTTTGTAGGAATAATGAAAGGTGTAATTCTAGGTATATCCCCAGAAGCACAGATCGTAGATCTAATGCACGAAATACAACCACAAAATTTCAAACAAGCTAGTTTTTTATTGTCAGTCTCTATAGATTATTTTCCTAAGGGAACAATATTTCTATCAATAGTTGATCCTGGTGTTGGCACTGCAAGAAATGCTATAGTCGTATTAACAGAAAAATATACATTTATTGCACCTGATAACGGGTTACTTACATATGTTCTTCAAAAACACAAGCCTATCGCAATTTATTCAATATCTAACAAGCAATATCAATTGGATCATATCAGTGCAACATTTCATGGTCGCGATATTTTCGCACCAGTAGCCTCACATATAGCAAATGGCATAGATGTTAAAACAATTGGTGATAGAATTAGTCCAATAAGTCTGATCACTATACAAGATCCAAAGTGTTTTCTTGATGGCCAGCATATTTGGCATGGAGAAATAATGCATATTGATCGGTTTGGAAACTTAATTACGTCCCTAAAAGCATCAACACTGGGAATCAGTACTGTAGAATTCCCTAAACAGAATTTAAGATGGAGTGTTGAATCTGCCAATTTGAAAATTAAATTTCTTAGCCAAACATTTGCTGATGTAGATTTAGGACAATTCCTTGCCTATATTGGTAGTTATGGATATATTGAAATAGGGGTCAGAGATGGAAATGCTGCAGAAAAGTCTGGGCTCACAATTGAACAGAGTGTATATGTTTACAAGTTTTAATTATAATTGTGAAGTTTGTCGAATTGTCGAAAAAAATAAAAAGATACATATTTTATCTTCATGTATTTTAAATAGTTCGTATTTCATCCTTTAACACGGCATGCTTATCACTTCATAGGTTTCAGGCAAAACATATCCAATAAGCTATAAGTAATCAGTAGAACCTATTTATTGTTCCTAATCCTGGTGAAATAAATATATTTAGTCGATTTTTTAAAAGCCAAGCTCCATTAAATAACGATTAATCTCAATTGTGTAAATATTTTCCGATTGACCATACCACTTACCCTCAGGAACAAATATTATTTCACCATAAGTTTCTGGCTTTAGTCTATCCAAAACCGATGATGTTATTTGAGATTCTTCTTCAAGTCGATACTCATTATCAATATCATGGTAAACAGATGTGAATCCCATTCTAGTATAAGAATTCTTATCTACAGGTGCACTTTCGAACCCAAATAAGATAAATGGAATTTTAAGCTTAATATTATATCCGCTGTCTCGTGGCGATGATGAAATTCTGATATTCTTTATCGCTTCTTTTTGATAGGACTCAAGATCTTGAGTTGAGCTGACTTCGCTAATGAAAGCACGCTTATCTAAAAAATCACCTGGAAATATTTTTATATTATAAAGTTCTTTCCCTTCCTCAGTTCTAAATTGTACTCTATCTCCCGAAACCTTTGCAAATCTGTTGGCATCCAGAGCTGACTGACTTAAATCAAACCACAGCTCAAAATAATCCGCTAAACAACCATCACAATTCAGTGGTATGAAAATATCATCTTTTACATTAAGTGTAATATAAAGATTCTCATTATCATAAGCTGATTTAATGCTATACGAAGCATCTGAAATACCTTTCCAATACCATGCTCCGGCTATAACGAAATCAACATCATTTGCTTCGGCTTGATCGGAAAAGCCACTATAGATTGTTCTTCCACGTTTATAACATGGTACAGATAGATACTTAGCCTTTAATCCTGTTCGATTATTAGTTAAAAGCTGATATTTTTCAGTTCCAATCAAAGATTGATAATTAATATATGATTCATTAGTATATTTATCAATACGTTTTGTGTGGAAATCATCAACCATAAATAAATTTCCATCCTTAAGCCTGTACCCTTTAATCGTCCAATCAAACTGCTTATGTTTTTGTGTAATATAACATGTATTCGATCTTATTACAACACCTACTTCTAGTGGCAATTCAAAAAAATCAAATGGTAATTGAGAAACAAATGATAGATATCCATCTATATCGACAAACTGATAAACCTGCACAACTTTCTTTTTATCTGATGTTACTTTTACAGCAAAAGCTACATCATTAATACCATCTCCGGAAAAATCACCAACATCCCAGCCCCAAATAGCATAGGAACTTCCCTGAGGCATCTTTTTCTCCAGATCAGATATCATCTCTGAGTCAAAATAATATTCAAGTTTTTTTGATAATTCCTGAAATTTCATGCCTGCCTGAGAACGAACCTCAGATAAGGAAATTACAAATGTAATAATTGCGATTATTGAGAATTTGACAACATACATATTATGCTTTATCTAATAATTCATATAATTCGTTTTTTAGTGCAATATGGTCATAGTTTAGCCTTGCACCCAATTGGGATACAATTTTAGCCGATGCAAATGAACCAAGATGTCCTGCTTTCAGAGGTGAATTATTAACAATTAATTCATATAGAAATGCCCCGGCATACATATCTCCAGCACCTGTAGAATCCACTGGACTTGCTGGGTAGGAGGGTATTCTGAATTTTTCTCCATTGTACTTTATCAAAGATCCATTTGCTCCAAGAGTGACTACTACATTTGGAACCATTTCTTCGAGCTTAGCAAATGCGATATTAAAATCATGTTCACCAGTGAATGATAATGCTTCATTTTCGTTACAAAATATCAGATCTGATTGCATAACAACGTCATGCAATTTATCTTTATAATATGTAGTTATAAATCCATCGGAAAAAGTTAAAGCAATTTTTGTTTTATTATTCTTAGCGATTTCTATGGATTTGTAAATGGCATTTGTGCTATCTTCAGCTGTAAATTTATAGCCTTCTAAATATAACCATTCTGAAGTTGCAATCATTTCATTATTTAAATTTTCAGGCTTAAACTTACCTGTTGCTCCTAACGATGTACACATTGTTCGTTCACTATCTGGAGTAATCATAACCAGGCATGTACCGGTGGGATCGGATTGTAAATGATTTGCATGTAAATCGATACCAATTTCTCGGAACTCATTTGCATAAAAATACCCAAGTTCATCATCTCCAAGTAGAGACATATAACAGGTTTTACCACCAAATTTTGAAAATGCAATGATTGTATTTGCTGCAGAACCACCGCTACAAAGGTTTCTATTTACATTTTTTAATTCATTCAAATATTTTAACTGCTCATCAATGTCTGTTAAAATCATTTCTCCTTTTTTTAGGATTAATTTATTGATGATATAGTCATCTACATTAACTTGTATATCAACAAGGCTGTTTCCTAAACCACACAGATTATATTTTTTGTTCATTTTTTTTCTCCATAGCTATGTCTAAAATATGTTGGCAAAGTTCTGGAAACTCAATTCCAAGTTCTTTGGCAGCCATTGGTACAAGAGATGTTGACGTAAATCCCGGAACTGTATTCATCTCCATTATATAGGGTTGTCCTTCTTCACTAAGACGAAAATCAGCTCGGGCAAATCCTGAGCAACCAAGTTCAATAAAAGCTGTTTCTGCAATACCTTTTGTAAACTCTTCTATGTCCTCGGAAATATCAGCAGGACAGATGTAAAGTGATTTACCCTTTGTATATTTGTTAGTATAGTCGTAAAATCCTTCTTGAGGTGCAATTTCAATAATTGGAAGTGCTTCTTCACCTATAATGCCAACCGTAATTTCTCTACCCTCGATAAACTGTTCAATTAATGCTATGTTGGAATATTCCAAGGCTTCAACCATAGCCTGATTAATATCATCCAGGTTTCCATCAGAAATGATTTTGACTCCAACAGATGAGCCCTGATCATTTGGCTTTACTACAAGTTTTGATCCAAGTTCAGCACGAACAGTTGCGAGAAATTCATAGTTACCAACTTCCTTTTTGCGTGCAATAATCCATGGAGGAGTCATTATTCCAGTTGCATTAAAGATCAGTTTTGAAGCAATTTTATCAATCGACAGAGCACTTGCCTTCACATTTGATCCTGTATATGGAATACCCCTGCATTCAAGTAATGCTTGTATTTTGCCGTCTTCTCCGTTAATGCCGTGAAGAACAAGGAAGGCTACCTCAATATTGTCAAAAATAGATGAATTAATACAATCTATCAGATTACGAAGAGGAAAATTACTCCATTCACTCTTTGTAGGCGCTCTGTTGGGAATGTCTATATTATCTATATCCACGATACAATCTGCGCCCAATGCCGGGTCGATAGGATATACATTATGTCCTAAAGTACGTAAAGCTTGAACTACAGCCTTTCCACCATTCATTGAAACAAATCTTTCAGGAGAAATTCCTCCAAATAATACTGCGATATTCATTTTTCCTCTAACAAATTAATATTTAAAAACCTTCAACTCTTAATCCTTAATGTTATTTAAATGCTCATCAAGTAATTTTTTAAGAAATTTCATATCTTCCCAAACATCTCTCTTAAGATTGGGATTGTACAACAAAGCTGCAGGATGATATGTTACAAGCATTTTTATGCCATGAAATTCTAATAATTTGCCTCTAGTGTCTGCCATTCTTACTTTAGTGTTAGTAAGTGATTCAACAGCTGTTGCTCCAAGAGCAACGATATAAACTGGTTTTATTATATCAATCTGCTTGAGTAAATAAGGTAAGCAGGAATCAACCTCATCGCTGATAGGAGCCCGATTCTTAGGAGGTCTGCATTTAACAATATTACATATATAAACATCCTCTCTGGTGAGCCCAATAGATTCAATAATTTTGGATAATAATTGCCCGGCTCTTCCAACAAAAGGGAGTCCTTGTTCATCTTCATCAGCACCTGGTGCCTCGCCGATTATCATGATGTTAGCTTCAGGATTACCGGAACCAAAAACGAAATTCTTTCTTGTCTGTCCCAGCCCACATTTCAAACAATCCTTGGCTATAGTGTGGAATTCTATTAATGTCTGAGCATGTTTCCATAATCCATTATCTGGAACAATGTTATCTATCAATTCATTTCTTTCGGTAAAATCAACATTTTCATTAATGGGTACTGATCCATTGTAAATTTGTTCTTGAATAGTAATCTCGGGATTCCCTGTAATAGAAATAATCTCATCAATATAGAGTGTTGTCCCCATCAATTGTTGAGATTCAAGATATTGGATAACTTTATTGGTTAAATCAGTAGCCAAATTTATATAATAAACAAATTTAAAAATCTTACAAAAATAAGTCGGCAAAAACTTGTAAACAACTATTTAAAAACAATGTTAATAAATATTTATTTCAAAGCAGCGTCGATTCCATTTTCATTCTTATAAAAGTTTAACATGAACAAGTCAACCAAAGATAGATTATTGGAGAACTATTCCAAAGCATATATCCAAGTCATTACTGCTATTAGCGAATTTCCAAAAGAAATGTGGAATTATAAGCCTACGCCAGATAGATGGAGTATTCAGGAAATATTAATTCATATTGCAGACTCAGAAGTGAATTCTTATTCAAGATGCAGAAAAATCATCTCTGAACCAGGAACTAAAATCTATACTTATGACCAGGATAGATGGTCAGAAAAACTTCGATATAATGAAACAAATCATGAAGATGCTCTTGCATTGTTCAAATATTTAAGAAAATTAACGGTTAATTTGATTAAAGAATTGCCTGAAGAATTCTGGAAATTATCGGTTATACATGATGAATATGGTGAATATACATTAGAAAGGTGGTTGGAAATATACGAACCTCATATTCCCGATCATATTAATCAGATGAAAAAAGTTTACGAGATATGGAAATCTAATAAGAATTAGAGCAGCTTAACTTAAATTTTCTTTCTGGTCTGGATTCTCAATGTTTCTAGTAGGAGATAAAGAGACTGAAGATACATCCTCAATTGGTTGAGGAGGAAATTTAACAGCAGGCACGGTGCCTATATCAGAAACTTTGTTGATATCTGTTTGAATATCATTTATCTGACTTTGGAATTGTGCTTGAGCCTGTTTGACTTTCTGCATACCCTTACCTATCATTTGAGCAATTTCGGGGATCTTCTTTGGTCCAAAAAGCATCAATATTGCAAAAACAATCAGTAGTAATTCTCCGCCTCCAACATCAAACATATCGCACCGCTGATTTAGTTGGATTTAGGCTGATTTTCGTTCAATTTCTGTGGATCTTCGCTTTCCAACGTAGATGCCTTTTTAAATTCCTTTATGCCAGATCCTAATCCTTTCATCAGTTCAGGGATTTTCTTTGCTCCAAATAGAAGTAAAATGGCAATCATTATAATCATTATTTCAGGTGTGCCTAAACCAAACATATATGCTCCTTAATATTATTTCAAATTATTCAATATTGATTCAAATATTCCCAACCCATCATTACATCCTAATATTGAGTCGCTGTATCTTTCAGGGTGCGGCATCATACCTAATACATTGCCATTTGCATTTAATATACCGGCAATGTTCTTCACGGAACCATTAGGGTTAGAAGACTCCACGATTTCACCAACTTCGTTACAATATTTAAATGCAATTCTATCATCATCTTCCAATTTTTTTATAACATCATCCTCTGCAAAGAAATTACCTTCACCATGCGCGATAGGAATCCTTAAAATTTTCTCTATCTCTAAGTTAGACGTAAATACAGACTTAGTATTTATTGTTTTAAGAAATGTATCTTTACAGATGAATGACAAATTTTGATTTCTTAATAGTGCACCAGGTAGTAAACCTGACTCAGTAAGGATCTGGAATCCATTACAAATACCGATAACATAACCACCCTTGCTCGCAAAATTTACAACTTCCTTCATGAGAGGAGAAAATCGGGCAATAGCTCCACATCTTAGGTAATCGCCATAAGAAAAACCACCAGGAAGAATCACACAGTCAATTCCATCAGGAATTGATGTGTCCTTATGCCAAAGAAAATGGGCTTTCTCGCCCAAATTTTTTGAAACAGCATGGTAAGCATCGTGGTCGCAGTTAGAACCCGGGAAAACAACTACTGCAAATTTCATTTTATGTCCAATAATTTAATCGTTATATAATAATAATTTCAAAATCCTCAATAATAGGATTAGCAATTAGCTTCTTGCAAGCTTCTGTAACAATTGAATGAGCTATTTCTGGGGTATCTGCCTCAACAGTCAACTCGACATACTTACCGATTCTGACGTTCGAGATCATATATAGTTCTATTGAATTGAGAGCGTGTTCAACTGTTTTACCCTGAACGTCAAGAATACCTTTTCTTAATGTAATTTTAACTGAACCATTGTATTTATTCATAATATCTTTACCTTCAAGTTGGAGTTTTCTAATTTAAAAAATCTATTCGTCATCAAAAGTCGATTCTTTTTTCTTCTTCAAAAATAAAATTAAATGTCTGATTGTACTTGCAACTACATAAAAAACCATAAATGGAAATATTGCTACGCCTTTTGTTATTATACAAGCAACAAGACCAATCACAAAAATACTGAAAATAATTGGTTTTTCTTTTATAGATTTTAATGATGGTTTAGGTAGATTATGAAATTTAATTCTTGATACCATTAGTAATGAAGTTGCAATTGTTACTATGAATATCATATACGGTTTATATATTTCAGGTATAGCATTTGTCTGATGAAAATATACAATATAGGATATGATCATGAAAGCCCCTGAGGGAATAGCTAAACCAGTGAAGAATTTTTTATCTTCAAGTGAAGTCAGCTGAACATTGAATCGAGCTAGTCTGCTAACTCCAGCTAGAGCAGGGAAGGAAGCCAAAAGGATACCAATTTCATGAAACTGATAAAAATAAACAGTATAAAGCATGAAAGCTGGAGCTACGCCAAACGAAACAGCATCGCACAACGAATCCAGTTCTACCCCAAATTCACTTGCAGCTTTTAGCAATCTGGCTACTAGTCCATCAAGTAAATCAAATATTGCAGCTATTAAAATAAACCCGGCAGCTTTATTGATCTCTCCCATTGATATATGTACAATAGCAGAGAATCCCATGAAAAGATTCATTAGGGTGAAAAGGTTAGGAACTAGTGAACGTGTTACTCTCATTAATCGTAATTAGCAAAAAAACAAATTTAAGCAAAAATAGTGATAGGTTATTATTATTTTTATGAAATGGGTAAATCATATTTAATTTATGTTAAAGAACTCTGCGAAAACCTGCCAAATGGCTTTGGAAGTAACTATCTTTAAGGTTTTGTCTGATTACTCCTTTTGAAGTAGAAGCGTGAATCATTTCGCCATTACCTAGATAAATACCAACATGATTAATTCTTTTATTGTCCTTGAAGAAAATCAAATCTCCAGCTATTGCGTCACCAAGTGAGATTTCTATTCCAGTTTGGTACTGTTCAGATGAGGTTCTTGGGAGTGAAATGCCGATTGTTGTGAAAACTGTCTGAACAAAACCGGAACAATCAAAGCAATCCCCGTCAGTATTCCCTCCATAACAATATCGTGTTCCTAAATAGTTAAAAGCATTGTTAACGATTTTTGATTGCATCAAATTTAACTCTGAATAATTGTAACTATTATTTGACGAGTTATTTTTAGACAGTGAACTATTGGTAGCTGTTTTATCGGGTTGATCTTTGTTACTTGAAGAAGTAAATCTTAACGTTGATTGACAAGACGAGAATAGACTTAGTAAACATAATAATAAACTTATGTTTAAACAATGAGTATGAAAATCTTTATGATGAGATAAATTAACAAAAATTGATCTTTTCTGGTTCAATCCTAGCTTTGTATTTATCATAATCTTTATTTTTATCAGAGTCATATTTTTTAATTGTATTAATCGCTCTAGGACTAATTAGTGCTAATGTTGCAGTACCTAGCAACAGAATTCCGAGTTTAATGAAATTTGATTTCATAAGATTCCTCTATAAACAAATTAAATAGTATTTTTAAAATATCAAAATTTATGCCATGAAGTCTATAATTTTATCAAATATCAACTTTCCTGACTTAAGTTATACTATCGTCTGATAAATTCGAACCTAAAGCTTTAAAGTAAAATAATTAGTCAATACCATTAAATTTTTAGTTTGATGTTTGTTCTATTAAAAATTTATTAATAATTTGCAAATCTTCATATAGTTAACACATCAAATCAATTTGGAGTAGATAATGATATTTGACATCGAAATGCTTAGAGCGCATTATGCAACTTTTGCAAAAAAAGTTGATTCGGCTAGAGAAGTTATTGGGAAGCCAATGTTACTGGCTGAAAAGATCCTATATGCGCATTTATTTAATGATGAAACTTTAAGGGAGTTCAAACGCGGCGGAGACTATGTAGATTTCAAGCCTGACCGTGTAGCAATGCAGGATGCGACTGCACAAATGGCACTATTACAGTTCATGTCTGCTGGAAGACCTCAGACTGCAGTTCCCTCAACAGTACATTGTGATCATTTAATCATTGCCAAAGATGGTGCAAAAGCAGATTTGACAAATTCTCTTGATTTGAACAAAGAAGTATTCGATTTCCTATCTTCGGTCTCTAACAAATATGGAATTGGTTTTTGGAAACCGGGAGCTGGAATTATTCATCAGGTCATTTTAGAAAATTATGCTTTCCCAGGCGGAATGATGATTGGTACAGATTCACATACTGTTAATGCTGGTGGATTAGGCATGATCGCCATAGGAGTTGGCGGTGCTGATGCTGTTGATGTAATGTCAGGTATGGCATGGGAATTAAAATTCCCTAAATTCATTGGAGTCAAACTTACAGGCAAATTAAGTGGATGGACATCAGCAAAAGATGTCATTCTTAAGGTAGCCGGAATTTTAACAGTAAAGGGTGGAACAGGAGCTATTGTTGAATACTTTGGCGATGGTGCCTCAACTATTTCATGCACAGGAAAAGGTACAATTTGCAATATGGGTGCTGAAATCGGAGCTACAACATCTGTTTTTGGTTTTGATGATAAGATGTATGATTATCTTAATTCAACTAGCCGTTCAGAAATTGCTGTTTTAGCAGATTCAATTAAAGAATACTTAACTGGAGATGATGAAGTTTACTCTAATCCCGAAAAATATTTTGATCAGGTTATTGAAATCAATCTTTCAGAATTAGAACCTCATATAAATGGTCCGTTCACACCTGATCTTGCAACTCCAATCTCAAAATTTGCAGAAGCTGTAAGAGCTAACAACTGGCCCGAAAAACTTGATGTTGGTCTGATTGGATCATGTACAAATTCAAGTTATGAGGACATTTCTAGAGCTGCTTCACTTGCAAAACAAGCAGTTAATAAAAAACTGAAAGTTAAATCTGATTTCACTATTACTCCGGGCTCAGAATTAGTTAGATACACCATCGAAAGAGATGGTTTCATTAACATCTTCGAACAAATTGGTGGTGTAGTTCTGTCTAATGCTTGTGGTCCTTGTATTGGTCAATGGGCACGAAAGGATGCAGATAAACTTGGTCCTAATTCAATTATTACTTCTTTCAACAGAAATTTTATTAAAAGAAATGATGGTAATCCTAACACACATGGTTTTGTTGCTTCACCTGAAATGGTTACAGCATTAGCAATTGCTGGATCGTTAACATTCAATCCTTTGAAAGATAAATTAATCAATGAAGACGGAATCGAAATACAACTCGAAGAACCAAAGGGTAATGAATTACCACCAAATGGCTTTTCTGTTGAGGATCTTGGATATCAGGCTCCAGCTGAAAATGGCAGTACAGTTCAGATAGTTGTTAATCCTGAATCAAATAGATTACAATTACTTGAATCATTCGCTGAATGGAATGGTAGTGACATTAAAGGTCTAAAACTACTGATCAAAGCAAAAGGAAAATGCACAACAGATCATATTTCAATGGCAGGTCCATGGTTAAAATTCAGAGGACACCTTGACAATATCTCTAACAATATGCTCACAGGAGCCGTTAACTTTTACAACGAAAAAACAAATGAAGTCAAAAATCAGCTGACAGGAAAGTACGAAGGAGTACCCGATACTCAGCGACAGTATAAATCTGCCGGCATTGGTTCAATAGTTGTTGGAGACGAAAATTACGGCGAGGGCTCTTCTAGAGAGCATGCCGCAATGGAACCACGACATTTGGGCGTAAGAGCAATACTTGTTAAATCATTTGCCAGAATTCATGAGACTAATCTAAAAAAACAAGGTATGCTTGGACTTACCTTTGCGAATAAAGAAGACTATAACAAGATTCTCGAAGACGATATATTTGATATTGACGGATTAACAACATTTGCTCCTAATGTACCATTGACACTGGTTATTCATCATCATGACGGAAATTCAGAAAGCATTAAAGTCAACCATAGTTATAATGAATCCCAAATTGAATGGTTTAAAGCTGGTTCAGCATTGAATATAATTAAAAGAGAGTTTACTAAATAATTTTTGAAGTTTATGAAATGAAGGACTGTCTAGGTTTCACTGACAGTCCTTTTTTATATTTGATACATATCAGAACTTTTATTAAGCCATTTTTCAGCTTTTTTATAATTAGGACAATGTTGGAGAACGAGATCCCAGAATTTATATGAATGATTCAAATGCTTAGTATGTGAAAGCTCGTGAATAATGATATATTCTATTATAAACTCTGGTAATAGAATCAATCTCCATGTCAAATTTATTATCTTTTTGGAATTGCATGATCCCCACCTTTTGGTTGCGCCATTAATTTTAATTTGATTAAACGACAAGCCTGTTTTAGTTGCAATCTCCTCTATTCTTTTGGGGAGAAACATTTCCGCTTGAGATTTGTACCAAACTGAGAATAATTTCTTTGCAGAATTTCTGTATTTACTGTCCATAGAAAACTCTTTTCCATCGAAATTAAACGCATAATCAAAACCTGATATGAGTTTTAATGGATAGGGTTTACCTAGATAAAAGAAATTTTCACCTGTTACAAAAAATTTCTCCTTTAACTGCTTCTTCTTCTCTAGAATCTCAGTTGTTTTCCTATTAATCCAATCACGTTTCTCAAGAATAAATGCATTTATATCCTGCATTGAAGCTTTTATTGGGGCACGAACAGTAATCTTAGCATCTTTGTTAATGATTATTGATATTGTTCTGCGCTTTGATCTTACTAATTCATCTATTTGAATAACATCATCAAATAATGTCATTATTTTGATTTTCCCTTCTTGATGTCCTTCTGCATTTCAAATAATATTTGCAGAGCCTCAACCGGAGTCAACGAATTGATATTTAAACTTAGTAATTTATCTCTAAGAAAATCATCTCTTATTTCAAATATTGCAAGCTGCTCAGGTAGTGGTCGAACATGTTTAGTTAGAATCTTTTCGGTATTTATACTCTTTGTAGAATCAGAGTCAGTACTTAGCTCCTCAAGATTTTGCATAATGTCATTTGCTCGATTGATAATCTCATTGGGAAGACCTGCCATTTGCGCAACATGAATACCAAATGAATGATCACTACCACCAGGAAGTACCTTGTGTGTAAATATCAGTTTGGTTCCGGTTTCAAGAACATCAACTTTATAATTGGCAATATTTTCATATCTTGTTGCTAATTCGTTTAGTTCGTGGTAGTGGGTAGCGAATAATGTTTTTGAACCTATCACATTGTGAATATATTCTGTAATTGCCCAAGCAATAGCGATACCATCGAATGTTGCTGTGCCTCTGCCAATTTCATCCAAAAGAATAAGACTTCGTGCTGAAGCATTATTCATTATATTTGCAGCTTCCTGCATTTCAATAAGGAATGTGCTTTCTCCGGCTGTTATATTGTCTTGAGCACCTACTCTGGTAAATATTCTATCAACTATCCCAAATGTCGCTGATTTCGCAGGAACAAAGCAGCCTATTTGTCCTAAATATACAATCAATCCAACTTGACGTAAGTAACATGATTTTCCGGCCATATTTGGCCCAGTTATTATATGAACCATTTCGCTTTCCGGATTGAGTGTTGTTGGATTTGATTGAAAGGATTCACCAATAGGAAGTAATCGTTCCACAACTGGATGTCGCCCATCTTCAATATATAAATTCTTAGATTCATCAATAACAGGTTCGACATAATTATACTCTGTCGAAACAACTGCAAAACTATTCAAACAATCGATTTGTGATAAAATATAAGCATTTTGTTGAATTTCAATTGTTTTAGATGAAATTTTAATCAAAAGTTCTGAAAATAGATTCTGCTCGATTTCATTAATTTTCTCTTCAGCACTAAGAATTTTCTGTTCGAACTGTTTTAATTCATTTGTGATGTACCGTTCAGCATTGGTTAGTGTTTGCTTTCTATCATAATCATCGGGAACCTTAGTTCTGTTTGCATGTGAAATCTCAATATAATAACCGAAAACACCATTATATGCAACTTTAAGAGTAGAAATTCCTGTTCTTGTTCTCTCATTCTCCTGAAACTGAGTTATCCATTTTTTACCGTTATATTTTGCCTCAATATATTCATCCAATTCATTATTAAAACCTTGTTTAAATATAGAACCGGAGCCAATATGCGTAGAAGGTTCTTCAAGAATTGTTTCATTGATTAATAAACACAATTCAGTTAAAGGATTTAATTCATTGCTCAATTCATCAAGAGTTTTAGAGTTAAGTGTTAAAATTAATTCAATTACCGTTGGAATTTTTTTAAGGCTAAGTCGAAGAGCAATAAGATCGCGGGGATTGGCTTTACCGGCGCAAATTCTTGAAATTATACGTTCAATATCTCCGATTTCGGATAATTGGGATTTAAAGGAATTTTGTTTCTCTGAGTTAATAATTGCTCTTACGGCTTCCAAACGGTCATTTATCTTTGACAAGTTTATAAGAGGACGAGATAACCATTTTTTAAATAATCTGCCTCCCATTGGTGTTGAAGTTTTGTCCAGAATACTAATTAAAGACCCATCCCTTCCTGTGTCAGACATGGAGTAAGTGATTTCCAGATTGCGCCGAGTACTGTAATCTAAACTCATATATTCAGATGGATTATAGACATATATTCCGGTAATCTGTTCAATTCTGCCTTTCTGAGTATCTTTGATATAACTTAGAAGACTACCGGCAGCAGCTAAAGCAAGAGTGTAGTTTTCAATACCAAAACCTTTGAGACTTTGTGTGCCAAAGTGTCCAAGTAAAGCTTCTCTGGAGAATTCAACATCGAACATCCAATTCTCCAGCTTTGTAATCGCAGGTTTATTGCTAACATTATCAATGATTTCTTGAATCTCGATTTTTTGAGATTTATTTATTATTATCTCAGAAGGAGTGAGCGATTCCAGAACATTTGCGAGTAATGAATATTCTATTTCACTTACAAAAAATTCACCTGTAGAGATATCTAAACATGCTATTCCAGCTGACCAAGCAGAATTAATTTTTCCAAGATTCAAAGATAATAAATAGTTATTCTTTTTTGTGTCTAATAGTTTGTCATAAAGAACAGCTCCTGGAGTGATAACTTCAACGACATCACGTTTAACTATCCCTTTAGCTTTTTTAGGGTCTTCAGTTTGCTCGCAAACAGCAACTCTGTAACCTGCCCGGACGAGCTTGGGTAAATAATTATCGAGTTGATGATGGGGGAAACCAGCCAATGGCATGTTGCCAGCAGCTCCGTTGTTTCTTTTGGTCAGAGTAATGCCGCAAACTGAAGCAGTGATTTTGGCATCCTCATTGAATGTTTCAAAAAAATCTCCTAGCCGGAATAACAAAACTGTATCCGGATATTTATTTTTGATACTATTATATTGTTTGATTAACGGTGTTTCTTTTTCGTTCATCTTTGTTGTTTTAATTACTTTTTCATAAATCTATTTACAAATTTAACTCAAAAGAATTGTGAAATAAAAGAAATTCAAATAGGATAACAATAGTCTTATTTTAATGTCGTCGTAAATTATGATTTTGATTAATAATTGAAAAAGCTAATGCTGAAACTATCTAAGAAAGTCGAATACGGTATTTTGGCTACCCAATATATTGCAACAAAAAATGGTGAAACTGTCTCTGCAAAAGAAATCGCAGAAAGGATGGAATTATCCTTCGACTTTTTATCTAAAACTTTGCAAGCTTTGATGAAAAATGGAATCATATCTTCACAACAGGGAATTCATGGTGGATATAAGTTGTCAAAATCACCGGATCAGATTTCTCTAACTGATATTATTCATTCATTAGAGGAAAGAATTACTATTGTTAATTGCCTTTCACCAGGTGACGAATCATGTGACAAGATGGATAATTGTACTCTGCGGAATCCATTCCATGTTATTCAGCTAAAGATTGATGATCTTTTTACTGAAATGACTATTCAGCATTTATTACCTAATAATGACAAATTATACTCTCTGGATTTGAGTATTAAAGGAACACCAAATGGCTAAAGACAATGAATTATTAGACAACATAACATCACAAGACTATAAATATGGTTTTGTTACAGATATTGAACAAGAATTTGCACCTAAAGGATTGAATGAAGATACAGTAAGGTTCATTTCAAACAAGAAAGAAGAACCAGAATTTATGCTAAAATGGAGATTAAAAGCATATAATTATTGGTTGACTTTGAAAGAACCGACATGGCCAAATTTGCATTATCCTCCGATAAATTATCAGGATTCTTACTATTTTGCTGCCCCAAAAAATTCAGATAATAAACCAAAATCTCTCGATGAAATTGATCCTGAAATTCGTAAAACTTTCGAAAAGCTTGGGATTCCACTTGGCGAACAGCAGAGACTTTCCGGAATTGCAGTTGATGCTGTTATGGATAGTATATCTGTAGCCACTACTTTCAAAGATAAGTTGAATGATCTTGGAATTATATTCTGTTCCATGAGTGAAGCAATTCGTAAGCATCCGGAATTAGTAGAGAAATATCTTGGATCTGTCGTTCCAATTACCGATAATTATTTTGCAGCATTGAACTCAGCCGTATTCAGCGATGGATCATTCTGCTACATTCCAAAAGGTGTTAGATGTCCAATGGAACTATCTACATATTTCAGAATAAATGCTTCTGAAACAGGACAATTCGAACGCACACTTATCATCGCCGATGAAGGTTCTTATGTAAGCTATCTTGAAGGATGTACAGCACCAATCAGAGATGAAAATCAACTCCATGCTGCTGTTGTCGAGCTTATTATTCATAAGAATGCTGAAATTAAGTATTCGACTGTTCAAAACTGGTATCCTGGTGATAAGAATGGTAAGGGTGGAATATATAATTTTGTTACAAAAAGAAGTATTTGCCTGGGAGAAAATGCAAAAGTATCATGGACACAAGTAGAAACCGGTTCTGCTATAACTTGGAAATATCCAAGTTGTATTTTAAAAGGTGATAATTCAGTTGGTGAATTCTATTCTGTTGCTGTTACTAACAATTACCAGCAGGCTGATACAGGAACAAAGATGATACATTTGGGCAAAAATACTAAAAGCAGAATTGTCTCTAAGGGAATTTCTACTGGCAAAGGACAAAACAGTTATAGAGGGTTGGTATCAATCAACAAAAAAGCATCTAATTCAAAAAACTATTCTCAATGTGACTCATTGCTTCTTGGCGACAAATGCGGTGCTCATACTTTTCCCTATATCGAAGTAAAAAATAAAACCTCAACTGTCGAACATGAAGCAACTACATCTAAAATCTCGGATGATATTATGTTCTACTGTAATCAGAGAGGCATTTCAACTGAAGATGCAATTGGAATGATCGTAAATGGTTTCAGTCGTGAGGTCTTAAATCAACTACCGATGGAATTTGCAGTTGAAGCTCAAAAACTCCTGGCAATAAGCCTAGAAGGTAGTGTAGGTTAGTAATAAAATATTCTAAAGGAAAATTAATGTCAATGCTAAAAATTGAAAATCTAAGTGTAAACGTTGCCGATAAATCAATTCTAAGGGGTCTTAATTTAGAAGTGAATGCCGGCGAGATACACGCAAT
Organism: uncultured Ignavibacteria bacterium; assembly: GCA_903862655.1. GTDB lineage: Bacteria > Bacteroidota > Ignavibacteria > Kapaibacteriales > UBA2268 > CAIOZA01. Next base: position 17,092 of record CAIOZA010000136.1, read on the forward strand.
CATGGGCCCAAATGGTACAGGTAAAAGTACATTGGCTAATGTTATGGCAGGTCGTTCTGGTTATGATATTCTTGAAGGTAAAATCGAATTCGATGGTCAGAATTTAATGGATATGTCACCTGAAGAACGGTCACGTTCTGGGCTTTTTCTTGCTTTCCAATATCCTGTTGAAATACCGGGTGTATCGAATGCTAACTTTATGAAAACTGCTGTAAATGAAACACGTAAAGCCAGACAACTTGAACCACTTGACGCTATGGATTTTCTCACTATGATGCGTGAAAGAGCAAAACTTGTTGAGATGGAAAGTAGCTTTTTGAATAGATCTGTGAATGAAGGTTTCTCAGGTGGAGAAAAAAAGAGAAATGAAATTTTTCAGATGGCAATGCTTGAACCAAAACTAGCCGTTCTTGATGAAACAGATTCGGGGTTAGACATTGACGCTCTTAAAATTGTATCAAATGGTGTAAATATTCTTAGAAATGAAAATAATGCATTTATTGTCATAACTCATTATCAAAGACTTTTGTCCTATATTGTTCCTGATTTCGTTCATGTCATGTTTGATGGCAGGATAGTTAAATCCGGAGGTAAAGAACTAGCTATCAAACTTGAAGAGAATGGCTATGATTGGATAAAACAGGAAATTAACGGTTATTGATTTTAATATTTTGAAATTTTACCTGATAGAATAAATAATGAACAAAGAATTTAGAAAAAAAGCAGAACAGGTTTTTGAAAATAATGCTCAGTTATCCCATGGGAAACTCATTGAAGAGCAATTAAGAGCCAGTGCTTTTCAATTATTTCTTGAAAATGGTTTTCCCAATAAGAAACAAGAAGACTGGAAATATACAAACCTGAATTTTCTCAACAATATTGAATTTGAATTTTCTGAACAATTGAATGATTCTGATCTTGAATCAAAACAAATAAACGACTTTCTGCTGAGCAAAAATAATGAATTTCTACTAGTCTTTGTCAATGGATTTTTTAGCAAAAAATTGTCAAATCTACATCTTGACGGGTATGATAACATTATTATAGGATCATTAATTGATGCTGTTCAATTCGATAAAAATTATCATAATTTTCTTGGTTCTTCTCTTGATAAATTAAATGATGGTTTCACACTTTTCAATACTTCCTTTTTCAGGGATGGAGCATTTGTATATATACCAGAAAATTTCATTCTTGATAAACCAATACACGTTCTGCATATTTCTGATGCCAGACATAATACATTTATTTCTAATCAAAGGAATTTGATTCTTGCGAGTAATGGAGCTCAAGTAAAGATTATTGAAACAAGTTATCAGATAGGTGATAAGCCATCATTTTATAATACAATAACAGAGATATTCGCTGATACTGACTCTGTTGTTGATTATTATAAGTATCAAAATGAAGAAAAAGAATTGTATTATATTGGCACTACACAGATTGTGCAATTTGCTAATTCAGTTTTAAATAGTTCAACATTTACTCTCAGACCACATTTTGTTAGAAATAACTTAAATTCTTTAATAAATGGTGATTACTGTGAATCTAATTTCAAAGGGTTTTATTTTTTAAATAATAACGAATTTGCGGATAATCATACATTAGCAGATCATGCTTCACCAAATAGTAATAGTAATGAAGTTTATAGAGGTATTATTAATGATACTGCTACTGCCGTTTTCAATGGTAAAATACTTGTTAGACCTGATGCCCAGAAAACAAATGCCTATCAATCAAATAAAAATATTCTACTATCCGATGAAGCAACTCTAAATACTAAGCCTCAGCTAGAAATCTTTGCAGATGATGTTAAATGCAGCCATGGTGCAACATCAGGAACAATAGATGAAGAATCTTTATTTTATCTTCGTTCCAGAGGTATTTCAGAAGCTATTGCACGTTCATTATTACTTAGTGCATTTGCTGATGAATTAATAAATGAAATAAAAATACCTGAGCTAAAGATAAAAATTAAGAATCAAATATCAAAAAGTTTGAATATACCAGAATTTATTGTTTAAGAAAATTAAGAATTGAAAAGAGTGGTCGAAATTGGATAAATTAATATTTGAAATTACTGAACAGAAAAAATTTGATATTAACCTGATTAGGAAGGACTTTCCTATTCTATTCAGATCGGTACACGGTAAACCTCTCGTTTATTTCGATAATGCCGCTACCACACAAAAGCCACAATCCGTTATTGACACTCTTAAGAACTTTTACACTCATTTAAATAGCAATATTCATCGAGGAGTTCACTATTTGAGTGATGCTGCAACGAGTGAGTATGAATGTGCTAGAAAAATTGTCCAAAATTATATTAATGCAAAAAGTACAGAAGAAATTATTTATACTAGGGGTACTACAGAATCTATTAATCTTGTTGCCAGCTCTTATGGCAGAAAATTTCTTAATGCAGGTGATGAGATTCTAGTTTCTTATATGGAACATCATGCTAATATCATTCCTTGGCAACAGTTGTGTGAAGAGAGAGGTTGTATACTTAAAGTTATTCCTATTGAGGATAATGGAGAACTGATGCTATCAGAACTCGATAACTTATTAACATCTAAAACTAAACTTGTCTCTCTTGTCCACATTTCAAATTCGTTAGGAACAATTAATCCAATAAAGAAAATCATTGATAAAGTTCATTCTGTTGGTTCTAAAATACTAATTGATGCCGCACAATCAATACAACATTTTCCTATTGATGTACAAGCTTTAGATTGTGATTTTTTGGCTTTTTCAGGACACAAGATATACGGTCCAACCGGAATTGGAGTTTTATATGGCAAAAAAGAAATGTTAGATTCTATGCCTCCATATCAAACTGGAGGAGATATGATTAGAACAGTCTCATTCGAGAAAACTACATTCAATGATTTGCCTTGGAAATTTGAAGCAGGGACTCCTAATATTGCCGGAGCAATAGGATTAGGAGTAGCAGTTAGGTATATTCAGACATTAGGACTCGAGCAGATTGCCAAACAGGAAAATTCACTATTAAACTACGCAACAGAATCTTTAAAGCAATTTTCTGAGATACAAATAATTGGAACTTCGACTAATAAAGCATCAGTCGTTTCCTTTGTGATTGATAATATTCATCCACATGATGTCGGTACATTATTAGATAGAGACGGTATCGCTATTAGGACTGGGCACCATTGCACCCAGCCGGTAATGCGTAGATTTGGTGTGCCGGCAACCTCAAGAGTATCTTTTGCATTTTACAATACCAAAGAAGAGATAGACGTTTTTACAAATTCGTTAAAAAAAGTTTTAATGATGTTTAGATAAGATATGAATGAATTAGATGAATTATATAAACAAGTTATACTGGATCACAACAAAAGCCCTAGAAACTTTGGGATCTTAAATGTATACACTCATCATGCTGAAGGTCATAATCCTCTTTGTGGAGATGAAATTGACCTCACTGTTCAGGTTGAAAATAATGTAATTAAAGAAGTTAAATTCGAAGGTGCCGGGTGTGCTATCTCCAAAGCTTCTGCATCCATAATGACTACCTTGATCAAAGGAAAGACTATTGAAGAAGCAAAAATATTGGTAGATGAGTTTAGGGAAATTGTTACAAGAGATCCTGATGATGAAATTGATACATTAAATTTAGGAAAACTAGCCGTCTTTTGTGGAGTACGTGAATTTCCAGCAAGAGTAAAATGTGCAAGCCTTGCATGGCATACATTAAATAATGCGCTTGATTCTGCAGAAAATAAAGTAAAAATTGAGAAAAAATAATGAATTTAGAACAATTAAAAGAGCAGGTAATAAGAGTTATTAAAACTGTATTCGATCCTGAATTACCGGTGGACATCTGGGAATTAGGTTTAATATATGACATTCAGATTACAGAAGAAAGAGATGTTGTCGTTCTAATGTCATTAACGGCTCCCAATTGCCCTGAGGCTGTTGGCTTACCCATTGAAGTCGAAGAGAAGATTAAACAGATCCCTGAAGTAAATGATGCCAAAGTCATGCTTACATTTGAACCACCCTGGGATAAAGACAGGTTGAGCGATGTAGCAAGATTTGAGTTAGGTTTGTTTTAACATTATGTACCATAAATCAGTAAAAATAAAAGTATATAACGAGATTCATACAGTCTCGATTGAGCCCGATGAAACGATATTAACATCTACCTTAAGGGAAGGTCATGATCCACCCTTTAGTTGTCAGATCGGTGCATGCGGGACTTGCAGGGCAACTCTCATAAGTGGTTCTGTTGAAATGGATGATCGAGATGCTTTGACTGAAAAAGAGATTGAAATGGGGTACATCTTAACCTGTCAGGCTCACCCTACTTCAGAAGATGTTTATGTAGATTTTGATTAACAGCATTAATAAATTAAATTTAAATACTTATAAAGGATACCAAAAATGAGTACAGCATTTGCAGAAAATCTAGTAGATTTCGAAAGAATTCCAACTGGAATTGATGGCACAAGTAATGAAGACGAAATCATTATTACAAGTAAAGCTCTGGAAATGATAGGAGCTATTAGAGAAGAAAACAGTGTTCCAAGTGATTATTTCCTGCGTATTGGTACTAGAGGTGGTGGTTGTTCAGGAATGTCCTATACCCTTGGCTTCGATTCAGAAATTAATAGCGAAGTTGATAGAAATTTCAAAACAGAAAAAGTAAATCTTGTGGTTGATTCTAAAAGTTTATTTTATTTGATGGGAGTTACTTTAGATTTCGTTGAAGGACCAGATGGTAGTGGATTTGTTTTCCATAATCCAAATAACGCACATACATGCGGGTGCCATGGTTGATTTTTATAGTTGACTCGATTTAAAAGGACAATAGAAGCTCCTAATAAAAAGACGCTATTTTATTTATATTTTAACATTTTCAAAATAGGAGATAATTATGAAATTTGAACTTCCTGAACTACCTTTTCCAAAGGATTCCTTGGCTCCAATTATATCTGAAGAAACTTTGGATTACCATTGGGGCAAGCACCATGCTGCTTATGTAAATAATTTGAATAACCTCGTTCATGGAACTGAATTCGAAGGAATGACTCTAGAAGAAATTATAAAAAAATCTCAGGCTGGTATTTTTAATAACTCAGCTCAGATTTGGAATCATACATTCTTCTGGAATTGTTTGTCACCAAATGGTGGTGGTACACCTACTGGAAATGTTCTTAAAGCCATTGAGGAGAACTTCGGTACATTTGATGACTTTAAGACAAATTTCTCTGCTTCAGCAACCACGTTGTTTGGTGCAGGTTGGGCATGGCTTGTTAAAACTTCTGATGGAAAACTTGAAATTGTACAGACTAGCAATGCAGGAACACCCTTAACAACCGATAAAAAACCCATTCTCACTCTTGATGTTTGGGAGCATGCTTATTATATCGATTATAGAAACGCTAGACCAAAATTTATTGAGAAATTCTGGGAGATTGTTAATTGGGACCATGTTGCCAAGCTAATATAAATCTTCATATCAGGGCTAAGTGAAACAAAGATTTAGCCCTGAAATTTATTCCAAAATATCTTTTTCAAATATTCTTCTTATTCTTTTTAAAAAATTTGGTTTACCCATGATTGGAATATTTCCTTTGGGGATGGTTTTGTTTCCTGAATCAATTGTTAAATTACATATCTTCGAGGAAAGATATAAATATTTAATAAGTGATTGCATTGAGGCTAAATCTGAATTTGGTCTTTCTCCAATTATTTCCTCAAAGATTCAGAATGTTGGTTGTACAGCGAGTATCATTGATATTGTAAAAAGATATGATAATGGTAAATTAGACATTCTTATAAAGGGTAATATCCGGTACAACCTTGTAGATTATAAAATTGGTGATAGATTGTATTATGAAGCAGATATCATTTTATTCAGAGAAGAAGATGGATACCCTGAAACAGAACTGATAGTAGGTTGTCTGAATATTTATAACCAGATTTCTGAAGAAATCAAATCCCTACAAATTGAAAAGATAGATATCAATAAACTTATTAGCAAAGTCCCATCTTTTATATTTGCTCAGAAATCAGGTTTGACAATGGAGCAAAAATATTTCGTACTCCAATTAACATCAGAAAATGATAGGCTTGAGTATATATTCAACCATCTGATAAAGATGGAGCCTTACCTGAAAGAAAACGAATATATTAGTAAAATTATCCAGAACGATGGATATTCCAAGTCAAGGATGTATTAATATGGAGAATCGACAATTCCCTAAAATAATGGGTATTCTAAATGTCACTCCTGATTCATTTTCTGACGGAGGACAATTCAGTTCATTCAACTCAGCATTGGATAGAGCGCTAGAAATGATATCTGAAGGAGTTGATATTATTGATATCGGTGGTGAGAGTACACGTCCAGGTTCATTGCCTGTTTCAGTCAATGTCGAGATAAAAAGAGTAATTCCTTTAATTGAAGCTCTTAGATTTCATAATGTTTCTACAAAAATATCGATAGATACCACAAAATATGAAGTTGCTAAATTAGCTATTGAAGCTGGAGCAGATATAATCAATGATATAAGTGGATTAGAAAATGATGTTAGACTAGCAGAATTGGTATCGACTAACAATAAGGGATTAATTTTGATGCACATGCAGCAAAAGCCATTGACTATGCAGTTAAATCCAAATTATGATGATGTTGTTCAAGACGTCCATGATTTTCTTGAATCAAAAGTTAAGATAGCACAGGAAGCTAGTGTGAAGGAAATTATTATTGATATTGGAATAGGATTCGGAAAAACTCTTGAACAAAATCTATCACTATTAAAAAATATAAACAGTTTTGAAGATTTGGGTTGCGAAATTCTTGTTGGTATTTCTAGAAAGAATTTTCTTGGTAAACTGTTGAATATAGACATACCGCAAGATAGGGATATTGCTACTACTATACTGCATTCAATTCTTCTAACCAAAAATATTAATATTATACGTGTTCACAACGTTAAGCTGATCAATCAACTCAAAATACTCAGTAAAAGCATTAATTTTTGATAATCCTATGCCATTGGCAATACGTCGATCCTTACTAGCTTCTGCAAATCCAGATATTCAATTGCAAACTCCGACAACTCTTGAATTGTTATCTTCTTGTAATTATCAAGTAGAGAATATACTCTTTCCGGATCATTCCAAAAAAGCATTTGTGTTGAGGCTATATCAGCCAAACCAGATGAATACTGAATTTCATAAGCAGTCTGAGTTGGTAACTGATTTATTGTTTTATTTAATTCCTCCTGATTAGGTGGTGAAACAACGAATGAGCTAATAATTCTTATCAATTCATTATTAAGTGAATCTGCAGTCGTCTCTGTGTCATTGGCTATCGCATAGAAAATCAGCAAAGATGTATCTTCACGTTTATCGACATAGGCTCCTACTGAAGATGCAATTTGTGATGATTCTACAAGATCACAAAATAGTCTGGAACTTCTTCCACCTCCAGCAATATTAGCAATAATATCAGCCAAATAAACTTTATCATCCTTAAATCCTGGAATATGGAATGTATTGAATACTGCCGTTAATGGAACTGAATCAAGATATGAAGCCCTTGTATTTGAAAGTTGTTGACTGGATGAAAAATTTAATGTATTGTTTCTACGATTGGATGCTGGTATATTTCCAAAATATTTTTGAACAAATTTAATAGCATTTGAACTGTCAAATTTTCCGCAAATACTAATGCAGGCGTTATCTGGACAATAAAATCTACTATAAAAATCCTTAAGTTCATCTAATTCTACTGACTCAACATTTTCAATTGATCCATGTACTTCCCAAGAATATGGTGATGATTTGGAAAATGCATTTACCGCAAGCAATTCTCTCCAACGACCGTATGGCTGATCGAATACAGTCTGTCTGATTTCTTCTGTTACGACTTTTTTTTGAGTATCAAGTGAATGTTGATTTACAGAAAATTCCAGCATTCTGTCCGACTCAAGCCAGAGTCCTAGCTCTAGTTGATTAGTTGGTAAAGTCATTGTGTATGCTGTCATATCAAAAGTTGTATAAGCATTATTGGTACCACCTGCCAATGTACAAATCTTATCAAAGTCTCCTTTTTTTATATTCTTTGATCCTTCGAACATTAAATGTTCAAAAAGATGTGCCATACCTGTCTTGCCAGGTATCTCACTTCTTGATCCAACTTTATATGAAAGATTAATACTCACTGTGTTAATATCTGTTCTGTCAATTAGAACAAGTTTTAACCCATTAGTTAGGGTTTCAGATTTTATATTTATATATTTATTCAAATTCATAAGGCATCATTATTTTTATTAAATAAAATATTTAATTCACAAAATTGAAAAATAAATTTCAATTTTTCAAAGGATTTAAGTAATTTGCATTTCTATGTAAAAACGGAGATTTGTTATAAACTAAATTTGTGAACGGAGTTTTTCAATGAACGTCTATGAGCCAAAAAATATTCGAAACATAGCTGTTATGGGGCATGCCGGATCCGGTAAAACCACATTAGCTGAAGCATTTCTATTCGAAACAGGAGCTATTACTCGCCGTGGCACCATCGAAGAAGGAAATACTCAATCGGATTACCATGAATTAGAACATGAACGCAACAGTTCAATTTTTTCCACTCTTCTTTATACTGAATGGAACAACATTAAAATTAATTTAATTGATACTCCTGGTTATGACGATTATGTCGGAGATTTAATAGCAGCAACTAGCGTTGTTGATGCTGGACTTATTAATGTTAATGCACATAATGGTATTGAAGTCGGAACAGAAAATGCATGGTTTTACTCTCAAAGGAATAATATTCCAGTTTTCTTTGTTCTTAATAAACTTGATGATGACCAAGCCCATTTTGATGAGACCTTTGAATCATTAAAAGAAATATTTTCAAGAAAAGCAACTGTTGTCCAATATCCCTTACAAACCGGTTCAGGATTTAATTCAATAATTGATATTCTTACTATGTCATTATATGAGTATTCTGCTAATGGAGAAAAACCGACTAAGAAAGTAATTCCTGAATCTGAAAAAAGCAAAGTCGAAGGCTATAGAAGTGAATTGATCGATACAATTGCTGAAACAGATGAAGATTTAATGAATACATATTTTGAAAATGGTGTATTGACTGATGAAGAGCTTGTTCTAGGTTTTAAAAAAGCCTTTATTCAAAGACAGATATTTCCAATTTTCTGCTCATCATCCAAAAATAATATCGGAACTGATGGCTTATTAACTTTCATTAAAGATGTTTGTCCTTCACCACTGGATCTGCTGGGTAAAGAGCAGGAAGATGGCTCATTTACACCATATAATCCAATTAGTCCGACATCACTTTTTGTTTTCAAAATGAGTTCCGAAGCTCATCTTGGTGACATGACATTCTTCAAAGTTGTGACTGGTAAATTATCTGCAGGTTTAGACCTGATTAACGAGCAGAAATCAACAGCCGAAAGGTTCAATCAGGTCTATTGTATACGCGGGAAGAATAGAACTGAAGTTCCTTCTATGTTGGCTGGAGATATCGGTGCAACTGTTAAACTTAAGAGCACTCAAATTAATCATACATTACATGAAAAAGCATTCAATGTAAATTATAAAAAAATTGAATATCCAAATTCTAGAGTAAGAGTATCGGTTGTTCCTAAAACTAAAGGCGAAGAGGAAAAAATCGGAATATCTCTTCACAATCTTCATTTAGAAGACCCTACATTGGTAGTAGAACATTCACAGGAACTCCGTCAAATTATTCTTCATGCACAAGGTGAATTGCATTTAGCTGCTGCTAAATGGAGAATGGAACATAGATACAAAGTTGAAGCAGAATATGTAGAACCTAGAGTTCCTTACCGTGAGACAATACAGAAACAAGTAAGGGGTATGTACAGACATAAAAAACAATCTGGTGGTGCCGGGCAGTTTGCAGAGGTGCATATGATCATAGAACCATGGTATGAAGGTGCTCCATACGCTAGCGATGTAACTGTTAGAGGAAAAGAATTGCATGATCTTGAATGGGGTGGTAAGCTTGAATTTGTTAATTGTATCGTAGGTGGAGTTATTGATCAGAGATTCTTACCTGCTATCCTAAAAGGAGTAATGGAAAAAATGACAATTGGCCCATTAACTGGATCTTATGTCCGCGATATTAGGATTTACGTCCATGATGGTAAGATGCATCCTGTAGATTCAAACGAAGCTGCTTTTAAAACTGCTGGTATGATGGCATTTAAAGAAAATTTTGTAAGTGCTGATCCAAAGGTTCTAGAGCCTATTTTCAACGTAGAAATTAAAGTTCCCGAAGATTTTGTTGGTGACGTCATGAGTGATCTACCTACAAGGCGTGGTTTAATTTTAGGTATAGATACTGAAGGTAGATATCAGAAGATCAAAGCTAGAATGCCCATGGCTGAATTAGATAAATATGCCACTGCACTTCGTTCAATGACTCAGGCAAGAGCAAGCCACACACAGGTCTTGGCTGAGTATCAGGCTGTTCCAGCTAGTGTACAGTTGAAGTTAATTGATGACTTCAAGAAGAGATCTGAAGAATCGGAATAAATTCTGTTTATAGAATTAGTTTATACTCGCACTGAGTTAGTTTCAGTGTAGATTACAAAAAAAGAGGTTGGATAAATCCCAACCTCTTTTTTCTATTATTTTCAAAATTACTATTTTCCCTCATCTGCCTCATTACCATTCACAATTGACCATGCTCCGGTTACTTGGTCAAGTTTATGGCAATGAGTACATTCTCCACCAAAAACAGATAAATATATGTTATTATTTCCACCACTCAAATGAATAACATGCATCAAACGTGAAAAGGGGAGAGCAGTTTTCATTGACTTACCATGGCATTTGTTGCATACTTCCGGTATTGATGCTTGTCCATCTACACTTGAAGGGTGCTTTCCTTTTAATGTTATTCCTTCAGGAGCAGATGCCTGATATTTTGCTAAAGCTTCATCAGGGATTTTTTCTTTCCATTCGCTAAGGATTGTGCTTAAACGAACATCCATCTTTCGATCTGGGAAATTCTTGTGACAGCTTACGCAGCTATGAGGAAACGAGTCTACAGCACTTATGCCTGGAATGGCTCTCATCTTTGGCTCTGATATTGTGTCCTGAGAGTATGCATAATAAAAAAATATGCTTAAACAAATAACAAAAGTTGGAATTAAAGTATAATAGTATAATTTCGATCGCATAACAAACTCCTCAAATGTTTAAAATAGTAGTATTAAGATTTAATCAAATTTTAATTATTTCTTCAAAAATATTGTTATTAAATTAGATATCAAAATAAATTCTCAATCATTTTTTGTAATTTGCTTTCGATTTTGAATAAATCTTTTAATACGTTGATAATTATTTAATCTAAAGTTGTGATGGAAGATATAACAAAATATAAAGCTCAGATGCTGGATACGAATACCAGACAAAGGAATTATTATGAATTTGAGACTACTACAAACTTCAAACATGGAGGAAATGTAGCAACAGCTCTTTGGGATAAACTTCGTAACTACCAGTATCGAATGCTTGAAGAAATTGGTTTAACAGATCAGATATATGAATTACATAAAGAATGGATGGGAGATCTCACCAATAAAAAAGTTCTTGACTTAGGATGCCATACAGGTAACATTCTTTCAGAATATATAGCAAAAAATGCCAAAGAATACTATGCCGTCGATCTTAGTAGTTCTGCTTTGCTCCAACTTCAAGGAACATTAGCTGATGCTGGTATAAATTCCGGCCATTTCATCTCTGTAGATATTTTATCGGATTCTTTCTCAGAAAGAGATTTTGATATTATCTATGCAAAAGACATATTTCACCATTTCAAGTACATCGAGGTTTTTCTTGAGAGATTACAGAAAATCACAAAACTAGGTGGATCAATCATAACTTTTGACCCTTTAAATACGTACCTGCCGATGAAAATATTCAGATATTTTTATAGATTTCTTCAAAAGGACAAAGACTGGGAGTTTCCTTTTACAAAACAAACAGTTTCTTTGATTCAAAAATATTTTGACATAATTAATTCTGCTGGTACTATGGGTAAAACAAAGAAGGCATTTCTTTTGTATGTTTTTTCAAAGAAAACTGCTATAACCAAAAGCAAAGACTGGCAATACCAGGATTTATATAATACATCTATAGCTTCCTCATCTTTTTGGAGTTTTCTTGGTGTTGCTTTACACTTGAAAAATTCAAAAGAAAGTTAATAATATCAATAATCTTTATCTATTAGCTTTTGTTTGGCTTTTCGTTTAACTTTGGTAAAATAAGAATTCAAATTTTTCAAATTCTATGAAGATTGTATTTCATAATAAGTATTTTGATTCAACCTATACAAATGATTGTGCATCTGTAAATGGTCGCATGGAATCAATCATGGATGTTTTGAAAAAAGAACAGAATTATGAAATAATTTCACCCAATAAAGCAGATCTTTTCGATATTCTCGATGTTCACGAAAAGGAATATGTGGATACCGTCTTTAGGCAAAATAAACTATATAAGATGGCACTCCTTTCAGCAGGGGGTGCCATTTTAGCTGCTGAAACCGGATTCGATTCAGAACCTGCTTTTGCATGTGTTAGACCGCCGGGACATCATGCATATAAAAATGAAGCCTGGGGATATTGTCACTTCTGTAATATGGCAATTGCACTTACAAAACTCAGAAAGCAAAAGAAGATAAATTCTGCATTCATTCTTGACTTTGATGCGCATACGGGTGATGGAACTAAGGACTGCCTCAAGGATTGGAAGGAAGTTAAGATACTTAATCCAATGTCAGAACCTGATAAGTATATTGATGAAATTGAAACTTTCATAAAAGATATAGATTATGTCGATATTATAGCCGTATCGGCTGGTTTCGATTCCTACCATTTGGATGTTGGAGGCAAACTTCAGACTTTCGATTTCTATAACATTGGTAGAATTATGAAAAACTTGTCAATAAGAATGGGCCATGGAAGAAGGTTCGCTGTGCTTGAAGGAGGATATTATCTTCCTGATCTTGGAAAAAATGTTCTGGCATTTTGCCATGGTTTTGAATAGAATTATTAAATATTGAAATGAAAAAGAATTTATCAATTACTTTAGACAAGAGTCAGTTAAATAACGAAGCGTATGATTGGATGAATATCTCGATTGACGACGAAAGGGTAGGAAAGGCACGATGCAAGATCAGCGGAGATTCAATCACAATTTATTCGGTTAATATTTTTCCTGAATTTCAGGGAAAGGGATATGGCAAGTATTTCGTTGATGAATGTAAGATTCAATACAAACAGTTGATTGCTGATCGTGTCAGGTTCACTGCTATAGGCTTTTGGGATAAAATGAAATTTGTTAAAGTGACGGACGATACCTGGATTTTTACAAAAGAAAAAAAATAGAAATTATCTTTATAAGGAATCATTATGGCTTATAGTGAGGAACTTGAGTTTAGAATACAAAAAATTCTAGATCAGAAAAATATTCAATTCGAGGCAAAGAAAATGATGGGAGGTATCTGCTATATAGTAGATGGGAAGATGCTTGCTGGTATTGTCAAAGATAAACTAATGGCACGAATTGATCCTGAAATTTATGAAGAATCAATAAGCAAAAAAGGTTGCTCCGAGATGGACTTCACTGGCAGACCAATGAAAGGTTATGTATTCGTTGAAGAAGAAGGTATAGAATATGATCACGAACTTTCCTACTGGCTACAACTCTGTCTTGACTATAATCCTAAATCAAAAGCCACAAAGAAGAAAACGAAATAATAGAATAATCTGAATTTTCTTCTTCATTGGCTTTGTATCAAACTATGCATTAGGCTAAAATCATATTTGTCAACTATTTCAATAATTTCTCTCAACTAGACTACTCAAATTTTGTAGAATGGAATATCAAAAATCAGAATACATTCAGTTAAAAAATTTATGTATAAAACTGTTATATCCTATTCTAATTTGATTTTGCTTGGAATATGCCATCTGAATCGATGAATCAGTATTGATATATTACAATACTTTTTTATCAATTTGATGAGAAAATATTCGGTATTTCTGACATGATTACCAATAGAGCAACTAGATGATAATTCTGAATTGATTTTGTCATTTCTGTTTGCTCGTAGTCCATTGAAAAAGATAAATAATAAAAAAAAACCTTCATAATCTTTTGAATTACAAAGGTCTTATTGAAATGTCGGCGTGACAAGATTTGAACTTGCGGCCCCTACTACCCCAAAGTAGTGCGCTAACCGGGCTGCGCTACACGCCGAAATAACAGATTACAAAAATACGTCATATTCGCTTATTTTCCAATTTTTTATTGAATATACCGGTCACATCATCTGGTTATATTCATTGCCTTAATGTATAATTAAAATAAATCATGCCTAAGAACGATGTTAACATCGACTAATTTTAAAATTATTTAATCATAATCATTTAAAAACTGGAGAAAATATGCCATCCTATATATACAAATGCGTCAAATGTGAGGCTAAATATGAAGTCATTTCAAAGTCCGCAGAGTTTGCTGAAGAGATAATGTGTCCTACATGCGGATCTGAAAAACAGAAGCGTGTTATGACAACTACAAACTTTGCTACCGTTTCATCTAAATCAAGTTCGTGTCAATGTGGAACATCTGAGGAAAAATTATCAGAATGTGTTTGCGGAGCTAATTGATCTACTCCAAAAAAAAAGGACAACTTCTGGTTGTCCTTTCTTTAAATTAAATGTATTCTAACCTTTTTGTGCGTTAGCGCCACCAACGATTTCTAACATTTCTCGTGTTATAGTAGCCTGTCTTTCTTTGTTAAATACGAGTTCAAGATACTGAACCAGATCCTTGGCATTCTTAGTCGCATTTTCCATAGCCATACGCCTAGATGCCTGTTCAGCTGCATTCGATTCAAGAAGAGTTCGCCACAGTTGAATGTCGATATGACGGGGGAGAAGCTCGTCAAGAATATCCTTTTGATTTGGTTCGAATATATAGTCAATATTAAACTTAGTTTTGTTTGCATCACTCACATGTTGCTCTAAGGGTAATAATGTAATTGTCGATGGAATCTGCACTAACAGGTTCTTAAACATATTGAAGGAAATGATTACTTTATCAATTCTACCTTCGGTAAATTCATTAGTCAAATAATCTGTAATCTCTTTTGCATTCTCAAATTGTAATGAATGAAATATCTGAGGAAATGATTTCAATAAAGAAGCAGTAGGATTCTTAAATGATGCTGCTGCTTTCTTACCAAGAGGAATAAGATGTATATTTGCATTAGGGTACTCTTTTTTTAATTCATCATTTATTAATCTGTTTGTAGATCTGAAAATAGCCGTATTAAAACTGCCACATAATCCACGATCTCCAGCTATCACAACAACAGCAATATTTTTGATATTTTTTCTTTTTTCGAGAAGAGGATGAGAGTAGTTCTCGCCAATTGAATCAACAAGATTCATAAGAATATCCCCAAGCTTAGCAGCAAAAGGTCTTGCGGCAAGAATAGCATCCTGTGCTCTTTTTAGCTTTGCCGTTGAAACCATCTTCATCGCCTGAGTAATCTTCGCTGTGTTGTTAACTGCTGAGATTCTGCGTCTTATATCTCTTAAAGTAGCCATCTATTAATTCCTGTCAAAAAAATAATTATAAATGCTTCCAGGGTTTCATCAAGTAATTCTTCACATAATCATCAATCGAGTCTTCTAAAGTTCCAAAGTTCATCGGAAATAGATTAGCTTCGAACTTTTCCATTTGGGCTTGAGTAAAGTTCTGATACTGATTAATTAAATTATCAGGCATGTCAATATAATTAATATTTGGATCTTTACCCATTGATCTGAATACAGCACTTACCAAGTCATTCCAACTTCTTGGTTTACCGGTACCCATATTGTAAATACCAGTGTATTTCTCAGTTTCCTGCAATTTCCATAAAACATTAACTACATCCTTAACGTAAATAAAATCACGCTTTTGACCACCGTCTCCGAATTCAATAGCATTGGATTTATATAATTTAACTTCACCGGTTTCTAAAATCTGATTAAATGATCTATAAACCATAGAAGCCATCTCATCCTTGTGGTATTCATTTGGACCAAAAACATTAAAGAATTTTAATCCGACGAATTCCTTGTCCAAACGATTGTCGATCAACCATAAATCAAACAGATGTTTAGATAGCCCATAAGGGTTCAGTGGCCTTAAGTCATCAAATAAGGAATCATTGTAGCCATTGGATCCATCGCCGTATGTAGCGGCACTACTGGCATAAATAAATCTAACGTCATTTTCAGCGGCAAACCTTGCAAGTTCAATGCTGTAATTTAGATTATTGCTCATTATATAATCAACATTTGTCTCTGTTGTTGTTGAGCAAGCACCCATGTGAATTATGGTACTGATAGAATTTCTTAAATCTGTATCGAATCTGATCTTTTCAAGAAACTCGTTCTTATGAAAAAGTCTGTGGAATTTCTTTCCCACAAGATTTTTCCATTTATCTTCGGTTCCCATCCGATCAACAACAATGATATTGCTCTTGCCATTATCGTTGAATTTTTTTAGTATACAGGAACCAATAAAACCGGCTCCGCCTGTTATTACAATCATTATTTAATATTATGAGTGTTTTTAAATATAATTACAAAACTATCAGCTGCTTCTTTTAAAAGCTTAGAAATATCATCAGTTAATTCCTTTTTATTGGAAATCAAATTTTGAAGTTCTAAATAATTATTATCTAAATATTCAAAAAATTCTTTTTCAAAATCGGCTAATACTTCGACATCGAACTCATCTAGGTAACCATGGGTTGCTGTCCATATCAAAGCTATCTGTTTATTAACCGGGAGAGGAACGAACTGCTTTTGTTTCAATATTTCAGTTAATCTCGCACCACGACGTAATTGCTGTTGTGTTGATTTATCAAGATCAGAACCAAATTTAGCAAATGATTCCAATTCACGATATTGAGCTAATTCAAGTTTTAAAGGACCAGCTACCTTTTTCATGGCTTTTATCTGAGCATTACCACCAACACGAGATACCGATATACCAACGTTCATTGCGGGACGGATACCAGCGTTAAACAAGTTTGGTTCTAGATATATCTGACCGTCAGTTATAGAAATAACATTAGTTGGAATATAAGCAGCAACGTCACCGGCTTGTGTTTCGATAACAGGTAAAGCTGTAAGTGTACCGCCACCCATAGCATCAGAGAATTTAGCGGCTCTTTCCAGTAATCTTGAATGGAGATAGAAGATATCACCGGGATAAGCTTCACGACCTGGTGGACGTCTCAACAGTAATGATACCTGGCGATAAGCTGCGGCTTGCTTTGAAAGATCATCATAAATAACCAAAGCATCCATTCCATTGTCACGGAAGTATTCACCCATTGAACATCCACAATATGGCGCAATATACTGCATAGCTGCTGGATCAGAAGCATTAGCTGCAACAATAATTGTATATTCGAGAGCACCGAATTGTTCAAGATAAGAAACAACATTTGCTACAGTCGATCCCTTTTGCCCGATAGCTACATAAATACAATAGACAGGACGAATATTATTTGCCTTTGCTTCGGCTGAGTGAGTATATTTCTGATTGATAATTGCATCAAGAGCAATAGCCGTTTTACCAGTTTGTCTGTCACCAATTATCAATTCACGTTGCCCACGACCTATTGGAATCAAAGCATCAACAACCTTCATACCTGTTTGAAGGGGCTCTTTAACAGGCTGACGGAAAATCACACCAGGAGCTTTTCTTTCGATTGGAAAGAACTGAGTTGTGTTAATCTCACCTTTATTATCGATTGGAATACCAATTGGATTTACAACTCTACCGAGTAGTTCCCTGCCAACCGGTACCGATGCAATTTTCTTTGTACGGCGGACTGTATCGCCTTCTTTAACTAAACTGTCATCACCAAGTAACATAACTCCGACATTATCTTCTTCAAGATTCAGAACCATGCCAAATACATCGTTGGGAAACTCAACAAGCTCTGATACCATAACTTTTGTTAAGCCATAAATGCGAGCAACACCATCACCAACTTGAAGTACGGTACCTACTTCATATATATCAGCCTCATTTTCAAAACCTGACAGCTGTCGTCTTAAAATTGCAGAAATTTCTTCTGGACGTACATCAACCATACATTAACCTCATCACGAATTTATATTTTTAATAATGTTTTTCAATTTAATTTCTTGAAAGCTGATTAAACAGATTTTCAAGTTGACTTTTTAAACTTGCATCATAAACCCAATCTTCAATCTTAATCATTATGCCACCTTTTATATCAGCTTCAGTAATGAAAGTAGGTATTATCTCCATCCTTATGTTTGCTGCAATTTTTGCTAATACTTTGGCTCTGATTTCATCAGTAAGCTCTATAGCCGATATGATATCAACCTTCTGTTTTTTATTCAGCTTTAGGTATTGTAATTCGTATTGAGCTATAATATCTAAAAGTAATTCACTACGACCTTTGGTAACTAGAAAAGTTATAAAATTTAAAGCCATTCTATCTATATGATCTTTAAAAAGCTCAGTTACTATAGCTTTTTTCTTTGCTTCAGGAACTACTGGGCTTTTTAGAAAAGTCTTTAATTCTTTAGATTTTGATACTATTTCTTCAACAACTTTAAAATCATTGAATAACTTATCTGTTAGCTTATCAGCGATTGCAGTTTCTATAATCGCTCTAGCATATCTATATGATACTTTTTGTTCAGTCATTTCTATTCAATTTTAGTTTTTAGGAAGTTTTTCAATATGTAATTCAACCAATTTTATGTGCTTTTCCTTGTCAAGTGTTTCACCTAGTAATTTTTCTGTAGCGATAACTACAAGACCAGCTACTTCTGATCTGAGAGCAAGAATAGCGGATTCTTTACTTCTTTCAATTTCTTTTGTTGCTTCATCTACTTTTTGTCTTTTTAATCTTTCTGCTTCTTCCGATGCTTTATGGATTAATTCCTCTGCTTGTACTCGGGCTTTATGAATGATTTCACCCATTTCTTTCTGAACAGTCTGAAGCTTATTCTGACTTTCTAATAGTAGACTTTGAGCCTCAAGATTTGCTTTTGTTGCATTGTTAATCTCATCACGAATTCCAGCTTCTCTGGAACGAATTCCATTTAATATTGGTTTAACACCAAATTTAATTAACAATACTAAAAGTAGAAAAAAGTTAATCAGAGTCCAAATCATTAACCCTGGCGATACATTTAACACATTTTCCATTTTTTATTGAACCTTATTTATTCTTAAAATTATTTTTAAATTAAATTTTTACAGTATGGTCTTTTTCATGAATGTAAGATACAACCGTGAAAAAGATCAAAATGAAATAAATAACTGGGACCGGAGATAAAGCCGGTCCCAATATCATAAACTACTTAACTGCGAGCAAGATGCAAATAACCAACGAAAATAAAGCAACTCCTTCAATAAGTGCTGCAGCAATAATCATTGTTGTTCTCGAATCTCCCATAGCTTCTGGTTGGCGAGCACCAGCTTCTAAAGCAGCCACTGCCAATTTGCCAATGCCTAGTCCAGCACCTATTACAGAAATACCTGCACCAAGTCCGGCTCCCAAGTGAGCTAAGTTAATATCCATCTAAACCTCCTATTGTAAAAAAAAATATAAAAAAAGAACAATTTTTCGTTTTAATGAGCGTGCTCAGTATGACCTTCAGATTTATGATCTCCCATTCCAACTCCAGTGAATACGGCTGTAAGTATTGTGAAAATATATGCCTGAAGGAAAGCTACAAGTATTTCAAGACAATACATAAAGATCGAGAAAAATACTGATACCGGAGCAACTGCTAGAGTCCTAAAGTAAAATATCAATCCCACTAATGACAAAAGAACAACGTGTCCAGCTGTCATATTTGCAAAGAGACGAACTGTAAGAGCAAATGGCTTCGTAAAAATAGATAGAATTTCGATAGGTATCATAATCGGAAGAAGCCACCATGGGGCGCCACCTGTTAAATGCTTTAAAAAAGATAAAATTCCAATCTCTTTGATAATTGTATAATTAATAACAAACAGTGAACACAATGCAAGCGCGGCTGTTGTGCCTAACGCACCTGTAGCAGAATGTCCACCTGGCATTAATCCGATAATATTCATAGCAAGAATAAAAAAGAAAAGGACTACGAAATAAGGAAGAAGCCTGTCAGTAATATGCTTTCCTCCGAGATTCGGTCCAATAATGTCATCCCTAATAAAAATAACTGAGGCTTCTATTAAATTCTGAATTCCTTTGGGTTCCCTTTGTTTAGTCTTTTTATATGCACGTCCAACTTTCGTAAAAATAAAAATCAGTAGGATCATTGCTAACCATTGAAAACAAACTAGACTCGTGATAGACATATCAAGTGTAGGTGCTTGTTCATTAGAAGATTTTACTAATTTATGTGATTTATGATCAATTTTAAAAATTCCCTGTTTAGACATTGCCTCTACAGAGGAATAAGTATGAAAACCAGCTTCTTTGTCATAAATAATAACTGGAAGAGAGGCAATATGATAATGGAAAAATGTTAGATCTCTATGTTCTCCAAGGCTTTTTAGTAAAGTTGGGAAAACTTCAGTTGGTGGAACATTGCCATCTGAAGAATGTGCATTGCTTGCTGTTTGTACTTCATTTGGTTCCTGATTTATATGTTTCTGGGTACTATCGTTACCACCTGTATGTAATTCACTATTGGCATTATTGTTCTCAGCTAAAAAAGTTTCAGTACCAGCTTTTGACATAAATTCCCTTTATTTGTTTTTTTTATTGTGCAAATTTAAAAAATTTACTCGATTATTTAGATATAATATTTCGACAAAAATTAAAATAAATGTAGAAAAAACGAAACTTATCGCAAAATTGAACTGATTAAGTACATAATATTTAATCAGTATGAATACAATTATTGCAATTATGAAGTATCTAATAGCGAATGAACCCAGTATAATATTATTGAAAGAACTTAGAGGTTTGGATAAAGCTAACCTTGCAGAAATGAGTCCTGCCGCAAAGTTAAGGATGGTTAATGCTAACGCAGAAATGATAGAAATATCCATTAGTGTTATTTTTTTTCTTTAGTTAAATTCAGTACTGTTCTTATAAAACTATACATACCAGCAGCTACTCCAAACAACGAACAAATAACAATTAGCCAAGGCGATGTATGAAATTTACCATCGAGCCACCAGCCAAGTAAAACCATCAGAAGAATCGTTATGGCCATTTGCCAGCCAAGGTTCAAATATGGACCTAGTTCTTTAGATATATCCTTTCTGCTTTTTGGACTATACATTATTTCCCACTGAATTCGGCTTTCCTTTTTTCTAAAAATGCTGAAGTACCTTCTTTAAAGTCATCTGTTCCGCATATCTCTCCGAATTTTCTAGATTCATAAAGTAATCCATCAGAAATGCTTAAAGAATCAGACATTATAATCGAATCGATTGCTGCAGAAACAGCTAATTGACCTTTTGATAAAATAATATTTACAAATTCTATGACTTTGGTCATAAGTTCAGCTTGTTCATAAACACCATTTACTAATCCAATTCTTAAGGCTTCTTCGGCATTTATGTTATTCCCTGTGCAAATCATTTCTATAGCTTTTGCTCTTCCTACAATTCTAGTTAATCGTTGAGTACCACCATATCCAGGTAGAATACCTAGGTTTACTTCAGGTTGTCCAAATTTTGCATTAGTTGATGCAAATCTGATATGGCATGCTAGAGTAAGTTCACATCCACCACCAAGTGCAAAACCATTCACAGCGGCTATAACTGGAACTCTAAGATTTTCTAATCTGTGCATTATTTTAGATCCAAATTCTGAGAATAATTTTCCTGAAAATTGATCACACTCATTCAATTCTGATATATCAGCTCCAGCTGCAAAAGCCTTTTCACCAGAACCAGTTAAGATCACAGCTTTTATTGAAGAGTCTAATTCAATTTCTGAAATTGCTTCCTCAATATCCTCAAATATTTGCCGATTTAAAGCATTTAATTTATCAGGTCTGTTAAGTGTTATCTTTGCTATGTTATCTAATCTTTCGAAAATAATTGATGAGTAAGGCATATAGACTCCTGGTAATGTATCTGAAATTTTATTACTAATTTTTAATTCATTTAGAATTTAATTATGTATAAGTTTGCAATTTAAAAAATATTCGATTATTCTTGATGAAAAATTATTGGATCAATAAATATACGCTTATTTATTTTTTAATGTTCTTTTTGATTTTTTCCGGGGAAAATTCTCAGTTAAATTCTAAAACAGTTCATAAGAAAAAGCAAACTATTACTGGATCAAAGTCCAAGGCAAAAAATATAACTTTAAAAACAACAAAAAAATCAAGTGCAAAAGATCTTAAGAAAAAGAAAAAATCTAAACGAAAAGCCAGATATTCTCCTCCCATATCAATGTCCTACCCATCAAGCTTTGATGTAGTTAAGGATACTGTGCTTAGTGATGGGGTTAACTACCGTGTTATTCTTTATGGTAGTAAGTACAAACATAAAATTCATTTGCTTGATATTGATCTATATACTGAAAACATTCAGTTGGATATTTTAAAAGGTCATGGCATTTATCATGGCTTAGAGAAATTGCATAATATGGTTGGAAACTATAATTCAACACATATGGATTCAATTCTAGGTGCGATAAATGGAAATTTTTGGAGAGCTTATACAAATCATCCAATTGGTCCTTTGATAATAAATGGTGAAGTACTTGAAATGATTACTCATAAGCAATGGACTTCAGGATTATTTGATAAGGAGAATAATCTTTTTATCGATAATTTTTTCATGCATTGTGAAGTACTTAAGGGGAATAGAATACAATTTGAAGTTGATATGGTTAACAGAAGAAAAGATTCATCAGCGATAGTACTGTATAACAAGTTCACAGGTTCCTCTGTTTCATATATTACAGTCAACGACTATATACAAGATCTGAATACAATGATAGAGGATGCTCAAATTGAACAGGAAATGCTTGATTCCACTGATCTGGTAATTGATTCCACAAAAATGATGCAGGAGATATTTCATACAAAAACAATTTCAGCTATTGAATTTAATTTCAATAAAATTGCTTTAAAGTATATGGAACCACCAGCAGTAAATAAAAATGTTAAATGTATAGTAATAAATTATGATATTGGTATTCTACCTATGCCGGATAATGGATGTATCATTTCATTTGGAAATAATTTTGACTTGACAAAAATTCCTAGAATAGGGGATACAGTTACTCTTAAGTTTACCACTAATTTTTATCAGGATGTCGAATTTTATAATGCTGTTTGTGGTACACCAAGGTTGGTAAGAAATAACATTGCAAAGCATGAGGCAATGGAAGAAGGTTCAAGAGGAAAACGATTTATTTCAATGCAATTGCCACGAACAGCCATCGGCACTAATGAAGGAAAAGACAGACTTTTTCTTGTTTGCGTAGAAGGTTCATCTAGAGGTGCAAGGATAGCAGGAGCAAGCCTTCAACAATTATCTTTAATAATGAAAAAACTAGGTGCACATGATGCTATGAATCTTGATGGTGGAGGATCTTCAATTATGATTATTAACAATAAAAATGTTCTTGTACCAGGAAGACCAGATGCATCGAGAAGATTATCTGTAGGAATAGGAATATCTAAAAGAAAAGAAAGTAAAATTGTAAAATAATCAATAAAGTAAGT
This sequence comes from uncultured Ignavibacteria bacterium, assembly GCA_903862655.1. Taxonomy (GTDB): domain Bacteria; phylum Bacteroidota; class Ignavibacteria; order Kapaibacteriales; family UBA2268; genus CAIOZA01. Next base: position 40,884 of record CAIOZA010000136.1, read on the forward strand.
ATTTATTTCTTATTTGACTGAATGATTGAAGTCCCTTGTGAATTAAATCCATTAGATCATTTTCATTCGAACTATTAAAAATTGCTTCGAATAATTTCTTACTTCCTGTAACTTTTTCGAACATTATTTTTCTCTCTTTGCTAACCTTCGATTTATCAAATAATGATGGTTGTAACTCCCTGAGTTTGAAGAATAGTCTTATGCCGGAAGAATAGGGGAGAAATCCATTGTCATATTCAAATTGTAATTTTAAACCTGAGACACCTCCCTTGAGTATTGGTTCAAGTTTTACACCAGGTAGATCAAGCTGATGAGCAATTTTCTCAAGATTAAAAATCTCGATTTTCCCAACAAATTGAAATGGTAATTGTGAACCTAACCCTATCTGGAAAATTCCGAGCTCACCAAATATTCCAGTCATAGCACAACCGCGTATGGCATTAACAGTTGGTATATTTGGTGAGGTTGGAGTCCATTTGATTTCTGTATCCTCCCAAACCATCCATCGTTTCCAGTTTTCCATTTGTATGACAGATAAATTGCATTTTCTTGGCTTAACTTCCTTGTCCTTTGGCAACCATCCTTCTTCGTTGATCATGTAGCATAATTCACCTATAGTACAGCCATGAATATAAGGCACAGGAATAATTCCCACGAAAGAATATAAAGTAGAATCAATTACATTTCCGTCAACAATCATTCCGCTTAAAGGATTAGGTCTGTCAAGAATGACTATTGGAATTCCCCATTCGGCACATGCATCCATCATTTTATAAATTGTACTGATATATGTATAGGATCGGATTCCAATATCTTGAAGATCAACAACTATCATGTCTATATTGTCAAGCTGGTACTTAAGTGGGCGACGGTTTGAACCATAAAGAGAATAAACGTTGATCCCAAAGAGTGTGTCATTTGAAACACTTTTACCAGCTGAAACCCATGTTTTGAAGCCATGTTCGGGTGCAAAAATAGCATTAACTTTACATTTGCCAGATTTTACAAATTCTTCTACAGTGAGTGTCCCCTTTGAGGATCTTCCTGCATTGTTAGAAAGAATCCCAATGCGCTTGTTTTTAAAGAAATCAAAATTGTTTTCAATTACAAGGTCGATACCTAATTTGACCTTCTCTTTTTCAAGTGTGAGGGCATTGTAAGTATAAAAGAAAAAAACTAAAAAAACTGAAAAATATTTTAACATTAAGTATCTTGAATTATTCAAACCGTACAAAAATATGAAAATTCTTGATTGCTAATTTCCGAATTTATTATATGGCTTTTTAATTAGTTCATTTGCTTCATTATTAGAGCCTTGATAATCCTTCCATGAGGCTACTTTCTTATACTGCTTAACAGCCAAATCTCTTTTACCCTGGATGTCATAAATTTTACCAATTTTTAGATTTGTCATTATCATGAAGCCAGACATTTCAGTGTCTATTTTTCTGCTTGATTCGTCACATTTATAAAAATACTTCAGAGCAAGGTCATTTCTTGCCTGCATCATCAAAGCAGTACCAATATAATAGAGAGCTTCACGAGCAGTTTGGACATCATACCCTGGTTGATTGTCCATGTATCGGAGTAAGATATTTCTCCATACTTTCTCAAATTTTTCTGTATCCCATACACTGACATAACATCGCCCAAGATACCTGTGAAACATAGCATTATTAGGATACTTTTGATTAAGTTGCTCTGCAAGTATTAGTGCAGAATTTGCATCTTTTTCGAAATCATAGAAAATCTGCATTAATATATACTTTGCTTCAATATTAGCATAGCGGGCATATCTTGAAGCTGCTTGAAGTTGTAATTTTCCAATTGATTTGTCACCTTTCGGGGCAAAAACTATTAAAGGTTTTATTGCAGGATATTGTTCAGGCAGAGCGGCTGCAAAGTAATTATAAATTCCGGTTCCTAGCATTATATCATGATTGTTCGGAGCTACATTGTAACATTTCAGAAGTATATCAAAGCCGTTATATCCATCATTAGCAGCTTTAAACCAACTTTTTCGAATAGCATAAAATCTTCCGCGATATCCAAGGGCACCTCCTTTAAAAAAAAGTGCAGAGATATCGAGAGGATTTTTTTGTAATAAATCCTCGCATACAAGTATTACTTTGTCAATTTTGTTTAGAAAAAGCTGATCATAGGATTCTGTGTTTCTATAAGTTGATATTTTCCACCAAATCACCATAGCATCCAGAAAATATCCAGCTGGGTTTGTCGGATATTTATCGATTACCTTTTTAAATGTCTCTTCGGCATTGCTGAACTGAACATTATAAATATAATCAGAACCTATTTTAATAAGGCTGTCTGCATCAGTTTTTAATATGGGCCACTGAGCATTAGTTTTAAATATAGAACAAAATATTAGGAAGATAATGGTTATATGTATTTTCATAAATGGACTTTTTATTAAATTAATTATTTAATTGAGACGAAGAAATTGTCCTTTTATGTGTATTAACAAAAGAAGAATAATCTCTAATTAAAAGTTTAGATGATATGATTGGAGAAAGGTATAATCTTTTAGAAAGAAAAAGAATATTTAGAAGCAGTATCCATGTTACAATTATGCCACCTTCAAACCCATATAAACCTCCTGTTAGAATGTCAGGAATGGAATAATGCGAAAATGCAATTATACTAATTTTCTCATTCATACCGCTTAATGGAGCACCAATAAATAATGCGAGAAATAAATTCCAGTAGAAATGAAAAAGAGAAGAAAAAATTATTGATCTTGTCAATAGAAATATGACCGAAAAAAGAATACCCGCCATAAAAGTATTCAAAGAGGCAACAACAGAAAAGTTCGGGTTAAAAAAATGAGCAGATGAAAAGGCTAAACTGGTTAGAAAAATTGAAAATGTGCTTCCAAATTTATCCTCAATTGCTTGGAAAATTATACCTCGAAAAAATGATTCTTCAATAAATGCGATTAAAATAAAGTTGTATATTAGAGCGATGAGGGAGAAGAAGTTAGGTTGCGAAAATGTAGTTACGTTACTAAAAGACAAACAAATAACTGCTAGAATAATAGTATTAGTAATACCAGTTAATAACAGAATTAGATGATTTTTCAATTGATCTTTTTTGAAAACATTAAAGAATCCAAAATAATACCATTTTGAATTTATTCTAAAGAATTCAATAAATGTTGATATGCCTTGAAGTACTAATGCGATAATTAAATTAAAATTAGAAAGAATAAACGTATTCTCAAAATTCATAAAAGCATAAAAAAGCAAAAAACAAATTGAGCAAAATAAAACAATACGAATCCACCACTCGTTTAAAAGCATATTGAATTGAGAGGACCATATCATGATTTGAAGTACTTTATGAATTTTTTAAGTTTTGAATATACTGTTCGATATACTCGTTCATCATATTTCTCACTTCTTCATGTTCTGTCCCAACCATCATGTGGTTAAGCTGTGGGCAATACGATGCGTAATCATTTTCACCACGACGTCTAATAAGAATTTCATAATCGTTAATATCTGAACTTGACGATAAAACTGCTGACATTTTAAAACTCCTGATGTGTAAAACCTATAATAAGACTATTTAGTCAAAAAATAATTTGGATTAAGTGAATAAATTATTGAAAATTGTAATTCTTAAATCGTTTCATTATGAATTAATTGATTTTCTAATGATTTTACAAAAAGAATTACAAAAGGCAATTGCAATACCCAAATCTATTTTACTTAAAAAAATAGCTGCTAAACTATTAGGTAAAGCTAATTTTCTTAAAGAAAAAAGTTTAAACATTAATTTCAAAAATAAATTCAAATTGACTCTAGCTAATCAATTCAAACTACCATCAATCAATTTACTCTCAAAATATGAGGATCAAATCCTTGAACTTGGGAACCAATTTTTAAAACATGAATTTAATCTTCTTGGATCTGGTTTTGTTGATGTTACTTTTAAAAGTAAATCCGATTCACGAATAGACTGGAATCGAGACTTTATTTCGAATTACCGTTGGGATAGTACTAAGTTATCAAAAGAATTAATATATGGTGAAATTAAAGGAGTTGATGTCAAAGTACCTTGGGAGCTTGGCAGGTTGCAATTCCTACCAATATTTATCTACTCTGCTTCAATTGAAAACTCAAAACTTAAGGAAATTGAAAGGGATAATTATTTACGAGAATTTCAGAATATAATATTTGACTTTGTCGTATCAAACCCGGTTGGTTATGGAATTCAATGGAAATCTCCAATGGATTGCTCAATAAGACTTATCAATATCCTGGTTGCATTGGATTTATCACTGCCATTTCATGGATATTTTGATACTGAATTTTTTGAAATGATTAATAAAACAATTGCTGAACACACAGAATATGTTCTTAACAATCTTGAATGGAATAATGGGCTAAGGGGTAATCATTATTTATTTGACCTTGCCTCCATTATATTTTCAATGTGTTATACCGAAGTGAATGAGGCTTCATCGAAATTACTTAAATCAACAATTAACGAATTTATAAAAGAAATAGATTATCAGTTCAATGAAGATGGAAGCAATTTCGAAGCATCCATACCATATCATTTTTTTACCTCAGAATTAGTGTTCCATATTTTCAATCTGTTAATAGGGTATTTTCAGTTTGAAATTTCTGAAAAGCTAAAGATCAAAATATCCCAAATTTATAATTTCTGCAAGGATAGTATTTTACCAAACGGAGATATTATACAAATCGGAGATAATGACTCTGGTTGTTTGTTGAAACTTCTTCCTTTCGAACATTGTTGTGAAGAGTATTTATTCAAAGCACATGTTCTATCATTGATAAATTCGCAGAAATATCAACAAGATAAAATCAATTCAGATGAATTTTACGAGTCAATATTATCCTCCAGATTGAGCTTGACTACTAGAGATAACCCAAAATATTCTGAACAAATTATTTTAAATAAGTTTAGTGATTTTGGAATATATTTATTCAAATCAAATGATATTAATCTTCAAATAAGATGTGGCAATGTCGGACAAATGGGGAAGGGAGGCCATTCTCATAATGATCAGTTATCGTTTACTTTTTTTTATAAAGGATACCTATTCATTACGGATCCTGGTACATTTTGCTATACCTCTGACAGAACAGCAAGAAACAAATTCAGATCGACTGATTATCATAATGCATTAAGTATGATTGGTGAAGAACCAAATGCATTATGGTCAAAGACATCAGATGATTTATTTTGGTTAATAAATAGGGCAAGACCAGAAGTAATTCAAGTAAATGACAATATTTTTGAAGGAAAACACAAAGGTTTTGGAAGCATTTATTCAAGAAAATTTAAAATATCAAAAAACAAGATTGAAATAGCTGAAAGTTTTAAAATCATTAATCAAATGACACTTAATTTACATTTGCATCCAGATGTGAAAATTGATAAATTCGATAATAACATAAAACTGACACAAGATGATATTAGCATAAATATAAATCTTCCAGATCAGAACTATTCAATAGAGAATTATGAATATTCTCCTGCCTATGGTGTTATTCAACCTTCCCAAAGAATTAGAATTTCAATAGATGAAGAAATCTACTTATGGTCAATTAACCTAAAGAATTGACTTGCCAAGTAAAGCCGCACCTACAATACCAGCATCTTTTGTAAAAAATGCCTTCACTATTTGGGCTGTACTAGCTATTGTCGGCAAAGCTCTTTCTCTTATGGTTTCTAGTGCAGTATCGAGTAGTAAGGGATGTGCCAATGAAATGCCACCACCAACAATAACTAATCTTAGATCAAGGAAATTTAAAGCTGAAGTTAATCCAATGCCTAAGGTATAGCCAATCTGTTTAAATATCTCGATAGCCGCCGGGTCATTTTGTTGAGCGGCTTCAGAAACAAAATATGGGTCTGGTCGGCCATATTTGTGTAAAAGTGAATCTGGAAATTGTTTTATTAATTGAGTACCAAGTGCTGTTATTTGATTTCTACCAACATATTCTTCAAGTACTCCCGTTCGGAATGGCATTTTGCTATTTAAAGGAGCATTGAAATCAATAATCATGTGTCCAATTTCTCCAGCTCCCATGGCTTCGCCCTTGAAAATTTTTCTGTCAAGTATTATAGCTCCTCCTACACCAGTTCCAAGTGTGACGTACAGAAAATTATTAGCTAATTTTCCGGCACCAAGCTCTAATTCTGCAATAGCGGCAACATTAGCATCATTATCTACAATGCATGGTAAAGAGAATAGATTTTGAAGGAATTTACCTAATGGAATGTCGATCCATTCAGGTAAATTTGGTGATATTTTAACTGTGCCTTCATTCTCAATAATTCCTGGAATTCCGACACCTATTGACTTAATAGCAGGATATTTTTCAAGAATAGTTGAAATTGTTCTCTTTAATGAATTTAAAACATAATCTAAACCTTTTGAGGCATGAGTTGCCTGACTCTGCTGAAAAATTAAATTGCCATCTTTGTCGATTACACCTGCTTTGAGGTTAGTCCCGCCTAAATCTATTCCAATATACATAATTATTTTTTTCTTTTCAAGTTTAACATAAATAAAAAAGGGGTTTCCCCCAGTTTTATTGTAAAAAATATAATATTTTTACTATTTGTCAGTAACAATATAAATTTGCTCACCAGGTTTAGTCATTCCATAATGAACTCTTGCAATTCTTTCAATTTCAACTGAATCATGTTGAAGTATATCAATTTTTCTTTTCAATGAATCTCGAAGTGAATTCTGTATTGATATTTTCCCCGTTATGTTTTTTTTGGTTAGAATAAGATCAACTCTTTTGAGTAAGCCATATTCAGAAAATAAAAAAATCACAGCAACAATAATAATAATAGATAATTTTAAAATTCTACCTTTATTTTTTAAATAAAAATTGAGGAACGAATTTAAAAATTTTAACATATTATTTAACACTTTTCAAAAAATTGACAAATTCATCCATTTCTTCTTTTGTCCTTTTTTCGGTAACGGCTACTAACAATCCCTTATTATATCCATCAATTGTAGAAGTGTCTATACCCGGCAAGAATCCAAGTTTGTAACCCTCAGATACAATTCTTGATGGTTCAACCGAAGTATTAACAAGGAATTCTCTGAAAAATGGTTTGTTATTCATTAAACTAAAGCCTGGAATTTTGCATATTTCAGAAGCTAAGTATATTGCTTTTTTGTTTGATTGTTCTGCTACTTCCTGAATACCTTGCTTACCCATCGTCTCGAGATAAACAGTTGCTGTAAGCATGTACAGTCCCTGATTAGTACAGATGTTTGACGTTGCCTTCTCTCTTTTGATTTGCTGTTCACGTGTCTGAAGAGTAAGAACATAACATCTTCTACCTTCTGAATCTTGTGTTACACCAGATAAACGTCCGGGTAATTTTCTAACAAATTCATTTTTGGTTGCAAATATTCCAAGATAAGGTCCGCCATTACTCAATGGGATACCCAATGGTTGACCTTCTCCGACAACAATATCTGCATTATACTCACCAGGAGTTTTTAGTAGTCCTAACGAGAATGGGCAAGAAGAAGCAATAAGAAGTGCTTTTGTGGAATGAGTAATTTTTTCAATCTCTTCTACTTCTTCTAGATTACCATAGAAATTAGGATGTTGAACAATAACTGCGGATGTTTTTTCATTGATTGCATTCTTCAGTGCTTCAAGATCACATGTTCCGTCATCTGATATGAATGTTTTGAAAGTAAACTTTCTGCCAACACACATTGTCTTTATAACTTCATAGTTATAAGGATTAATTGTGCCTGCAATAAGGAATTCTATATTTCTGTTGTGAGCATTTGCCATTAAACATGCTTCAGCTAGTGCAGTTCCACCATCGTATAGTGATGCATTAGAAACATCCATTCCTGTTAATGCACAAATCATAGACTGGAATTCATACATTGCCTGCAAAGTACCTTGTGAAACCTCTGCTTGATAAGGTGTATAAGCTGTTTTGAACTCAGATCTGCTGGTAATCATTCCTATAACCGATGGAATGAAATGGTCATAAGCTCCACCACCCATAAAACAAATATGTGAGGAGGAAGTAATGTTATCTTTAGAATATTTTTCTAATAATTGCAGAACTTCCAGTTCAGATAATCTATTATACATATCAAGGGGGGTTTTTAGTCTTATTTCTTCTGGAATATTTGTAATTAATTCTTCGAAAGATGAGACTCCGATTGCGGTAAGCATTTCTTTTTGTTCATTATCTGTATTAGGTACGAAAGCCATTCAGTAACTCCTTATTTCAATTTGTTTTTTTATAAATGTCAAAATCAAGATTGTTAATTTATGGGTAATTAAATTTCTATGCAATTTTTTATAAATAATCTTTAAAATATGTCGATTAGTGAAATGATTATTTAGATAAAAAAAACATATTAAATAAAATATCGTTTAAAGATTAAATAGTAGTTCATTTTTCAAATATTATTTTATTAGGAGTAGATATTATGGCAATCAAGTTAGCTATCAATGGATTCGGAAGAATCGGAAGATTAGCATTCCGTGAGGCGTTTAAAAGAAAAGGAGAATTTGAATTTATCGGTATTAATGACTTAACCGATGCTCCGACACTTGCTCATTTATTAAAATATGATTCTGTTCATGGTAAATTTCAAGGTGATGTTATTGTAGAGGGTAATACTATAGTAGTCAATGGTATTCCAATTCAGATTACAGCTGAAAAGGTAATAGAAAATTTACCTTGGAAAGATGCTGAAATTGTCTTAGAATCTACTGGAGTTTATACAAAAAAAGAAGCTTTGGAAAGACACATTGCTAATGGAGCAAAGAAAGTTATCCTCTCAGCTCCTGCAAAGGATGAACTAGATGCAACTATAGTTTTAGGTGTTAATCATTTAATACTGAATGGTAGTGAAAAAACGATTTCAAACGCTTCCTGCACAACCAATTGCCTTGCACCAATGGCGAAGGTTTTGAATGATAATTTTGGACTGGAAAAAGGTTTTATGACCACAGTTCACGCATATACAAATGACCAGAAAATTCTTGATCTGCCTCATTCTGATTTGAGAAGAGCAAGATCAGCGGCTGTAAATATGATCCCAACATCAACAGGAGCGGCAAAAGCCGTTGGCTTAGTTATACCTGAGTTAAAAGGCAAACTTAATGGCTATGCAGTTAGGGTACCGGTACCTGATGGATCATTAACCGATTTAACCGCAATACTATCAAAAGAGGTTATGAAAGCTGATATTAACGATGCCATTAAAGATGCTTCCGAAACATATTTGAAAGGTATTCTTGAGTATTGTACAGATCCAATTGTTTCAAGTGATATTGTGGGCAATCCTCATTCCTGCATATTTGATGCCGATTTAACTCAGGTGTCAGGCAATCTTGTTAAAGTAGTTGGTTGGTATGATAATGAATTTGGATATTCTAGCAGAATAGTTGATTTGATAATTTATCTCAAAAAATTCTTATAATCAAAATTAAATTCCGGCTCTTATTTCTAAGAGCCGGTTTTCTATCAAATTAATTCTAATTTTTTAAGGTGATAAAATGATTAAATATTTAGATGAAGCACTATTTACAAATAAGAATGTTCTTATAAGAGTTGATTTCAATGTTCCTCTTGATGAAAATTGCAAAGTAACAGATGACACAAGAATCAGAGAATCATTAAAGACCATTGACAAAGTAATTGATGATGGTGGATTACCAATTTTAATGTCACATTTGGGAAGACCTAAAGGTGAAAAGAATCTGAAATATTCATTGAAACCAGTTGCGGATTATTTAACAAATGTCTTTGGCTATAATGTTATTTTTGCTAAGGATTGTATTGGAGAAATTCCTCGAAAATGTATCAAGGATTCAAATATGGGTGATATTATTCTTCTTGAAAATCTTAGATTTTACAAAGAAGAAGAAAAAAATGATATGATTTTTGCGGAAAAACTAGCATTCCTCGGAGATGTTTATATAAATGATGCTTTTGGAACTGCGCACAGAGCTCATGCAAGTACATTTGCAGTTGCCTCATTTTTCCAGGAAAAATATGCCGGTTATCTTCTCGAAGCCGAAATAAATTATCTGGGTAAAGCAGTCGCCAATCCTAAGAAGCCATTTTTAGCAATTCTGGGAGGTGCAAAAATTTCGGGAAAAATTGATGTTATTACTAATCTTCTCGACAAATGTGATACTATCCTTGTCGGTGGTGGTATGATGTTCACATTCTTCAAAGCTATGGGATTTGAGATTGGAAAATCTCTTTTGGAGGAAGACAAAATTATTTTAGCTAAGGAGATACTTGACAAAGCAGCCAAGAAGAATATTAATTTAATATTACCTGTTGATGTGGTTGTTGCTGATAGGTTTGATAACGATGCAGAAACAAGAATTGCTAAAAGTTCGGATATATTAGCTAGCGAAATTGGAATGGATATTGGACCAGAAACAATCCAAATTTATACAAATGAAATTCTAAAATCAAAAACCATCGTTTGGAATGGTCCAATGGGCGTTTTCGAAATGGCAAACTTTGCAAAAGGAACACTTTCAGTTGCAGAGGCATTAGCTCAAGCAACAAGTACCGGAGCCATTACTATTGTTGGAGGTGGAGATTCTGTGGCTGCTATAAATCAAATGAAATTAAACACGAAAGTCTCTCATGTTTCAACAGGTGGGGGAGCTTCATTGGAATATTTAGAAGGTAAAGAACTTCCGGGAATTTCTGCCCTTGAAATTTAAAGTTTGCTCCAATCCATCCGATAATCCTTAATAGTAAAATTGATATATTAAATTAACATCTCCTTTTCGGAGGAGATGTATAAAAAATAGCTCGGATTAAAAAATGAATGCTAAAATTGAATATGAATCACATTTTAAATTGCTCAAGTTAATTGTTAATTACATTAACGACCTAATTCCATTGATTGAAGATAAAAATGACTTGAGTGATTCTGTTAATTATTCAGTAAAAACTATTTTCGATTTTGTGGAAAAAGTAGTTGAAACTCTCCCAAACATGTTTAGCGCTCAAGGTGACCCTCAGGTTATAAAGCGTGAACTTTTAGTTTCAATTCGTAAAGTGAATAAATGTTGGAGTAATTCAAAGATTAGTATTTTTGAATTTGAAGCATGTTGGGATGAATTTAACTTTTGGTGGTATGAATTCATTCGTACATATTATCACATGGAAAAGCTCAAAAAGAGTATCTTTGTTTCCTTGAACTAGAAATGTCTATTTATTCAACATTGCACAATATTTGAATGCTATTCGTCTAGCACCCTTTAAAAATGACTAATGGGTATTAGATAAATGAACCGATTCGGACGATTCACAATGTTCCCGCCAGTAATAAAAGCTCTGGTAATCATTAATGTTGTAATATTTTTACTTGAAATCTTCATTTTAAGATTCTATACTATTGATTCAATTAGTCTGGATAGAATATTCAATTATTATTTCGCTTTATCTCCAATTGAAACAGGTAGATTCTATATTTGGCAATTAATCACCTATCAATTTATTCACGATACCGGTGGTATCGTACATATCTTCTTCAATTTGTTTGCACTTTGGATGTTTGGAGTTGAACTAGAACATCTATGGGGCTCAAAGAAATTCACATTGTTTTATATAATTAGTGGTATTGGTGCTGGTTTAACTCAAATGCTATTTTCATCACTAACAGGTTCATCAGCCTCCACTATTGGTGCCAGTGGTGCCATTTATGGTATCCTAATAGGATTTGGTATGACATTTCCCGACCGACCAATTTTTATGTTTCCTTTTTTTATTCCTATTCCTGCAAAATTCTTTGTTCTCATTTACATCGGTTTAGCATTGCTTATGGGAATGACATCTGACGGTAATGTTGCTCATTTTGCACATTTAGGTGGAGCAGCTACTGGATTCTTGCTTTTCAAATTCGGTGATAAGGTTGGTTTATTTGCGTTTTTCAATAAACTTTTCAAACGAAAACAGCCGTTAGCTAACGCTTTTAATGAACAAAATGTTCATGGTATTTGGGAAGCTAATAAGCCTGCCAAAACCTATTCGTCTCCAGCACCTACCTACAAATTCCATGTTGATGGTGAGAATATTTCTCAAGAGGTTATTGACTCAATTCTTGATAAAATATCAGCTTCCGGTTACCAAAATCTAACCGATAAAGAGAAAAAGATACTATTTGAAATTAGTCAGAAATTAAAATAAAAAGTTTAGATATAAGAGATGAATATGAGTACAGAAAATAAATTTTCAAGAAGAAAGACAAGAAAGCTATTTATTGGCAATATTCCAATTGGCGGCGATTCACCTATATCTGTTCAAACAATGAGTAAAACTAAAACTTCAGATGTTGAAGCTACAGTCAAGCAAATATTGAGATGTCAGGAAGCAGGTGCCGATATTGTTCGAGTAACGGTTAATGATGCAGAAGCGGCAGATGCAATAAAGGAAATTGTCAAAGGTGTTACTCTACCAATCGTTGCTGATATTCATTTTAATCATATATTTGCTTTGAAATCACTTGAAGCAGGGGTAGCAAAGGTTAGGATTAATCCTGGTAATATCGGCAATAAAGATAGAATCAGAGAAGTATTAATGTTGGCAAAAGATAAGGGGATACCAATTAGAATTGGCGTCAATTCCGGTTCATTAGAAAAAGATATTCTTGAAAAATATAAATATCCTACGGCTGAAGCTCTATATGAAAGTGCAATGCGACACGTAGGTTTTGCTTCTGAATTCAACTTTGAAGATCTAATTATTTCAGTAAAATCAACCAATGTCAATTTGATGATCAATGCTTACAGACTTCTTTCTGAGCGAACTGATTTTCCTCTTCATCTTGGAGTAACCGAAGCCGGAAGAGCAGGGGTAGGTACTATTAAATCAGCAGTTGGTATAGGTACTCTGTTAGCCGAAGGTATCGGAGATACAATACGAGTATCGTTAACTGATGAACCAGAAAAGGAGATCGAGGTTGGTAAGGAAATTCTTAGAACTCTTGGTTTATCACAGCGAACTGTCGAAATTATCTCCTGTCCAACATGCGGTAGGGTAGAGGTAGACCTTTTTAAAATAACTGAAAAACTTGAAAATAGACTTAAGAATATCAAGAAACCAGTTAAGATATCCGTGCTTGGTTGTGCTGTCAATGGTCCTGGCGAAGCCAGAGAATCAGATATTGGAATTGCTGCTGGTAAGAATAGCGGGATTTTGTATTTGAATGGCGAAATAATTAGAAAAGTAAAAGAAGATGAAATAGTAGATGCTGTTTATGAGGAAGTAATGAAGTTTCAACCTAAAGAATAATATCTCTTATAAAGCTAAATACTGAATCAAGTCAGTCCAATAATATTTATTGAACCTTTTTGATAGTTGTAACAATTTTGATGAATAATGAAGAAAAGATTTCCATCATTTGTTAACAACATGTTGATAACATAATTAGAACTGGCTAATTGGTTGCTAATTGGCTATTAAGCAAAATATTAAGAATAATATCTCAGGATTATTTTAACTGTGACCTATAATCATTAATATATTTCAGATACTTACCCGCTATTCCAGTGAATTTATTTAGTTCTTCCGGATAAAATTCCTTAATGATTTTGGCTGGAACTCCAGCAACAAGTGTTCCAGATGGTACAACAAAATTTTCTTTTACTAGTGATCCGGCAGCGACTACCGAATTGGTTTCAATTATGGAACCATCCAGGCAAATTGCACCAATTCCAATAAGACACGAATCCTGAAGAGTACAGCCGTGTAACGTAACTGAATGCCCAACGGAAACGTCATTACCTATGATCAAAGGATAAAAATCATTCGTTACGTGAAGCATTGACATATCTTGTATATTTGTTCTTTTACCGATTTTGATGAAATGCACATCACCGCGTATAACTGTGTTATACCATATTGAGCAATCTTCATCTATTTCTACATCACCTATAATTCTTACTCCATAACATGTGAACGCAGATGGATGCAATTTGGGGGTTATCCCATTATATGTTATAATTGTTGCATTATTGCCAGATTCATACAGCATAATTGACCTTTTATATTTATTTTAAGAAAAGAAAAAATAAATTTAGTTAAATTTTTCTTAAAAATTGACGATTATATGCAACACATACAAATATTTTCAATCAGATTTTATAACATATTCTGAGGTTCTAATGAGCATCGATAAAATCAAAACGTCTGAAAATCTTGTTTCAGATGAATTATTACAGCTAGTCAGTTTTAATATTGGGGACGAAGAGTTTGGAGTTGATATCCTGAAAGTTCAGGAAATTAACCGTATGGTACAAGTTACCAGAGTTCCAAACACACCTGATTATGTTCTTGGAGTAATTAATTTAAGAGGAAAAGTAATCCCCATAATTGATATGCGCAATAGATTGGGAATGGCTACAAAGGAATTTGATAAAGATACAAGAATTGTAATAGTTGAGATAGAATTAAAAGTCATAGGTTTTGTGGTCGACGCCGTCAGCGAAGTTATTCGAATAAATAAAAGTATAACTGAACCACCACCTCCAATGGTAGCTGGAATCGATTCAGAATACATTACTGCTATAGGAAAACTTGAAGACAGATTGTTGATTCTTCTTGATCTTCGCAAAATTCTTACAGAAGAAGATCACAAATCATTAGGTGATTTAGACAATACAGACTAATTTTAATTCTTAACGAAATGAAAAATCCTGTATAGATACAATTTCTAGATTATTCACAATTGAAATAATTCAAGATGATAAAGCCGTATTGAATTATAAAAATTACTTTACGCCTAAAGTTTCTTTAAAATACAATTCAAATTGAAAAACTCATCAATAAGCCAATTTACTGATGAGTTTTTTTCTAATTTACTTTATCATAATTTCAATATTTGAATAACAATGAAGTATGTTGATAATCCCTGAAATTAAATATTTTCAACCAACATGTTTCTTGTATTAAGTTTTCCATGAACAACATTTTGAGGGACAAAGGTTCTTGATTGCTTGACATGTTTTTCAAACTCAGACCTGAATTTGGTTACAAAACCTCTAACAGGCCATGCAGCAGCGTCTCCAAGAGCGCAGATAGTATTGCCTTCGATATTATTCGAAACTGATACTAATAAATCCAGATCTCGAGAACTAGCCTCACCATTATAAATTCTTTTTAGAATTTTTTCAAGCCAACCACAGCCTTCGCGGCAAGGAGTACACTGCCCGCAAGATTCATGATGGTAAAAATGTGCAATTCTTAAAGTCAATTTGACTAAGTCTGTATCTTCATCCATAACCATTATACCACCTGTGCCGATATGAGTGCCAAAAGGTTTCAATGATTCTTCGTCCATCATTATACCATCAATTTCATCGCCCCTTAAGGGAGGCATTGATGATCCGCCTGGTATAACAGCCTTAATTTTTTTATTTCCTGGAATTCCACCACAAACATCATAAATGATATCAGTCAAGAGAGTTCCAGTAGGAAGCTCATAAACACCAGGTTTATTTATATGACCCGAAACACCAAAAAGGAGAGTTCCTGGATGTTTGGATGCTCCAATTTTCGAATAATTTTCTGCACCTATTCTGAAAATCTGTGGTACTGTTGCAATGGTCTCTATGTTGTTTACAGTAGTTGGCATGCCCCACAAGCCTTTTTGAGCAGGGAATGGTGGTTTTACCCTGGGGTATCCGCGATCTCCCTCTAATGAAGACATTAGAGCAGTTTCTTCACCACATACATAAGCTCCGGCTCCCTTATGAAGATAAATATCAATAGAATAATCATTCCCAAATGTTTTAGCCATATTTGATCCGATAAAACCTTTTTCGTAGGCTTCATCAATAGCTTTCTGCATGAGGTCGACCCATTTGTGGTATTCGCCTCGAATGTAAATGTATGCAGCTTTAATATTCATGGCATAACCAGCAATCATAATACCTTCAATTAGCTGTTGTGGGTTATGTTCAAAGATTTGTCGATCTTTAAATGAACCAGGCTCTGATTCGTCGCCATTGACAGCTAAATACTTAGGTTTATCAGTTCCTTTAGGCATAAATGACCATTTTAATCCGGTAGGAAAACATGCTCCACCGCGTCCTCTTAAACCCGATTTTTTCACTTCATTTGTCACTCCATCAGGGGATAAAGAAATCGCTCTTTTGTATCCCTCATAGCCACCATTTGCAATATAAATGTTGATATCTGACAGATTATCAATTTCGGGTAATAGAATTTTTTGGAAATTTGGTATCATAATTATCTCAATTGAATTGTAAATTTTTGTTTAAAAATAATAATTCTAATTCAAACTTTCAAGATTTGTTTTATTTTTAATTAATGTTTCTTTCATACTTTCAAGTTTTTCCTTCTCATAAGCTATAACACTCGGAGGAGCCTTATCTACAAAATTCGAATTGCTTAGCTTAGCCTCGGAGCCTTTGATGTTCCTTTCAAATCTCTCGATTTCTTTAAGTAATCGCTCTTTTTCCTTAGCTGTATCGACATTTCCTTCAAGTATCAAATAAATTTCAATGTCTCTTACAACTGAAGCTATTGTATTTTCTCCTTTTGTATAATTAGTAATTATATCTAAATTTGAAGCTCTGGCAAAATTTGAAATAACTTTTTTTAATTCGTTTAGAAGAACCAGTAAGCTTTCATTTTGAGTAGCAATGATTAATGGAATTTTAACCGAGTGATTAATATTAAGTTCAGATCTTAATTTGCGAATTTCTTCAATAAGTTTTTGGAATAACGATATACTACTTTCAATATCAGAATCAATCATACTTTTATCTGCAATTGGATAATCCAACTGGCTTATACTAACAACATCGCTAACTTTATTTGTCAGATGGTATATTTCTTCTGATATGAATGGCATTATTGGATGAATCAGCTTTAAAATATCATCATAAATTTTTAATGCAAAATTTACTAATCTTGATTTATAGGCATCATTATCGGAATCGTAGAACTGAATTTTAAAAATTTCTACGTACCAATCACAGAAATCTCTCCAGATAAAATCGTATAAAATCTTAGAATAATCATTAACTTTAAAATCATTCAAAGCTTTGTCGATTTCGTCAATTGTTGTATTGAATCTTGATAAAATCCATTTATCTGCTGTTGATAGAATATCAAGTGAGTTGTCATCAATAGTTGTCAATTCTGATTTTTTCATCAATAAGAATCTACCAGCATTCCAAATTTTATTTGCGAAGTTTCGGCCTATTTCCATTGAAGGTATGTCTTGAGCCGTAACATCGACATCCATCTTAACATCTTGGCCAAGAGGTGAAAGATAAAGCATAGTGAATCGAACTGCATCAGCGCCGTATTTTTTTATTATTTCAAGCGGATCAGGAGAATTACCAAGTGATTTGGACAGTTTTCTTCCAATACCATCTCGAATAGTACTTGTAAAATAGACATTTTTAAAAGGAACTTGATCGATGAATTTCTCATTTGCAATAATCATTCTTGCCACCCAGAAGAATATAATATCTGGGGCTGTAACCAATAGGTCTGTAGCCATGAACTTTTTCATATCGGAGGTGGAATCCTTAGTACCATCTTCCATCCATCTCATTGTTGTAAGGGGCCATAACCACGATGAAAACCAAGTATCTAGAACATCACTATCTTGCACTAAGGGATGATCCATTGTCAATCCCATTTTAGTCCTTGCTTCAGATTCGTCATGTGCTGCAACAAATTTACCTTCTGTGGTATAGTAAACTGGAATACGATGTCCCCACCATAACTGACGAGATATACACCAATCCCGAATATTTGTCATCCAATGTTCATATGTTTTTATCCAATGATTTGGATGAAACTTTACTTCACCATCTATAACTACTTTCAAAGCTTTCTGAGCAAGAGGCTGCATTTTAACAAACCATTGGTCTGAAAGATATGGTTCTACTGGCTCTCCACCACGTTGCGAGAAGCCTACATTATGTGAATAATCTTCAATTTTTTCTATAAGGTCAAATTCTTTTAGCTTTGATATTATGCTTTTCCTTGCTTCAAACCTGTCAACTCCATTATATTCTCCTGTAATCTCATTCAAAGTTCCATTTGGGTTTATTGAATTTATCATTTGTAAATTATGGAGTAAACCAACTTCAAAGTCATTAGTATCATGAGCCGGAGTAATCTTGACACAACCTGTTCCAAATGCTGGATCGGCATAATCATCAGCAATAATTGATATTTCTCTATTAACCAATGGAACAATAACTTTAAGACCAATTAAATGTTTGAATCGTTCATCATTTGGATTAACAGCCACTGCGACATCACCAAAAATTGTTTCAGGTCTGACTGTTGCAACTGACAAATATTCTCTGGGATTATCAACAAATCTATATCGCATAGTGTACAAATGTTCGTTTACTTCCCGAAATTCAACTTCCTCATCGGACAAAGCTGTTTGTGAAAGGGGAGACCAGTTTATAATTCTTTTCCCTTTATAAATTAGTCCCTCATCAAACAATTGGATAAAAACTTCTTTAACAGCATTTGATGCGTGATCATCTAATGTAAAAATTGTTCTTGACCAGTCACAGGATATACCTAATGTTTTTAATTGTTTGATGATTATTTCACCATATTTTTCTTTCCAGTCCCATACATGTTCTAGAAACTTTTCTCTTCCTAGATCATGTCTCGAAATATTTTTTGATTGAAGTTCCTTTTCTACTCTTGCTTGAGTTGCAATACCTGCATGGTCAGTACCTGGAAACCAGCAAACTTCAAAACCCTGCATTCTTTTTCTTCTTATATAGAGATCCTGTAAGGTATGATTCAAAACATGGCCAAAATGGAGTATACCTGTTACATTTGGAGGAGGCATCAAGATTGAATATGATGGTTTATCTGATTTATTATCAGCTTTGTAGATGTTGTTATTTTGCCATATATCATACCATTTTGATTCGGCAACCTTAGGTTCATATGTTTTTGGAAATTCGTCTATCATAATTATAACAATATTTGTAAACAGCAAAGATTAAAGAACATCAAAATTAATAATTTTTAGTGTATTTACATAATTAGAGTGCCTTTATAAGAAAATTAATCATTTTAACCAACATCCCAAAAAATATTTAATAATTCTTGTAACAAAAAGTGGAGTAATAGCATTACTATTTTTGTATCACAGGAAAACAAATTTTAAAATTATTCTAAAATTTAAACATCATTTCGGAGGTAATATGAAAAGAACTATTATGACATTGATTGCAGTGTTGGGATTTATTGGATGCCTTAGCACAGCAATCGCGCAACAAGAGAAGCCTCTTCCACCAACTGATTTTTCGATGACAAAAATGTCTGATGGTAAAGATGGAACAACTTTTCTTCTAAAATTCAAAGTTGCCCAACAGGGAACTGTACCTAACGCTTTTCAGGTATATCAGGCACCAGGCAAAACCGATAGTAAAACAAATTTCAGAGTTATCAGGTCAATGAATGCTGAGCATAACAACACTGAATATAGTTTTATTATGGCATTTGGACCAGGTCAATCTTCATTCTTTGTGACTTCTGGTCTAAAACAAAATGGTGCTTTTCTTGAAAGTGATCCTAGCAATTTTGTATATCTGACAGTAGAAGGCAACAACCAACAAATGATTAACATCGTTTCAAAACCTGAACATGACGGAAAAGCAATAACTGATACTGTATGGCAGTATCAGTTGAAAGCTGAAGCTAACTTTCAAACAACAATTAATTATGCATTTGATGGTACAGTTCCTGATGGCTTGACAATTGATCAGTCAACAGGTTTAGTCTCATGGACACCAACAACACTTGGTGTTTTTGAATTCAAGGTAAAAGCATATTCTGTAGAATCACCAAATATATTTGCAATTCAGCCATTGAGAATAACTGTTGTCAATAGTGATGACGGAAAGCCACCTGTAGCTTGTGCAAAAATCAATGGTGTTATCAAATTTGAAGATGGTACCACTGCAACCGAAGGAGAAATTAAGATTTGGTTAGTTTTAAATAAGGTACCACAACGTATTCTTTTCGAAGCAAAAATTGGTGTTGATGGCACTTATTCAATAGATGTTCCAACTGGCGATTATATAGTTATGGCCGAAGGAAGTACGTTTTTTAGAAAATACTGGGAAAATACTAACGAATTAAAAGATGCTATTGTTATTTCTGTAGCTTGTAGTACGAAAACTGAAATCAATCTAACAGTTATTAAAAGAACAGATGATAAGCATCCAGTACCTTGCTCTAAAATTAGTGGTACAATTAAATTTGATGACACTACACCTGTAACAGCTGGTTTTGTAAAAGCATGGGTTGTTAATAACAGCAATAAAGATTATCCAAAATTTGATGCAAAAATTGCTCAGGATGGTTCTTATTCATTAGACGTTCCTGCGGGTAATTATATACTTATGGTTGACGGTCCGTCTTTCTTAAGAGAATATTGGGAGAATACAAACGATATTAAAGCAGCTACCACAATTACAGTTGCTTGCAACACAACAAACGAGTTCAATTTCGCAGTAACAAAGAAAGTAGAACCAGTTAAATACAAAGTCTCGGGTACCGTTATTGATGCAGCAACTAATGCTCCATTGCTCGCAGTAGTTGGATTCACTCCAAATGGCAATAATGGGAATGGAATTGATAATAGAAATCTTTCAGTCAGAACTGACAAAGATGGTAAATATACTATTGAATTATCTAATGCCTTCACTTATACAGCATTTGCAAGACCTGCTGAAATCGGTATGGGATATTATGGACAATATTTTGATCATGTATCAAGTGTTCTTGAAGCTTCAACATTGGTTTTATCAGCTGACAGAACAGATATAAATTTCGGATTAGTTTCTGTACAAACAGGCGAAAAAGGTAAATTAAGTGGTGTTGTACTTGATTCAAATAAAATTGGATTGGTCTCACAGGTAGTTGCGTACTTAATAGATTCTCAAAATAATAGCGATAAGAAATTTATTTATAAAGTGACTGCAACTTCAGACGCAAACGGCAACTTTACTCTCGATAATCTTGTATATGGAAATTATGTAATTTTCTCAGCACCTGATATCAAAGATTGGATTCCAGGATACCTTGTTGATGGAAAAATTGTCAGCAAAAGCTGGAAGGATGCAACTGTTGTGGTTATCGACATAGCTGAAAACGGATCAATTACTGTCAATCATGCTGCAAAACATGAACATGGTATAGCACATATCAAAGGTAGAGTTAAAGAAGGTCATCATCAGTTATTTAATGCTAATGGTAATTCTAATTTAGTTGACACTTATGTCCCCGGAACAGTACTCTATGTATATTCAAGCTCAGGTGAAGTAATTGATTTCGCAATTGCAGATGCTGACGGAAATTATTTAATGCAGGGTTTGAGCGAAGGTACAAACACATTGCTGGCTGATAAAGTCGGATATGATCCTTCTATAACCAACGTAACTACTGATTATAAAGCAAACCGCGATGTTACAGCTGATGTTCTCTTGCTTGCTCAAGTTGAAGCCAGTGTCAACGATATTATAACAATAGGAGTTTCTGTCTATCCTAATCCAGCAAATGATGTGGTCAATGTGCAGCTCGCAGAGAATTCAAATGTAACTTCAGTCGAATTAATTGATTTATCAGGAGCATTCAGGGTACAGCCAGCCTATAATCTTTCAAATGGAATTGTCACAATTCAGCTAAATGAATTAGGAACAGGAATCTATCTGATGAGTATTGAAACAGGGAACTCATCAATAAGAGTGCCAGTCGTAATAGCTCGTTAATCGAACGATAATTTAAGAATTGCCACCTGTACAGAGCGGGTGGCATTTCTTTTTGTGCTTACAGCATTGTTAAAATCAAATTTATTCGTAAATTTGCAGACTATCATCAAGCCCGGATGGCGAAATTGGCAGACGCGCTACATTCAGGGTGTAGTGAGGGCAACCTCGTGCAAGTTCAAGTCTTGTTCCGGGCACTTACTTAAAAAATAAGACAGTTACGACTGTCTTATTTTAGCTTTTAGCATACCCTAATTTATATGTCCACGTACACCCCACGTACAAATCTGAAATAGTTTCAAAAAAGCGTAGTTCTGAACACACTATCAAGGGACGTTAGAATTTTAAAAATAAACATTCATGCAAACAATTATATTTATGATATTATTAAATAATCAGTTATTTTTATTTTTTTTAAAATAAGAAAACATGGAAGATATTCATTTAATTAATTTAGATGTTGTAGTTGAATTAGCAATCCGTAAGTTCGGAGAAAGTTACCTATCTTTTTATGACAAATCTTTTAACGAACAATCAGTAAGAGAAATTAAAATTTTTATTGATGATTTTCATTTATTCTCTGTTAAAAAACTGGAAAAGTTAAATCCCTTCCAAAAAAATAATCCACTTTATATTACTTATATCTATAGACAATTTTTGAACTACCATTCTAATGATAAGAATTCTATCGTTGAGGAAATATTTTCTGATATTTTCGAAAAAATAGTTATAAATAATTTTATATTAGTTTCAAGCGAAAATATTGAAACCGATGATAATAACATTGAATTATCAATGACATTGTTGCGTGAATCATCAATGAATTTTTTTATTAAAGAACGACTGTCCGAATTATTGGTATTGGTAGCTGAAAATTATTTGTCAGAAACAACTAATAAAGAAGAATTTATAGTTAATAGCTACCTAACATCATTTAAAGAAAACCTCTTCGAAACATTCCCACCTGTTAGAGATACAAAGTATTTTGATTTTTGTGTTGTCGAAACAATTTATAATTTTGAAGATATACTTATTGATTGTGTGCCTTCCTCATTTAGTAAAATATTTACCAATTCAATTTGGACTGAAATACAGATTCCTGCAGAACTTGTAAAATTAATAAGAGTTCATCGAAAAAGAATCAATGAATTAATCTTGAAAAAAAGTATTGAAGAATCTCTGATGCATAAGTATGGCAGAGAAATAGGAAATTTAAATAAAAAAAGTTTAACTCAGAAGGTAATTAAAGAAATAAAACAAATTTTCACCACCATGTCTATTGAAATAGAAACAGACATTGAAGGAATTTTTAAATACGATGTTCAAAAAGAAATTTTTAAATTTAAGATACTGGATAAATTTATTTCACTTCTGAAGACTTCAACTTTTAATTCAATTATTTCGGATTTGAATAAAATATTAAAGCCTAAAAATAAAAATTCAATAATTGAAGCCATTGATGATATATCTTATACTCTATCAAAAGAATTTGAAAGAAATTTTAACAGTTTATCAGAGGCTGCGGAAGAAAATATTGATTCTAATATGATAATGAACCTTTCGAAAATGGTTTTAGAAAAAATAAATGATAATTATGAAGAATATCTGTATTTGCCTTATCTTGATGATGAACAAACAATAGACTTTAAGAAATTTCTTTTTAAAAATTTTTATCAAAATTATTTCAATAAAATTCCACCTCGACTTCACCAAGTCTTATTAAACAGTGTAGCTCAAATTCTTGGATGCCATGAAACAGAGATAAATCCCGATACATCAAATTATAATGCTGTATTTGTGGCGGATTTGATATTTATCAAAATAAAGCCAAATTTATTAAAAATTGGTAATAGTTTAAATAACTATTGGAATGAAAAATTACCCTCGAATTCAGAAGCAGATATAACGAACATAGACAGAGTAAAACGTAAAATAAATGCTACCTCCACAGAACATTATAATTTATTATCCGAGATTACAGAAGCGAATAAAGAAATAATTCAAAAGGAGTTGGGATATTACGATATTGATGATAGTATTAAAGCTTCAATTGTAGATTTACTTTTGGATAAAATTACCGATGAGTTAACTTCAAACGCAACAAAAAGTATTAAATCATATCAATCCAATTTTATTAAGGAAAACGAAATGAATTTAACAGATGAATTGAAAAAAGAATTAGTTCAGAAATTAACTGAGATAAAACCTAAAAAATTTGACTACGACTATAATAATCTAATTTCGACATTGGGAATATCCATGGAAAAGTCTGATTTAATAAAGAGAGACACTGATAAATCTCAAAATGTAATCTTAAATAACTTTATAAAAGGATTTCAAATTTTGAATGAAACAATTAATATTAGAATACCGTTACTACCTTTCCTGCTGGATAGTTTGTCAGCAATGCAATACATTATTTTAACTTATATTTTGGAAAATAATTTACAAGGGAAATTATTTAATTTTTCGGATAAAAAAGACATTGCAAAACAATTCGGTGCTGCAGAGAGAACAATTTACAATGCATATAATGATCTTTTAAAAATGGATCTGATAATTTTGATTGACAGCGAGCATCAGACAGTGATTGCTAATTCTCCAGTAATAGTTTCACTCATTCAAAATTATATTACTAAGCAAATCGATATAGAATAATACCAGAATAATTAACCAATTTACTCCGCATTTTATCTTTCACTATAGTCCCAAAGCTAATCCCAAGTATTTATTTAAAAACCTAAATAAAATAAATAAATGCTTTTGCAAATTTTGCAAAAGAACACTCAGAAATGCAATACTTGCAGACCTAGACTATTGAATTCACTATTATTTGAAAACATTTCTTCAGAAATTTGTATTGTAAGATCGAGACAATATAATTTAATTCGAGTGAGACATTAAAGTGAAACAGGAACAATCAGAAATATTAACAGTAATGAGAAGCTTTATGGAATCCATAGCTGATGAGAGATATGAGGCAAAATCTGAAGAAATACGTAAGATGGTTATTTCAGTTAACAAACCTTTCCTGACTCTCGATGATGTCTGTTTTTTGACAGGGTTAAGTAAATCGACATTATACACATATACCAATAAGGGAATTATCGCTTATTTTAAGCCAACAGGTAAACAGTTGTATTTTAAATTAGAAGATATCAAGAATTTCATTATGAATCAAAAGCACTATTATAAATCAAAGGATATACTCCAAGCTGAAGCAGAAACAATGTACATGCTTAGTAATATCTAATTATTCAAATTAATAAAAAGGAGGTAAAACCAAAAACAGTAGTTTGCCAGGTGCACATGGCATTCTCAAAATGAAAAAATATCACTCATTTTTTAATCAACGACCTTTTCAGGTTGTAATGTCCGAGCTATGTCAAATTTGCAAAAATGCTGAAACCAGATTATTCCAAAATAAGTTAACTGATATTATAATTTAGGAAGAAGTGGTTAAAGATGCAAATTTAATTACAAAGCCAGAAAATGTACTCAAGAATAAAAATTTTAAACATTTAATAGGAAATTTATTTATGAAAAACACAGTTAATAATTCAATAATTTCTGATGAAAATTCAGAAGTAACGACAGAATCCAATCAACTTACAACAGCTATTGAAGCAACAGTTGTATGCAATACAGTTAATTCAGATCCAGCCACTCAGCAGCAATCGACTTATGTAGAATCTACTATGCAAGCTATCGGTAATGTATTTTCAGAAGCATCAGTTGATTACGTCAAACCATCAGAAGAAACAATTCAAGGTGCCTGTGAAGATACTACTAGCTTATTAGAAGATATTTCTGATAATGTTCCTGCTACTATTGAGTCTGATAATGATTACACAGACTTAGTAAACGGACACGTAGCTACCGAATCCCACACAGAGATGAGTCAGGAAATGGCAATTATCATAATACCTGATATAACTTCTGAAGATAATTCGGCGTCAAATTTGACGCCGGAAAACAGTGGGGTTGTAGAATTTTATACACCACATCCTGACCTTCAAGATTACCCATCAATGAACGAAGCCGAAAGAACATCGGTGGATCTAAATATGGCAAAAACCAAAAAAATGCTTGATCCAGCTTTAGTCTTTGGAAATCGCCTTCTTAGTAACGTTTATCAATATCAAAAAGCCATTGAGATGGGCTATGAAGTTAAGGTTCAAAAATGGGCAGGAAAGGTAGATGAAATACCTGCTTTATTAGAAGAAATCGAATTCTTCAGGGCAGAAAAAAACAGCACTCAACGCGGTATCTGGGCTTATAAAAAACTTGACAATTTCAGGAAAGTGGGAGGTATTCAAGGTATAAAACAAAACGTAAAGGGTGCCAAAAATCAAAAGTACGATTCACGTGCTGAAGCCGCCAGATTCTATCATTCAAGTATAGGATATATATCCAAGGCAACTACTTATGACACGAAACACCCAGAGTTATATGCTTTACTATATTCTGGTGTGTTTGAATTTACCGATGCAGATAAGATAATAAAGTTCAAACAAGAGAACCCGGAATTTTATTCAGATTTGGTGAATAAAGTTGTTCTGGTTGATGACATCAACAAATATAAAAAGTATTTGACCAAAGATAATACTCTTTACAGAATGATTAAAACCAACACTGTTACTTTTGAGCAAGCAAGTAAACTGCTCGAAATTCAGGATAATGACAATGATTCATTTGAGCAATTCATTAATGGTGAAATTTCACTTGATGATATTGATGCAACTCTCAAAAGGGTTAAGGAACAAAACATCAAGTCAGATGATGCTGAGAGTAGTATAGATGATGAAGAACATTCTTCAAAGACATCTGATGATATATCTGAAATCACAGAAGCAAGTGTTGCTGGAGAGTTAGCAGAAAAAGTCGAACAACTAACAGTTCAAAATTTACCAATAAGTCCAAAAGTTCGTAATCGTATTATTGATTTGGCTGCTGTTCAGCATAAATCAGTTGATGAGTTTTTAGCAGAACTATTAGATTCCTACCAAAGTAGTCATCTCGAACATAATAGGCAAAGCGAGGGATCAAATGGCTAACTTAAAATTTAAAACATTAAACCTTAAAGAGTTTTTTACAATTGTAAAGACTTTTAAAGCTGACGGCTTAACAATATTGTTCGAGTTTATATCAGATAAGATATTTTTAATCAAGTCAAAAGACCAATATGGTAATTGTTTAAAATTATCAGAGTATAAATTTTCAGATTACTTCGGAAAAAAGGATAATGAAATTATCCCGGGATATCTGACAGTGGTTTTTAACTATGATAATTTGGTAGGATATTTAAAATTGCATACTGATTATTCTAAGTGCGAATTAAACTTAGAATATGAAACCATTGATGATTATTCTCATTCTGATAAGATTACAATGAAATTATCAAATAGCAAAACTGATGTATTAACTATTAATATGGATTGCAATAAACTTGATGATTATAAAAAAGTTTTGAGAATGAACAAATCAGATTTCATTAGCAAAGTTGATTTTTTATTCAGTTTCACTCTTCAGCCAAAGATAAAAAGAAAGATCAAAGAGTGTGATGATAACATCCTAAAAATATATTTGACCAAGGAAGAGTATGGTTACAATGTAATTTTTACTGATGACGATTTCTTGCTTATTCTTAATGAAGGCATAGAAATTCAAAATCCGGAAGAAAAACTTGTTACAATCGACAGCAAATATCTAGAGTGTCTTGGTACAGAGAGTTACCATGTAAAAGTTTCTGAAGATTACATTTTCTTTAATAGTACAAAATCTAATGCGCTAATAATGCTAAAAACAATCTTATAATTTAATATTAAGGGCTTGCTCTGACAAGCCCTTTTTCGTTCACTTTTTTTACAAAATTAATAGAGAAGGTTAAAAATTGAAAAAGAATAAAATTCAAGAATTATTTCCTAGTTCAGTAACTGAATCAGTTTTTGCTCCAATATATCAAAGCGTAATTCTTGTTCCAGCAGAATTAGATATAATGCATGCAGAATTCAACAAAATGAGCTATTCACAACAAACAGAGTGGATTGAAAAACTTAGACTATATCTACTTGATTTAGCTCAGAATCACAATCATGGAGTTTTTATCTCAAATAAAGATACTAATGAAATTGTTAGAGATATACATGAATTGATAAATTATGATATATATAAAGATATTCATATTCATAGTGGAAGTAAATATCTCACACATGGTCATTACAATGTCAGCAATCAATGGTTTCCTGAAATGATGGACACCAAAATTAACGGAAAAAGTTTGATGGATATGTTACGAATACCTAAATACTTTCATCAAAATTTACGTGATATTTTTGAAATAGACAGACATAAAATGGGAGAAAAATCACAAGGAAAAATAAGAGTTACACAATTCTTATTGAGCAGTAGTTTACGTATCGTAAACCGATTTCAACCAGCATTTAATTTTCCATCAACATTAGCCAGATTAATTTACTCACTTTTTATTGAAGAAGATTTTGATAATGAAGAGTTGTGGATATTAGATCCCTGTCAAGGTTGGTCGGGTAGAATGACAGGTTTGTTGGCTGCTTTTTGTAATCCTTTATTGGAAAATATAAAAGTTAGGTATTATGGCACTGATGTTAATCAAGAAACAGCAGGGCGATTTGAAATGATTGTCAAATTCTGGAATCATTATATCAATTCCAGAATTAGCAAAGATTTTAAACTTTATAGAAGTTTCGTACCCGCAGAGAAAATGCTAACAGATCCTGTTTTTGTAAATCTTACAAATAAGTTTGACATGGCTTTTACAAGTCCTCCATATTTCAATCGTGAAGTATATTCAAAAGATGCAAACCAAAGTGCAAACTTATATACAACTTATGATCAATGGAGAGACGGCTTTTTAAAAGGAATGATTCAGAATACATTTAATCTTTTGAAACCAGGAGGAAAGTTCTATTTAAACATCGCAGATGTAAATACGAACAAGGGTGATGGTTCCTTTTATCCTTTAGAAAATGATGCAGTAAAGTTAGCAAAAAAAACTGGCTTTAAAGTGATTGACATTTACTATATGATTCAAGGTATTTTTCCTGGTAATGAATCAACCAAGAATACTGTTAAAATTAATGGTGGTTTAAGAAAATATGAACCAATATTTGTAATGGAAAAGCCAGCATTAAAAACAGTTCTGACAGAAAGTTTGGTGAAAGATGAAAATTAAAAATGATCTAGAACTAACACCTGTTGAACTTATCAATGGCATTTATTATAAACGTGATGATTACTATAGCCCATACTATGACATTCAATTATCAGGTTCAAAAATCAGGCAAATGAAATTGTTATATGATGAATTGAAAAATAGTAATCAACCACCAATTGGCTTGATAACATACTCATCAGTATTTTCACCACAGAGTATAATTGTTGCTAAAGTGTGCTTTGATAATAAGATACCATGTATTATTTGTGTCGGTGTCAACGAACGTGATAATATTAAAGGTTCATTTATTAATAATCACAAGGCTTTGATTCTATCGAAAAAATATAAAGCTGAAATCAGAAATATAGCTGGAATAGGCTACAATACTGTACTTAAAGCAAAGGCAGAAAAAATAGCATCTGAAACTGGTTTTACTCTTGTTCATTTCGGTATTAATCTTGAAAATCACAAAGAGACTCTTATAAAATCTGTATCAAATCAAATCGAAAATTTGCCCGATGAACTTGACAATTTAATAATTCCATGTGGTAGTGGTGTTACGACAGCAGGTATCATAATCGGTTTAAAAATGTTTAATAAGAAAGTCAATAGAATAATTCCAATTCAAATATCTGGTATAGACAGGAGCAAAGATATAGATCAGATACTTTCAATATTTGATGTAAAAGCAGAATATGAATTTCTTGTTGATAAAAGTTATCAATATAAAGAAAAGGTAATTCAATTTATTAAACCCGGTGATCAACTAAATGTTATTTACGAAGCCAAATCTCTTAAATATTTTTTGAGAAATAGAGGTTCTTTGGGAATCAAAAAAGAAGATAAAACCTTATTCTTTATCATAGCTAATAATAATTTTTTATACACAAAATAACAATTATAAATACTAATAAGGATTGCATTATGAAAACCGCAGTATTATTCGATTTTGACGACGAAGATGATCGTCAGTTTGCTGAATCGGAAAACAGAGACTATCTGAACAATCAAGTTATCATGTATTCAGGAAGAAAGAAATCATTATTGAATTTCATTGATGTTGAGGTAGAATCTATAAAAAAGAAACTCAATAAAAATAAACTCACAATTTTAGACGGTTTCTCAGGTACAGGTATAGTAAGCAGGTTAATGAAAAAGCACAGTAGTACGCTCTATTCGAATGACCTTGAGTATTATTCAAAGATAATCAATCACTGTTATCTTACTAACAAAAATACTTTTAAAAGAAGCCATCTTGAAGACTTAGTTATTCAATTAAATTCCATGAGCATTCAGGAACATGAGACTGGATTTATTGAAGAACTATATGCACCTAAGAATACTCATGATATTCAGGTCGGTGAACGTGCATTCTTCACAAATGAAAATGCAAAGATCATTGATAACATTAGAGGAGACATTGATATTCTGGTAGAACCAACATTAAGACCACTATTTATTGCCCCATTACTCTCTGCATTATCAGGTAGAGTAAATGTTCAAAATGTGTTCAGAGCTTTCTACAAGGATACACCTTCAAATAAAGGTCAATGGGGAGGTAACACACCAAAATTGATTAGTAAGATTTTTCAAAGAATTATACTTGAAACACCTGTTCTCTCTGACTTCAATTGTGAATCGGAAATCTATTGCCGAGAGATTAATGAACTTGTGAAAGAGTTACCAGAAGTTGACTTAGCATATTTTGATCCACCATATGACGAGTATGCTTATGGTGAAAATTACTTCATGTACAATCTCATTGCTAAGTACGAAAGACCAGTTAAAATCACAAAAGGTGCAGGAGTGCCATTAGATTGGAACAGGTCGACTTATAATAATAGGAAGAATTCGATCTTGGCTTTAAGTGACCTGATAGAAAATACCAAAGCGAAATTTATCATGCTTACTTATGATGCATCGGGTATTATTCAATTACCAGATATATTATCCATTCTTCAACAGTTTGGTAAAGTTGAGATGAAAACTGAGAAGAGAAATAGCAAAGATAGTGTAAATCTATTCATTCTTGAAAAAGGTCATTAAAAATTCACTTAAATTTATTTGAAAGGTATAATTTATGAGAAAAGGAGTTTTGTCTGAAAGAGAGAAACTACGTAAAGAAAATGGTGAAATTTTTACTCCACCTTGGGTAGTCAATATGATGCTTGATGAATTTCCGGATGAAGCATGGGAAGAAAACAAAACATGGTGTGATCCCTGTGCAGGAAATGGTAATATGCTTTTAGAAGTATTGAGAAGAAAACTAAAATTGGGACACGATCCTTTGGTTGCTCTTCAAACAATTTGGGGTGTAGAATTAATGGCTGATAATGTAGAGGAAATGAAGGAACGTCTTCTTGGGTTAATACCGAAAGAATTACATCAAGAAGCTAAAGTGATATTAGATAATAACATTCAATGCCATGATGCATTCACTTGGGATTTTATTGAATGGAAAAGTAAATTTGTAGGATTAACAGTCAGACTAGTTATCGAGAAAAAAAACAATACTCTTTTTTAAAAATAAACGGTAGTGTAAACTCAACACATTCTGACAAAAAATTATACTTAGAAGTCCCGGTACAGTTGCTGTGCCGGGGCTTTTAATATCATGGTAAACATAAATAAATTCTATAAAAATAGTTCCTTATTATACCAGCGATTTGATTAAATATTCTTTATACTCTTTCGGTATTTCACCAATAAGTCTTTTAATTAATGAAAGAATGGCTTCTTCTTTTTTCTTGCCGAACAGAGTTTGAGCTTCACTAATAGAAACTGAGATGTAATCATTGAAGACTTGCACTTTGTCGGTCTCCCAGAGTCTACGGCATTCCTTTCTCATTCGTTCCACAATTTTTCGAGCATTTTCATTGGTTACATTATTTTTATTTGCAATATCATGATAGGTGGCACCTTTTACGAAATCAATAAAAATGTCCACATGAGCTTTGTTATTCTGAATAGCCATTATTTTGGCAAACTTCAATAAAATTTCATCTTCACTTTGATTCATATTTTGTTCTCCTTCATTTTCAAATTTTAGATAATTATTAATTTTTACTTTTTCTCTTTTTGTTCTACGTTCTATGTCAATCAAGTAATTTCTCATAACGAGATAATACCATGCTTTGAAGTCTTTAATGGGTGAGCATTTCTTCGAAACAACATCATTTCTTTTTTGAATAATTTTGAATTGTAGATCGTGGAATATATCTTCACTTTGTACTTTTAATTTGTCAAATTTACTTGATATGAACCAATTCGTTAATTTCATCAAGTTAGAATGAAGTTCTTGGTATTTGGTTTCATCAGTTATGTACATCTGCCATAGCAGGTTAATTTGACTCATTATAATTGCTTTCTATTTTTCATTTCGTCACAAAGTATATATTCTTCTATTTTAACATTATATGCCGATTGGAATAAAAAGTTTAATGATAAGATGTTCATGGATAAATAGAAAGTTTTAGATCATCGGGTTTTAAAGTAGAATCAATGGAATCGGAGGCCAGATAAGTGATTCTGAATAAGAATTGGAAAATAATTCCTATATTTATAAAGACTTACGAAGTCAGTAGCAAAATAAGTTGAAAATTAGTAGTCACGGATCGAGGTAGCGAGCGTCTAATACCATGGTATTAAAGTTTACTTTAGAGACCTTAATGTTACCTTAAAGACAATCTGCTACCACTCTTTATCACGATGTCGCCCTTAATACGTTTAAGAACATTTTATTTATTATTTATCTTTCTTTTAGTTGTTTTTAAGTTAATTTAAAAAGTGATTGATTTATTTAGATAAAAAAAAATTGTTCCTTAAAGATTCTAGACCTAGTTTCAATCAAACTTGTTTGGTTGAAACTAGTATATAAAAAGCGTTAGTCGTTTATATTTCTCTTTAGCCTGCTCCATTACAATGAACGAGTGAAGAATTATTTTGTGAAAAAAGAATATAGAACACATCAGTTATATTAAGTTTAATCAATATCATGTTAGATAAGATAGGTAGGTGGTATGGAAGGTTGAATCTTTAAAAAAAGTAATTGCTAATCTTTAGTCTTGAATTTACCCATGAATCAGATTTGCTCATAAAGTATATTATCTTTTGTTAGATTGATATGTTGACCTTTTGCAATAGGAAAGTTATTTGGAATTAAAGTTAGTATCTCTCCTACAAATGATTCTGATGCTTTACTTAAAATTAGAATACTTATTAGCCCGCTATCAATTGTCTGATTGACGCCAGTTCCAATTCCAATGAATAACCTAATTCCATAGATTTTACCTATATTTATTTTATCAATTTTGTTAAATTTTGGAAATTTATTAGGATAGCAATTTGATGGTAAAGATTGATTAAAGATATGGTAACCACTTTCATTTATCTCTTTCTCAATAGCTGGACTAAATTTACCGATGTTCATCATTTTGTTCTTACTTTAAGTTGAATAATCATCATTGCAAAATTACCATTTTTCAAACAAAAAATGAATCATGATTTTAACTTAAACAGATCGGTATCATTTTAGCAGAGATACCAGCCACTTACTTTTTCTTAGCGAATATTTCTTTATGCTTCCGTAGCCAATGGAACAAGTTCTGTTCTGAGACATCATATCTATTAGCTATAAATCTTTTGGTTGTACCATTCATAAGAAGTGCTTCAATTTCTGGTAAGAATTTATCAAGTTTAGAACTACCACTACCGACAGGGCGACCAAGCTTAACGCCATTCATCTTTTTTATTCTAAGAGCCTCTTTTGTTCTGGAACTTATAAGGTCACGTTCTATCTCACTTGCCATTGAAAAAGCCATAGCTATAATTTTTGATTGAATAGAATTGTCTAAGTTCCAATTACCTTTAACCGCATAAATATTAATCTTCTTATCTGTTGCAATTGATAGTATCTCCATACACTCTAGCATCGATCTTCCTAATCTAGATAATTCCGAAACAATGATATTATCACCGGACTTTAGGCTATAGACAATATCAAATATCTTTCGTTTTCTCCAACTTACTGTACCTGATATTTTCTCCTCAACAAATTGAACATTACCTAATTGCTTATCATTGGCAAGTTTGAGAATATCAGATTTGTTCTTTTCGATGTCTCCGTCGATTGTGCTGACTCTTAAATAAGAAATTGTTGTCATATTTTTACTCTAAAATGAAAATGTATAAACTTGAATTATCTGTTATAGATTTCTAAAATATAGTCAATGAGTTATATTTAAGTTTATTGAAAACCCCAATGTTCGTTTATATTTTCGCTATTCACTTGATTAGAACTTGTTAAGCTCGATTTCATCAATTAAGATTTCACTGATAATCTTACCTTCATAATTACATTCCATTTTATCAATCAACTTTTCTAAATCTGCTTTAACATGATATTGATAATTTCTTGCCGATTCATAATCTGAAAAGATTCGAACACCAGGATAATAATTGAAAATATCATCCATCTCTACCCATTTTACCACCCACATAGTTGTCTCCTATATTAAACATTAGAACATAGTTTTTACAATGCTTTTAAAACTTCACCATTTGTGTTCAGACAAGAGTTTATAACTTTTTTGAACTGTACTATGACTGTATTTTTTGAGTCTCAGGGTGAAGTTTAAAAAAAACTGATTAATAATTTTTTATATGCTATTTCTGAATTAAAACATCAGATAAGCATCTAATACAATGGACAGAAGTGGCATTTTCTAAATTATAAATATCATCATTCACATCATAAGTTGAATCAGCTTCATTCCAAAATAGCACAACCTCAATAGATGTGGTAGCGACAACCTCGTTTAATGGTAGATTACATTTCTTGCAGAATAGCATTTCATTTACTAGAAATGGATTTGAATCTAACTTTTTTTCAAGGTTAATTTCTTCTATTATTGCTTTACTTTCTATCTTCATCTTCATTTTTTCACCTCATTGAAATAATTATAAAAACCCGGTTCATCTTCAACAGTAGACATCGGAGGGAGATGTCGCCTTTTACAGTCAAGAGCACCGGAAACAGAATCTCTAAAGGCTAGTTGCAACTCATCATTGGTATGTTAGATTCTAAGAATATCAAGTCACAGATCATTCATCAAGTTCATCTTCAAATCTTGCAATAATGGCTTTTACTGTTTCATCTGATAGTTCTGAAACATCATGAATCTCTTGACCCCAATTCTCATTCCATGTATATTCGGAACCAAGCTCACCACAGTATTGAGAAAAACCATAAGTAGGGTGGAACGGTGTTTCATTCATTGCATAAACTGAGTTATCAATTATTACAGTATAGCGATCATTTGAAGCACCACCGTTATCATATACTTTTACATTTTTGCCTTGAATAATCATATCAGTGCTCCGAAGGAAGTAAACAAACTCCGTATTCCACCCAAAGCGTTATCTTATCCAGTGGGAAATTTGTGTATTCTATATCTTGTTTGGCAAGAATATGATTATTCCCATCAGTGATCTTGACAATAGCCGATTTATCAGGATTTACTTTTAATTTATATACTTGGAAATCTTCATTTTTAACTTTTGGGTGTCCTTGGTAAGAAGCTACTAAATCTAAAAGCCACCATGCATCGGCGGTTTCTGCAAGATATTTTGCTCCGTCAGTTAACAGCAGATTACAAATATGTTGATAGTATTGCTCTGTTCCTGTAAATGAAGGAAGGTTCTCTT
>CAIOZA010000137.1 GCA_903862655.1 uncultured Ignavibacteria bacterium
ATTCAAGTTTAGGTTATTTAACTCCGGTGGAGTATGAAAATCAATTTTTTAATAACAAATAATCTCTCTTCGTTCTGTATTCAGAATCGGGTGAAGATCACTTCCATATAGCAAGATTTAAAGTCTATCTCCATCTGATAACCACATGAACATGATATGTAACTGATATTAGCCAGCTTACTTCCATATAGCAAGATTTAAAGCCTAGCTCCATCTGATAACCACCTAAACATGATATAAGGATAAAACTGATATAGATAGATAACCGGATAAAGCTAAATCATCAGGATCTAACAGAACAGATAATAAATCTAATTATTAATATTACTTATTAGTTCTATTGTATTTTTTCACATTCTGATTCTTCCCTCGAACATAAACAGTAAAAGGTACAAGGATTAAGTAAGTTGTTTTTCAACACTCAGTGTTGAAAGAAAACACTTAGTGAAGCCAACAAACAAGTTTGTTGACTTCAATCTAAGTGTGTTCTATCGATGTACTTTTAATCATTTATAAAAAGGAAATCTAATGTGATGATAGAAAGAAAGATATTAAAAACTGAGAAAAGGTACATCTGACGAATCATGGGCGACTTCATAAATCGTACTATCTACTTTAGGTCTTCTTAAGTTTTTCTAAAGTAAACTTTAGTACTATGGTATAAGACAACGACATCTACGTTCCGTGACTTTTATTTTTCAAATTGTTTTTCATGTGACTTCGTAAGTCTTTAAAAACAAGGAAATTATTTTTCCCCATAAGTATGCTTCCGTAGATCATCATAGCGATTTTCTTGATCTTTAATAAATCTGTTGATGATGATACATTTCCAAAAAATACATCAATCATTCTTGATGATTAAACTTTTTTTCCTATCAACATATAAATGATAAAAAGATGAATATATACTTAGTGACGATGAGAAAATAGAAAGGTAATATCATGGCGAAGATAAATTTACAATGGCAATTGTACCTAATAGATAATTCATATTACAAAGACCTTCAATCTAACCTTTTAAGATTGACTCGTTGTTTTATAAATCAGAGATATGCCTGTTTCAATAATCATTGGAAGGATATTTTTCAGGATTTGCAGATAAAAATAATACAAAAAAAAGAAGAAATCATAAGTGGTCATAGCATTAACATAAAGAATTTTCAAGCCTGGTATTATAGAGTCATGAAGAATTATCTTATTAATCTTGCTACAAAGTCAAAAAGAGAAAAACTCAAACTAAATAATTATCTAATATTACAAAATGAAGGAGAACAGAATATGCATCAAAGCGAAGAAGAAATTTTATTGAAGTTTGCCAAAATAATGGCAATTCAGAATAACAAAGAACATGTTGACATTTTTATTGATTTCGTCAAAGGTAAAACTTATCAAGAAATCGCCACCAAACATAATGTTACAAATGAAAATGCTCGAAAAATTGTTGAACGCATGAGAAGAGAGTGCCGTAAACTCTGGGAAACTGACAAAGTTCAAGTTTTCATTGAATTTATCGCTGTTTCAATTAGAGAAGCACAAACTCTGTTTGGCAAGAAGAAAGAAGAAGCAATTCTTTCATTAATTAAAAGACTTATTGGAGAAATACCGAAGGAGTATAAAGAATATTTAATCAAATCGTTGGCATAGAAATGAACTATTTTTTTAGAATTTATTGATGTTTACCATGATATGAAAAAGCCCCGGTACCACAAATTACTGGGGCTTTTGATTAAACAGCAAGTCAAGTAGAGTTAATAGTACCTTATACTTTAGTATCCATGATATCGATTATAATATCTTGATTTTCCTTTGACTGAAGTGATAACATTGCTTCACCGGAAAGATGATTACATTGAGCATCTATTTCTCCCAGAAATTTTTCATCACCTGAATGATAATTGTCATTAATCCATTGAAGTGGATAAACATCAAATTCTCCAGCTGTTTCGGACCATTTTTTATAATCAGGATCATCATAAATATTAATTAATTTGAGACCAATCTTATGTGCCAGAGTTTCAGCACCAATATATAGTTTGTGAGTAGGCATACCAATAAATGGCACAATCATTTTTTTGTATCTGTGATAGATATTAGCTATTTGTTGTATACCAAAACCGATAGCGGAAATTTCGTAAGCATTCAACATGAAAGTTGTTGTATTGGCTGTTTCAATCTCTACTATTCGATTTTCATTTTCATAGAATTCTTCAGCTGTATCAAATCCTGTACGTTTTCGAAATTCCTGTAAATATTCATCATCTTTGACTTGAAATTGATCTTGATTCTTTTCATTTATCTCCATTTTTTTACCTTTCTAAATATTGATAAAAATTACTCTATTAAATTTTCTTAGCGATTTACTTGTGAGGTCTATTATAATTAACTTGCAAGGGCTCTATTTTCTGTTACATTCAATTCTTCAATAATTTGCAGAACATCAGTATAATAAAGTATTTTTCGTATTACTAATTCATCTGCTATTTTGATTACTTGCCTCCACAGAAGTGTATCTTCACCATCAGAATTAGTAAACAATTCTTCAGTAATATCAATCAAATTATCAAATAATCGATAAATTTTTCCTTCGACTGAATATTTCTTTTTTCTTGATAGATGGTAAGCTTCCACGATATTAAATACTTCTTGTAGATCTCCGATTAGTTCCATACTACATGTAGAACACATAATATCAAAAACAAAGTCTTTAAAATCTAAATCATGTCCCGTTCTAATATTTTCATATTTCATTGTACAGATTTCACCTGCTAGAAGAAAAATACAATAATCCTTAAAAGAATTGATGTTGATTAAATTTTTAGGAACAATTCTAGAATCTATTCGAATGAAACCTAAAAAATCTTGTTTGTCATGCTCATTATTTGTTATGAAAGCAAATTTTTGTCCTGAATTGATCAAAGCTATGGCATGCCCAGCCTCATGAATAGCAGTGCTATACTTCAATGTTTTTAATCTAGACTCGCAAGTATTCTCATCAATTTCTTTCATTTCAATATCCTTCTCAAATAACCTTTTTCAAAACTGTCGTGATTTTTTTTCAAACTATTCATGCATTACCAACTTGCCATGTAATAGATTTCATGAGCTTTCATTTCTTCCTGCTCAAAAAGAAATATTACTTTTTCTAACTGTTCTATAGTGTATTCAATATGTCGTAGATAATACTCATCATATTCAACATTACCCCAGAAAAATCCTTCTGCACAAGGTAAATTTTCCTTAGCAAATGATGGATCTTTTATAATGATTTTATCATGATATTCTACAATTTTTTTCCCATTTTCATTACGAATATTTTTTACTTTTTGACTTATTAATTCTGAGTGTTCTTTAACCTCTTTACAAATTTTAACCAATGCCTTTAATTGACTTAAAGATACTTTATATATATCTTCATCTTCATCTTCATCTTCATCTTCATCTTCTTCATAATCCTGAGCATTTACAATAAACCAAAAATGTATATGGTTTGCTTTTCTCCAGTAAGCTAATTCATTACCATCTTCATCAGTTAAATACATATCTAAACCCATTTTCTCACCATTTCAATAATTAATTAAATACTTATAATTATAATACCAATTGATTTTCAAATAAATAATTTATTTAAAAGTTATTTCAATATCCTTCTCAAATTCTTTTTTTCGAAAACTGTCGTGAATGTCTTTAGTTCTTCAATAAGAGCAAGAACATTTTGTTTGCTTGGTTCGGGTAAATGATGTCCACCGGAATCTGCTCCAATATTTACCTGGATTGGTGAAATTTGCTTTATCATTTCAACAAATTCTTGTTTATCAAAATCCAATATTGGTTCAATGGTCACGTGTCTTTCGAACTTATTTAAAAGTGCCATGGATTCTGCTCTAATAACAGGTGGTGGAGAATTAGCCATTATTTCAGGATAGAGCCGATTTGATTCCAAAGTCGTACATAAGATTGTACCGTTTGGGAATAACTCAGCATACTTTAAAAAATTGGCTGGATTCTTGGTCTGAAATAGATACTTATTTGCAAACTTTGAACAATGTTCCAAAGTCAATTTGATCCATTCTGGACTTACTTTATCAGAGAACATATCACAAGAAGAGCCGACAAAAATAAAGTTACCAGATCCTAGATCTGTTTTCAGTTCTTGCATGTCAAACCTTCTTTCTCTAAGACGATTCCATTTTTTCATATAACAGTATGAGCAATCATGCTCACACTTTCCTTTAATTGTATTCCATGTATGAGAAACAAATCCATACATATTACCTTTTTGTACTCTTAATGCCATTATTTTAATCTCTCAGTTTGTTAAAAAAACTTGTCTATATTTCTATTCTTTTTTTTTTTGAATCAATCACTTTTTATATGTATCATCCTAATGTATTATTGAAAATATTTGCCTTGATCAACTTTTCTTTAAAAATATCCCTTATAAATTCAAACCGATCACGAAAATATTTATAGCTGTCACGTTTTTCATCAGTTAATTTTGAATTTTTCTCCAAATCATCTTCTAAATACCTCATATAATCTAGACCAAAATCGTATGCTAAATAGACTATAGGCATTATTTCCATGGGTGTAAATTTTAATAAGAATTCTTTCAATAATTCTTTATCCATTTCTAAATCTCCTGTAATTATTTTTAAATGTTATTTTCTACTTTGTTTATCACGATATTTAACTCTTCTTTTACCAATTTGGTATCAATAGCTTTCATGTAATTAGTTGATCATTATTCAATTGCTTTTTGTGATACTTATATGATTAAATAAATTTATGATTTATAAATACAACTATTATAGATTATGATTAATTACTTCAAATAAATTTTCATAATTATAATATCAATTATATAATCTGCTTAATTAATATTATTCAATTTCATTTGCCTGATAGATCTGGGATTTCAATTCCAATTTCTTTATAAGTTTTACGAAAATCATTTCTTAATAACTCTACTTGAGCATAAAACATGATTAATAAATCTTTATTCTTTTGAGGAGTATTAGGATCCAATAAAATTTTTGGTCCTACAATATCTAACTGAATCAATGCAAACTCAAAAGCCATAAGATGGAGACCACCTATTTCAGGGAATGTTACATAAATATCATCTGAATTTTGATTTTTTTCTTCCATTTCTAATTTCCTTTAATGAATGAATAATAAGTAATTTATAATTTCTATCAGTAAACAGTCAAATGAATTTTTATCATTTCTGTTACAACCATTTGCTTTGTGCTTTCTCGATTTATCAATTTTAACTAATGAGATCACAGTTTATAGTTCAATATGTTAAAAATATAAATCCAAGTTTGTTCGATTTGTAATTACCATTTTGCATTCTTTATGTCATAGCACTCCTTGGGATTGTTGTTTATTAATTTCTATTTTTTATATATCACTAATTTTGAATGGTACCCTGATTCAAGTAATTAATGTTCACTTAATTTCAATTCTTAAATGTCATTTTATGATTATCCATTTAATTGGCTCTCTTTCTCAAGAATGTATAAATTGATAGAGTCCTGGTTCAGCCTGATCTCTGTTTTTACTTCAACCTTACCAAACTGATTAAGAATTAATCCAATTTCTGAAGGTTTAATGATACCATTTACATCATAAGTTAGCATGATATATTTTGCTTTTGTGTTCGATATCAACTCGCTTAGAGCCATGATTGACTTGTGTTTGCTATTGTACAATGACCTATTCCAACTTAATGGTACCCCTGCACCTTTTGTTATCACAGTTGGTTTTTCATACTTAGCAATGAGATTAAACATGAAGTAATTTTCACCATAAGCATACTGGTCAAACGGTGGATCGAAATATGCTAAGTCTACTTCTGGTAGCTCTTTTACAAGTTCATTTATATCTCGGCAATGGATTTCTGATTCACAATTAAAATCAGATAGTACAGGTGTTTCAAGTATAATTCTTTGAAAGATCTTTCCAATCAATTTTGGTGTGTTTCCACCCCATTGACCTTTATTTGTTGATGTATCTTTGTAGAAAGCTCTGAATACATTTTGAACATTAGCTCGACCTGTTATT
Source organism: uncultured Ignavibacteria bacterium (assembly GCA_903862655.1). Classification (GTDB taxonomy): domain Bacteria; phylum Bacteroidota; class Ignavibacteria; order Kapaibacteriales; family UBA2268; genus CAIOZA01. The sequence goes on from CAIOZA010000137.1 coordinate 6,067, forward strand.
GCTGCTAGTAATGGTGCAATTAATAGTGGCTTTAATTCAGGTTCTACAATAATATCAATATCGCGCCTGATGTTATCAATGATTTTCGCATTTTCATTTGTGAAAAATGCTCTCTCACCTATCTGAATTTTATGAGTATCCTTAGGTGCATATAGCTCTTCAATAAATCCAGGTTCATGTTCCTTGATACTCATTGAATTTAATTGATTGACTAATGCTTCAATGTGGCTGAGATCAACCTGATTTTTATTAATAAGATAACATTCATTGATTATCTTTGAATAATACTCAAGATCGTTCGAATAGAGTTTACTGCTATGCTTCTTTAGTATCCTGCTGACAATACCCGAACCAGAGAAACCATCTAAAATTGTGAGTTTATCTTTATTGAGTCTCTTCTTAACTGAAGTTACTTCCTGGTCAATGAAATTCAGTAATGATTTCTTTCGTCCTGAATACATTATAACCTGTTTATTCAAATATTCGCTGTTATCACTTTCTGCATACTGGCTTTCTACTTCATCTTCAAAATTGAATATCCTTGCTGTTTTCATAATAAACTCCTTGTGATTATCATTAAATTGCTACTTGGTATATAAAAAATTATTTTCAGCTATCACCCAGAATAAGGATTTCTGATGGTCCATGATACTAAGCGATTTCTTAAACTGGTTCATGTACTGAAAAGCCTTGGCTTCATATATCACACTTAGATCGAAACCATCAACTATTCTTACATTTACTTTGCTGGTATAATCGTATTGGTAATCGATGAAGAAACTGTATTGTAGCTGAATATCAAACATCTTTAGAATATCATCAATAGTTTCCATTCTATTATAACCAGAAATTTGTACTCCAATAATGTTTTGGACATTTTTCTGAAACCTGTGTAATCCAACTAGAATACCACCAAAAGTGACTCCACTGCCAACAGGAACTATTAGATTATCCAATTCATCAGGTAAATTCTCAACCTGATTAGCAATTGCATCAATAATAGCTTCTGGAAATTGTGCTAGATTGATACCAAATTTGACCATATCAAATCCAGTTTCTTCTGCAATAGATTTTGCATGTGGCATTAATGCAGAGTCATATCCTAGTCTGGAAACAATTCTTATATCTGCACCGAGTTGAGATGCTACGTTTAAAGCCTGATGTTTCTGAATGGAACTATCTAATTTATTCCTGTTGCCACCTACACAAATTATGCATGGAATATTTTGGTCTTTACAAACCTGAGCTACGATAACACTTTGTGGTGAATGTACCGATGATGTAGTTATTAATCCCTTGACATCTTTTATTCGATTCATGCTGATCATCAATTTCTGCATCTGTCTAACTTTACCACCTCCAAGTTTTTCAACAATTCCAGAATATGGCAAATACAGATCATCTCTTTTAAACAGAATGCCATTGTATTCTTCAATTGGTGTCAGTGCGTCTAATTTTGTAATTTTATTCATTGTTTTACTTTCACTTAATAATTGAAATTGTATAAGTATCTAAATGTTTTTGAGGAACATTAAAACTATGAGATTTGTAGAATCTTAGCCTCGAATCACCCATATCACCTTCAAGATTGATAATGATACTGCTTTCAGATGTAACTGATAGTAGCCTTTTAAATGATTCGAAATCTACATACTGAGAAAAACTATTATAATTTGTATCAACTTTTCTGAACAGTAGATTAAACAGATTTTCTTGAACTCTTTCAAGTATTGAGAATCCAATTAAAACACCTTTATTATAGAAAAAAGATCCAAAGAGTTTATCATGATATTTTTGAAAATATTCTTTCATAAAATGCTTGTCATAACCAGCAACTAGCATGTGATGCCTGTCTTTTCTCAGGACCTTCCATCTTTCTATAAAATCATTGAATTCTTCTAATGAATTAGGGTGTGATTTTACTTCAATCTGAAACCTTGAGGAATACCTTTTTACGATATTCCTCATTGGTTTATTTATACTTCCTGATAGATCGTTGAAATAGTTTTTGTTAAATGATAGTATTGTGATGATATCCTTTTTCTTATCATGCCTAATCCCACTTTTTCTAAACTCATTGTACTGCTCATCAGAAAGTCCTTGTATTTTGATTTTATCAAATTGGTCGAGATATTGATCAAGTACGTCAACATTGAATAACATGATTGTATTTTTATTCTTGATCAAGCCTGCAAGATCAGGTAATAGTTTATACCTCGAATTTTGAAATGATAATTTATAAATATCAGTCTGAGTCATTTCTAAGGATACATCATCTAATATCATTGTTTAGTCCTTCTTTTGAAATATAAATATTGGCTCAAATTTCTTCTTTTTTCCAGTATTGAGTTTAACAATGTTCTTTGCTGAATCATTGCCGGGAAATTGGTGTTGGGTCATGTAGTAAGTATCTACATGCTCAAATCCACATTCTTTTGCAATTGCTACAGAATCAGCTTCTAAAGGATAAAAATTGTTTTTACCTTTATTGGTGTTGACATCAGCTATGTTTAACCAGAATTGAGCACCTGGTTTTAACAAATCATATGTGTTTTTAATCATGCCTTTCAAAAAGCCATCACGCCATTCCGGGTAGGTTTTGTAGAGTTTATAACTTTGCTCTTCATCATCAGAGTATTGCTCGTTTGAATAATACGGTGGGCTTGTAAATGCAAAATCATATTTGCCTTTCATATCAGAGAAGAATTTATCACGGAAAATATCTTCTGCTGGAACAAAACTGCGGTACAAATCAAAATCAGTTTCAATCCTTGATGATATGTAGTAATTCCAGAATTCTCTGATCTCTTCAAATCTACCTGTAGTATTTGTGTTGACATCTGTTCCATGATAATGCACTTTGACATCATCGAACAATGGTGTACAAAATGCTGCGAGCAATCCGGTCATTCTGCCCGCCCAGCCGAAACTGCCATCAAAAACATATACCTCCTCCATATCTCTGTATTTTTCTTGATTGAAATATAGGAGATAAATTAACTTACTCAATGTCGCAGGGAAGTTAAATACAGGCTGAAAACCTGATACAATTCTCATACTGTCGATTAAGTTATCAGATATCCAATTGTTGTCAAAGCTCTTCTCTCCGTGTTTGTGTCTGTCTTTGATCATAATGTCATAGAAATTACGATAAAAAACTTCCGGGTCCCGTAACTGGTCTATCAGGCTCTTGTTATTTACTTTTACGTCTGACATTTCTGGAAACCATTGATTTGCTACATTGTAGTTGCCATGTGCTAAATATATTTTCCCATTATTAATGGAATAATATTTGTCCACTTCATGACTGATTAATTCTTTGATTTCTCGAATGATTTCCTCTTGATTTTCGTTTCTGCTAAATACCCCATGTCCATTGTTCCATAGGTTAAGCAGGTGTACACGTATATTCTCAGCGATGACTCGTACTTCATCATCAGTTTTTGAAAGTAACTTATACCTCTGAAAGTCTAACTCTTCAGGTATTAATCTTTCCTTGAAATAGTGAGGTCTGAATTTTTCATCGTCAATTGGTTCACCGAATATTTGTTGTACCTTTTTCATTTTTTTGCTCCTTATTTTTTGAAAATATCAGGGTCTGTCTATATTTATTCAGACCCTATTTTTAATTATTTTTTGTTTGTTTTAATAAATATGTGATTGTTGCTTTGAGTACCCTCGAAGTGAATATACTCTGAACTAACTCGTACCAAATATTCCTCATTTATAGTGAGGAATTTTAGATATTTGCTGTGCAATGAAATACATTCTTCTTTTTCACTGATTAGCTTTATATGATCAGTAATTATCATGCGATAGAAATTGTCAGTGAATACGAGTATTTCACCATATTCCTCAATAATATAGAATATTGATAAGTTGTCATTTTCATTCACAAGAATCTTCTGAAGGATCATTGGTTTTAGATTAAAGGTAAAAAGAATATCTTTTGGTGACATTAGACTTGAAATTGTGAGTTTTTCAAAGTCAGGATTATAACTTGTCGATATAAGATTAATATCACCATTATCTTTGATGAGATTTTTCTTATAAGCGTTGAATGTCTTGCAGACAGCTTTATTTGTCTTCAATATATCGATATTAAATGTCAGCAATATATTAATATTTTCTTTAAAATATTTTAATTGAGTCTGCCACTTTTTTGTCCTTTCAGGGCAAATGTAAAATTTTGAGAAAGGTAATATTTCATCAACTTGTTGAAATAAGTCGCTGAACTGACAAATACCAATTTTAATTACAGACTTATCTTGTCTAACACCTCTCAATATTACCTTGTCATTAATATTGATTTCTATTAACAGATCCATGCCATTGTCCCAGAAGGAAGTGAGTAGCCCGAAGAAAAGATTCGGGCTAATCAAAGTCAAAATTAAAGTGTGCTCCATTACTGATCCTTCCTTCCATCATTGTTGTAATTTTCAATTAGCTGAGAAAGGAATTCTGAAACAGACTTTCCATTCTTTTGAGCAAGCTCATTAATTTTTGCTTTTAAAGATTCTTCTATGTCAAAAGCCATTTTATCCAACATTGGTGTAGACTCTGGTTCAGGATCAGTTGCTCTGGTTTTTTCAATAGATGTATCTTGTTTGACAACAGGTCTGTTCATTTTTGCTTCTTTTGCTTTTTCTAGAGTAATGTCACCCGATTTCAATTGAACAAACAGATCTGGATAGTCCTTTTTGAAAGAAAATATTGAAAAATTATCTTTCAAACTATCGGGTGAAGCAAGTATCTGATCGTAGAATTCCTGGTCCTCGGTTTTGATTTTAACCAATGTTCTAATATCCTTGGGTAAAAGGTTATATGTTTCAAGAAAATCTAACAGTTGGGTATCATTGGGAACTATCTTAACCAGAGTTTTTGCTAAACTCAATGATAATTGACCAGCCTTTACTCTGTTGTATAGTTCTTTGCTATTCTCCATTTCTTTTAATGTACTTGCTTCAGAGATCTGACCAGTACTAACAATGTAATAAGCAGCAGCATTTTTACGAGAATCATGGCTACTTTCTGTCCTCTTCCCTTTCAGATTCTTTTTTTCATCTTCTATTGAATCTTGCTTTTTTTCAAAACGATCAAGATTCTCCAGAGCCAATATTGCTCTTTGTGATTTATTGAGATCCTTTTTGTGCAGATGGACCGAATCAAGAAAGGTTATCAAGTTTTCTTCACTTATTACCATCTCGATATATTTGGCAGGTATTTTTAATTTTTTGCAAATTTCATATCTAGCTCTGCCATCGGCGATCTTACCTTCATTGAGTATTATTGGTTTATGATTGACTCCAGCTAGCTTTATGTCATCATATAAAGCTTGATACGCATCTGGCTTGATACCTGGATAATTCTTCAGCGCTTTGTGGACATGGAAGCCTTTTGTCGAGAAAAATGTATTCGTCATTTCTGACGAATTGTCTTCTTGTTCTTCAATTGTTGTTGATTGAACTTTTCTATTATCTTGTTGGGTTGCATCAGCATTAAAATCGCTGATATATTTTGATAAATAAATGAACTCTTCCTGGACATCACTACCATTCATTTCAGATTGTTGAAATTTGCTTAATACATCAATCTGATGATCAGATAGTTTATGTTTCTTAATATATCCTGCGACTCTCTCTACAGTTGATTCTAAATCGAACTTGTAATCATCTTTAAATGCTAATGCTATTACTTCAGCTTGCTTTTTTTCTGAAGTCAGTGAATTTAAATTTGACATTTGAAACTCCTTTTTGTATATTTATATTAAAATGTAAGTTGCAGTATTATTATCTACTTACACTGTTTTGAGAAACAAGGCATTAATTACCGCTACGATCAATTTGATCGTTCCTGTTTATTTGATTCGCTCATATAGGTAAGTGGGAGCTCCGACACTTACATTATATCAATTCATTTGCTGCTAACTAATATTCTCTTTTAATCTAATACCAGTTCCTGTAAATCTTTGTCGAGCAAATCCGTAATAATCGAGACTATCTGATGCGTGAGTCCGGCTTTGACTAACTCAGCCTGATTCCATTCAAATTCACAATCGTCAATGTTATACGATTGTTCGAGTGTGCTGACTGCTGCTTCAACCAAGACCATTGTAAAATTAGGTAGATCACCTATTGGTACTGAAATTGGTACTCCATAAAGCTTTTTGAGGTTAATTCTAGGACCGGGACCTGGTTGACGATTTTCGCCAACCTGTGCTTGATCGATGCTGTTTTCATCGTTCATATAAATACTCCTTTAAAAAATGTGAATAAATAAGTATTGCAATACTTTAAAAAGTTTCATTTAAACATGTTTTGTAATTCTTCATCAAAGATATCCTTTATTAATGATCCAATTTGATTTTTTAAACCACTTTTTAGTAATTCAATTTTCGAATCAATATACTCTCCCTGCTCAATAGGTATTAGGTCATACAATACATCATATGCTACTTCAATAAACTCTTCTGATCTTTCAACTAACTGATCAACAGTACAATTCTCATAAATTCCAGCTAAATTAATTGTTATAATTTTCTCTTCCATTGTCTTGTTACCGACTTGATTTACCAGCTGAACATTATCTGTTGCATTTGTGGCTTCAAATGGCATTTCATTATTTTTTTGCATTTGATATTTTCCTTTATTATATTAACAAAATGTATTATTTATATTAAATTATTA
>CAIOZA010000138.1 GCA_903862655.1 uncultured Ignavibacteria bacterium
TAGCCACCATCAACCTGAATATTTTCTCCAGAGCCAACACGGAAAAATACCCTGACAGTAATTTGGTCACCGACAATAAGAGCATTCAGCTTTACTCCAGGGTAATCAGGGAACTCACTTGGATAAAAACCTGGTGTCTTCGCATGGGAAAGACTGAAGACATGGTAGCCATTTTCCACGATGTCAGTAAAGAATTCGGATTCATCTATGACAGTTGCCATTTTCCTTCCTACAGTAATTCAAGATTGTAGCTGGTCATTTTTATACTAAGCCATCAATAAGGCCACAGATACCAACTTGATCTTCCGTAACATATTTAAAGCTTTACGTATGTATAATTTAAAGATTATGATTGTTCATCAAGCCAAGTTTCTAAATTATTGAAATTCTTATCTATGCTGTAATACTGAATAAGCAACTTAATCTCTTCTTCAGTAAGTGAAGGTTTCATTTTATAAAAAAACAATGAACCTATAGCAATAGCCTTCTCATGATTATTTAAAACTTGACTTAAAACATTATGAATATATTTTTCTGTATCCTGTCCTTTAACGAGTGGTAACCATAAAATTTTAGATATTCCAATTGATACTTCTTTTTGGTGTTTTGTGATTGCAGATTTAACCATTGGAAATGAAAATTTATTAAACAACTCTGTTATTTTTTCAGATGTTAATGTTTGATTCATTTGCTTGTGATCCATATATAATATATTAATCTTTAAACAAAAATTGCACAATTAGCTATTACCATATGGGGAATATCATATTCCTCACTCAATATTCAACTCACAGCCTCTGCTAATGTCTTACCGGGCTTAAACTTAGCAACTTTCTTGGCAGCAATCTTGATTTCTTTACCTGTCTGTGGATTCCTTCCAGTACGGGCGGCTCGTTCACTCACAGAAAAAGTCCCGAAGCCAACTAATGTAACACTATCACCCTTTGTCAAAGCTCCTGAAATAGTACCAATTATTCCATTGAGCGCTTTCCCTGCATCGGATTTGGTTAGGTATGCTGCTGCGGCAATGGCGTCAATGAGTTCGGTTTTGTTCATGTGCGTAGTCCTTTTTAAATGATTCTGGTTATGCCCCAGATTGATAATAGTGCGGATGCTCCCAATACGAGAAAGACCATGCTGCACCCGCTGTTTATATTAGTATTTTTCGGTTTTATTTTTTTAGCACCAGCAGCAAACAATCTGCCATCAAGCCGTGCTGCTTCTTCCATATGCGTATCCAAAACAAATTTTCTTTGTGAACTAATAGTACGTTCTTCCAGCTCCAAGTCTGAAATATCTGAATTTATTAAAAATTCTTTAGCTGGAGTTATTTCTTTAATGTTAGCAGTATGAGCTAAACTTGGTGGTAAACCAATGGTTCGTTCTTGCAATTCCAAATCTGAAATTTCTACTTTCATTTTATCATTACTAAGCAGCCGATATTATGATTCATTGTTACGTAAACCATATCACAGTAGAATAACCAAAGCGATGCCACCACCAATGACA
>CAIOZA010000139.1 GCA_903862655.1 uncultured Ignavibacteria bacterium
ATTTTGAACTTGTTCTCAGCATCGAATTGTCTGCGGGTGTTCCAATCGGTTCCGATTTTTAGTTTATCTCCGATACCACCGGTAACGTTGATTCGGATGTCCTGACTGAAAACGGGGGAAGATTGTGTTTGACCAAATGCAGAAACAGTACCAAGATTTTGTGAATCGAACCGCCAGCCTGCTCTGATATTGACTTCACCGGAAACATTGATGTTGATTTCCGGCTTTCCGAATAAATTTGTCAAAGGGTTTGGAGGAATAGGAATGGACAAACCAGTAGCCTGACTTATCATTCTAGCTAGATCACCGCCGGTTAAAGCAGCACTCAGATCATAGTTAGTAGCAAGAGAGTCCCACATTTGATTTTCCAGTTCGAGCTTACGTTTGCCGAGATAATCATCGAGAGGGATATCGTAAGCATAGTTCACTTCTTTGTTGTAGAATATCTCTTGGATGCTGACAGATCTTCCTGTTGAATCAGCATCAATATTAATATGATAAGTATCGGGACTATATCTATTTCTTTTAGTAAATTTCGTATGATCCCCATTATACCGGTAAATCTCAGGAGCCCGTAGGAATGTCGGTTTATAGACTTTGATTGTATCATTTAAAATTGTATTAGGGTCAAACTGAGTTTGGATTGCAGTTATGTACCAAGCAGCATTAATAAGATTGAGTGCGAAAAAACTACCTGAAGACATGAAAGGAGTAATAAGAGTAATCGAAGGAATAGATATAGGAATATGCTGCTCAGCCCTGATAGATTTTGATGGGACAAAACTCAGACACATAAAAAAACAGAGGAATAATATTTTCTTCTTACTGTTACTCAAATACTTTGATCCATTTGGTTTAATCAAACTTACAAATATCGTAATTTTTCAGCAATTTTTATTGCCAAAACCCTAATTAAGTTGATTATTATCGCCAAGGATAATAATCCTGATTAAATAAAACGGTAACAGTAATGGACTATATTTTTCTCCAAAAAATTATTTTTGACGTTAATTATTTCAATTTAATAAATAATCTAAGTAAAATCAAACTTAAAAACGTCAAATAATATGTGATAAGACAATTTTCAGTTAATTAAATTTTGTACTGGAAATATTTTTTTTATTATTCATTTTGATACTAATTTTGTAACTTAATCAGTATTAATCTGTTATTCCATAATATTTGTGCCATTATTTTTATAATTTTAAAAAATAATTAATTTTCGAATCTGTAATGACAATTAAACAATGTAACATATATTCAACACTATTTCATTTCATTCTTAGTTATTGTCTTTTATCATCTAGTGTGTTGGCCGAGGATAAACCAGTTTGGGACTATCAGTCTAGCTCGGAGATGTCTGCATCTCGTTTTATTGAGAATAAGGGCCAACTTGTAGATGATGCTGGAATGACACATCCTGAAATACTTTTCTACTTTAGTTCCGGTAAAATGACTACTTATTTTTCTAGAAACTCTGTGAAATATTCCTTCACTATCATTCCTGAAGGCAAATTAAATCTTAAAATGTTTTTGAAAACAAATGCCAGAGATTTACCAAAAGATATAGAACTCCAGAATCAGACTTTGATGATGAACATGCTAAATACTTCAACTGATTTTGAATTCAATGGTATTGAAGAAACAGGAGAAACTCTTAATTACTATTATGCTCATTGTCCTAATGGCATAACAGGAGTGCGAACTTTCGCAAAAATTGTTTATAAAAATATCTATCCCAAGATTGATTTGGTTTTCTATGCTCAGGGTAAGCAATCAGGCTTCAAATATGATTATATTGTTCATCCTGGCGGGAATCCGAAATTAATCAGATTTAATTATAATTCTGAAAATAATCTTAAAATTGATATTGATAAGCACCTGACATTATCAAATGATATGTCTATGCTCCGCGAGGATATGCCATTCACTTACCAGTTAACTAAAGACACAAAAGATACAGTTAGGTCTGCATTTAAAGAATACAATAATGGTATCGGATATTCTTTAGGGAATTACAACAAGAGTAAAACTCTGATTATTGATCCTGTTATTAACTGGGCTACATATTTTGGCGGAAGCGACGGCGATCATATAAATGGACTCGAGATTGATAATCAAACCAATGTTATAGTTTCCGGTTTTACATTGAGCAAGAATTTCCCTGTAACTACATCGACAGCCTACAAGGGAGCTTACGATATATTTATAGCTAAATTTGACTATAATGGAAAGAGGCTCTGGTCAACATACTATGGGGGTCTTTTAACTGATTATGCTGAAGGTTTATCCCTTGATTATGCAAATAAAATTTATGTAACAGGTTTCACTTGGGATAAAAATTTTCCCGTATCATCAAATTGCTTCCAGAGTACTTTTAAGGGTGGTCAAAATGATGGATTTCTTTTGAAATTCACTAAAGATGGTGTACGCGAATGGGCTACATACATTGGAGGAGAGCGAGACGAACACTTATATGGAGTAACTGTTGATCAACAATTCAATGTCACTGTAGCTGGCTGGTCAAACAGCAGATTATACCCTAACGATTCGGTTTCACTCACTCCTAAGAGTTCATTCGAAGATGCTGTGGTTACAAGTTTTAATGCAGATGGCACATTCAGATGGTCTCGTTTTTTTGCAGGAGATAGCATTGATGTTGCTCAGGGAATTGTCACAGCACAAAATAATGATTATATTATTACCGGTTACACCAATAGTTTGGGTTTTGAAGTTACTCCAAATGCTTACCAGAGTTATTCAGGCGGGAGTTATGAGGCTTTCTATGCTAGACTGTCAATTGCCGGAAATCTGATTTATTCGACATATTTCGGTGGCAATGGTAATGACTATGCGACTGCAATTTCGATTGATAAGTCCGATAATTGTTATGTAGGTGGCTACACAATGAGCAAGAATTTCCCGATAGTATCGAAGGCATATCAGTCGGTATACTCAGGGAATACTGATGGTTTTATGGCTAAGTTTAATCCAAATGGTTTGGTAAACTGGTCTTCATATTTCGGTGGTTCTGAGGAAGATTATGTGAATGGTATCAATTCGGACAGGAACGGGAATGTTCTGTTGACCGGTCAATCCAGTAGTCCGAATTTTCCAACAACGATTAATGCTTATCAAAAAATCAAAAAAGGCAATACGGATGCATATGCAGCTAAATTTTCTTCTGATTTGAAACTTCCATATTGGGTTACGTTCTATGGAGGAGCGGCTGAAGATGGAGGCTTCAACATAGCCGCTGATTATTACATGAGTGTTTATATTAGTGGGGAAACCACAAGTGCTGATTTCCCAGTTACTCCCGGTAGTTTTCAAACTAAACATGGTGGCTTTTATGATGGTTTTATTTTTAAACATTGTGCTTCATCTCCGTATGCAAATATCAAAGTAAATGGTAAAACTATCCTTTGCCAGGGCGATTTTACAGAATTAGATGCGGGATCTGGAAATTTGTTCTACGAATGGTCCACAGGAGAAACTTCTCAAAAAATTAAAGTAATAACTTCTGGCACATATTCAGTTAAAGTTGTTGATTCTCTCTATTGCGATGCACAATCTACCCCAGTTGTTATTAAAGTAAATGCCCCACCCAGGCCAATGATCAAGGGAAAAAGCAGTTTCTGCGAAGGAAGCTCCACCCTATTAACGGCACCAGATGGTTTTATTCGAACAAAATGGTCAACAGGAGATAGTTCTAAATCAATTACTGTGAACAAAACCGGGAAAATATTTCTTACAGTTACTGACTCTGCGGGATGCACTGGTGTTGATTCACTAGTCATTACAATCAGTCCAAAACCAGTACCAATGATTCATGGTCCTTCCAATTTATGCGCTAATTCAAAGAATGTAATTTACAATGTATACGGTATTGCAGGTCATAGTTATCAGTGGATTGTAAGAGGTGGCACTGTAGATTACGGTGAGGATTACTTTAGTGTACAGATAGACTGGGACACACTCGGCACAACCTGGTTATATATATACCAGACAGATAATGCTACCGGTTGCGTAGGAGTTGATTCGATGCTTGTTAAAATATCGGATAAGTTATCTCCAAAAATACAATCAAGCAAAGGAAGTTTAGTTTTTTGTGAGGGGGATAGCATATATTTAAGTGTGGAAGAAGGATATGAGACCTATAAATGGAATTCAGGCGACACAAGCACTGTTATAAAAGTTAAAAAGTCCGGATCTTACAGAGTGGCAATTAAGGGTCAGGGTGAATGTTTCGGATATGATACAGTTATTGTTCAGACACACAGTGTACCTTCACCGATTATCCATGGGGATACAAGTCTATGTGAAAGCAATGACTTATTTAGATATTCGACTTTAGTTCTGGACGGTTACGTTTACAATTGGTCTGTTGACAATGGTCAGATAATAAATAGTACAATTAATGGAGAAATAACTGTTCGATGGTTGAGTCCCGGACAGGGTTCAATCCGACTGGAAGCTATCGATACAGTAGCCGGTTGTTCCGGAATAGCAAAGGAAATGATTACTAATATTTATGCAAAACCCTTCGCAAAGATTAAAAATCTTAGTCCTGTTACATTTTGTGAAGGAGACAGTGTAGTTCTTGATGGTGGTACTGGTTTCGCTTCTTATCTATGGTCGACCGGTGACACAACAGATAAAGTTATCATCAAAACTTCTGAGCTTGTATCTCTAACTGTAACCAACTTTGAAAATTGCATAGGGAGTGACTCTTTGATTATTGTTGTATATCCTAAACCATCCAAACCAACTATTCAGAATATTAATGATACTTTATTCGCTTCCAATGCTAATTCTTATCAATGGTATCTGGATAATAATCCGATTGCAGGTGAAATAAATAATTATATTTTTTCGAAAATTACGGGTAAGTACAAGATAGTAGTGAAAAATGTACTCGGATGCACTAATGAATCAGAAGAAATTTTTTATGAGCAAATTCCACTGGTAGGATTTAGTTTGGTTGAACTTCCTGATACAATTTTTACTAATACAGGCACAAATATTAGCGTACCAATGACATTAAAAGAGTCGAACAATTTGAATAAAATCAAGGCATTTAAGTATAAAGCATACATCTCATTTGATGGATATATTCTTATACCAGACCCAGCTTACAACATTTCCATAAATTCAGGGAATATTAAATCTATAATTATTGAAGGGACAAGAACCGATACAACTGGTCTCATGCAGAATTTGAAGTTCAGAGCTGTTTTCGGAGATTCTGTTTGTTCAATGATAAGACTCGATTCAATTGTATGGGAAAATGCAACAGTAAAATCCCAAACTAAGAGTTCGGTTGTTTGTCTGTTGGACATATGCCAGGCTTATGGCACAAGATTATTCCTTCATACTGGTCAGTTACGATTGGAACAAAGCTTTCCAAATCCCGCATCAGACAAAATTGAGATAGAATACGAAACTATAGAGATAGGCAGGCACAAACTATACATTACTGATGTGTTTGGAAATATTATTGAAACAATATTTGATGGTGACACTAAGCCGAAAGCTGATGTTATAAGCATAGCTACAGGAATTCTTGCCCAGGGAGTATATTTTTACATACTTGAAACACCGACTAGATCTCTCAAACGCAAGATGCAGATAATCAAGTAGAATCAATCGATACCAATTTTGAGAACAGCTTAAAAATACCTATTTTTGTAGGGTTAATTTGGTCGCTTAGCTCAGCTGGTCTAGAGCGTTCGCCTCACACGCGAAAGGTCACAGGTTCAAATCCCGTAGCGACTACTGCCCAATCGCCCTAATAATCATTATTATACATAATTTAGGGCGATCATAAAATCAACTCACATTGCTGGATATCATGTCACATGTAATTCTTCGGCTAGAATTTCCATTTTGAAGAAGCCGATTTGTGTTGTGCGATTCCATGAGCTGTGGTCGGCATCGAGGACTGTGCCTCTTAAATAGCCTTTATTGATGAGCTTACGGGCACAATGATTGATTTCGCGATGGTTGAAGCCTTTGATGTGGACGTGCTTGCCGAACGCACCGAGAAGGACGAGATACTCGAGTATTTTGAAGTCTTTGGCTTCTGCAGGAAGATCATAGTCATTATCCACTATTGGGGAATATATATCCATAATGAAAAGTTATAAATAGATATTAAGAACTAAAAGTGAAATTGAAAAAATATGGTTCGATTATCGATTGACATTTGCTCTTAAAATGGAGAGTTCTGCAAAAAAAATGACCGCAGATCTTCTAGTCAAATAGTAAGATCTGCGGTAGCTAATTGATGTATTTTTATAGTATTATTGAAATAATCTCAAAACAGAAGCAAATGATTCATGATTAATGTGAATAATTCCTGAGAAAGGATGCTCTAATGCATCGATCAGGACAAGAACCAATCCTATTATCCCTGAAAGACAAATAACCATAACAGCGTGTGCCAACATTTTCTTGGTACCAAATAAATATGAGAATCCGATGGTTATTACGGCTCCCAAGACAAGTACAAACCACATATAGCCAGGTACGCCATAATCTATACTTAATAATCTCAATCTGCGGCTTTCCTGCAATTTTTCCAGAGATTCAACAGTTTTTGTGTACCAGAATTTATCCTGTTCATTTTGGGGGATAAAACCGATAAATAATTTCCAAAAATTATTATAAACAGCTCTATTTTCCTTACTTAACTCCATATTAGCCATTGCTGGAAATTCATTTTGAATCATTGTTACTGAATACTCTTTTACAAGCATCTGAACCTTATGCTGGAATTCTTTATCCTGGATTCCAAAACTATTTCTATATATTCCTGCGGTATTTGCTGCTTCATATTCTATTTTTTCATTAGCAGTATTGAATTGTTCCCATACTACAAGCACAACAAAAGCAATTAAGACTGCATATACAACACCAACTACTGCATAAATAAAGCCAGCAACTTCGTGATGACTCTCAAGAGTTGAAATTGATACAGAACGCCTGATTAAGGCTAATCCTGATAATGAAAGAAAGATAATGCCTAATAATATTATGACAGATAAAAGTAAATCACCCATAGTTAACTCTCTCAACAGTTATTTTATAAAAGCTTAAAATTCAGAAAAAGGTATTAATTTAATGATATCAAACTAAGAATAATAATAGAGTCGACTAATCTGATATGCAGTTAACCGACTCTAAAAAAACACTATTTATTCGATAATTAATTCTTCGACAAACTCATCTCTTGATAATACTTCTTTAACTTGATCAGAAGCACCTTTGATAATTACATCTTCATCAATATTCATTTTTTGTTTTGCAAAAATCAATGCTCTGGCTCCTTCTGTAGAAAGCAACTTTAGATTCGAAACATCAATTGTTAGTGAGTCACATTGTAAAACTTTCTGTAATTCTTGTCTAAGTGGAAGTATTCCTCTGGAATCCAGTTCACCATTTAATGTTAGATATCCATCTCCATCAACAATATCAGCTTTTGCGGAGAAGTGCTCTAATCCTGCAGTGGGAGCGATTGTAACCTTGACCTTCATTCTTGTGTCCGATGCCGGCAGTTTAACTGTAAGATCATCAGCGTTATAATCCGAATATTGTTCGCCGTTTATAGTTACACTTTCGATTTTAATACTGCCCTTAGGTAACAGATCGGGAGCTACATTTAAAATATTATCTTTAAAGCCGTTGGGAACTGGTGAGAAATAAAAATCCATCGGTTGCTTAGTAATCAATAAATTCGAATAAGTTGAGGCAAGATAGCATAGTTCAAAAGAGTGATAACCACTCATCGAATGTGAACCTTTATTTCTTTCGGTACCAAGTAGAAATGGAAGCCCATTAGCCATGACATTAAAATATACAGCCCCGGAATCATGATCTAAGAACCAAGCATTATAGAAAGCTATTGATTCTCTTGCTTGTTTTAAATATTGTGGATCCTTAAGAATACCATACATAATCAAATAAGCAAGTATTCCTTGTTCTTGCTGCCACCAGGCTTTTCTATCATGCCAATTATAACGGGGAACAGTCTCACCTTCAGCAAGTTCTCTATCGACAACGTCATACCATCCCCCTCTTTGAGAGTCTCCGCCATGCAAAGGCATTAGTTCAGATATTTTCTTAGCAAATTCTACATATTTAGGATCCTGATTAATGCTCCACATTCTCATCAGGTTCCATGCAATCTTCAAGTTATGTCCCACAACTCCTTTATTCTGCTGCCAACCGTGATGGTGATCATGAGACCAATCTTCTAAGAATTTCTCATTAACAAACACACTGTTTTCGTAATCCTGAAAATGTTCTGTAATTGTGTCAGCGGTATCAATCAGCATATCTTTATGATTATCTTCATTGGTTGCAATCACTAAATTAATAAGATAAGCTGGTGCATGATCTCCAACTGAGTTCCAATTTTTTCTGGCACGATTACCACCTAGGGAATCACTTCGTGGATCAAATGTAACCGGATCAAGGTGGGAGAAATAGCCTCCTAATTTATGATCACGAAAATATCTGTCAAACAAATTCAAAGTGTGATCAATGTCAGCACGGATCAATGGGTCTCCTGTCAATCTATATGTCTGGGTTGGACCGGCAAGAGCATAAATTTGTTCGTAAGCTGGAATTGCATCATAGTCATCACCAAATTCCGACGAAAGAAGTTTTCTTTCCCTGACAGAATTAGCAGAAGCTTTTCTCATACCAGGTATATCAGTCATATTAGAGTTTAAAATTTTCTTAGAGTGGTGTTCAGAAAAGTCCACAGCATGATACCAGAAAGCAGTTTCTTCAGTGGGATCATAAGCTCTGAAGTGTTCTCTTAAATAAGCAGTCCCTTTTTCCGCAGCTTCAAGATACTTTTCATTTCCTGTAAGATTATAAGCTGAAGCAAATCCATAAATCAACCTTGAGATTGTATCTGTTTCCTGTCGTGTATTTTTAATCTGGTTTCCATAAAGATTAAGCATTGTATGATATTTACTAAAATCAATAACATCATCCTCACCAAATTGAGCATCAAGATAAAAATTTCCTAATTGCTGAATTTGTTTTATCCACCAGTCTTGTTTTTCGAAAACCCAATCATTCTCACTTCTTCCAGCAAAAACAATATGTTTGACTTCAAATGGCTTACCTGCCTCAGGATAATAAATACCATAGGCAAAAAGAAATCTTCCCGGTACTATCATGTCTCTCATTTGACCGGTACAATCAATGAATGATTCTCCAAGATTACGGATTAACTCGGCATAAGTAGTTGATGTAAATTTAATTTCAAAATCTCTTTCGTCACTTGTTGTTAATATAAATTGATCCTTTGAAGGATCAAAGCTTTTTACATAACCAGTAATAAGATCTGAAATAGTAAAACCTAATCCTTGAGTATTTCCCATAAAACCCTCCAATTATTTTGATATAAGAATTGCAATACTGTATGAATTAACATTATATAATTTTTCTTTAAATAATTTCACTTTCTTTTTTGACAATATGTCATTAGGTGAATCCAACGATGTATCAACAAAACGATACCACTTTCTATCTTCGATAACTGGAATTTCAAAATTTAAATTCTGAGAATCCATATTCATCATCACATGTATATCAGGCTCTGAATCAACAAAAGAGGCAATTGTAAATGCCAGCACACGAGAATTCTCATCAAACCACCCAGGAGAATTCAATTGGCAGCCATGCCAGGTGATATCTGCCAATCCTCTGATATTAATATTACCTAAATAGAAGTAACTTCTTCTAAGATTACTGCAGTTCCTTCTAAATTCAATTATTTTTTGGGTGAATCTGAGTAAATCAGCATTTCTATCAACAAGCGACCAATCAAACCAAGCAAGATCATTATCCTGACAATACACATTGTTATTACCCTTTTGGGATTTGCCAACTTCATCACCTGAAAGAATCATTGGAACTCCAATAGACAAGAATAATACTGAAAGGAAATTTTTAATCCTTTGCTTCCTGAAGCGAATTATTGACTGGTCGTCAGTTTCGCCTTCAATTCCGGAATTCCAACTCAAATTTTCATCAATTCCATCTTTATTGTCTTCACCATTTTCCCAATTATTTTTACTATTGTATGAAACCAAGTCCATTAGTGTCATACCATCATGACAAGCCATAAAGTTAATGCTGTTTGTAGGTCTGTGTCTTGAATGCTGATATAAATCAGCACTGCCTGCTACTCTTGCAGCCACTGAACCTATCTCTCCAGTGTCTCCCTTTAAAAACTTTCTGAATGTATCACGATATTTACCATTCCATTCAGACCATCTAAAACCAGTGAAACTACCTATTTGATATAAACCCGCAGCATCCCAAGCTTCCGCTATTAGTTTGGTTTTTGAAAATATTTCGGCTAATTCCAGATTCCATAAAACGGGTGGATGTTTGAGTGGAGTTCCATCTTCCCCTCTTGATAAAATTGATCCTTCATCAAATCTTAATCCATCAATATGCATTTCATTAATCCAATATGCCAGACAATCAGTAATAAACTTCTCAACTACTGGATGATTGCAGTTAATCGTATTTCCGCAACCGGAGTAATCGAAATAGAACTCCCGAGATTCCGGTGATAAATAATAGTATATTGAATTATCTATTCCTTTAAAATTTATTGTCGGACCTTGATGATTTCCTTCGCTGGAATGATTGAAAACAACATCTAAAATAATTTCAATCCCAGCCTTGTGAAGAGCTTTTACCATATCACGAAATTCATTAATGTGGTTCCCGATTTCAGGATTTGTGCAATACATGGCATGTGGAGCAAAGAATGAGTATGTTGAATATCCCCAATAATTTCTGAGTTCATATCCATTCTCTTTTACTTTCAAAATCTCCTTTGAGTCGAATTCAAATATAGGTAAAAGCTCAACGGCTGTTATTCCTAAAGATTTCAGGTAAGGAATTTTTTCGATAATCCCTCTAAAAGTTCCCGGATGTTTCACGTTGGAACCTTCACCATTAGTAAATCCTCTAACATGCATTTCATAAATAATTGAATCCTGAATTGGTAGATTAAGTGCTGTATCACCTTCCCAGTCATAATTACTTGAATCAATCACAACTGATCGCATTGAAGAATGGAGATTATCGTCTTCACCACAAGCATCTACTCTGTTCCAGAGATCGTTTGTATTGCCTTTTGAATATGGATCCAAAAGAATTTTATTAGGATTAAACCTATGACCAGAAGATACATCGCTTTGTCCATCAATACGATATGTATAGTGAGTACCAGGTTTTAATCCTTCAACATAGACATGCCAAAAATGAAATGTCCTATTCGTAATATGATCTATGTCTATTTCCAAAAATGGATCCAGATCATTGTGTTTGTTAAAAAGAAGAAGTTTAACTGATGTAGCATTTTCAGAAAATATCGAAAAATTAACACCATTAGCATCCGGTGTAGCACCAAGAGGATGAGCTTTTCCAGATTTAGTTTTATACATACTTACTTTCCTTAAATTATGATGCTAATTGTGGAGGATTTTCCTGGTCAGTATAGCCCTGACTTATTTCAACGATATTTCCTTCAGGATCTCTAACCCAGACTGTTTTCCAGCCGTCTATTACTTCGTAAAATTTGAAAGGTCCTAGTGAAATTACTGCATCATTGCCCATTTCTTTTAACTTTGCATCAACACTTTCAACTTTAAAAGCCAGATGCCTAATCGCATCAAAATGAGGTCCATCACCCTCTGTTACTTTTGGAGAATTTCTTACTGAATCGGCTTTAAAAATTTCAAGATAAAAGTTTTGATCATTTTTTACAAAAACTACCTGATTATTGTCATCAATTTGTATTACTCTTGCTCTCCGAAACCCGAAATAGTTCGAATAAAACTTTTCTATTGCAATTGGATCATTGCAGGAAAGAGCGGCATGGGCAAAAATCACATCTGACATATACATTTCTCCATCATTTAGATAATATTTCAATAATTTTACTTGCCATCATATGGCAATGCCCCCCAGTTCTGGCAGTTACTAAATCACCATCAACTACTAAATCCTCATCAATATAATCAGCACCATAAGCTAAAGCATCAGAATAAAGATTATTATGGCAAACCAATTTCCTGCCTTTAATGCATTCGCGGATGGGAGCTACAAGCCATAATCCATGACAAATAATTCCTTTTATTATGGACTTATGTTCAAAGGCACGTTTCAAAAATACTGACGCAGGAGGAATCTGCCGGATATCATCAGTATATCTTAATCTATCTGAAACAATTCCAGATGGAACTATAATTGCAGAATAGGATTTTAGTTCTTCATCACTCATATTCTCAAAACTTTCGTGACATTCGAAAGGATAATGCTCCTCATGACCTTTAAATGTTATATACTGCTGTCCCCATAATCTGGTGAGAAAATGAAGTTCTATTCCGGCTTCGGGAAAGCGATGCTCATAATAAAAAATTTCTTTTTCATAGAAATCACTTTCAAGCAGTACTCCGACTTTTTTGATGTTTGAGTTCATTTTTTACACCTATTCGAAAGGTTTAGTATCATGAAAATTGGCGAAATATGTGATTTTATCATTTTCAACGGTATAATAGTTAGCACCCTTAAGGTCAAGCATTTCGCCGTTTGGCTTTGGTGATTTTATGTTCCATAAGGCAACTCCTATATTGCCTTCAGTTATTATTTCAAGAGGATAATTATGGAAATCAGGATTTCCCCGAAGTCCTTCAATGCCTTTAGCAAGGTCTGCTTTACCTTCAATTCTGCCTAATAGCTGTTCCTGCATTACAATATTTTCAGCAAACAGTTCAACGTAATCATCCCATCTGCCTGAATTTACACATTCAAAATATGATTCAATTACTTCTCTTGTAGTCATTTTTTTTCCTTTTATTATAATTTTATAAAATCATCAAATGCTTCTACTTTATAACTTTTAATAACAGGTCTGCCAGTGCTGTCTTCTACTACGATCCATGATTGATGTGCATTAACACCAACCCATTTGCTGTATCCTTCTGGCGGATCCCAGGATTTTGCCTGCCAGTTGACAACTAAGGTCACTTTTGCAATGTTGCTTTCAATACTTATATCCAAAGACAAAATATTATGAATCTGATCAAAGAATTTATTCGTAACTGTATGGTACCAGTTATTGAAACCTTCTATATTGTTAAAATCAGTTTCAGGAAATTTCATATATAAATCATCCTTTAAAAGCATTGCCGTCATTTCTTCAATTGGAGCATGATCAGTCAGCTTTTTAAACCAATAATATACAAGCTTATTTACATCAGATTTGATTAGCATAAAATACCTCAAATAATTATTATGAAAGAACTTCTCTAAGTTTTTCACCAAACTGAATCGATGATTCGACCGATAAGCCGGTTACAAAAGGCAAATCAACGGAAGTGCAAGGTTTTTCGCGATTAGCCTCAGCATCGGATAATACCTTTCCGTTATCACCAACTGCGTCCTGAACCATAAATTGCAGAGGATATACAAAACCAGCAGTTACAATATTTGTTCCCATGTTGCCAGGAACAGTATTAACTAAATCATAACTCATATCGGCGGTAAAGTCCCATGCATGAGGATGAGCTGTAACTGTTTTACCATGAATAATACTTTTCATATTATTATCAGGATCTCTGGTAAAGCTTAATGCGGCAACTGCATAGCAAATAGCTCCGATAATTTTTTTGCTTTTATAAGCTTTTAATACTAAATTATGTACATTCATATTCCCGGTAATATCAAATGGTGAACCAGGACCACCAACAATAACAAGAGCGTCGAAATCATCCATATTAACTTTTGCAAAATTTAATGGATTATCCCATTCCCCTGTTCTAAGAATTTCGTTAACTCTGTCAACAACAGATTTAGGATTTACATTGTAATTTTGAATTGGGTCAAGAAAGCTTGCATCTAAACTTGCTTTAAAGGGAAGTGGAGTTGTTCCTCTGTAAGTAGCTAGTGTACATTCATGACCGGCATCGTTAAGGATATCCCAGGGAGCCTGAAGTTCTTCAGCCCAAAGACCATAATTGGATGCAATGAATAAAATTTTCTTTTTCATGATTTTTCCCTAGAATTTATAAAATACCATCAATTCTTAAAGCATTTACCATATCATCGAACTGCCAACCCGATAGAAACAGAAGATTAGTGTTCGGCAGGAACTGCTGCATTCTTGTGAAAAGAAGTTGCTGTTCTTCAGTATTCAAAGTTGGTTTTTCACCGACAAGCTCTTTTAGCAAACGAAGAAAAGCAAGGTTATAGCTCTTTTGCCAATAAATTGTTTCAATACCATAATCAGCACCATGACCTCCATGAAAAACAGTATTTATATTATATTTTTGCTGGACATAATCAAGCTGCTTCAGCCAGTTTGCTGAATGACCATCACGGAAAAAAGTATGCATATAATTATATACAATATCTCCGCTGAAAACATGTTCAACATTATCAATATTAATTGTCCAAGTGGTATCATCATCAGACTCACAGGGACCCAAATCTTCGAGTGTGAATTCGACATCATCAAAAGAAACCTTGAAACCGTCTTTAACTATCTGATTAGGAAAAACTCTTACTGCAGGATAATCCTGTCCGAATGCGTTAGGACTTCCAAGATAACCACTTTCTTCTGCATCACGGGAATGTGCCTGTGATAGAGTGCCTTCAGTAGATATTACCGGAATATCACCAAAACCTTTAATAAGTTCAGCAATGCCTGTGTAATGATCGGGATGACCGTGAGTAAGAAGAACACCGACTAAAGGCTTTTTAATTTTATCATTAATCATTGACCTTAAATCGGCAACAGATGAATTTGCTAATGTTGCATCTATAGCCACAACACTATTTGCGGATTCAACAAGGAAGGCATTAACATAAAACATTCCTACAGTTGATTCATATTTGTGTATTTTTGGAATGAAATCTATCATATTCTATACCCATAATATAATTAAATTATTGACCAATTTTTCTCGTCCATTTATGATTGGAAACTTCAGGTGTAACTATCAGATCTATCAAAAATGGTCCTTTAGTAGAAAGCATTTTTTCGATTGCAGGTTTTATCTCGTCATGAGTTTTAACTTTTATACCTGGTACTTTCATTGACTCAGCAAGAACTGAAAATTCAATTATGGGATTGTCGAGGAAAAAAGCTTCAGGAAACTCTTTATCACTAATATTATTTTCTCTTCTGTACTGCATCAAATTTAGTTCAAGCAATTTATATGCATTATTATTACAAACAACAAATTTAACATCAATATTGTATTTTGCGGCTGTGGCTAAAGCCTGAATAGTAAACAGGCTACCTCCGTCCCCAGAAAAGCCGATCACAGTCTTATCCGGATTTGCAAGTTTCATTCCGATTGCTCCGGGGAAGCCTGTTCCAAGTGATCCGCCCCTAGTCTGCATGTAATGTCCCGGGTATTTTGGTGGAATGTATCTTGTAAGATCAGGTGATGCTGTTAAAGCCTCATCAAAAATCATCACATCATCAGGAACATGTTTCGAAAGTTCCTTCATAAACGCAGAAGGATGTAAAGGAATTGAATTCTCAAATTGAATATCCCTTTGTTTGTCGCTTATGGTTTCATCCTCTTTGAGTTTTTTCAAGCCATTGAATCTAACCGATGCTTTTTCAATCTGGTCAGCATTAGCTGAATTTTTAATCTCAGTAATTAATTCTGAAAGAGCAAGCTTAGGATCTGCTGTAATACCATAATCTACTCGGTGATTTTTTGCAATTTCATAAGAATTCAGATCAATATGAAATACTCTTGCATCTGGACTGTAAATATCTCCCAAATCCGGATATACTTCTGGCACCATATATGTACCCAAAATTAAAATAGCATCACCTTTTTGGGTTATGGGTTTTGATTGGAAACCGAACATATGTCCTGTACCTCCCCGATAGCAGGGATGAGAATGATCCATATTAAGCTCACCAGAATCAACATCATAAACCTCAGCACCAAGCATACCAGCAACTGTTGTTAGTTCAGTTTCAGCAGATGAGTAGGCTATTCCGTCACCAATAAAAATTGTTGGATTTTTAGCATTTAATAAAGTAACAGCTAATTTTTGAATAAATTCGGAATTTGGATAGACTTTTGTTGATAGGATTGAAGTTGGGAACAAACTTTCCTCATTTATTTCATCCATCACATCTGCGGGCAGACAAACATAAACTGGTCCCATTGGAGGAGTTGAAGCAATTTTAATAGCCTTACGCAGAGTTCTTAGTAAATTTTTTGAGCTATAAACGCAAGTAGCAAATTTTGTTACTGGTTCCATCATAGCAATAAGGTCAGCCGACATTTGGGCATCCATATTAAAATACTTCAATCCTGCATCACCTGCAATCACTACTAATGGAGAATGCCCTCTTTTTGCCTGATATAAAGCACCAACACCATTCCCAATTCCGGGGGAACTGTGTAACTGGACAAGAGTCGGGCTCTGTGTTGCACGGGCATATCCGTCAGCCATCATGACAGCTATGCTTTCCTGCAAAGAAAGTATATACTTCATTTCAGGATACAAAGATAAAGCATCTAGTATCCCTTGTTCGACGGTTCCAGGACAGCCGAACATAACATTTATTCCGTCGAGCAGTAATTGCTCAATGACTTTTTGATTACCTGTTTTACCAGCCATATCTTTTAAGCCCTTTGTCTAGAACTTCAACAAATTTATCTCCCATTTCGAAAGAGCATTGAAGTGATCGGGCTGTGATAAAGGGATAGTCAACTATAACGGAAGTTTCCTTGCCAAAATTTCCATGATACTGACCATTTGGACCTACTGCATCAGTAAGCATATACTCAAGAACATAAGGTGGAGGTCCAATATTAAAATCTGTATGAAGGAAACCAGTTCCATCATGATAATCATATTCAATACAATGACCAGTAACGTGTTTCCCATTGATTATGCTTTTTCGTTCGTTGAAATCGCGAGCAAAAACAAGGCATGCAACTCCGTAGCAAATAGCTCCGATCGGTAAGTCTGCTTTTTTAAAGCCAAGAATTAGTTCATGTAAACGCTGATTGTTTACCATGTCAACTATCGGACCGCTGCCACCAACAAGGAACAATGCATCGTACTCATCAGTCAGTTTTGCTATGCTTTCATTAACTTTAACATAGTATGCTTCGAGCTCTCTTAGAAAGTTCTGTTTGCTGTGATACGGCCTTTCAGGGATATAGTCTGACATATTCCTGCATTCATCCAATCTGTTGGTAGCTTCGAATTCTTTAACCATTTTTTCGGCTAAAGGAGTAGTAACGCATACTCCAAGAGGTGGATCAATGTAGGTAGAGTCATAACTGGGAGGCAAAGCTTCTGATTTTTTGCCATGAGTGGTCATAAATTCAACTTTGTGGCCAGCTGCTTCGAGTTTGGATAATGGACCAACAAGTTCAATGCCCCAATATCCATATTCGGATAGAATAGCTAATATTTTTTTCACACAGAATCCCCTATTTATTATGAATTTATATTAATAGTAATTTTTGATCGCTTATTAGATAATATTTACATATTACATCAATAAAATTAAAACTATAAACAGGAATGAGCACAAAAATAATCTTTTAACAAGTCATGTACTTATACCCAAATATATGCTCTTGTAATTGTATAAAGTTAGAATAGCTGTAAATATATTAACAACTACTCCCTTGTCTGCAACTTAATAATTAATTATTTTTAAACCAAGATTAATTTTTGATATTATGTATTCAAATGTTGGTAGTGCGACAATTGGGGTAACTATTGAGTGTCCCACTATTTGGGGATACTCCAAGTCGAGTTCAAATAAAACGGGTTGTGATCTATTTGGGCAGGGTAAAGAAAAATGTACTTCCCTTGCCTTCTTCACTTTCTGCCAAAATCTTACCGCCATGCTTTTCGATAAACTCTTTGCAAAGTATCAGACCTAGTCCTGTGCTTGGTTCACCATCGGTTCCCAGAGAATTTACATTACCGTCTAGTTTGAATACATTCTCCAAGGTTTCCGGATTCATGCCAATTCCGTTGTCCTTAACGTAGATACTTGTAACATGGTGTGCTCCATCTTGGGTGTTGAGTTCATCTGTAGCAGCACCAATCTCAATTCTTCCACCTCGAGGAGTGAATTTAATCGCATTGGAAATTAAATTCCTAAGAACCGTATTGATCATCTGTAAATCGGCAAATACTTCAATATCAGCCGGTAAATTAATCAATATCTCTATCTGTTTCTTATCGGCTATTTCATTTTCGACCTTGAGATTTTCCTTGAGTATGGGCAAAAGCATATATTTTTTTGGATGAAATTTCTTTACACCTCTTTGCACCAAAGACCAATCAAGAAGATTTTCGAGAAGTTTGTATAAATTAGAAGCGGAATGTTGCATTTTTTGAGCATATAACTGGATCTCAGATAATTTGAAGTTTGGAAGGTCTTCTGCCATTAATTTGGTTAGACCAAGAAAACCGTTGAATGGCGAACGCAAGTCGTGTGCAATAATTGAGAAGAATCTGTCTTTTGTCTGGTTGAGCTCGGCTAGTTCAATCATATTTTGGTTGATTAATTCTTCAGCTTTATTGCGTTCGGTAATATCAACAGAGTTGACAAGTACCAAAGTCACTCTTCCGGTCTCATCCATAATTGGATTCGCTCTTCCCAGGAAATGAAGAGTCTTATCGGCTAAAGGAACATCAATTTCAAAAGTACTACTTTCTGAGGTTTCAAACACTCTGCTTGTAATTGCCTGACGTTTGTCGGCATCTTCTTTAGAATAAATATCCCAATATGTTTTACCGATTAAATCCTCTGGGTTTTTATTAAAACTCGAAGCAAATATTTTGTTAGTAAACTGATAAACCCCTTGTTGGTCCACGCAGAAAATAACTTCGGAAGAGTTATCAATGAGTGAACGGTATTTCATTTCACTTTTTCGTAGTGATTCCTCAGCGTGTTTGCGTTCTGAAATATCGATCAAAATACTTGTTATAATATCGTTACTCAAGCTGGCACTTATTAAAACGACTTTTTCTTCATTCTTGGCAGTAAGTATAGTAAGTTCAATATCTTCAATTCTTTTGCCCAGTT
The DNA here is from genome assembly GCA_903862655.1 of uncultured Ignavibacteria bacterium. Taxonomy (GTDB): domain Bacteria; phylum Bacteroidota; class Ignavibacteria; order Kapaibacteriales; family UBA2268; genus CAIOZA01. Next base: position 19,139 of record CAIOZA010000139.1, read on the forward strand.
TCATTAATTTAAGAAATTGATCTCTTTGTTCGGGATATTTATATCTTAATATTGAACTTTGCTTCATTAAGTCTTGTGCGGAATCGAAACCTATCATATTGACTAAGGCTTCATTGGCATATAAAATTTCACCATCAAGCCTACTGCACATTATTCCAACTATAGAATTATCAACAATATTCCGATATTTTTCTTCACTTTCCTTTAAATCCAATTCAGCTTGTTTGCGTTCCGAAATATCGACAATCGATAATTGGCACTGGTCACAATTCCCGGAAATTATTCCGTCAATACGCACAAATATTTGGAGTTTATCCTCAGTTTCAAGAGTAACTTCGCATGATTTTTTTGATTGACTTTCGAATACTTTATCCAGAAATTTGCTGAATTCCGTTTTGAAATCATCGGAGACATAAATAGAAAAGTGGTTGCTAATTAAATATGAACGCTCTTTGCCGAGCATTTTAGTGGCACTGAGATTAAGTTTGATGATGTTACCGTCTCGGGAAAGAGTAATATAGCCGTTTGGAGCGAAATCATACAATTCAACATAAAGATCTTTTGCCATCACGGCTTCTTCATTGGCCATCATGAGCTCTTCATTTTGCATTTCGAGCTCAATCTGATGCACTTCAAGTTCGTGTATTAGTTCGAGGATTTCGACTTCAGACAGTGCAGTTTCAGGTTTTGATGATTTACTATTTAAAATCTCAATCGCTTTCTGCCGAAGTTTTCCGGCTTCTGATTTGCGTTCTTTTTCCATAGTAATATTTGCATTTCAGCCACGAATATGGTTATGAGTCTTTTTAACTCAATTAATTGTCAGCAAAAAAAACAAAATTCAAAGGCTCTACAAAATAAATACAAAATATATTATTCTGCTCCACAATATACAAAGTAGTGCTAAAAGATACAAACATTTTTTTTATTAAATATTTCTTCAGCTCTTTCAATTAATTAGTACAGGCTGGGTGCTGAACAAAGAAAATAGATTCGCTTCGCAGGTCTCCGACACCTGCATTAGCTTTGCTTTTACTGGGTGATCGCAGGAATGGACATTCACTGCGACCAGATATCCTGTGGGTTTAGCTCAGTGGGGTTGGAACCTGTTTCGGCAACGTAAAATAGAATGTTGTGCCTTTTTCGACTTCGCTCTCAGCCCAGATTCTGCCACCATGCTTAACGATAAACTCCTTGCAAAGCAAAAGTCCCAATCCTGTGCTAAGCTCTTTCTCGGTGCCCGGACGTTTTACCTTTTCGCCGGGTTTGAATAATTTCCCCAATCTATCGGCATCCATTCCAATGCCATTGTCCTTGACGTAGAAGCAATCTACGGATATCTCCGCATCGGCAGTTGGTTTTACCATTCCTAACTCAATTTCTCCGCCGCGGCGTGTAAATTTAATAGCATTTAAAATTAAATTTCTTAAAATAGTATTCATCATCTGATAATCTGCAATTATTTCAATTTCCTCCGGTATGCTAATATTCAACTCAATATCCTTTTGCTTTGCCATTTCAAGCTCAATTATTAAATCTTGTTTGATAATCGATAAGAAATTTTGTGGTTTAGGCTCAAAATTTGATAAACCTCCCTGCACGAGTGACCAGGATAGTAGATTCTCCAGAAGTTTGAATGAATTTGTAGCTGAGTTAAACATTGCTTGAATACTTAATTTTATATCTTTCATTTCCATACCGTCCAGATGGTCTGTCATCATGCCGGTAAGGCTGACGAATCCTCCGAAAGGTGAGCGTAAGTCGTGAGCTAACAGTGAAAAGAACTTATCCTTTTCGGCATTAATTTGTGCCAATATTTGTTTGGCTTCAGTAAGTTCTTCAATAACGATACTCTTTTGAAATGAATTCACTTCTATGATTTCGTTAGCTTGCATTAATGAATCCAGCAATTTGTGCTGTTCTTCTTCGGCTTCTTCTTTGGCTAGTATATGTGCAATCATCGGCTTGTGCACATAATAATAAGCTAACGGCATTAGAATTAACACTAATACCATTGAGTCCATCAGAATCTCTATCCATTCAACCTGGTGACCAATAAAATGAAAGAACAACATCACCAATGACTCTGTGAAGAATATGCCTAAAGCTAAAATCAAAACTATTTGCCAGGGTGGAATTCTTTTGAATGATTTAAGTTTTTTCTCAAGATAAATATTTTTCTTGTTAGCAAATTCTGCTTGTTCTTTTGCCAGTTTCCTTTCGGAGATATCGCGAACAATACCAACTGAATGCCATTTCTCGTTAATTCTTACTGATGACAATGAAAGTTCAACTTCGATTTCCTGTCCACTTTTAGTTATGGCACTCACTTCAATTGTTTTTCCGATTGCAGCACCCTTACCTGTTTTTTGGAATTCAGGGAAGGCAGCATGATGAGCAGGATGAAACCGTTGTGGCACTATCAGCTCGGGTATATTTTTATTTATAGCTTCTGCCGATGAATATCCAAATAATTTTTCGGCTGCCGGATTCCAAAAAGTAATTATACCAAGGTCATCCATCATAAGAATAGCATCCTTGGCAGAATCAGTTAAAGCACTCATCATAACTCCACTCTCACGCAATGCCATTTCTGTAAGATTGCGTTCATCTACATCATTTTGATAGGCAATTTTCAAATTCTGCAACTCTGCTAAAAGTTCTTCTTTTGAGCTTTCTATATTATTCATTATATCCTTTCAAGTTTATATCTTTCCTAATTTTCTATTTCATTCACTTCTGGCAATGTAAAATAGAATGTACTTCCCTTGCCTTCTACGCTATCAGCCCAGATTTTACCCTTGTGCATGTCAATAAACTCTTTGCAGACCAAAAGCCCCAATCCTGTGCTAAGTTCCTTTTCGGTGCCGGGGCGCTTTACAACTTGATTAATTTGGAATAATCTTTCTAATATGTCTTCACTCATGCCTATACCGTTATCCTTTACGTAGAAACAGTGACTCTGGAGCATACTAACATAGCCTATCTCGACTTTTTCGCCTCTGGGAGAAAACTTAATAGCATTTGTTATCAGATTCCTTAGCACGGTGTTAATCATTTGAAAATCGGCAACAATTTCTATGTCATCCGGTATATTGATAGTAAGCTCGATATCCTTTACTTTGGCAGATTCGCCTTCGGCGATAAGACTTTCGCTAATTACTGACGATAACTTACATGGCTTTGGGTTGAATATTATTAATCCCCGCTGCAATTGCGACCATTCGAGTAAATTCTCCAGAAGTTTGTATAAGTTAGTTGCAGAATGGAAAATTGTTTTGGTGTAAGCTTTCAAATCTCCCATTTTCAAATGCTGAATGTTCTCAGCCATTCCTTGGGTTAAGTTGATGAACCCACCCATTGGTGATCGCAAGTCATGAGCAATAATGGAGAAGAATTTGTCTTTTGAGGCATTAAGATTAGCTAATTCGATATTTTTTTGTTTGATCAATTGCTCGGTTTCTTTGAGGTCTGTTATGTCGATTATGCTTAGCAAGCAATCCTCATTGTTGCCGGCTCTGATACCTTCTATCAAGACATATTTATCAGATTGACTGCCGGACCTGATAATAAATTCTCCTGAAGACTTGCCTGCATTCATTAGCAATCTATCGAAGTATTCCACGAAAGCAATTCGTTGTTCAGGAAGAACATACATGTTAAAATTTTGGTTGACCAAATCTGACCTGTTTTTGTCCAGCATTTTCGTAGCTTTAATGTTCAACCTTTTGATAAGACAATTAGCAGAAAGTGTAATATATGCTGTAGGAGCAAAATCATACAATTCTAAATACTCATCTCTGGCTTTTACTGCATCTTCCCGAGAATTAAGAAGCTCATGATTCTGAATATCCAATTCGATTTGGTGAACTTCAAGCTCATAAATCAACTTTAAGTTATCAGCAGGAAGCCTTTTTGAAGAATTGTGCACGAGTTCTGATAAAACTTTTTCAGCTTTTTCGCGCAAGGGATTGTTTTCTGATTGATTGTCCTGTTTCATAAAAATTATCTCGGAATATATTCTTGAGGGCAGATGCCCGTTGTGATTCAAATTTAGCTGCTTCGCAGCAAAGTTTCAATATGCAAGATGCTTAGAATTCGGACCTATTCAGGCAAAGTAAAATAGAATGTGCTACCCTTGCCCGGTTCGCTTTCAGCCCAGATTTTACCGCCCTGTTTTTCGATAAATTCTTTGCAAAGCAGTAGCCCCAAGCCTGTACTTGACTCATTTTCGGTGCCGGGTCTTGAGACATTCCCATCAAGTTTGAATATATTTTCCAAAGATTCTGTGTCCATACCAATACCATTGTCTTTTATGTAGATACATTCTTCTGATGCCTTGTTAACTGTTCCAATTTCGATTCTGCCGCCTCTATTGGTAAACTTGATAGAGTTAGAAATTAAATTCCTTATTATTGTGTTAATCATTTGCAAATCGACGGTTACTTCAGTATCAGCCGAAATATTACTAATCAGCTCTATCTCTTTTTGATTTGCAAGATCAAATTCGAATTTAAAATTGTCATCAATTATTTTACGAAGATTATATTTATCAGGATGTAATTTTGTTAATCCGCGTTGCAATTGAGACCATTCAAGCAGATTCTCGAGAAGTTTAAATAAATTCTTTGCAGATTGATGCATTTTGCTGGCATAGGTTTGCAATTCGCACATTTTCAGATTTGGCATATCTTCGGACATCAATTTGCTCAAGCCAAGAAAGCCATTGAAGGGAGAACGCAGATCATGGGCAATTATACCGAAGAATTTATCCTTGGAGGCATTGATCTTGATAAGTTCTTCGTTCTTTATCCTAATAGCTTCTTCAATCTGCTTTTGCTGCGTGATATCAACTAAAGACAATTCACACGAATCATTCTTTCCCAGATAGATTCCTTCTATCAGCACAAATATTGCAGGAATATCATCATTTTCCAAAAAAACCTCACAGGCTTCTTTGGACTGACTTTCGAATACTCTTTCCAGAAATCTGCTGAATATAATCTTGTAATCCTTTGAAACATAAAGAGCAAAATGCTTGTTTTTTAATTGTGAACGGTCTTTGCCAAGTATTTTAAATGCATTAATGTTCAATTCAAGAATTTTTCCATCTTTGGAGAGAGTAATATATCCTGAAGGTGCAAAGTCATACAATTCAAGATATTTATCTTTTACTAAGACAGCTTCTGCCCTGGCAAGGATGAGTTCTTCATTTTGCATTTCGAGCTCAATCTGGTGAACTTCAAGTTCGTAAACTAATTTGAATATGTCAGCTTCGGACAATTCATTGTTAAATCTAGACTGTTTCTTTGCCAAAGACTCTTCGGCTTTTTCGCGAAGTTCTTTTGCAGCGGTAATATCTTCTTGTTCCATTAAATTGACCCTTAAATTATTTTTACTTGAGCAGATGTCCGAGATTATTCTAATTTCGTCACTTACTTTCGCTTAGAGTTCCATCCGGAAAAACTGATTATTGTTTGACAAGCAAGGATGCATGTCCCACAAGAAAGACAATATGCTTGTTTAGCTAAGGCTAATGTTTAGTTTAATTAAAACTTCATTCGCTTTTATTAATTCCATTTCAAGCTTCTTAGCCACAGTAACATCATTAAATGTAATTACAAGCCCATCGATACGATCGTCATAAGTACGATAGGGCATAATACGGACATTGTACCACCGATTATCATCAGTTGTAATTGAAGTTTCGATAGTTGAAAGAGATTTGAGCACCTGTCTCGCATCGTTGTCAATTTCGGGATACTTCAAATCGCTGACCAGGTCCGTGAAAGGTCTGCCAACGTCAGATGATCTTAACTTGAACAACTTGGTTACTGCATCAGTGAACCTGCGGATGCATAGCTCCTTATCGAGGAAGAGAGTGGCAATCTCAGTAGAGTTCAGCAGGTTTTTCATGTCATTGTTAGCCTGTACAAAATCATTAATCTTGAACTGCAGTTCGATATTAACAGTTTGGAGTTCTTCATTAAGGCTCTGCATCTCTTCCTTTGAAGTCGTTAGCTCCTCATTAGTCGATTGTAACTCTTCATTTGTGGACTGCAGCTCTTCGTTGGTCGATTTCAATTCTTCCTGCGATGTCTGCATTTCCTCGCGGGTGCTTTGCAGATCCTCATTGCTGCGTTGCAGATCATCATTACTGCGTTTAAGTTCAATCTCCAATTCCTTCTGCATATCAGATGTTATCTGTTTGCCTGGTTTAATTTTCCCACTTTCGGTCTTTTCCACATTAAGCACATCAAAAAACACAATCATAATCAAGCCCTTGATGGCAGAGGGATTCTCGATGCGCTGAACGGTAATATCCAAAAATTGTGTTCCGCCATTGAAACCAACTTTGATATTATTTACTTTAACCGGGTCAAAGTTTTGCATAGCCTTGCGGAAAGCACCGGGCAAAATCTGCCGCAAACCTTCGCGAGCCATGGCATGAATATTCCAGTTAGCCTTGCCAGCGACGGGTTCGAGGTATTTTCCGGTGCGACCAGTGATGTAGAGTATGTCGCCATCATTATTAACGAGGACACTAGGAGGAGCAAACTGCTGCAATAATATTTGGTCTGCCATTGTCTGAATGTTCACAACCGTTGGTGGTTTGGTTGATTTGTCCCTTTCTGTCGATTTGGATCTGTGGAATGCACTCGGGAAATCAATGAGCCCCGGTGTCATAGAAACTGCAGTACGCTGGAAAATTTTGAGTTTTGAATTGATCTCTTTAAATCCATCATTCTGGTGCCCCAGAGTTTCAGCAGTGCCCAGCACCAATATGCCGCCCGGGTTAAGGCTGTAATTGAAAAGAGTAATCAATTTTTTCTGAAGTTCGGGTTCCATGTATATCAGAAGATTGCGGCAAGTCAGAATGTCGAGTTTTGTAAATGGGGGATCTTTGGTAACATTATGAGGAGCAAATACTATCATCTCACGGATTGAAGTATTAACGCGGTAATAATCTCCATCGATTGTAAAATACCTGCTTAACCTCTCGGGTATAATGTCGGCAGAGATTCCTTTAGTAAAGATCCCTTTCCGGGCTATTTCAATGGCATCAACGTCGAGATCGGTAGCAAATATCTGTAAACTTATATTCTTGTACTTTTTAATCTTTTCCATTGCTTCCTGAAAAATAATAGCAAGTGAATAGACTTCTTCACCGGTTGAACATCCAGTTACCCAGGCACGCATAACGTATCCATTGGGCAGGCTCTCAATCAGTTCTGGCAGAGAGGTATCCTTGAGCATTTCCCAGACAGCAGAATCGCGGAAAAAGCTGGTAACGCCTATCAACAGCTCTTTGAATAGAACCTCAACCTCTTTGGGATTCTCCTGAAGGAATCGCACATAGTTTTGAATCTTTTCAATCTGATGTATCCCTTTTCGGCGTTCGATGCGACGGAATAATGTGTTCTTTTTGTACAAAGAAAAGTCATGACCGGATTGCTCGCGGAGCAGGATAATGATTTTCTCGAGGTTGCTTATGTATTTACTGTCGATTACCGGTTCTGTGCTCATCGAAGGAGTATATTGAAGTAAATTTATAAGTTTCGATGGCAATTCGACTGCCGGAGCAACAATATCGACAACCACAGATTCAATGGCTGATCGGGGCATAGCATCGAATTTTGCGGTGGACGGCTCCTGAACAAGAACATAACCGTTCTTCTCTTTAATGGCTTTAATCCCCAAGCTGCCATCAGAACCCATACCGGAAAGAATAATGCCAATGCTCTTCTCCTGCTGGTCTTCGGCTAATGAGCGGAAGAATATATCGATGGGTAGGCGCAGACCACGTGTTTCCAAAGGATCGAACAAATGGAGAGTCCCATTGAGCAACGATAAGCTTTTATTTGGCGGAATAACATAAACAGAGTTTGGTTTAACTTTGAGGCCGTCAGTAGCTTGCTGGACTTTCATTGAGGTAATTCTTTGCAGCAATTCGGGCATAATTCCCACATAATGCGGATCCAAATGCTGAATAACAACGAAAGCCATACCGTTCATTTCGGGCATATTGCCAAAAAATTGTTCCAATGCTTCTAGTCCACCTGCAGAAGCTCCAATACCCACAATCGGAAAATCTTTAGTTTTAGTCGCATCAGAGTTAAGAATTATAGATGTTTGCAATAACTTATCTTGAATAGATTTGATTTGATCTGTTTTCTTTGTTGATTTCATGGGTATTCATATCTCTAAAGTTTTTCAAATATTAATTTCATTGTGCTAAAAATAACTCTTTATAATTGATTAATCAACACTTGTTTCAAAATTAATTTTCTGGGGGGGGAAAACAGGGAAATAGAATATACGTAATGTATTAATTAGCGACAAATATGGGAAAAATATTTTTTCGCTCAAATCGCGCAAATGAGTTCTTTCCATTCATTGGAAGGAGACTGTTTACAGGAAAATACAAATACATTGATTCGCTTCGCTAAGCCTACGGCACTTCACAACGTTCAGAATGACATCAAGAAATGACATTTCACACAATCTCGAGGGTGGGAATCAGAAATTATTCGTGAGAAAAGATTAGATACTACCTACAATACCTCGACATTAAAACCAGTGCATTTGTGTCACCCATTGAAACGGCTCGGTTCCAATCCTCACAAGCTTTGCTGTTTTCATTGAGCCGCATATTGATTGTTCCTCGTGTAGTGTATGCCGGAATATAACCGGGATTCAAGGAGATACACATGTTAATATCATTCAAAGCAAGATTGTATGCACCGTTACTCAAATAATTATTCGCACGGTTAAATAATGCATCCGGATAATCATTTTTAATTTCTATTGCCTTGGAGAAATACGAAAGAGCCAGATTCTTGTGACCGTTCCCAACCAAATATGCAGCATAATTATTCAAAGCCAAGGCAGACGAGGGAGAATGTTTGATGACATTGGAATAGAATTTATCGGCATTTTTGAATTGGATAATCAGCAATGATGAGTACAAAATGAGCAAATGAAGAAATATTACAAGAAAAAATTTTGTAATTCGATGGTATAAATATACAGGTATGAGCATGATACAAAGTCCTAACATGGGCATATACAGCCTGTTAAGCAATGTATCAAAAGCAAATTGCTTCAAATCCGGCGAGTAGAAAAGAGTCGGTAAAAACATCAGGATAAAAATTGACAAACCGGTTAGCACAATTTCTCTGTTAGTGGTTGTGATTCTCAAACAAACAATTATTATCAGGACAAGTATAATCAATCCGATGACAATGCCGGTAATATCGACAGTTTCCATCAGTGAAATATCGAAAGGTACAAAAGCAAGAAAGACTGAGTAAGGCAAAACTTTGAAATTTCTCATCAACTCAGTGAAGCCAAAGTTATTTACAACAGACGTGCCGAATGGTATAAATAACAACCGAACGAAAAGAGAAACTATCGCCGGAATTATTAATGAAATGGAGAATTTGAAAAACTGATTCTTCTCCCATTTAATTTTTCGGATAAAAGTCAATAAAACCGCTAGCGGCACTAGTACATAAGCCGTCTCATTGCTGAGGAGGGCTAAAAAGAGTGAAAGAGCAATCAATAGGAGGTTTTTATGACTCGATTTATGATTTAGGTGTTGAATTCCAATAAGAAACATAGTACCAAAAAGCAGAAGTAATAAATCCCCTCGTCCGGGTATCCAGGCAATTGTCATCATAGAAAAAGGGTGTATAGCAAATACCGATGCTATAAGAAATGAAGCTGACCTTTTCTTGCTGATCAAAAACGTGTACTTCATAATCATAAGTGAGCAAATAATATGTAAAAGCAGATTTGTAAGATGATAACCAAAAGGATTAAATCCAAATAATTGAGTATCAATCCAAAAAGTCAGATTTTGAAGAGGCCTAAATGCATTAGAAGTATTCCCGAAATTGACATCACTAGTCAATACCTTAGCAAAAGCAGAAGTTTCCTGAAGCATTTTGGAATTATGGATAATTACATTGTTATCCTCGAAATGGACATAACCAAAATTCAGAATAGAAAAGTAAAATATGAAAATTAATATAGGTAACAAAAAAAATGTCCAGTATTCTTTGAAATAGAGTTTAAATGCGGATATATTCTTAAAATTCATAAAATCTGGAAATTATTCTAATAAAATCGTTCAAAAATATGCATTTAGCTTGTAACAATTCTATTATTTTTGTGTTATAATTCATATATTTGTAACATAATTTTAAATACTATTAATCGGAGAAATATCATGAAAATCCGAATCTTATCTTTAGTAATGACATTCGCAATTTTTTCTATACTTTTGGCAGGATGTTGCACAACGAGAACCGTAGATTACAAAAGCCAAGTGTATGTTCCGGTTTATAAGAATCTTACAGAAGTGAGAAATGCCGTTAAGGTAGAATCAGGAACACCTTTGAAGAATACCGGCAAGATTTATGTATATGATTCGTACATTTTTGTAGGTGAAAAAGGGGAAGGAATTCATATTATTGACAACAGGAATCCTTCTGCACCACAGAATATAGCATTCATAAGTATTCCGGGAACAGGCGATATGGCAGTCAAGAATAACATTCTTTACGCAGACAGCTATCTCGATTTACTGGCTTTTGATATTTCGAATCCATCGAGTCCAAAACTTGTAAAGCGTGTAAATGACATATTCCCAAATCCACTTGATTTGACGGGTTCTTATGTTGATGCAGAAAAGGGACTGTTAGTTGAATGGCTGGCAAAAGACACAGTTTACAGATATACTTATAAGGATTGTGGAGATGGCAATAGCACTGCACCAGTGGACAGAGCCTACGATGGCGGAGGTATAAAAACTACTGACGGGTCTGTCGGCAGCCCGAATACTTCTGGCAGTGGGAGCAAGACAGGTAAAGGCGGATCGATGGCCAGATTCACTATTTACAGCAACTACCTCTATGCTGTTGATAGAACCTCCTTGCAAACTTTTGATATTCAAAACCCATCAGACCCAAAAGCATGGGCAAAGATAAATATTGGCTGGAATATTGAAACAATCTATCCATTTAAAGATAAATTGTTTATTGGTTCAACCACAGGAATGTTCATTTATGATGCTTCAACAGCTTGGAATCCCACTTTGATAGGTCAATTTACACATGCACGTTCATGTGATCCTGTGGTAGCAGATGACAAGTATGCCTATGTTACTTTAAGAGCAGGCACTGCCTGCGGTGGCATTCAGAATCAACTTGATATAATAGACATTACATCTCTGACAAGTCCAAAATTGATTAAAAGCTATCCAATGCAGGAACCGTACGGATTGGGTATAGACAATGGAACACTTTTTATATGCGATGGCAAAGCAGGGCTGAAAGTGTTCGATGCTACCAATCCAGGCAATATCCAGCTTCAGAGCTGGAAGAGTGATATGAACACTTATGATATCATACCACTTGGAAATATTGCAATTATGGTAGCAAAAGATGGTTTGTATGAATATGATTACAAAGATCCAAAAAACTTGATTTTATTGAGTAAGATTCCGATACAAAACTAATTTTCTAGAACTATAATGAGGTAATCGAATATCACTCGATTACCTCATTTTTCTTATGCTCATAATTGAAAAACTAAAAGAAATTAGTATATTTGCAACTCTAATTATTATTGGTTTAAGACAATGAAAAGAGCATTAATAACAGGCATAACAGGACAGGACGGATCATATCTTGCAGAGTTTCTATTATACAAAGGATATGAAGTCCATGGAATAATCCGAAGAGCCAGTACATTCAATACACACAGGATCGATCACATATATCAGGATCCACACGATAGTGGGGTAAGACTAAAGCTTCACTATGGTGATTTATCCGACCCGGGTATGTTGACTGACTTAATTTACAACATACAGCCTGAAGAAATCTATCATCTTGGAGCCCAGAGCCACGTAAGAGTATCATTCGATATGCCTGAATATACAGGAGATATAACCGGATTAGGAACTACACGAATTCTAGAATCAATTCGAAGAAGCGGTATAAAATCACGATTTTATCAAGCATCATCCTCAGAATTATTTGGTTCTGCTTTGCCCCCTCAGAATGAAGCGACCATATTCCAGCCTCAGAGTCCTTATGCAATTGCTAAGCTATACGCATACTGGATGACAATAAACTATAGGAATGCTTATGGATTGTTTGCAAGTAACGGGATACTGTTCAACCATGAAAGCCCAAGACGCGGTGAAGTATTTGTTACAAGAAAAATCACAAAGGCAATATCGAATATAATAGTAGGAAAGCAGAATAAATTATATCTTGGTTATCTCGATGCAAAGCGTGACTGGGGATTTGCTCCTGAGTATGTGGAGATGATGTGGCTGATGCTTCAGCAGGATGCACCTGATGATTTTGTTGTGGGCACAGGAGAAAGCCATACTGTGAGAGATTTCATAAACACAGCTCTAGCATATACAGGAATTGAATTAGAGTGGCAAGGTGAACATACCTCTGAAAAAGGAATTGTCAAATCAGTGTCAAGCTCTATCAGTACAGTTAAACCTGGAGATGTAATCATCGAAATTGATCCGAAATATTTCCGTCCGACCGAAGTTGATTTTCTTCAGGCAGATATAAGTAAAGCTAAGGAGAAACTTGATTGGGAGCCGATTGTCAAATTCTCTGAATTGGTCAAGATAATGATGGATTTCGACCTAACTGCATCAGGAGTCAAATCACCGGAGGAAGGAATAAATACTATTCGGGCTAAAGGTTTCAGTTGGACTGATCATATTTTCGCTGATTACAAAAGAATTAAAAATGAAATTTAATAAAGACTCAAAGATATTTGTAGCCGGGCATACCGGATTAGTAGGATCTACAATCTATTCTTATTTGCAGAAGCTGGGTTATTCTAATTTAGTTACTGCAGATTTAAAATCAATTGATTTAAGACGGCAAGCCGAGACAGAGAATTTTTTTGAAGAAGAGAATCCTGAAATAGTTTTTTTGGCGGCTGCAAAGGTTGGCGGTATCGTTGCTAATAGCACTTACAAAGCTGAATTCATATACGACAACCTGATGATTGCCGCAAATATTATTCATTCTTCGTACAAATTCGGTGTGACTAAGCTTTTGAATCTTGGTTCATCATGTATTTATCCTAAACTTGCACAACAACCTCTTGCTGAATCTGAACTATTGACTGGCGCATTAGAAGAAACTAATGAACCTTATGCAATTGCTAAAATTACAGCTCTGAAACTCTGCCATTACTATAACATTCAATATGGGACGGACTTTATTTCTTTAATGCCTACAAATTTGTATGGAACAAATGACAATTTCAATTTCGAAACTTCTCATGTTCTACCAGCATTAACCAGGAAGATTATTCTTGCGAAAGCGTTGGCTGATGATGACAGAGATTTCATTTTGAATGATTTGGCAAGCCGACCATTAGGATATACAGTTAACAATCAGGAAGCATCCTCAGACATTAAAAATGCAGTTTCTTGCCTGAATGTGATTGGTATATCTTCTACCAGTATCGATTTATGGGGAACCGGGACACCTTTACGCGAGTTTCTGCATGTTGATGATCTGGCTGATGCCTGCATTTATTTTATGCAGAATTATGATGCTCAGCAAATTGGAGAATTCATCAATATTGGCACTGGTGAAGAGATTTCAATAATGGACTTAGCTGAGAAAATCAAGGAAATTGTTGGATACAATGGATTAATTAGTTTTGATTCATCGAAACCCGATGGCACACCAAGGAAGCTCCTAGATGTAAGTAAGGCTAAGTCGTTAGGCTGGTCTTCTCAGATATCACTCGATGAGGGATTAGAAAAAGTGATAAGTAATTATTATAAAAAATAAAATCTCTATGACTATTTGCAGGATTAATACCATATCTGATCCTGCCTTGCGGAAAGCAAATTTTCATTTCAAAAATTAGGCGAATTATATGTTATTTCTCCATTGCTCCGATATTCATTTAGGAAGAAAACCTACAGGATCATCAATCGATTTCACCAGAAAACGATTCAATGATTACTTCGATTCCTTTGCTAAAATCATTAAGAAAGCAATCGATTTCAAAGTTGATGCATTCATCGTTGCAGGAGATTTGTTCGATAAAAAGGAATTATCGCCTGACGTACTTGCCAGGACAGAGGCCTTATTTGAAATTCTGAAAAATGCTGAAATTCCTGCTATTGTCATTGAAGGCAATCATGACAATATTATTTTCGGAATGGAACAGGATTCATGGCTGATTTATCTGGAGAATAAGGATTTAATAAAGAGACCTACATATCGTTTTGATGACTCCGGATACCACTTTACACCGCTCGAAATTAAAGGAATTGATTTTTATGGATTGGGTTATCCTGGGAGTTTTGTGAATGAAATACTGATTTCACTGTCTGAACATCTTGCTGTGAAAGCCAGTCAAAACAATGTTGTAATTGTACATACTGCAATTGCCGGAAATAATATATTCCCGGGAACTGCAGACCAGTCTACGATCGACATAATAAAAGATAAATGTATGTATATAGCTGGCGGACATTATCATTATTATCACTATCATCCAAGAATTGAGCCTGTATTCTTTATTCCAGGATCCGGTGAATACTGGGATAGCAGTGAGTTTGAGCAGACAAAAGGTTTTATTATTTATAATACTGACAGTAAAACACATGAATTCAATACATCAGAGTTAAGAACCGTTCTTAATATCAGGATAACTGTAAATGATGAATTAACTTCAGTTTCAGAATTAGTTGAGAGTGAGTTAAGCAACAAAACTATTACGAATGAAGACATACTTAATGTAAAAATTACTTTTTCAGGTCCTTTCATATTTGATAGAGATGAACTTGAAACTACTCTGGATAAGTTCAATCCGATGAAGTATTTTATCAAAATTGAATATCCTCAAAATCAATCAAACAGGGACTATACGGATCTGACATTGTCCACAGAATCAATTGAAGAGGATATAATTTCTAATTGGGAGTATTTTTCATCAGACACGACAAAAACACTTGCTACATTTGATAAATTAAAACAAATTCAGGATTCAGGTCCACCAGAGTCATTCTACGAAATGTTTGATATCCTACTAGATGAATTAACTGCAGGAGCAAGCAATGCAAATTAACAGAGTTCAACTAGAGAATTATCGTATTCATAAAAACTTTGAGATTGATTTCGATAAAGGACTAAATCTTATTCTCGGTAAAAATGGATCGGGGAAGTCATCAATATTAGAAGCTTTAGGCATCGCATTGCTGGATATAGCACCACGTTCGACAAAAGAAGACACAATCAGCAACGATGCAAGGTTTGCAAAAATTGTTGTTTACTTTACTGCCAATGACGCATTAAAATACAGAGTGGAAAAGAGAATTGGTCAGTCATCATTTTGGAAGCTGTTTGTTGATGGGGAGAATTCTCCAAGATATGCAGGGAACAAGGATGTTCCTGCAAAAATTGCAGAGTTGATAGGGATAGAAAAAAATGCAACAAATCTCTATAAGCATGTCATTACGGCATACCAGAACAAACTGACAGAAGTGTTTCAGCAAAAGGATACTGACAGGGCTACTATATTCAATCAGATTTTTGATACTGAAATTTATAGGAATATTTTTAATAATTACGGAAAGTATGTTGAGGACAAATACGATTTTGAGATAAGGTCGACAACTAAGTTTATTGAGGATAAATCAGCATCAGTAAAGGATAGTACTGAACTGGAGAAGCAACTCTCTGAAATGGAACTAACGCTAAAGGATTTTGGGACAAAGAAGGATGAACTTACTTTATCAATTGCTAAGAATAATTCGATTAAAACTGCTTTGGATGCTCAGAAATCTGATTTAGATAAATTCACAGAGCTTCTGAAGCAATCCGAATCAAATGCAATCAATCAGAATGATTTCTTAAACCAGACAAACGAAAGACTTCTTAGTTCGATTGAAGCCAAATCAAAAGCTGATTCTAATAGA
Source organism: uncultured Ignavibacteria bacterium (assembly GCA_903862655.1). Lineage (GTDB taxonomy): Bacteria > Bacteroidota > Ignavibacteria > Kapaibacteriales > UBA2268 > CAIOZA01. Next base: position 35,130 of record CAIOZA010000139.1, read on the forward strand.
GAGTTTCACGATGAATATAGTGAAAAGCTTATACTGAGTAATCAGTTAACAAATGAAAAGATTAAGCTTGACAAGGTTAATGAAGAAAAAATTGAGACTGAAAAATCTATTAGCGAAAGTAAGAATCAGATTGAAATAAATAAAAACCATGCAGTCAGCTTCAATGATAGAATAGCGAAGAATCAAACAAAATCTATTGAATTGACGGAAAAAATTCAAAAATTGCGTGCAAAAATGAAAGATTGCGAAGAGTTGATATCCTCCAAAAGTCAGGAATTAACAAAACAGAATAATCTTTTATCGATCGTTAAAGAAGCTATCGAGGAAATTAAGATAATCGATTCACGTATTGATCGTGCCAATACCGGAATATCTACTTTTGAAACTGGATTAACTGACGAGAAGATGCTTGAAGAGGAACTTCAATCAATACTTTCGCACATTGAAAATTTCAAAAAATTATCATTAGAAAAATCAAATCTCGAGAGGGATGCTGCTAATATTAAAAGCAGAATGAAGGACAACGAAGAAGCATCTAGCTTGTTAGGGAAAGGTTATTGTCCTTTTCTTGAAGATGAATGTGGTAATTTGAAAAAAGGTTCATCGCCCGATGAATTTTTCCGCATAAAGGATACACATTTCAATAAGGAGTTAAATAATATTCTGGCAAAAATTAAAGAGATCGGAAACCCTGAGCAGGAGCAATCCCTATTCGAGAATGCAGTTGGCAATTTAGAGCAAAAAATTAACAAGAATAATTCTGATAGAATGAGTATAAATAAGCTTATAAATGATAGAAAAGCATTTATGTTAGAACGCGAAAATTCATTAAAAGATTTTCAAATAATTCTTCTTAAAAATAATTTCGGAATCAGCTTTGAATCAAGTGATCAGGACATGTCAACAATTGAGATTGATACAAGGAAAATTATTGATGAATTCAATATTGAGATTAGCTCTCTAAAAGCTACTCATGTGGCTGATAAAAAAACAGAAAAAGATCTGACAACTCAAATTAATAGCTCAAATGATGAGATATTAGATTGGACAAATCAGATCAATAATTTAGATTTACAAGATAAGAGTATCGTTACAAAATTAAGTTCCTTGGAAGCGAGTCTGAATAATCTGATTGAACAACTGAAACCATATACTTCAGTCAAAGAGCAATTGGAGACATTGACAAACAGATTGATTGCTCTGAAACCAGCCTCTGATACATATCTACAGAATAAGATTTTGGCTGACGCGATTCCTTCTATTGAAAAGGAAATATCTGGGATTAATGAACAGATGCAGAATTTGGAGAATGAGATCAAGAATTACAATGATAGAATCTTTAATCTGAATTCAACATTTTCGCAACAAGAATTAGATATAATTAATCAAAAGATAAAAGAGCAGTCAACAGAAAATGAGAATTTCCATCTCAGGATCGGAACAATAGATGCTGATATAAAGAATTTGAAAAGAGAGATGGCTGAGAATAGTAATCTACTTATTGAAATTGATAATTTGAAGAAAAGTGTAGCTAAACTCGAGCTGAAGAAATCAATGACTATAGTTTTCAGACAGAATCTACGGGACATGGGCAAAATGGTTGCTGCGAGAAAACTAAATGGAATTGCAGATACTGCAACAATGAATTACCAGAATATCAGTGGCAAATCTGAAATAATTCAGTGGATTAATGACGAGAGTAATACATATCAGGTAATACTGAAGGACAGGAGTCAGTTATCTAAACCCAGGAAATTTGAGATGCTATCCGGCGGGGAACAAGTTACAGTTGCAATAGCGATAAGGAGTGCAATTGCAAGCACGATGACACATTCAAATCTTGCAATATTTGATGAACCTACTATCAATCTTGACTCTGAACGTAGATTAGCTCTGGCAGATTCGCTAAAAACAATGCTAGAAAAGCTGGAACAAGCAATAATCGTAACGCATGATGATACTTTCAGAGAAATGGCGCAAAAAACAATTGAACTATCTTAACAATTTTCTTGTTTATTCGTATAATAAATTTATTGAAATACTCAAATTGTTTATCACTAAATATCAACAAGAGAAAACATGAAACAAAAATTGTTACTATTACTTATATCCATCGCAACGTTAGCATCCCTAACTCTTAATTCTTATTCTTCAGAAAAGAACATTCTGATTGGAAAAGTGTTAAGTGAATCAACATCTGAAGTGATACCCGGTGCAACAATCAGAATTGAAGGTACGAATATCGGTACTTATTCTTCATCCCGTGGCTTTTTCAAATTAAAGCTACCTTCTTTTGATAGAAAAATCAGAGTATCATCATTGGGATATGAAAGCAATCTCATTACTGTTAAACAATCTGATGATACATTGATTGTCAAGTTGAAAGAATCTTCTGTCAAAAAGAAATCTGTGACTGTTATAGGGGATATTGAACCAAATGAAGTAATAAAAAGAGCAATTGAAAGAAAGCAGGACAACCTATCAAAACTCAAGACATTTCAGGGTACATTGTATTCTAAGCTATCTGTGGAGCTTGATGGAAGTATCATGAGCAGTATTCAGGGCAATTCAATTTCTATTTCAACCAGTTCGAATACAGACACAAATTCTAACAAAAAATATAAAATGTTTTTGTTGGAAACATTCTCGAATGTGATGCAGGACTACGAAAAGAATGTAAGGCAAACCGCGATCATTCAAAGAAGACAGACATCAAATATTAAAGCAAATGAGAATATATTGGCTATCGGAAATTTTCTGAATTTATATAATGATAAGATTAAAGTTATCAGCACAGAATTTACAACACCTTTAGCGGAAGATGCTCTTTCTTATTATAAATTCAAGATCATTGAAAAAACACTTTATGATGAAAAATATGTATATGTCATTGAAGTTATTCCTGACTCAAGGCTCTTCCCCACTTTTATTGGAACAATAAAACTACTCGAAGGAGATTACAATCTTGTAGAAGCTGATTTAAAGCCATCGGAGAATTCTGCGGTTCCATTTATGGAAAATATGACTATTCATCAGAAATTTTCTGAATCAGTAGAAAAGATCTGGTATCCATCATATCTTTATGTATCAGGAAAAGCTAAAGTAGATGTAGTCAAAGGACTTGTGGATTTAAAAGCATCAATTGAGGCAACAAGTATTTATAGCGATGTTGCAATTAATAAACCACTTCCAGATTCCATTTATGTTCAGGAGAAAAAAAGAATAACATCTGTAGCCAAAGATGCAGACTCTGCAAAGACAGAATTTTGGGAAAACAATTCTCTCAGAGAGATTAGCGAAAAAGAAAAATCAATGTATGCTCAAATAGACAGCATTGTTGTTAAGGATTCACTATTAAAAAATGATCCTCCTTTCAGTTGGAATTATAATCCATATTTGAGCTTTAATCGTGTTGGTTCAGTATCATTAGGATTGTCATTGAGTTTTTCTTACCACCGTTTATCGTTATACACAACACCCCAATTTAGTTTTGGGCTGCAGAAACCGTTGGGAACTGCAACTCTGGAGTTTCCATTGATCGATAACTTTGATAAATCTATCCTGGTAAATCTTAATATATTTTCAAAGTTGGGTAGAGTTTCACAGGATGATAGTTATATTGATCTATTGAATACAGCAATGAGTTCTCTATGCCACTATGACTACTACGATTATGCAAAGTTTGATGGATGGGGCATTAAACTTATAAATAAATTTAATGAAGTAACTTTGAATGCAGGTGTCGATTTTTTCAGAATTTTTTCTTTAGGGAATACAACCAATACATCCATATTCTCTAAAAACATCTGGAGGAAGAATCCCGCTATAAATGCAGGTGATTATATCGAGGGAAATTTCGAGGCTTCTTATGGCTTAGCCAACTTCATGATCATATCGCCTAGATTTGAAAATGAAATTTACATCAAATCGAATGTAGGATACAGCAAAACCGACAGTAAGAACTACTTCATGCTTCAGGGCAAGTACAAGACATCTATTCCAACTTTCAAAACGGGATACATGCCTATGAAGCTTAATTTGATTATTGAAGGAGGAATATGCTCAGTCTTCAATCCGGTTCAAAATGAGCTTAGAATGGAATCCTCAATGTTTTTCATCAATAAATTCGGGAATTTCCTTACAGCACAACCCGCAGAATATGGTGGTAAAGAATATTTTGCTTTTCATGGCGGATTTAATACTTCGGATATGTGGTGGAGATTTGCCGGATTACCATTATACGAAGGGCGTGGTATTGATCTTATATTATGCGGTTCATTCGGGAGATTTTTTTCGGATAAATCTGGATTCTATAAAGGAACAGGCAATCAGCATTATTCAGAAGTTGGATTTGGATTATCTAGAATTCCAACGTTTTTTAGTAATGTAATTTTTGCTGCTTTTGATGCCAGATGGGGCATTGGTCCTGTGTCAAATGGTAATTTCGGCTGGTCTGTGTCAGCGAGTCTGCCGTTTTAGAAAATAAATTAAAATCCAAGTACTTTATTATGATCAGAAATTTCAAATTATCAATCCTGCTTTCTGTCTGTGTTTTCACATCATTAGCTATTGCTGACAATAAGAATGGGCTTATATTTATAAGCGATATACAGGAACCTTTATGGGTTGAGAGATTTACATCAAAAAATGAGTATAATGAAAAGGCATCGGACAGTTTATTTAGTAATATTAGCAGAACCAAGCCAGAAGCAGTTTTTATGCTTGGAGATCTTGTGGGCCAAGCAATAAATGATTACAACTGGATAGACTTTGACAGAAGAATACAAGTTCTGAGAAAATCCAGAATCCCTGTTTATGCAATTCCAGGTAATCATGAATATATGTTTTTAGGTGGAGAAGGCGAAAAGAATTTCAGGAAACGCTTTCCGAATTTACAAATTAATGGTTTTTCCAGAGTCTTTGATTCGATTGGAATCGTAATGCTTAATTCAAATTTTTCTTATTTAACACATGCGGATTTTGAATCTCAACAACAATTCTACGCTAAGTTGTTAGATTCTATGGATAATGATGTGAAAATCAGGTCAATAATTGTGTGCTGCCATCATTCTCCTTATACCAATAGCAACGTTGTGGGTTCAAGTTCAGAAGTACAGAAGAATTTTGTAAAGCTATTTCTGAAATCAAAAAAAGCTCATCTTTTTCTGTCAGGACATTCACACCATCTTGAGCATTTTGTGCACACCAGCAAACACTTCCTGGTTATTGGCGGAGGTGGTGGACAAAAGCAAGCTTTAAAAAAAGCAGAGTTTCGAAAGTGGAAGGATAAAATCCTGGACAATGAGAAACCCCGTTTTTTTTATATGCTAATGAATATAGAAAATAACAAGCTCATTATCAAATCAATGGGATTAAATCAGGACTTCACTAAACTAATATCCAAAGAAATATTATCATTACCACTTGATTGATTAGCTCAGATTTTGAGATTTATTCTTTTGCTTAATAAATGTACCATTTGAATACTCAAAAAATGCAATTTGAGTTTCCTCTGAAGTATTCATAACGATAGGACCACGCCATGCTATGGTTTCATTTAAGGGCAAACCTGCAAGGAAGATCATACGCAAGCCACTTTTACCAGATTTGCAGTAAAAATCGTTACCATTATTCAAAATGGCAAGTTGATTTTCTGAAATTAATTCTATATGTTCAGAATCGAAATATCCGGATCCTTCGAAGACGAATGCCAGAATCGTATCGGAAGGATTAGATCGTATAATCAACTCGGATTCAGGCATAAGTTGAATATCCATTAGGTCGGCTTGGACAAAAAGGCCTTTTGCTGGTCCTGATATATCTTTATAGGTGCCGGATATAACTTTTACTGTAGCATTCTCATCTGTAACAACAGGTATGGTATCGCTTTTGATTCCTCTATAAACAGGATCAACCATTTTGTTAACTTTTGGTAAATTCAGCCAAATCTGAAATCCCTGAAACTTGGTTGAAGATTTTTGAGGCATCTCTTGGTGAATAATCCCGCTGCCTGCAGTCATCCATTGAACATCGCCTGATTTGATGAGTCCTGAATTTCCTAAACTATCTGAATGCTCAATTTCGCCGCTAATCATATATGTTATAGTTTCGATTCCACGGTGTGGGTGCCATGGAAAACCTTTGTTGTAATCATAAGGATTGTCAGAATTAAAGTAATCCATCATAAGAAATGGATCAGTCATTTCTTTCTCGAAATAGCCAAATACTCTGTTAATTCTTACACCGGCACCTTCCAGAGCAGACTTTGCAGATATTATATTGCGAACGGTTTTATATTTATTTGCCATTTTTGTATATTTTTTTTGTTTAACTCAATTCTAAATAAAAAAAATCCTTGCAATTAGCTGATTGCAAGGATTTTAAAAGTGATCCCGGTTGGGATTGAACCAACGGCCCTCTGATTAAAAGTCAGATGCTCTACCCCTGAGCTACGAGATCATTCTTCAAAGAATACAAAATTACGAATTTTTTTTAATAAAAAAAAATTTTCCAAGTTAAGAACTCAAAACAACGTCTAATTCTCTTTTGACGATACTATTTACTTTGTCTGCAATTCCCCTTGCATTTAACTGCAGATCCGATAATAGCTCTTCTTGAGTACCGTGTTGAATAAATTTATCAGGTATTCCATGAATATAAATTTCTTTATTCATAATTGAATTTTCTGCTATGAATTCTAAAACCGCGGATCCAAATCCACCCATTTTCTGACCATCTTCGATTGTCATTAACTTAGAATGAGTCCCTAATATTTCGAGAAGAAATTCAGAATCAAGTGGTTTGATGAATCTTGCATTTATTACTTCAGCTTCTATCCCATAATCTTTGAGGATTTCCGCAGCTCCCATAGCCTCATGAACCATTTTGCCTACAGCTAATAAGGCAATATCTGTTCCATAAGTTAATCTTTGCCAAGAACCTAACTTTATTGACTCAAATTCCTTTGTTGCAGTACCAAAAACCTTGCCACGCGGTATCCTGATTGCCGTTGGTCCATCAGTATAAAACAGTAGTGATGAATAAAGAAGGTTTCTGAATTCATTCTCGTCTTTTGGAGCAGCAACTTTCATGTTGGGGATAGATCTGAGATATGCAATGTCCATAACCCCATGATGAGTTGGACCATCTTCACCAACGATTCCGGCTCTATCAAGCACAAAAACAACATGCTGATTTTGAAGTGCGCAATCGTGAATAATATGGTCATAAGCTCTTTGCAGGAAAGTTGAATAAATTGCAACTACTGGTTTCATACCCTGAATAGCCATACCTGATGCAAATGTGACAGCATGACCTTCTGCAATGCCAACATCAAATACTCTCTCGGGCATCACTTTGTCAAGGATATCAAGACCTGTTCCTTCGAGCATTGCCGCAGAAACACCGACAATTTTATCATCAATTTTGCAAAGCTCTACCATTGCATCGCCAAAAACTTTGTAGTACATTGGTGCTGAAGGTAAACTTAAATTTTTAGCTAATGATTTACCCGTAGTTTTATCAATTTTACCGATGGCATGAAGCTTATGGTAATCATTTTCAGCCGGAGCATACCCTTTGCCCTTTTCAGTCATTACATGAAGAAGTATAGGACCTTTGAGCTCTTTAGTCAATCTTAGCATTTTAACTAATTTTGCTATATTGTGACCATTGAGAGGACCAAAATAGTTGAATCCGAAGGCTTCGAAGAGCATACCTGGAGTCATGACAGATTTAATACTGCCCTCTACTCTTGATGCAGCTTTTCTAAGTCTATCCCCTATTCCTTCAAATCGACCGGCAAGATCCCAGATATTCCCACGAATCTTGTTAACTGCCTCAGAAGCAAATAATTCATTGAAATAATTGGAAATTGCGGATACATTGGGATCAATAGAGATATTGTTATCATTGAGAACAACTATGATGTCCTTTTTTTGTACCCCGCAGTTATTCATTGCTTCAAAGGCCAAACCACCAGTCATAGATCCATCTCCGATTACAGCAACGACTTTATGACCCTGGTTCTGAAAATCACGGGCAGCAGCTACGCCTAATGCTGCGGAAATACTTGTACTAGCATGACCAGCGCCGAAAACGTCGTATTCACTTTCATCAATTTTGAGAAAACCAGATAAGCCACCTTTCTGGCGGATTGTATGCAACTGATCTCTTCTACCAGTTAATATCTTGTGAGGATAGCCCTGATGACCGACATCCCAGATAATTTTATCTTTTGGGGTATTAAATGCAAAATGTAGGGCAACGGTAAGCTCAACAACTCCCAACCCAGCACCAAAATGACCACCGGTTTGAGTTATGGTATCGACTATAAATTCCCTGACTTCTTCGCAAACATAAGGTAGAGCTTCTTGAGGAAGTTTCCTAAGATCAGACGGAGAATTGATGTTGAACAAGAATCTATAAAAATCTTTATTATGCACGATTTATTCTCTTATTTCCTAATAATGTTTCATTGACGAATCCAACTTGAATTTAATAATAATTTAACAAAATTTGTTATTAATGAAATATTAGTTTTTGTAAAACTATTATACAACAAATTTATATAATAAGTTTGAAAAATCATGCTAAATACATTTCCTAAAAATTATTTAATACAAAATTTAATTTATTTCCAATATTACCGATAATATATTCTTACCTAATATTATTTATATCAATGTTGTTTCTTCAAATTTTGTATTTCTTGTAAAATGAACATATTATCCATGTCATATTCGATATTTATTGGAGTAGTCCTTACTTCTCTAATTTTATCAATTGTTTTATACATCAAAAAAATTGAAACCAAAGCCAATTTATCACAGATATTGATTTTTGCATTAACAATATTTTATTTCCTTATTGTAATTTCAAAACAGAGTGTAGAGCAGGGAGAGTTGCATAATTATATTTTTTATATAAAAATGCAAAATTTTAGTGAATTACTAATTTACATGCTCTTAGTTTTTTATATCTCACAATTGACTAATCATAGAGTCTATTCAATATTTATATTAACTGAGATAGTATTACTTACTTTCATTATTATTAATTACTATTCGCCTTATGGTATATATATTTCACAAATAGAACATCTGCAAACTTTGGAACTGCCATGGGGCGAGAAGATAGTGACCATGATAACTCAGAAGAAAGATGTAAATTTTGTGTACTATATAACCAGTCAGGTTTTAATATTTTACTATTTTATTAGAGCAATTACTTATGGCTTTAACCACGAAAAAAGAGATAATTCAATTTTTCTTATTAAATCATTAGTCATTCCGGCATTTCTATTTTTATTTACCAATCTATTTTTTATGTTTTCCGCTAATGGGATTTCAATTTCAGTATTTTTGCTTGATTGTGGATATTTTATATTTTTTGCATCATTAGGTGCCAGAAATATCTCTGGTATATTCAAAACAAATGAAATCATATCTGCTCTCAAACAAAGCGAAATTAAATTCCGGAATTTATTCGATTATTCAAATGACTCCATTCTAATAATAAATGAAAATTTCACAATTATTGATTGTAACATGCCTTGTCTGACACTTTTTTGCAGCTTACGAGGTGTTTTTGTAGGTTCACAGATCAGTAAATATGTTCCCGAATTACAGGAGGATGGAAATAATTGGAAAGACCTTATCGCCGATAAGTTTAGTCTTGCATTCAAGGAACAACCGCAACAATTTGAATGTATATTCCAAACAGTCAATCATAACCTCTTTTATGCTGAGGTCAAATTAAATCGTTTAGCAATAGATGGTATTCCATGTTTGCAAGCTATTATTGTAGATGTAACAAATCGGCATGATGCCGAACAGCAATTAAAAATGATTGAGAATAAGTTTAATATAATAACCAAATACTCTAAGGATGTTATCTGGATTAGAGATTTGGATTTAAAGCTCGAATATATATCTCCAACATATTTTGATTTATTGGGATACACTCCAGAAGAAGCGTATGAATTAAGTCTTGATCATGTATTTACTCCAGAGAGCTACAAGAAGTTATTGTCATTTGTAGAGGAAGCCTGGAAAAACTTCACTAATGGAAATTCTGAATCAAATCATTTACGAACTCTTGAAACCCAGCAAATCAAGAAGGATGGAAGTTTAATTTGGACTGAGACATTATCAAGTTTAATTTACGATGGAAATAATAATTTATCCGGCATTATTGGAGTAACAAGAGATATCACTGACAGAAAGAGAACCGATGAGCAGATAAGGGAAAAGAACATCGTTATTGAATCATCGATCACAGCTATTATCATTTGCGATATATCAGGAGCAATCAATTATTCTAATCATGCATTTGTGAAGATGCTTGGATTCAGTAATTCTGAAGATATAATCGGAAAGAATATATTTGCATTCGCTGGCAATATGAGCAATGCAAATATTACGTTTGCCAGTTTAATAAAAAATGGATTCTACGATGGTGAATTAGAGATAGTAAAGCGTGACGGAACTCACTTCGTAGTTGATTTGCGGGCCAATTTATACGAAAATGAATTCAACGAACCTATCGCAATTATGTTTTCTTGCATTGATATAACCGACCGCAAAATCTGGGAAGAGACAATGAACGAGAAGAACATCGAGCTCGAAAGAACTAATGCAGAAAAGGATAAATTTTTCTCTATATTAGCTCATGATTTAAAAAGCCCTTTTAATGGTTTTCTTGGATTTACTAAAATGATGGCAGAAGAGACTGATGACTTTACAGGAGAGGAGCTCAAGGAAATTGCTGTAAAAATGCGGCATTCAGCGACTAACATCTACAAATTACTCGAGAATTTGCTCGATTGGTCGTTGGTACAGAGAAAAGCGATTAAATTTGACCCTGCAATAATTAATATAAGATTACTGGTAGAAGAAAATATTGAAATTATCAAACATTGGAGTACACAGAAGGAAGTCTCAATCAGTTTAATGGACTCCGAGAATATATATATATTTGCTGATACAAATATGATTAATACGGTAATAAGGAATTTTTTCTCCAATGCTGTAAAGTATTCATATCGTGGAGGTGAAATTAAAGTGAGTTTTAAGCCATCAGACGACAGAAGAATGGTTACTGTAGCCGTCAAGGATAATGGAATTGGAATGTCAAAAGAGAATTTAGTAAATTTATTCAGATTGGACATAAAATCATCAACGTCAGGAACAGAGAACGAAGTCAGCACTGGGTTGGGATTGGTGGTCTGCAAGGAATTCATACAGAAGCATTTTGGAAAGATCTGGCTTGAGAGTCAACCTGGACTAGGAACAACGTCATATTTTACATTGCCAATATCGGAAGCTGAGAAATAATCCGATATTTGTTGGTAAAAAATTCAAAAGCCCTTGTAACTCTAAGAATTACAAGGGCTTTATGCTTCCTCTTTGTACAGAAGGCGGGAGTCGAACCCGCACGGGTGTTGAGCCCACTGGATTTTGAGTCCAGCGCGTCTGCCAGTTCCGCCACTCCTGCTTGTGTCAAACTGATTATGTCAAATTTTGTAGGCGAGGAGAGGTTTGAACTCCCGACCCCCTGCTTGTAAGGCAGGTGCTCTATACCAGCTGAGCTACTCGCCCTTTTTATCCTCAAAAGGGATTACAAAAATACGATTAATTTCCTTTATTTCAAAAATTATTTTTAATTAGTTCAATTCTTAACTTGTTCGATCCTGTAAATCTCAGGTACTTTTGAGATAAGGTATCTTTCGATACCGGCACGAAGCGTCATTATTGATATTGGGCAGACAGCACAATTACCTGTCAACCTTACGTAAAGTATACCGGCATCGTCGTCAAAGCTCACAAATTCTACATCTCCATCGTCTTTTTGCAAATGAGGACGGATCTCGTCGAGAGCCTTTAATATTTTTTGTTCTATGATTTCAATATTATTCATATTTTAATTTACGAAACTTGTGTAATTTTATGAATAAATTTTATTGAATTTTCAAAAAATCATTAAAAAAGTAATTTTTGAGAATATAGATGTTATTCAAAAAGAAGAATAAGATATCAGAAGTTGATAATATTGAGCAAAACCCAACCGAAGAGAAGGAAATGGGTTTCTTCGATCACCTCGAAGAGTTTCGCAACAGGTTGATCTGGGCTTCTTTAAGTATTGTCGGTGGTTGCATAGTATCAGCTGTGTTCATACAGGATATAATTTCGATCGTTCTGCTCAGGCCTGCTGTGATCTATGGTTTGAAGTTGCAGAACCTGAAGCCATTCGGTCAACCGATGCTTTATTTCAAAATTATATTAATTGTTGGGATCATTGTAGCTTTCCCATTTATTCTGTATCAGTTATGGAGATTCATAGCACCGGGGCTATATATCAAAGAAAGAAGATGGGCAAGACATATTACTTTTTACACAACTCTTTGCTTTATGAGCGGTGTTGCGTTTTCTTATTTTGTGATGATACCATCGATGCTGAAATTTGCAGCTTCATTCGGTAGTAAGGATATTGTTAATAATATTGACGTTAATGAGTATCTTAGCTTTATCAGCATGATTGTGCTTGCTGCAGGATTATTATTTGAGATGCCTATGGTGGTGTTCGTGTTATCGAGGTTTGGAATGCTTACTCCAGGTTTTTTGCGAAAATACCGAAGACATTCCATTATTGTAATACTAATTCTTGCTGCTGTTATTACGCCTACACCTGATCCGGTGAGCCAATTAATTTTTGCTTCACCATTATTTGTTCTTTACGAAATTAGTATTTTAATATCAAAATTTGCGGCTAACAAACATCAACGAGTTAAAGCAGAAGAAGCTGCAGAATTTGATGAGAAATAAATTCAATTTAAAAATATACTAACAGGAAATATATGCAGGATTTTAACACTCAATATAATTTTTATCTAAATCAGACTGAAATTCTGATGAACGAGCTTATCCCTTCATCAGGTATGGAAGATATCAATGAACCTTTCCGTTATATTATGTCTGGTGGAGGCAAGAAGATACGTCCGGTTCTGACATTGATGTGCTGCGGAGCCATGGGGTCGGATCCGATCAAAGCTCTACATGCAGCCTGCAGCATTGAAATTCTACATAATTTTACCCTCGTTCATGATGATATAATGGACAAATCACCAATGCGCCGCGGGAAGCCTACAATTCACAATAAGTGGGACGAAGCAACAGCAATTCTCACTGGGGACATCATGGTAGGCTATGCTTACAAGGCTTTGGAGCATTATCATACTCACGAAAGATGCGGTGAAATCTATTCAACTCTCACAAGAGGGCTTATCGATGTCTGCGAAGGTCAGGTGATGGATATGAGATTCAATACTAACCGTAATGTTTCCATTTCGGATTATTTGATAATGATCGAAAAGAAGACTTCCAAGATTCTCGAAACATGCGCATTGATGGGAGGATTGGTAGGCTACGGTTCAGATTGGGATTTGAGCTTGCTGAGCAGTTATGCTATCAATCTGGGGCTTGCGTTCCAGATACAGGATGATGTGCTTGATCTGACTGCTGACGAGACTGAGTTTGGAAAGCATATCGGTCAGGATATCATAGAAGGCAAGAAGACATATCTGATACTCACAGCAAAAGAGCGAGTCAAGAGTGACTCCGACAGGGAATTGCTACGGAATTTCTTCTCTAATAATGGTCTGCCTGAGGAAGAAGTGCCCGCAATGCGTGAGATGATGGTCAGACTGAATATCATTGATGAGGCAACTACTGTGGCTCAATCATACTTCGAAAAGGCAAAGGATATTATTGGGAAGCTTAACCTCAATACTCATGTGGAGATGTTGAAGATGCTAGCTGAAAGTTTGAATAAGAGGAGCAAGTAGGTTTTAGTTCTTGATTCGAGAGACAGCTTTCAAAAAGTCTGCAATTCTACGAAAGTATAGTTTCATTAATTGCATCGTGTTTTTCGTTTGATCCCGTTAGGGATATGATATTGGTAGAATACATATTCAAACTGATATTACATCGTAGATATTAGATATATAATCGCTACGCGATAAAATTTCTTTTTACCTATAATTGTGCTACCAATATTCAATCGCTACGCAATATTTTTGCATCGTTTTGCTTCCTTTCAATGAATATTTAGTTTTTTAAAATTATTTTAATCTCATTATTTTTTAATTAGATCATTTTTGAAATTGCACTTTATGCATTAATTGCATCGTATTTTTCATTTTTTCTAATTTTCTTCAAAAAGAATCCAATTACACAGAGAACCACAGAGTATTGAATTTCTCTGTGTAACTCTTGTATTCCTCGGTGCAACTCTGTGTAATTTCTAAAATATCTCAGAGAGATCCACTGAGAAAAGCAATTGCAACGTGTTTTTTGAATTTCAAACCCTTATTCGTATTTGTCTGCATACATTAGTAAAGATCAGTACCACATTGAGTTTTGACCTTATTCGAATAAGCTAATAAGGTTTATGGTCAGTGGGGTTCTTCCTGCTTCTAAGGTTAAGCAAAAAAATAAAGTTTTAGTTATACAGAATTCTCCTCACCCTGACCCTCTCCAACAATTTGAGAGGGAATTAATGCAATTTGCGAAAATATTAGGAATTTTTTCAAAGAAACGGTTTTAAAAGGAAATAAAAATTATATTTTTATGAATTTACTGACTTTATCCCCAATCCTCACAAAAAACATACCCGGTGCCAAGCCGGAGACATCGATTCTTACTCCCTCTCCACTTGTGGATAGGGTTGGGGTGAGGTCGCAGTTCTGACCGAATACATTATATATCTTTATGCTGCTTTGTTCGGACACGGCACGCCGTGTCCCTACGGATATTTCTATGAAATCAGTGGCAGGATTCGGTGAAATATCTATTAAATTGTCACTTTTAAGTTTTTCTGGTACCGAAGTAGTATTTATATTTGTAAACCGCCAAACACTTAGGTTAGGAGTACATGCTAATAGCTTATCCTTTGTAAGAGCTGTACACCAAATCCAATCCTGTGTATATCCTTGATAATCTTCATATTTATATAAATTTATCCAAGTTCGTCCTGTATCTTTCGACATATATGCTCTTGAAAATCCACCTGTTGTATATAATACTCCATCTTTAAAATCTATTGACCAAAATCCTGAATAATTACTTGAATCAAATATAGCAAACCATGTTTTACCACCATCAGTAGTTTTATGTATTGTGGCATCTCTTCTATTTTTGTGTGCTATTGTATCTGTATAGTAGTGATCAAAGCATGTAAATCCAACTGTATCATTAATGAATTTTAAATCAAATCCGGGTAATCCTCCTTTTGAATATATATTCCATGTTTCTCCAAAATCATCTGATCGAATTGTATAATATTTAGATTTATTCCATATAAATGCAACTATGGAATTATTTGTAGGCATACATACATTAAAATCAAAGTAATAATTATTATCTAAACTATCTGGTAAAACTACCTTTTTCCAGGAAGACCAGCTATTTTTTGTCAAGAATAATGATTTTTTTGTACCAATCACTCCAATTTCTGAATCAAACATATGAATGCGCTTTAAATTTTCGTCAGTAATGTGTGTTTTAATCCAATTTTCACCACCATCGTTGGTTTTTAATACATTACCACTATCAATAGTTACAAAACAGTGCTTATTATCAGTATATGAAATGTGACGAGGAATTCTAGCAATAGCATCCTCATATATAATACCAGCACGATATTCCTGAAAACTTGGCATCCATGAATTACCTCCATCTGTAGTCTTTTTAATATATAAATCACTGCCATTAGCACCGAATAACATGCAGTTCAATGAATCTGCTGCAGAAATACCATAATACCAGTTCGCTGTACTTTCTCTCTCAAGCACTTGCTCCCATTTACCTATTTTTTCTGAATATGTTGTTGAAATAATTAACAAGTGAATTTGTATAATCATTAATAATTTTTTCATAATGTTGTCCTAATCGGATTAAAAAAGGAGTCATTCAAAGCAAATGACCCCTTAGATTTGTTAATGAATTATAATAAATTTGCCATCAGCAACTTTTTCAAGTCCAAGGAAAATGGAATAAAAATAAATTCCGTTTGGAAATACATTTGTATTTACACTAAATTTCGATTCTAAATTTTCAATAGACATTGTTTGTGAATTAATTTCAATCCCTTTCGAATCAAATATTTTCAAATTCAGATTTCCATTGATTTTATTAACTAAACCAATGTCTATTGTGCTGTTTGCCGGGTTCGGAGAAGTAAATGAATTATTTTGAAATTGAGTATTGATTAAACTCTGTTCTTCTTCAAGATTTGCTGATTTTGCTAATACACCTACTTGTGGCAACCAATCACAAACATATAAGCATGCATTTCCACCTTCAGGAACACAGTCAACATAATTAGATGAGTTTGAAGCATAAACAATCACAAATTCTCCATTTTGATTGCAGATTTTATAATTTATTGTACAACAATTATCCGTGTTACACCAACTCATTACCCATGGTGCAGAAATGCCTGCCGTCCATTTCCAACAAGAAACATTAACTACTTCAATTCCATCAATGCAATCGCCATTATTTGCAGGAACTGCAATAGTATTATATTTTAACATAATACCAATTGCTTTCTGGAATAAAACACCATCCGAAAAACAGAGTTTACATTGATTAGAAACTGTGAAAGATACCATTTGCAGTTGTTTCACTGTCGGATTAAAACAAGTTAATTCCCTTTCGCAAAATGTAACAGTCATAGAGCATCCATTGCAACCATTAATAATAGTTGTTATTGTGATATAATTCCACCCATTGTTTAAAGGAACAGGAGGTGGACAAGGCCAGGATGAATTGCAGGGAGGTAAAGCAGATAACGAACTAAAAGATAAAGTTAAAAAACTTATCATAATTATTAAATTAATTATTTTTTTCATGATGTTTTTATTTGAATTATTGATAAATAGTAAATTAATGGTTAAATTTGTGCTGATAAACTGTTCCTTTTTAAACACGAGTTGCAGTTTATCTGTGTGAGTGGAGTCGGTGGGGGCATTAATTCTGTCGGCTCTACTTCTTAATTATGCCCCAATTACACAATGGTGTTCATAACATCTCCAAAAAGATATATTTGTTTTCAGGAAATTCTATGCGTTAATGATTAGAATTCCCCCTTTGATTATTTACGGTGAATCATTTGATGATAAGTTATTTATTTCCGATTTCTGCTTGAATTCTTCTTAATGCTATAATTTATCTTTTCCAAAAGAATTCGATCTATATTTATATTATAATAACTTTTTTAGTTGATATTTTTGATAAATCAATTTACAAAGAAAAAAATGAACTTCAAAATTATTTGATAATAATAATTATTTTAACTAGCTAATTATTAAAAAAAAAAAAACAATTTTCTATTGTAATGTATAATTAGTGAAAATATGCTTATTAGAATTTGTGCTTTTTCTATTATTGTATGAAATGAATACAATAGATACCTGCATGCGCAGATATGACAGCATTTTCAGTAATTGGTTTATACATAACACAACTGGATTCTTCGCTATGCTCAGAAGGACAGAAGTAGATGTATCCCCGTTTGCGCGGGGGTAACATCTGAAATAATTAAATAATTACTCTTTGGAATTTTTGAAATTCCTTTTCGTTGGGCAGTCGGACTCCGACGAAATGGACAACCTCGGACTCGTGAACCAGAGCGGAGGCAAAGCCTTCTTTTGATTCGTAACGATAGTCTTCTCCCAAACCGACTGATTTATACATGTTCTCATATCCGTAGCGGATATAATTTAGAAATTCTTTGCATTGATTGACATAATCAACTTCTTTGTATTCTTTATTGTCAAAATGTGCTGTTGAAGAATAGCTCTTTATGAGCTTTTCAGCTACATTTGAGAATGACTCTGCATTGGACAGATACTCAATTCCTGCGATCTCTCCGTTAATGATGATAATCATTCCTTTCTGATTTTCTACTGCTTTGAATTCCTTTTGGTAATCCCCGAATTCTTTTTCATTTTTCTCATACACATCGTCCATAGCCATTGTGTTGCTTTCTACTTTTGCTCTACGGGTGAATGCAGCGACATCTTCCCATACTTCAGACTGATCTGCACGGAACTTATTCGATACTTTTAGACTCATATTGACCGAAGCCATTCGCTTGGCACGGATTTCATAGTTCATAAGGTTATCGGAATCTGCAAAGTGTTTGTTTTTGCTGTAGTTCCATCTCCCCTGCTCCACGCAGGCAACATTGATAATGGTCGTAGTCTTTTTTTCGAGAAGAACTGTAGCATTGATTACGCGGTTTTGCTTTGCCCCGATGAACTGTTCACCATCGATAATCAGGACAAGATTATCCGAGTGGTTGATTACTTTCAATTCGGGAACATGACCTGATTCACTGACTTCAGTAATTTCAACTTCTTTTGCTTTGATTGATTCGGATAATGTTCTGTAAATTAGTTTATCACCATTATTATGAAATAAAGGGATAACTGTCATATTCTTGTAGCTCTGGGGTGAGCCGAAGGATACGCTGTCGATTAATTTTGCAACTGAGGGATTCATAAATAACTCTTTATTATTTGGAAAATAATATTTACATTGCAAAAATAACGGGCAGTACGTCACAAAATGTCATTTATAAAAATTGATGAAAAAAAATATGAAAAAAAAGTCGGGAGAAGAATCAGGGCAATCTTTGCAAGCCAGAAGAGTTGTCTGGATGCTGAAGAAGCTACAGAATGGATACAAGTTTACGGCTAAGGACTTTAAGAAGGAAATTGATATTGAGTTTGGCGAAGTATCGCTAAGAACTGTTCAACGAGACATACAGCTACTTCAGGAATGTGAGACTCTGGTCGAGTCTTATCAGGACGGTAAGTCACCATACTATTATTTTTCAAAAGTGAGCAGAAGACCATCAATACCTAAAATTGAATCAAGTGAGTTGCTATCGTTCCATATTTTAAAGGCATATCTGAAGAATTTTAAAGGAACAGTTATTGAAGCCGAAGCAAATAAATTATCAAAGAAGCTGGATTATGTAGCACCAGAAGATGTGTTTCTCGAAGAGAGTTTGTATTGGGATAAGAATATAGGTCAGTTTGATTATACAGATTTTGATCCATTGATAAGAAGAGTGATTTACCAGATTACTAATAAAAAATGGGCAGACATACAGTATAGACCTGTGGAATCAGAGGAGAGCCGTCTCTATACTGCGTTCTTTAGATCAATTTTTACTTATGCTGGTTATCTATATGTTGTGGCTTATCTTCCTGTGCATAATAGCCATGTAGCATTTGCCATACATAGATTAGAGGCGATAAACGAGAAGGAGAATTATAATCATGAATTACCTGATTTTGATTTGGATGAATTCGCCAAAATAAGATTCGGAGTTTACTGGGGACAAACAGAAGAAGTTGAACTATACATACAAAGCAAGTATGCTCATTACTTTGAGAACAGGAAATGGCATACATCGCAGAGATTCGCGACAGACAGGAATGGGAATTTGACGATAAGGATGACTGTTCCGATAGCGACTGACTTCGTAGCCTGGCTTATGAGCTGGGGTGACCTGATTACGGTCAGAAAACCACAGATACTCATAGATCAAGTAATTGACAGAGCTGATAGAATACTAAACAATTATGAATAATTTTCCGGAGGTTGAGATGAAAAATAAAATTCTTTTATTGTCTTTGATGGTAATCATTGCTTTGACTTCTTGTTCAAAATTCAGATACAAACAAACTGAAGTAAAGGAAGAGGATAAACCTCAGGTATCAGTAACGAACACAATATCGATTCCTGTAGACAAGGATGTGGCACCAATGACTGGTGAGATACCTGCAAACAATCCCGACACTGTTCTGACAGTAACCTCAACAGATGAGAAGTTCTTCCTGAGAAACGGACAAGATGCTAACTTTATTTATGGTGGAAGAATCAATCCGGAAGATGTTTACTGGGTTTATGAGCAAACGCTTGATGGATACAATCTTTCGCTAAAGTACAAGACAGAGGTTGTTGATATTCAATTTGAAAGGTTATGCCAGAATTTTATAGTAGCCAGTCCCAGCCTTACTAATGTTAAATATCCCAAATCAATGAGATATGAGCAGATAATATGGACACCACGTGAAGACGGATATTGGGAAGTAAGGATGGGCACGACTGAAAGAGGTTGCAAGAGCAAAGCCCTACAAGATTTGCAGAAATTACGAAACAAAGATTACGACAAAGCAGTACCAAAATAATTAAATAGGAGGCTGTCATGTTTAAATTTAACAAAATTCTCGTCCCAACAGACTTTTCGGAACAGTTTGGCATAGCACTTAATTATGCAAAAGAGCTTGCGCAATCAACTGGTGCAGAACTGCACATAATTCATGTTAACGAACACACAGTATATCCGGCAGATGTGGGAATAGCACAAGCCAGCTTCATCGATTTGGAAATTGAGCTTAAGACAAAATCATTGAATCTACTGGAGATCCTCAAAGATGATCTGGTAAAGGAAAATATTAATGTTAAAATTGCGGTAAAATCCGGCAGACCTTCAGATCAGATAATTGAATATGCTTTTGAAGAAAGGATTGATCTGATTTGTATAGCCACTCATGGCAGGAGCGGATTTGAGCACCTATTGTTCGGGAGTACGACAGAAAAAGTTCTGAGAAAAGCTCCCTGCCCTGTCCTTGCTGTCAGGATACCAAGCAACAGATAGGGATAAAAAAATATCATGGACAAATAACATGTTTCAATTAAATCATATTAACAGAGATATTTAATATGATTTGTTTTTCCATGTATAATTAACTATTTTTAATGTTTTAAATTGAATTAAACAATATTTTAGTATGATTAGAACTACCCGTCTGGTGACAATCCCTTCTCATATAAAGCAGGAAGAAGAGTTACATCCTGAGGCAACAGGTACATTCTCCAGTTTGATGCAGGACTTGACCTTAGCTTTGAGAATAATCGCATGGGAAGTTCGCCGTGCCGGTTTGAATGATATTCTAGGTATAACAGATAATACAAATTACAATGGAGATATCGTAAGAAAGCTCGATGATTACTCGAATTCAGTAATTATCAGGGCTATGGATCATGGTGGGAATTTATGCGTTATGGCTTCCGAGGAGTCAGACGGATTGATATCTATACCCGAAAAATACGTGAAGGGCAAATATGTTTTGGTTTTCGATCCTTTGGACGGATCAACAAATATAGATGTTAATATTACCATAGGAACCATTTTCTCGATATACCAGAGGATAGATCCAGACTCAAAATCTGACGGAACCCTTGATGATATTCTTCAACCCGGTCACAAACAGGTAGCTGCAGGATATGTGTTGTACGGAAGCAGTACAACACTTGTTTATACAAGTGGGCATGGGACACATGTATTTACTTATGATCCAACTATAGGCGAATTTATTATGACATTTGAGAATCTAGAAATTCCTAAGCGAGGAAACTTGTACAGTTGCAACGAAGGAAATTTTTTTAAGTGGAATAACCAAAGAATCAGAGACTATGTAAATTACTTGAAGACACCGAGTGAAGATGGTGTAAGACCATATAATCTTAGATATATCGCAACATCTGTAGCGGACATTCACAGAACTATCTATTATGGCGGTATATATTTGTATCCTGAAGATACATCTTCGCCTAAGGGCAAGATAAGGCTGGTATATGAGGCTAATCCACTGGCTATGATAATTGAACAGGCAGGAGGCAAAGCAATATCCGGGACACAGCGGTTGATGGATATTGTTCCGGAACACATACATCAGAGAGTGCCATTCTTCGTTGGCAGTAAAGATGATGTAACGGATCTGGAAATATTTTTAAGGAATGGTAAATTATAAAAAAAATAAATTGAATAATATTAAGAATGATAATAGTTACAAATTGATGAATATTAAGGAAATAGCAAAACCAGTAGAAAAAAGTTTAGATGAATTTGATGAATTTTTCAAGAATCTGATGCGTTCAAAAGTATCCCTTCTTGATCTAATTGTCAGATACATTACTAAGAAAAAGGGGAAGAGAGTTAGACCAACCCTTGTATTCCTTAGTGCAGAAGCCTGTGGTGGAATTACCAGCCGTAGCTTTATAGCGGCTTCAATGACTGAACTTTTGCATACTGCCACACTGGTTCACGACGATATAGTTGATGAAGCCAGCGAACGGCGTGGTATTGCCTCAATCAATAGTGCTTGGAGTAATAAGATTGCCGTTCTTTTCGGAGATTATCTTTTGTCAAGAGGATTATTGGCAGCAATCGATAATGATGAATTTGAATTTTTAAAATCATTATCGACAAGTGTAAAAAGAATGAGTGAAGGCGAGCTACTTCAGATACAGAAGAGCAAGGATAACCATATTGATGAAGACACTTACTTTAAGATAATATCGGATAAAACTGCATCTCTCATTGCGTCAGCATGTCAGCTCGGTGCTCTGAGTGCTACGGACAACAAAGAATATCATCAGGCTATGTATCATTATGGTGAATATCTTGGTTTGGCTTTTCAGATAAAAGATGACCTGCTTGATTATCAAGCAAAAAGTGCACAAATCGGAAAACCTGTGGGTAATGACATTAAGGAAAAGAAAATTACTTTGCCTTTATTATTTGCATTGACACAGGTGGACAAAGCAAAATCCAAAGAAATAATAAAATTAATAAAGAATGGAAATCTAAGAAAAAAGAATATAAATGAAATAATTAAATTTGCATCCGAATTCGGAGGAATTGAATATGCAATGAAAAAAGCTATTGAGCTATCATCAAAAGCAATTGCTGAACTAAGCATATTACCTGAATCAGAATCAAAGACTTCGTTGACTAATTTTGCAAATTTTGTTATTAACCGCGAACTTTAGAATGCATTTCAAAAATATTTTTCATAGAAATCATTCTTATTAAATTGATGAACTAATTGTATACCAAACATTAAAAACAATATTATAAATATTTAGTAAGGAAATTGATATGGATAATCAAAGTTTCGTTAGTCCTATACAAGACAACTCTGTGGTGAGGGAACAGCAGAGGTTCATGTCCAAAGTTTATGGCTGGATGGTGAGTGGATTACTTGTCACAGCTCTCACAGCGTATTTTATATCTTCAAGTGAAGAACTGTTAAGCATGATTATTCCTGTAATGATAGTACTAATTCTCGCAGAGCTTGGATTAGTTGTTTTCTTGTCAGCAAGAATAGAAAGGATGTCCAAAACAACAGCTATCGTATCATTTTTGCTATATTCATTCCTAAATGGGCTCACATTGTCGGTGATTCTTCTAACTTACACAGCTGAATCAATTTCGACTACATTCTTAGTAGCCGCGACAATGTTTGGTGGGCTAAGCCTCTTTGGGTTTGTTACTAAAAAGAGCTTATCCGGAATGGGCAGTTTTATGTTTATGGGCTTGATTGGTATAATTGTTGCTTCTGTGCTCAATATGTTTATAGCTAGTTCAGCATTGCATTTTGCTATCAGCATTCTTGGCGTTATTATATTTGCAGGTTTGACTGCCTATGATACTCAAAAACTGAAGGACATGTATGAAGTTCAGTACGGAGACGAAGCAACAGCTGCAAAAGCCTCAATTATGGGTGCATTGATGCTTTACTTAGATTTTATCAATTTATTCCTCTTCCTTCTGAGAATATTCGGAAGCAGAAGATAATAATTAGTCAAGAAAATTAATGGAAAACCTATCTATACTTTTTGCTATCGAGGCAGAGGAAATGTTCAACAATGGTGACTTTTTCTCTGCTATTGATTTATGTATGAGAGGAAAAGAACAGTTTCCGGATTATCAGCTTGGGTATGTAATATTAGCTAAAGCTTATTACGAAATATATGATTACGAGAATGCTAAGTTAATAATTGCAGAAGCCAGAAAGAAATTTCCGACAAACAGATTAATTAATTCACTATACGAAACTTTCAATAATCAGACAGAGGTTGATAATGGATCATTACTTGATGTATTTGACACAACTGTTGAGCCTGAATCCTTCACTTCTGATGAACCCATTGTATTAGAAGAAATACTTAATTATTCTGAAATTGGATTGGAACCTGCTATTGAAGCCGAACCTGATGTCGATGATATATCTATTGAATCTGAGACAATTGATGAAGGAGATACTGTCGAGTTAGAGGAAACAATTAGTGTTCCTGAAATTGGATTGGAACCTGATATTGAAGCCGAATCTGATGTCGATAATATATCTAGTGAATTTGAGACAATTGATAAGGAAGATACTTTCGAGTTAGAGGAAACAATTAGTGTTCCTGAAATTGGATTGGAATCTGATATTGAAGCCGAATCTGATGTCGATAATATATCTATTGAATCTGAGACAATTGATGAAGAAGATACAATTGAGTTGGAGGAAACGGCTGAACATGGAATTAATGAAAATGATTCCAGGGCAGATCAGGAAAATTTTCTTCGTTTAGTTGTTTCTTATGATGCTGGTGATATGAATATAAACTCTTTGAAATCCAGCAATCCAGCCTTAATCCCCGGATTGAATTATACTCCGCTTCGAGCAAGAAGCCGACGTTCAACAGAAAGAAGCGATAAGCACATACCTATCTTCCCTGACTTTTCAGTGCATTTTGGTGATGAATTAATTCAACACAGGAACTTTGATAGCTACTCAAATGATATCGACAATTATGAATCCGATGAATACGATGAACCAGTGGATAGCATTCCTATGATAGTATCCGATACTTACGCATCAATACTTGTTGCGCAGGGAGCATATTCAGAAGCATTGGGAACATACAAGGAACTTTGCTTGAGAAATCCTGAAAAATCAGAATTTTACAATCAAAAGATTGAAGAACTTCAATTGATGATTTAGGTATCCTTTCCGTAATTATAATTAAGATTTCCTTTACTATTTTATATGCGACATAATAAAGCATGATTTTATTTATTTTTGTAATATGAAAGAAAACACAATACTAACAGTTAGTGAATTAACAGGTACGATAAAGAGAGTACTTGAAAATGAGTTTGGAGATATAACCGTAAAAGGGGAAATATCTAACCTTATTAATCATTCTTCAGGGCACAGGTACTTTACATTGAAGGATGACGGTGCCCAGATTCAGTGCACACTCTGGAAAAGTCGCCCTGTAAATTTCGTATTAACAAATGGAATGAAAGCCATTGTACGTGGTGCTCTTTCTGTTTATCCCCCACGTGGGAACTATCAGATTGACGTTACGCGAGTCACTCCGGAGGGACAAGGAGATTTCTACCTGGCTTTCGAAGCATTAAAAGCGAAACTAAGCGAAGCAGGATATTTTGATCATGACAGAAAGAAAGCTTTGCCTGAAATCGTTCTGTCAATTGGAATAATCACTTCTCCAACTGGTGCAGTTATCCAGGATATGAAGACTACAATTAACAGAAGATTCCCCGCCGCTACTATATATTTCCGACCAGCCAAAGTTCAGGGTGACGATGCATCAGCAGATATTTCTTCAGCTATAAGGGAAATGCAGAAACTGCCTCTTGATGTCATCATTGTTGGCAGGGGTGGTGGATCAATAGAAGACCTTTGGCCATTCAATACTGAAGAAGTCGCAAAAGCTATCTATTCATCAAAAATTCCTATTGTATCTGCTGTCGGTCATGAAACCGACACTACAATTGCTGATTTTGTAGCTGACCTGAGAGCACCAACTCCAACGGCTGCAGCAGAATTGGTAACGACAAACACATTAGCTGACTATAATAATTATTTTTCAGATTTATCGAGAAGGATGATGGATTCTATGACATCAAGAATCGAAGCTGGAAAAGATGACATTTTTTCTTTCCTAAATTCTTATAGTGTACGGAAATTTATTAATAAAATCAGACAAAATCAGCAATTTGTCGACGAGCTGGATAGTTCATTGCAGACTACAGCATCAAGGAACATAAAATCACTGAATCAAAATCTTAGCAGGATTGAAGCACACTTGCTATCACTTAATCCAGATAATCCACTAAAGAAAGGTTTTGCTATTGTGCGAAATGAATCCGGTGCAATAATTGGGAATAATTATCAATTGAAGAATACGGATAAAATAGTTATTCAGCGTTACAAACAAAAGGTTTTAAGTCAAATACTCGACAATCAATATTTAGGATAAAATTATGAAATCTACAAAGAAAAACTTCGAAGAGCAATTGAACCGCCTGCAGGAAATCATTGATATTTTGGATAATTCGGATACTCCACTCGAAGAGATGATGAAAGTATACGAAGAAGGCATAGAACTGACAAAAATTCTTAAGGATTACCTCAACAAAGCAGAACTAAAAGTTATTGAAATAGGCAAAGGATTAGAGAATCAGATTGAAGAACCAATATTAATTTAATCATCAAACTTAAAAATTTGTGCATCTAATTTTCAGTTTTCGTAATTTACAAAGTTTTAAAAACTGAAACTTTAATCAGATGTACAAGAAATCAAATATTATATTTTTAATATTCTTTATCCTTTTAACCGGAAAGAGTATCTCTGCTGACATCTACCGTGTAGCTATGCCTGATGGCAAGATGGTGAACCTTCCATATTTTTACATTAATAACCTTGAATACATATCATTAATTGATGCAACAAAGCAGGTTCTTCCTTTATCGATTCATTTGAATGAGAATCATGAGATACTATACAAGAACTGTGTTTTATATTATCAACCCGGTACATTCTTTATTTATTCTAAAATTGATGGCGAAGAAAGAGCAGCACAACTGAGCCTGCCGGTAATTTTAAGGAATGGAAATCCTGTAATACATCTCAAGTCTTTCTTAAATGCTCTTCAGACTCTTGGGATCTATGAATGTGAATTCTACAAATACAGAGCTATTTTGAGGAACTTACTGGTTGAGAAAAAACCTGAAAAAAAGATGCTAGTACAGAAAATACCTGAAAAAAAAATCATTCCACCCAAGAAATCCAAACAAGAAAAGATAATTCTTAGCAATGATGAATTGGCTTCGACTTTCATGGATAGTTCAGACTACCGCCAGAACAAAATAAAATATTCAGAGTCGATAAAGATACCTAAACCAACAAAACCCAAACCAATTACTGATAAAAAGACTGTGGAAAAGAAGCTGCATATGGCTGATAACTACATGTCATCGTCAACAAAGAGAATGAGTTTTTTGAAGAATTCATTTGATTCTAAGGATACAATTGAAAACACTGATGATCCACCGGTTGAACATAAATCCGATTCAAGAACAGAACCGGTGAAGAGAGAAATAAAGATAAGTAAGCCATCAGAATCAAATGCAAACGAATCTCCTGCCAATACGACCCAAGATGGAGAAAAGAGCAGTGTTGCCCCTGTAAAACAGCTTTACCCCCCATCCTATTACACAATACCCAAGAAACTGAAGCGAAAAGAAATCGACAGCAAACTAGAGGGTCAGAAGTAAATATTTATTTTGATTTTTTGGGGAGGTTCTTTTTTAAAGAATCAATTTTGCATTTTGATTTATTAATCGAGTCAGGCATTAAGGCTATTGGCTTTAGTTTATAAGTTTTATCCCTAAGAGTACATGAAAATATCCGGCTAACTAACGGCAAAAACTGCCGTGATGGAACTTTTTCATAAGAACCAATATTGAAACCACCGGGTTTCATTAAAGTTTTGCCATCGATAAATATTTTCTCGTAATTATTTCTTAAGGCATAGCCATTGTATAGGGAGTTGATTCGATTGTTAAAAAGCTTTGAATTGAATTTATAGTTCCTTTCAAGAAGTATATCTTTTTCAGGTTTGTATTCTTTTAACGATGCAAATTTTAGAACTACAGCTGGCTCATCGTGATATACAAGAACGGGTGATCCTAATGAAACACGTTTATACAATTCTGCTCCATCTTCTCTGGATATTCTAACGCATCCATGAGAGGATGGACGCTTGCCGAGAAGCCAGTAATATCCGGTTCCCTTCAATCCATGAAATCCTACATTGCCGTTGAAACCAATCCAATTGAAAAGTTCTGCATCATTAAACTGCTTAGAAGTAGCGATAGGACTCTTAGACTGAACAGTATAGAGACCATCTGGCGTTACGAGACCTTCCGGTATCATATCTGTGCCGGAGGAAATTTTATAAGTTATTGATGAGTCGGCACGTCGGAATAGAGTTGCAGTTTGATTCTTCAGAGTAATTTCGATATAGTTATTACCAAGAAGATAAACTGTATCCTTAGCGCGCAAGTATGCAAAATAATAATTGTCTGAATCATACTGATTTATTCTGCCAACATTATTGCCACAACTGAATAGTCCTGTTATTACAGGAAGTAAGATTACACAAAGTGGAATTACAAAGAATTTATTTTTAAGAAATTGAATATTCATTATTACTATCTTTGAAAACAAGATATGCAATTTATTAAAAAAAGTTCATTTTTTAATTAATTTACATATCCATAATTTGAAGTTTATTTCATTGATGAATTTGATTACTTGAAGAAAACTAACTATAATAATGTAAAATCAGTTGCTGTTGTCAGGACAGACCGCATAGGAGATATGGTATTGACGTTGCCTTTGTGCAAAGCAATACGTGACTACAAAAGTGATATAAAAATTACAGTAATAGCAAAATCATATACTTCGGCACTTTTGGAAAAGAATCGATTTGTTGATGAAGCTTTTTACATTGATAATGACAATAATGGAATTATGCAGATATTTAATGAGAATCAATTTGATGCTGTGTTCTTTCCCAGGCCTGTTTTCAAAGAAGTATTCAGTGCATTTAAAGCCGGAATTCCTATTAGGATTGGATCGGGATACAGATGGTATTCATTTCTGTTTAATCACAAAGTTTATGACCACAGGAAGACAGGTACTCTCCACGAAGCAGAATATAATGTAAGATTATTATCGTCTATAACAGACAGAGACTTTCAAGTTAGATTAATCAAACCATCTGAAAATATAGCTGATTCACAAAAAGTAAAAGAAATTCTTAAAGAAAATGGTATTGAAACAAATACCGGTTATATGATCATTCATCCTGGCTCCAAAGGATCAGCGAGAGATTGGAGTCCATATAATTTTGGGAAATTATCGGATATGATTTCTAAAAGACATAATCTGAAAATTTTAATTACAGGAATTGATTCAGAGGAAAATCAATGTATGGAAGTATTGAAACATAACCTTGATGCTGTTAATTTGTGCGGAAGATTAACACTAGGGCAAATGATTTCTCTTATTTCCAGAGCAAGAGTTTTAGTGTCAAATTCGACTGGTGTCATTCAT
This sequence comes from uncultured Ignavibacteria bacterium, assembly GCA_903862655.1. GTDB lineage: Bacteria > Bacteroidota > Ignavibacteria > Kapaibacteriales > UBA2268 > CAIOZA01. The sequence goes on from CAIOZA010000139.1 coordinate 64,475, forward strand.
TTAGCCGCTGCATCAGAAATCCCTGTTGTTGGGATATATCCAAACACTTCGCATATTGGTGAAAGAAGATGGGGACCACTAACAGATAAGAGAATAATCGTTTCACCTGACAAAAACAACAAAGATATTGATGATGTGAACACTATCAATATCAATGAGGTTTATAATGCAGTAGATAAATTATTGAGTAGATTTTCTAATCTCTAAAGATCAGACATTGCCTTCAACAATTTTACTCGCAAGGACATTATTTAATGAATTTCTTATTATCTCTTCTGCTTGTTCGGTAATAGGATTATCATGCCCTGAGTATATAGTTTTGATTTTCAATCTGGCTAAACGTTTTAATACATCAACAAAATACGCAGAATATGATCCACCTGGAGATTTAATAAAAATTGGACTGTCTCCTGAGAAGAGTACTTGCTCTTCCTCACAATAAATACATATTGAGTCGTTAGAATGACCTGGAGTATAAAGAATTACTCCATCCCTATCTCCTAATCTTACGTCCATATAATCATAAACTTTAACATCGACATAAGGCAGCTTATTATAAGCCAAAACTGTTGATTTGTAAAGTTCTTTGAAAATCTTGGCACCACCACTATGATCGAAATGCTCGTGTGTAAGAATTATCTGCTCTACACGCCTTTTCCCTACACCGGTCGATATACTTTCTAATTCCTCAAGAATTGAGCCATCAGTACCAGCGTCTATCAGGGTATTAATATCATCAAGTTTGTTCCAATCCCCCCTGATAAGGTATGAATTAGCAGAATAAACAGTAGGATTACCTTTGAGAAGGCTTACTTTCATTATGGACAATCAACTTATAGTTTTTGGAAAACATTTGCATCATTTGCTAATTGTGTGAATAAATGCTCACATTCAGCAGGCAATTTTTGCGTTTGTTCAGTCACCAACATACCGCCCGGAGCCAGAGCAGAATGATACATCTTGATTACTTCAATTCTCTGCTCCTGAGTAAAATGAAGCAGTACATTTTTACAAATGACAAGATGGTAGTTTGAATCGATTGGATTCAAAGTAAGAATATCATTTTTAGTAAATTTCACTCTGCTTCTAATCATCTCATTTATTTGGTAATTTTCACTGTCAGCAACTCTCGAAAAATATTTTTCTAAAATATTTGGTGGCATTCGTGCAAGTTCACCAATAGGATAGATACCCTCTTCAATTATTTTGCAAAAAGTGTCCTGCTCGTCAATATCGGTTGCATCGATTGCAACTCGTTTATATTGGAAATATCCCATTCTCTCGGCAAGTACTATTGCGAAAGTATATGGTTCAGGTCCCATTGCACAGCCTGCATCCCAGATTTTAATTTTTGCTGCACCTTCGGCATACGGAATAAACTGACTGGCTAATTGTTCAAGCGTATGGATATCTCTGAAAAAAAATGTAAAAGCCACTAAATCACCCTTTATAATCAATAACAGATAGTATTATCGTCAGTTTTGACAATAACTTTATAGATATAACGAACATCAAACTGACTACCAATAGGCTAACTGTTGAATTAACAGGACTTGCTATTGATGTTAATTTTTTAAAAGGAAAAGAACAGTTCAAAATTATTATTCATTATCAGAATAAATACTGTTTTCAACTTCAGCTTCATAGATTTCATCAATTGCTAGATCGGCACCAGATGCGGCTTGCTTACAAAGAAAGTCGCAACGCTCATTTTCGGGAATGCCGGCATGAGCTTCGACCCATTGAAATTCAATATCAAACTGCTTCGATAGTGGAAATAATTCCTTCCACAGATCAACATTCAATACTTTATCCTTCCTTGTGCGCATCCAGCCTTTGGATTCCCATTTTGTCAGCCAGCCGTTATTGAAAGCATTAACAACATATTTAGAATCTGAGTGAAGAATGATTTTAAATTTCTTACCTGATTTTATATTTTTTAGTGCTTCGATCACGGCAAGAATTTCCATACGATTATTTGTAGTTTTCCTAAAACCGCCTGAAATCTCTTTCCGCTTGCCACCCCACATTAAAACTGCTGCAAAACCACCGCGTCCTGGATTCCCGAGACACGACCCGTCGGTATAAATGATAATTTTGTCTTTGTCCATTTTAGAAATTTACAGAAAGCTGATGAATAAACAATTTTTTAGGTTAAATAATACAATTTTAAAAAGATGTAATTTAATGAAATGGAATAAATTAATCATTATCTTTTAGAAATAATTAGGAAAGTTTATTGCTTTGATTTATATTTGAAGTCCTACTCGTATTTTTTTTGCAGCATAATTTATATAAAATATATTTGGGGGAAGTTATGGAAGTCGTTAAAATATTCGGCTTACAGTCTCATACAATTCAAAAGATTCCTTTCTTTTCGATGTCCGTTGCGGCAGGCATTCCTGTTACAGCTGACAGCACTGTTGATTCGGAAATTGACCTGAATGAATTCCTGATTACACATCCGGCTTCTACATTTTTCGCTCATGTCAGTGGAAACAACATGAAGCAGGTGGGTATTGAAGATGGGGATATTCTGATCGTTGACAGCTCAGTTGAGCCATCCGATTTCAAGGTTGTGATAGCAAGTTTGAACAATGAATTGTCAGTCAAGATTTATCGTGAGCTGGAAGGTGTTGTATATCTTCAGACAGATCACGAGAGATTTTTACCAATGTCGATCGATGGGCTGATGGAATTCAGAATTATCGGAGTTGTAACAAAAGTAATTCATTCGTTATAAATGCTATGTCAACTCAGATGAGAGCAAGTAAAATTTCAATTGTAAGGACAAATTATAAGTTCGAAGCTCCAGTTCTTGGAGCTTCAGCTCCTACGGGTGTGCCCAAACATGAATACAATCTGAATAATTTACTTGACTTAAATTCATTTCTGGCACCAATACCGGAGAATTGTTTTCTGGTCAGAGTGTCAGGGCAAAGCATGATTGATGCGAATATCAACACAGGTGACATACTGGTTGTAGATAAATCAGAAACCCCGAGAAACGGCAAAATCGTGATTGCATCTCTCAATGGAGAGATGGCAGTTAAGTATTTTCAGCAGAATAAGGATGGGACATTTTTAGTATCTGCGAACAAGAGCTTTTTACCAATCAGGATTAGCGAATTATTTGAATTTCAGATTCAGGGAGTGGTTAAGCATGTGATTAAGGATATATAGGAATTGAGAATTGAGAATTGAACGATAAATATTGTTTGAAAACACTGTACATTTATGTCATTCCTGTGCATACAGGAATCTATTATTTCCTTACCCCAAAAAGATTCCTTCATTAGCTATGCTGCTACTTCGTGGTCGCAGGAATGAAAGGCTGGGAGCGGGTTGATGACATTTTAGATTGTTTCTTATTTTCAAACCATGCTAATTCCATATTCCATTATTTCTTTTACAAAAGGATTATCCAGTGTGAAATCCTCCGGACGGTATGGATGAGTTTCAATGTCTATACTTGTTCGTAACATTGCATCATTCAGCTTTTGACAATCATAGAAACTAACCCCTTCAAAATCTTTAGAAACAACGGCTAGATCAATATCACTTAAATCATTATAAGTACCTTTTGCATACGATCCAAACAAAATAGCTTGTGATATATGAATATTATCTTTTGAAGCTTCTTCAATGAATTTTTTAATTATTTCCTTTATTTTATCAGGGACTTGATCCAAGTGTAATATTCCATTTTTTTTTAATATGTTCATCAATATTCATATTTAATTTCAATGGAAAAAAATCAAAAATTAACAAAATATAAATTTATTCATCAGAATCAAATTTTCTAACACTGAAATCCCCAAGAAGGGTTTCATTATCTTTCTCTTTGTTTATGAAACCAAGACGGTTTCTGCTTTCTGTTACATCTACTTGCTTCCTCTGAGATTCGTAGTCATACTTACCTAAAATAGCTCCTCCGTTACTTACAACAGAAAGGGTGGCGAAGCCAATGAATAATGATGTTATATTTTTTCAAATTTGTTGACTTTATCTCAATAATATCACAGGTACAACCTTTACTGCATCACCGTGATTTATTTTGATATAATACGTACCAACAGGCACATCGGGCTGAGGAGTCCATGTTAAAATACCACTATATGAATTAGCTTTATTGAGAGCAAAGTCTTCTCCCACCGATACTATTGAACCATAAATATTATAAACTTTAAATATGGAAAGATCTATATCATATCGTTGATCCCAGAAAATCTGACAACTGACATAATTCTTTGCAGGAATCGGATATGGTGGATTGGCATAAAAGGCAATTTGTACTTCAGTATTAACATCTGTTGTTGTGTCTTTGGGAATTAATTTAAAAAGATAGGGTTTCTTGTTAAATCTTCCAGTTAGATAAGAGACATTAGAACCAGAAAATTCATTAGCAAAATTATATGAAGATTTTTCTGTTACAGACCAATTTGATAATTCTTCAGGAAAATTTTTGTTTAAAATATTATAGTAATAACCATTAACAATATTTAGATCAATGAAATGAAAAAAACTATAAAGGGATGAAATAGTATCGGGATAAATTGATAAATAAATGTTTTTGGTTGATAAATTTATATTATGTAGAGAATAATCATATTTATTTGATACTATAGGATTTTTATTCGATGATATAACCAGAATATTATTATTAATGCGACTTGTAGCATTAATAAGACCAGGATACCCAAAGGATTTATCTTTTGTCCAGGATCTCCCGTAATCATCAGAATTTATTAACCAATATTGTCTGATAGCAAAAGTATCGTCATCTAACTGCCCTGGACCAGGCAATCTACGTTCCAAACCGATTGCAATATAATTCGGACCATCTTGATGAAAAATTTCACATATTACGATCGAATCTAAAATACCATAATCAATATAATTGAAATTGTCATCCAATGAATATATAGTTGTGTAATGATCCTTACCAATTCGCATATTATTTAAAATAGTAAAACCGCTTTCTTTTTTTATTAGCCTTGATTTAAAATTATCTGAACTGTTCATCCTTAGATTTTCAACATCCTTATATTCAAATGTTTCTCCATAATCTTTTGTAGTCATAATGTTGTACTCAGTAGAAAATCCCCAAGACTTATAAACAAAACCAGTACCAAGGCTATCAAAATAAGCTAAGTCAAAATTAGAATATTGTTTGATGCTTTCCGGATATGTTTTTTGAGGTAGCCAAGTTATACCGCCATTAGTAGTCTTACTGACTATTCCATTGTAGGTATAATTATAACAAAGTTTATCATTTACCCAATAACTGGTTATTGAATATGGAAAATGGGACAATACTGTCCAGTTAAGACCTTCATTTGTGGATTTGAGAATTGTTTTGTTCCTCCCGACAGCAAAAAACAAATTATTATTTGTTTTAATAAAATCAATTGGCATTAAGTCCGAATACAGAACTACTCTGTCTAAAGCACCTTGAGAAATTAATTGATTAATATTTTGGAAATCGATTTTATAAAAAACAGGCATCCCAAGCTTATTTGTTGATGAATTTAAATAAATATAATAATAATCTGATTCAATCATTTTACCAAAACCAGTTGTACCTTTTGCTATTTGTGTCCAAGAATTACCTTCATCAGTTGATTTAATTAAATCACCATCATCAATTGTCATTACGACTGAAGTTCCATTATATGTTAAATTGAATGGTTCAATACATTGATTACATAAACCTAAGTCCTTGAAATTAATAATCTCAGTTTGCTTTCGATCTTTAATCTTATAGATTAATAATTGACCTGAATTGTGGGGAATAAGAATATTTTCTGTCGTTACCAGAAACTTTTTTCGACTATTGTTGTATACAATATTGAGTGTGTCGATTAGGTTTAAATCTAAGCCATAGACCAGTACTTGGTTATCTGACAATAAATATATTTTATCCTTGGATGAATTAATATCATAAATTATATTTCCATCAATTTTTAATTTTTTCCAGGATTTACCATTATCAATAGATTTTATCAGACCATTATCTGATAAAATTCCAAAAAAATCTTGGTTTACATAAATAATTTTCTTGATTTCCAATGAATCTTGAGCTACCTTTATTTGTGCCCATGTGTTTCCGTCATCTGTTGTTCGAAGGATCATGCTACCAGTTCCATAAGCTAAAACGCTTGAATTATTATTGCATATCCCATTGAAATCAACATTCAATCGCTCAACATCAAATGGATATTCGAAAGCTACTAAGTTAATTGTTGAGAAAATTAAAAGTAGAAATATAGTTTTCATACAAACCTCAAAATAACAGACAGGCTGATTTTCAACCTGTCATTTTTTTCTCAAATATTTAATTACAACCTAAATTTCTACATTCTGTTTCCCATTCTTCATAAATTGTTTTCCCAGGTGGTGGCAATTGAGGTTGTCCTAATGGGCACATTTCGACTCCAATAGGGATACAACCTAAAGGTGTTATTACATTATGTGGAACAAGGTGAGTAAAGTCTGTACAAATTTTATATGTACATTCACACTTGCCTTGGGATATACATGATACTAACTTTAAAACTCCATGATTAGGATCATTTACAAATTTCCAACAATCTACCCTTGTAAATATAGCTAAAGTAGATTGCAATGGACAAGGTGGATAAATGGGTGCAGTAAATAAATCAGATATCATAGCCATTTCTACAGCACGCCAAAAATCCAAATTTTATGTAATATCAAAAGCACATGAAATATCCATTTCTGTCCTATCATAAGTTATATGAGTGACACCCATTGGATCTATCATATAACAGTAATATATGGTTCCTTGACAAGTAGGATTTGTATATATAAAAGGGACTGATCTAGGCGTATACCCGTCAGGACATATTGCTTCTACTTCATTCGTAAATAATAGAATGAAAGATAGAATAAAAGTTACAATCAAAAGTTTATAATACATAATAAAACTCCATTTATATTTTATTTTAAATTTATAATGAATTAAATTTGTAGCTGATAAACTGTTCATATTTCATAGATTGTTGCAGTTTATCTGTGTTAGTGGAGCTGGTGGGGGCATTAATTCTGTCGGCTCCGCTTCTTTTTTATGCCCCAATTATGCAATGGTGTTCATATCATCTCCAAAAAGATGTATTTATTGGATTTTTAGGAAATTCAAACTATTTTAATTTAGAATTCCCCTGTCATTTTTATAATGTGAAAAATATAACTTTAAAGAACATGATATAAAAATTATTCAATTTTTCTGCTGTTAAATTATAAAGAAATAAAATCAATTCAAAGCTTTATTTAATGACTAGTAGTGACTTTAGCTAGCTAATAGCAAAAAAAAGCCAATTTCCAATTGAAAAATATTATTGGAAAAGTAATGTAATTTTTTAGGATTGGTGGATATGTTTTTAGGTCCTATCCTTCTCCTCATTATATCTCTCACTCCAAAACTTCTTCAGTCTTTCGTAGAAGTCTTTTTCTCTACCCATTGTGCCCGGTTTGTAGAATGTGATGGGTTTCTCGCCTTCGGGAAAATAATGTTCCTTGATGAAGTGCTGATCATAGCTGTGGGGATACTTATAGTCAGTGCCATAGCCTTCGGATTTCATATATTTTGTTGGAGCATTTCTCAGATGTAATGGAACGTTAAGGTTCATCCCGCTTTTTACTGCCTGAGTAGCTTTTTCGATACCGAAATAAGATGAATTTGATTTGGGTGCCGATGCCAGATAGGTTACTGCCTGAGCAAGATTGATCCTGCATTCGGGCATACCGATAAGCTCGACTGCCTGGAATACTGATACAGCAAGAATGATTGCCGTCGGATCGGCATTGCCGATGTCCTCACTTGCGAATATCACCATTCTTCTGGCAATGAAACGCGCATCTTCTCCTGCATCAAGCATTTTTGCAAGCCAGAGAAGAGCTGCATCGGGGTCGGAACCTCTCAAAGATTTGATAAAAGCAGAAATGGTATCGTAGTGATTCTCACCCTTTTTGTCATATTGCGCAGTTCTTTGCTGTAATGCTTTTTCGAATGTTTTCCGTTTGAGTATAATTTTTTCTTCTGTTGTCTTCTTACCGGTATATTTGAAAGCAAGATCGAGAGCATTGAGTGCTGTTCTTGCATCGCCAGCCGAAATTGTCAGAAGGAAATCCCAGTCCTCTATTTCAATGTCAAAGGTTTTCAGAATCGGATCTTCTGCCAATGCTCTTTCCACGACATTCTTTATATCATCATCACTCAACGGAAGTAAGCGGTAGATCTGGCATCGGCTGAGAAGAGCCGAGTTGACTTCGAAGGATGGATTTTCAGTAGTTGCACCTACAAGAGTAACGATACCCTTTTCAACTGCGTGGAGAAGGGCGTCCTGCTGATTTTTATTGAATCTGTGGATTTCGTCGATGAATAGCAGAACTTTTCTGCCTCTTTTACGCATTAGTCCGGCTTTTGCGATAATTTCCCGAACCTCTTTAACACCTGCATCGACCGCAGAGAGCCTTTCGAAATGATAATTGGTAATCTCGGCTATTAAAAGAGCAAACGTCGTCTTACCGACACCGGGAGGACCCCAGAACACCATCGATGGAAACTCACCTGAATCAAAAAATGCTTTGAGAGGACCATCCTCACCAATCAGATGCTCCTGCCCCACCATTTCATTCAAATGTCTTGGACGGCATCGATCAGCCAGCGGTGCCGAAAGATTGACCGGATCAGAAGTTTCCTGAGTTTGAAATAGCTCATCCATAGCGTTCTCGAAATATTAAACTGATTTTAGAATTTCTGCTATTTGCTGCGATGTAGTGCCATCGCCATAAGGGTTAACGCATTCCGACATTTCAGAATAAAGCACAGCATTATCCAAAAGAAGAGAAGTTTCATTGACAATCTTATTTTTGTCAGAGCCGACAAGCTTTGCAGTTCCGGCATCGATACCTTCAGTTCGTTCGGTAACCTCTCTCATAACAAGGACAGGCTTACCGAGAGCCGGTGCTTCTTCCTGAATTCCACCGGAATCAGTCAGCACGAGATACGATTTCTTTAAAAGCCAGAGCATTGCAGGATAATCCAGAGGATCGATCAAATGAATATTTGAAATGTCCTTCAATATTGTTCTTACGGTATCCTGTACGTTTGGATTGAGATGAACAGGATAAACAATTTCGACATCGGGATATTTGGTTGCTATTTCTTTGAGAGCATTACAAATATTCTCGAATGGCTCACCAAAACTTTCTCTGCGATGACCTGTAACAAGTATTATTCGTTTGCTTAAATCAATTCCGCTGAATAGTTTTATGAAGTCATCATCTCCCCTACTCTCAATAATATTCAAACCAAGCAGAAGTGCGTCGATAACAGTATTCCCAACTACAAAGACATTGTCATTTATTCCTTCGTTAGCAAGATTAATCTTGTTCTGTTCTGTTGGAGTGAAGTGCCAGTCTGCTATCCGCGTTGTCAGAGTCCTGTTGATTTCTTCGGGAAAGGGAGAATATTTATTCCAGCTTCTGAGACCTGCTTCCAGATGAGCTACCTTTATCTGTAGATAAAAAGCGGCTAAAGCCCCGATGAATGTTGATGTAGTATCACCCTGAACAAAAATGATATCAGGTTTGAAATCTAAAAGAACAGGCTCAAGATTTGTCAATATTCTAGCGGTTAGTTTTGCCAACGTTTGGTTCGGAGTCATAAGATCCAGATCATAATCTGGAACAATACCAAAGAAATTCAGCACCTGATCGAGCATTTCGCGATGCTGGGCTGTAACACAGATTCGAACATCAAAATCATTTGTGTGCTTTTTTAGCTCAGTATAAAGCGGAGCCATTTTGATAGCTTCTGGTCTGGTACCGAATATCAGAAGAATTTTTTTCATGCGAAAACCTTCTGTCTTATCACAGTTACTATTCTCTCAGCGGCTTTACCATCCCAGAGAGGTGGAATTTTCCCGATTCTGGGTTCTGACTTCAAATGAGCATCTACAGCATTGATAATATTCTCTTTTGTTGGTAGAACAAGTTTATTCGTACCCAATGAGATTGTTATCGGTCTTTCAGTCGTTGTTCTGGCTGTGATGCAGGGAATTCCCAGAACTGTTGTTTCTTCCTGAATTCCACCTGAATCGGTAAGAACAAAATCAGAATTCATCATTAGAGAGAGAAAATTGATATAGCCTTGTGGATCGATAAATTTGATTCTATCATTTTTCAAAAATTCTTCCAAGCCAAATTTTACGATATTCCCTCTGGTTCTTGGATGAACCGGGAATACGACAGTTCTTGCATTAGATATATGAGCAAGAACCTCGAGCATATCTTTCAGACTTTCGGGTTCGTCAACGTTGCTTGGACGATGAATCGTAATAAGCGAGTATTCCTTAGGTTTCAAACCAAGTTCAGATAATATGTTCGATTCTTTTGCTTTTGGAAGAGCATAAAAAAGTGAATCAATCATTGTGTTGCCGACAAAGAACACTTTATCATCGGGAACACCTTCGCGTTTGAGATTGTCCAGTCCGCTTTGCTCTGTTATAAAATAATAGTCCGTAATCGCATCGGTAGCCATACGGTTGAGTTCTTCTGGCATGAATCTGTCGCCGCTTCTGAGACCTGCTTCGATGTGAGCGGTTTTGACGGCACATTTAGCAGCAGTAAGAGTACAGGCAATTGTCGAATTTACATCACCAACGACTATTACAAGATCTGGTTTATAATCAAGAATAATTTTCTCGAATTCGACCATGATTCTTGCAGTCTGTTCGGCATGGCTTCCGGAGCCAATACCAAGAAAGAACTTTGGCTGTGGCATATCGAGATCTGCAAAAAAAGCATCGGACATATTTGCATCGTAATGTTGTCCTGTATGGCAGATTACATGTTCAAAATCATCTTTAAATACTTCAAAAGCTCTGTGAATAGGTGCCACTTTCATGAAATTTGGTCTTGCACCAACAACCGATATTATTTTTTTCTTCATTATCTGCCACTATACATTAAATCGTAATACTTCTGATATTCGCCTGAGATCACATTCTCCATCCATTCTGTGTTGCTGAGATACCAATCAATTGTTGTCCCGATTTGTTCACTAAATTGAAATTTTGGTTCCCAGTCTAATTCATTCTTAATTTTTGACGCATCTATCGCATATCTTCTGTCATGTCCCAATCTATCGGTTACATATTTAATTAGTGAATGCGGTTTACCAAGATAATCAAGGATCATGGTAACGATATCAATATTCTTGATTTCATTATTTCCCCCAATATTATATACATCCCCCAATTTGCCACTTTGAAGAACAGCAAGAATAGCTTCGCAATGGTCCTGAACGTACAACCAATCGCGGATATTTTTCCCGTCACCATAGACAGGAAGCTGTTTATCATTCACAGCATTGTTAATCATCAATGGTATCAGCTTTTCAGGAAATTGATAAGGTCCATAATTATTTGAACATCTTGTTATCAGAACAGGAAAACCGAAAGTATCGAAATAAGCCTGTGCTAATAAGTCAGCAGATGCTTTTGATGCAGAGTAAGGACTATGAGGCTGAATCGGAGTTGATTCGGTGAATTTAATCTCAGGATTATCCTCAGGAAGAGTACCGTAAACTTCGTCCGTCGAAACCTGGAGGAAACGCTTTGAATCGAATCTTTCTTTCCATGTGGTTTTGGCAACATTCAAAAGATTTGCAGAGCCAAGAACATTTGTTTCGATAAACAGATTGGGCTGAAGTATTGATCTGTCCACATGTGATTCGGCAGCGAAGTTAACGATAAAATCAATATCATGATCTGTGAAAATTTTTGTAAGAATCATCTCATCGCAGATATCGCCATGAACAAAGACATATCTCTTCGGATATTTTTCTTCAATGCCAAGCAGATTGCCCAAATTGCCGGCATAGGTCAGCTTATCCAGGTTAATTACGAAATAGTCCGGCTCGGAATCCAGTATCAGTCTTATAAAATTACTGCCTATAAATCCGGCTCCACCGGTAACAAGAATTGTCTTCATGTTGTAATTTAATTATTGTCAATACGAATATGTAAATTAATAAAAAATAACGAGATTGAGAAGGAAATGGCTCGAACAAAAAATAGCATCAGACTCATAATCAAGCCTGATACTATTTGGTTGAAATTTAAGTTATTATCCCGAATTGTGCATTAGAATATATTCAATGTTCTGATTGCCGTATATTTGTGTCATTCCTGTGCATACAGGAATCTATGATTTTCTTCGCGTAAAAAAGATTCCTGCATTAGCTTCGCTTCTACTTCGTGGTCGCAGGAATGACAGACTGTGTGCGGTATTACATTAATTATATTTTCTTTATAACGAAGAATTCAGGATTATAATTTTTTGAAATACTCTAAAGTAAGCTCAAGTCCTTTTCTGAGATCATATTCGGGACTCCATCCAAGAATTGATTTCGATTTATCGATATTGAGACAATTTCTAGTGAGATCGCCCTGGCGCGGTGGGCCAAAACTATGCTCGACTGTCAATCCGCTGATTTCCTTGATCATATCAAATAATTCAAGAGTCGATGAAGGCACACCAGTTCCGACATTGAAGATATCAGTTCCCGGATAATCCTTTGCTTTAGCCAGAGCAGAGACAACATCAGCAACATAAACGTAATCGCGGTACATTCCACCTGTTTGGTGTGGATAGGAATAGATCTTTACAGGTTTTCCAGATAGAACATTCTGAACAAAGATTGTTACAACACCGGATTCATGGGCTGACACCTGTCGAGGTCCATAAACGTTGGCAAAGCGTGTAACAACGTAATCCAAGCCATGCTGCTTTTGATAAAAACTCAAATAGTGTTCAGATGTATATTTAGCAATTGCATAGGGAGAAAATGGCTCGGGCTGGGTTTTCTCGGTTGTAGGATATTCTTCGGATTCGCCATAGATAGCTCCGCCGCTGGAGCTGAAGACAAATTTCTTCACTTCATGTTTGACTGATGCCTGAAGTATGTTCAGCAGACCACGGATATTAATATCCATATCGAAGATTGGATTTTCGACAGAAAACGGAACGCTCATCTGAGCAGCGAGATGATAGACTATATCCGGTTTTTCGATCTCAAAGATTTTGTCAATCACTTCATCCCTGATATCGGCAAGGTAAAACTTAGCTTTGGGATTGATATAACTCAAACGTCCCGAATAGAGATTATCGACAATAACAATCTGTTCGCCCTGCTCAATCAGTTTATCTGCAAGATGTGAACCAATAAATCCTGCTCCGCCTGTAATGATTATCTTAGACATAAATTCTCAGAGATGATATTAATATTAAACTTAAAATTAAGGAAAAAAAATGAAATTGGGTTGATTATAGTTAAAGAAATTCAGGAATCCAATGGATTCTCATGATGAATATTGAAACCAGAAAAATACAATTACACAGAGAGCCACAGAGGTTGGAATTTCTCTGTGTAACTCTTGTATTCCTCTGTGCAACTCTGTGTAATTTCTTTAATAACGTTTTGAGAACCACAGAGAAAACCGTAAAACTAATTTGTTTTCTACAATCAGGCCGCTACAACGTAGCTGAGTACAAATTACAACTTAACAAATTTCCCAACCTTATCCCCAATCCTCACAAAATACATTCCCGGTGCTAAGCTGGAAACTTCGACACGTAAGGGCAATTCATGAATTGCCGCTACAGACAATACCGTTTGTCCATAAACATCATATATCCTCACATCGTTTTGTAAGGGCGAACGGCCGTTCGCCCCTACGGATATTTCTATGAAATCGGAGGAGGGATTGGGAGAAATTGAAAAATCGGATTGATTATAATTTATGAATTCATCATCTACTCCTAAAGGAATTTGTTGCTTAGCAAACCATACTACATCTGATTTGATCAGCGAATCATATGAAGATATTACGAACAAGCTGTCATTAAATGCCTTAAAATAAAATGTCGAATATCTTTGACGTGGTGTAATATTCTTCCAATCATAAGGATTTGCTTCTAAATCATCATTAGACAGCAATTCCATTTTGATACCATCAGTTAAGTAATAAATGGTATTTACAAGCGTTTTGCTTCCGATTCTGGAAACATTATTTACACTCAAATCTGTTTGTGAATACAATGAATCAATAGTCTTATTTTTCAAATTCAGTCTATATATTGTTCCCAAGTAAGACGAATCCTGCTGGGTGCTGACATTATAAAAAACTATATTGTCACCTGACTTTTTGCCATTTGGGAGATATAGCTCTAAATCAGTAACATTAGATAGAATAGATTCTTCTTGCCATGTTAATCCAGCATCTAGAGAGCTAAGCAATGTATAATATATTTTGTTATATTTCACAATTTTGTCAATTTCTTCTCTTTCCCTATAATTGATGACAACAGCATACATTTTTCCATTCTCAAACGTATCGATAAATAGAAAATTCAATGAATCTAGTACAGTCCTGACGATTTCATTCATTTCATTGTCAAGGCGGGAAATAATTGTATAATAATATTTGTCAAGAAAATGACCGGGTATAATTAGAAGATTGTTGTTTTTATTTTTTAAACTAAATTTCTTTGGTGCCTGAGCATATTTTAATTTAGAGTTATCTTTCAGTATAACATTCTCACCACCATCATTTGTATAGGCGAAATTTGATCTGCCAGATATATTAATGCTAATAAATATGTAGCCGTTATTTTTATCAGAAAAAAATGTACTTCCAAAGTTAGAATAATCTGCAAAATCAGAATATCGATATTCATTTGAATAATTCTTTTGCGACAACCAAGTTGAGCCACCATTAGTTGTTCTTTCGAATTTTACATAAGGTCCAATTCTGGATGAATTTTGATCATCAAAACGGAAGAAATTACCATAACTGGTTGAAACATTAAAATGGCTCTTTAAAGTCCATTCCAATCCTCCATTGGATGACATATATATAAGCTTGTCCCTTCCTACTGCTATTATGTTATTGTCATCAAGATATTCAATATTTGTGAATCTCAATTGGCTGATATACCTGTCATTACCTGGCAATTTGATATTTGTGCTTGTTTTGGTATTAAACTCAACTTTGAAATAATATAAAGAATCCAAATTGTATGTTTCATTATAAATACTATAAATCTGATAAACATCATCATTGTGAGCACAGTATGGTGCTTTCTTTATTCCATTATGAACTAATTCAATAATGCTATTAGATGGATTGTATCGATAAAGATTCATTCCAATATTGAAATATGGAAATAGTTTCGACGAAAAGAAGCCAGAAGCTGCCGGACAGTTAACACAAATACCAAAAGCACTAAAATCTACAGTTTTTTGATTATTAGTCAATAAATCAATAATCCCCAGCTTACCATTACCGGCAGAATAGTAAATATTGTCTCCACATATTGTAAAATCAACTATAGAGGTGTCAGTTTCTAATTTGTATTCTTTAATTAATTTAAAATCCTGGTCATATTTGAGAATTAGATTGTTGCTCAGGCAGAATAAATTCGTAGTGTAGGGTAATATCTTTTTGGGTTTAATAGCTTGATCCAGCTCAATAACGTTCCAGGTTAAACCATTGTCTAAAGAAGAAATGGCATAACTATCACCTATAACTCCAAAAAATTTGTTGCCAATATTGCACATACCCGATATATTATAACTTTCATCAAGATTAATCTGGGACCAAGTTCCTCCAAGATCGCTGGATCTTAATATTATACCACCATCGCCAAAGACTAAAATTGTTCCTGAGTTATAAGATATACCATTAAAATTTGCAGATACTCTATGGAATTCCAATTTCGGAAATTCATCGAACTGCGATAAAATTCGGCCAGTACAAGCTAAAAGGAATAACAAATAGACAAAATACTTTTTCATG
Source organism: uncultured Ignavibacteria bacterium (assembly GCA_903862655.1). GTDB lineage: Bacteria > Bacteroidota > Ignavibacteria > Kapaibacteriales > UBA2268 > CAIOZA01. The sequence goes on from CAIOZA010000139.1 coordinate 80,365, forward strand.
ATGATTCTCATTTATATCTTCAAAAATATAATTTCCCTTTTCTCTAATCCAACAAAAATACAAAGTCGTGATGCATCAAGGATAAGTCAGAGTCCAGTGCAATGAATCAAGTGTTGCTCTTGTGAAATCTATCCTTTTTAAATACATATTATTTACTCTGATTGTATCCCAAGGTACTATATCAACAACTGCTTTGTCAAACAAGTAAAGATGCATAGTCCTTATTCCTTCTTCAGTAAATTTCTTTTGCCACCAATTACAAAATGCTCTTGTAGAAAAAGAACGAATTAATACAGTCAGATCACATTGTAATGATTCAACTGGAATTTGCAAGCTATCACCAAAATAAAATTGTAAGTTTTTGTTTGAATTATTAACAACATTAATTGTAGAATCACAGACGATATCCATAGGACAGCCCTGAAAAATAATCATCAAGAAGATTAGGATTGATATCAGAAACGAGTTTTTAAACAAACGCATAATTCGCCTTTTTTAAAATGAATTATTCATATTTAACAATATAGCAAAAACAGACAAAAAGTTACACAGGTTTTGAAAATAATTTCGATAATCACAACTAATTGATACAAAACCGATTATTAACTAAAAATTCAGTATTTTTGTAGTTTGTATTAATCCTAAGATTGAAGAAATGTTTGAACCGCAGAAAGACAGAATATCAGAGCTAGACAACCGTAGCCAGCAATTACGGAGGTTCCTTTGACCTGGATACTAAAGAAGAAAGACTAACCGAGCTACAGGAACAGTCCGAACAGGACGACCTATGGAAAGACCAAGCCGCCGCACAAAAAATCATGCAGGAAATATCCGACATCAAAGAATGGGTCTCCATTTGGACTAATGCTAACAATCTTATCGAAGATGCCAATGCGCTAATCCAGCTTGCCGAAGAAGATAAGGATGAATCATTCGAAGCTGATATTAGTAAGGACATCGATAAAGCCGAAAAAACAATGGTCGATCTCGAGCTGAGAAATCTCCTGTCCGGTAAAGATGACGGCAGAAATGCGATTTTGACGATTCATTCCGGTGCAGGCGGAACAGAAGCTCAGGACTGGGCAGAAATGCTGTTGAGAATGTACTCACGTTGGGGTGAACGCCATAATTTTCAGGTGTTCCTCACCGAAGAACTCGAAGGTGACGGAGCCGGTATCAAGATGGGAACAATTGAAATTGTTGGCAAGAATGCTTATGGTTATCTAAAGAGTGAGAGCGGTGTTCATAGATTAGTGCGTATTTCTCCGTTTGATTCAAATGCCCGCAGACATACTTCGTTCGCATCTGTTTTTGTCTTCCCGGAAGTCGATGACGATGTGGACATCGAGGTTAATCCCGCAGATGTCGAAATGGATACATTCAGAGCTGGCGGCAAAGGCGGACAGAACGTAAACAAGGTTGAAACTGCTGTCAGATTAAGGCATATTCCATCAGGCATAGTTGTTTCCTGCCAACAGCAGAGATCACAATTCCAGAACCGCGAAAAAGCGATGAAGATGCTTAAATCAAGACTCTACCAGAAGAGACGAGAAGAGGAAGACGCAGAAAAAGCTACGGTAGAGGGCACAAAGAAGAAAATCGAATGGGGCAGTCAAATCCGTTCATACGTCTTCCAGCCATACACAATGGTTAACGATCACAGAACAGAAAAGAAGCGCACAGATATTCAAGCCATAATGGATGGCGATCTTGATGATTTCATCAAAGCATATTTGTTACTCGGGGAATAAACCCATAATATTCGAGAGTGTGTAAAAAGTTATTTTTAGAAGTCATTCCGAACGCAGTGAGGAATCCATGTATTTGTATTCTCATGTAAAACATCCTAGATTCTCACGGTCGCTTCGCTCCCTCAGAATGACATGCTCGTAGTTTTCACACTGATTAATTTAGAATAATCAAAGGTATATAAATGAAATCTTTAAAAGCAGAATTTAAATTAAGTGCCGTAGATCCCAAGCAGTTTCCGAACACACAGTTTCCGGAAATTGCATTTTCGGGACGTTCGAACGTGGGGAAATCATCGCTCCTCAACAATCTTGTAGGAAGCAAGAAAGTAGCAAAGACCAGTTCCACACCGGGTAAAACACAGCAAATCAATTTCTTCCTTGTTGACGATAAATGGATGTTTGCCGATCTTCCGGGATTCGGTTATGCAAAAATTGCGAAAACTGAAAGAGAAAAATGGCTGAAGCTGAACATGAGCTATCTTTCGGATCGCGAGCAACTAAAGATAACATTTCTGCTGATTGACAGCCGTCACGATCCGATGGAAAGTGACATAACTATGATGGAATGGCTCGAAAACCACGAGAAGCCATTTGCAATTATCCTGACAAAATGCGATAAAATACCCAAGAAAATGGTGGAAGAACGTCACGAGCAGGTCAAAGCCTTGCTTGCAAACTGCAAGTTCAATGTTGATACAATTCCTCATTCTTCAGAAACAGGAAACGGAAGAGACAGTATAATAGGCATGATAAAGAGGATTTGCTGAGAGGGTGTGTGAAAACTCTGATTACGTCATTAGGAGCGTAGCGACCGTGAGAATCCAGGCTAATACAATCCATTCCTGCATGCGCAAGAATGACTGTGTTACTAGGTTTACCTCGATATTCGGTTTTCGATATTTAAATAAATATATCTACTGATTCTTAGCTGACATCAGGAAATCGTAAGCCGCATTGATTTCTTTGCTTTTTCTTTCGGCAACTTCTTTGATTTCAGCACCCAATCCTGCAACCTTATCGGGATGATATTCCATCATTAGCTTTTTGTAAGCAGACTTTATTTCATCAATTGTGGCATTGTGACTAATAGCCAAAACATCGCAGGCACTCGCAAAAGTTAATCTTCCGAAACCGGTATCTTTTTGATTATTTTCATTGTTCGTACTTTGCTGGCTATTTCCTCTGGCGGCTTCGTCAATCTGACGCTTCAAATCCAAATCATCAGCATCAAATATTGAATCGGCAGCTATTGGATTTGGTGAATCTATATCTGACATTTGCACTTTGGCAAAATTCTTTAGTCTGTTAATTAACTGTCCCATAGCATCCAAAATTATAATTAGTCTTAGAGTGAGTTGTGCTGATTCTATTGTATAAATAAAATCTCAGTATTTTAAATCATTTTCTCCACAGGGATATTAATCGGTAGAGAAAGAAAAGAAATCATTTGTTATACCAACAGCAATTATCAAAAATTATACCGTAAACTCAACTTCAGCTTTGTAATCCCCAAATAAATGATTATTTTAGTAATAAAAAATTGTGATGACTGATGATTTTAATCGATAAAATACTCGTAAACGAAGAAATATTAGAAACGAATTTTCATTGTGACGTTAAACAATGCGAAGGAGCCTGTTGCACATTCAAAAGTGAATTCGGAGCACCAATAATCGAAGCTGAAATTCCACTGATTGAAGAAATGCTTCCTGTTGCATTTGAGTATTTGACAAAGAAGTCGATAAATGTAATTAAGAGTAAGGGGTTCTATGAAGGAACACCTGACAATTACTCTACGGTTTGTATAGATGCAAAAGATTGTGTTTTTGTATATTACGAAGGTCTGATAGCCAAGTGTGCCCTTGAAAGGGCATATTTCGACGGGAAGGGGAAGTTCAGGAAACCTTTATCCTGTCATTTGTTTCCGATAAGAGTTTCTGATTTTGGGGGAGAATATATATTTTATTCACAGTTCAGTGAATGCACTCCGGCACTTAAACTGGGAGACCGTAAAGGGACCAAGATATACCAATTCGTAAAGGATGGACTAATCAGAGCTTACGGAGAAGATTGGTATGAGATTTTAGATACTTATGCTCAAACACATATTCAAGAAAAATAGTTAATCATAAAAAAGATAAATGAAATTATCCCTAGATATACGGACATCACTTAGCCAGACACTGACTCCTCAGCAGATTCAGTACCTTAAACTGTTGCAGTTACCTGTCATGCAGATGGAGCAGCACGTTATTGGAGAGCTGGAACAGAACCCAATGCTCGAAGAATCAAATTTCGAAACATCTGACTATGATGATGACGCAATCCAGACTGATGAAACACCAGAGTTCTCCGACATAGAGAAAGCGACCAGTACCTATGATGATGATTATCATGATGATTATAGTACGCCGAGCAAGATGATCGATGATGAGGCTGAGCCTTTTGAATTCTACAAGATGATTGCTCAGGATGACAATGAATATGGCAACAAAGCACGTTCGGCTTATGATGATGACAATGGAGAATCATTCCAAATCAAGGATTTTATTACATTTTATGATGATTTGATTCAACAGCTTCGTTTACTGCCACTGACAGATGAAGAATTTCTTATTGGTGAGCAGATAATAGGAAATGTGGATAATGACGGATATTTAAGACGTGAACTTCAGGATATAGTCGAGGAAACAAATCAAGATATAGCAGAGCTAAATCTTGACAATGAACGCCGTGAGGAACGTCTAGCTAGAGAAAGCAGGGGGATTACTAACTTCAACCCGGCAAGACAATATGCAATATCACCGGAAATTCTAGCATTAATTGAATCCAGGAAACAAGGAGCAAAAGAAACTGAAGCCGTTGAAGCACCTGAACCTATAGACAATAACAAGCTTCAGGAAGTTTTCTTGGAGCAGGCTGAGAGTGTTCTTAAACTAATTCAAACACTTGATCCGCCTGGAATAGCGTCTAGAACGGTGAAGGAATGCCTGCTTGCTCAGTGCAAAGCTCTACCGAATAAAAATGCTGCACAGAAATTGGCTCTTGAAATTCTGATGCATGCCTACGAGCCTTTCACAATGAAGCATTTTCATATAATAAAGAAGCAGCTTGAAGTAACTGACGATTACTTGCGCGAAGCAATGGATGTTATCCGCAGGCTTAATCCAAAGCCGGGCGGCGGAGAAATGGAAGCAATTTTTCAGACTGTTATACCGGATTTTATCATTGAACATGATGAAGAAACAGATGAACTTCTAATTTCAGTTAATGACAGCAGATTGCCTGTTCTAAAGCTATCTGACGCTTATGATAAGATAAAGAAAGAAGCCCATTTCAGAATGTTCAATAAGGATACACGTGATTGGATCCGTAACAAATATGAAGATGCAAAGTTCCTTATTCAGGCAATCAAGCAAAGAAAAAACACTATGCTCAAAGTGATGACTGCTATCGCAGGTCTTCAGCGCGATTATTTTTATTTAGGCTCTGCCGGACTTAGACCATTAATTTATAAAAATGTTGCTGAAGAGACAGGGCTAGACATATCAACCATTTGCCGTATTGTTAACAATAAATATGTTCAAACAGATTTTGGTACACTCGAACTGAAGTATTTTTTCTCAGAATCACTACCAAATGAAGATGGTGAAGAAATAGCCACCACGGTGATTAAGCAGGTAATTAAGGATATGCTTGATACCGAATCAAAAGAAAAGCCTTTTAGTGATGACAAAATAGCCATGGAACTCAAGAAAAAGGGTTATCTTGTTGCCCGCAGAACTGTAGCAAAGTATCGTGAGCAAATGAGAATACCGGTTGCACGTCTCCGTAAAGAACTTTAATTAAAATAACTGGAATGATAAATTGACACCAGTTGAAATTTTTGCAAGAATAGAACATAAAGTACGACCTTACTTCTATAATCTTCCGCCGGAGCTTAGCATCCGGCTTTTTTCGTTTGGCAGAAAAGCATTTATCAGTATTCTTTCTAAGGATAAGCCGATGAAAAGTGTAATATTACCGCCAAAAAGCAGCAGAAGATTCTGGGATATTGAGTTCAATTGTAATATTTTCAACGCGGCTGGGATGTTCAAGAAAGGCGAAGGATACTATACTGTGGCTTCTCAAGGTGCAGGAGCTTATCTCGCTGGAACAACAACTGCAGAATACCGTAATGGCAATACAAAAAACAACACTACTCATCCTGTTGCTACTTTTCTTAAATCCGGAATAGCGGTTAACTGGATGGGACTTCCCAATGAAGGGCATAAAATTGTTGCTTCAAGGCTATCCTGTATTGAAAGAAAGCAGGGATGCCCGATTGGAGCCAGCATTGGTGCTGATCCGGCACAAACAGGATTGGCTTCGCTAAGTGGTGTTTTAGATGGATTCAAATTGTACTCACAGGCAAATGTGGATTTTATTGAATTGAATGAGAGCTGTCCAAACGTTGTACACGAACATTCAGAAGAGTTAATTGATGGTATCGATAAATCGTTGGTTGAGAGGCTTGAGTACATATCAGTTAATTTTTTAAAGAAAAGAAAAGCATTTATTCCGGTAATTGTAAAATTTTCTACAGATACAAATCCTGAGCAAGTTCCTGCATTGATTCATCTACTGCTAACTTTGGGCTTTGATGGAGTAAACTTCGGAAATACTTCGACTAACTATAGTCATCACAGGAAGGGATTATCAGAAAACGAGCAGAAAACTTTTGAATACTTCATTAAGACTTTTGGTGGTGGCGTCAGCGGCAGGACATTAAAGGCATCATCTTATGCATTAGCAGCACAGGCAGTATATTTTGCGAAATCAATGAATCCTCAGCATGAGTTCCATGTTATCCGAACAGGAGGAATAGAGACAGCTGAGGACATAGCAGAGTCTGAAAAATCAGGTATTTCCCTTAATCAATGGTTTACTGCATATTGGGAACAATTTTCACTTCACGGGCATGAGCTTTACTTAAATCTGCTTGATAAAAGCTAGAACAATATACTCAATTAGTTAGTTAGTATTCAATAGTATTTTCAATAATATTTGCCTTACTCCTAAACTTTCCTTAATTTTAATATTGGCTAAAATATTAAAAGTGTAATAAAGATAGGGATATTGAGATGTACGACATAGTTTTGAAAACTGATCCTGAATTACAGGGAATACTGATAAAAGAATTCCATAGACAGAGCAACAAGATAGAACTCATTGCGAGTGAGAACTTTACATCACCATCGGTAATGGAAACTCAGGGATCTGTGCTTACCAATAAATATGCAGAAGGATATCCCGGAGCAAGATATTATGGTGGTTGCGAATGGGTTGATGTAGCAGAAAATATCGCCAGGGACAGACTAAAGAAATTATTTGGTGCAGAATATGTTAACGTGCAGCCGCACAGTGGCAGTAATGCAAACATGGCTGTTTATTTCTCGTTTTTGAAATATGGTGATACTGTTATGGGTCTGAGTCTGGCTCATGGCGGACACCTGACTCACGGGTCTCATGTGAATTTCTCCGGGAAGTTCTTCAATTTTATTCCTTATGAATTAGATCCTGAAACAGGCAGAATAGATTATGACAAAGTTGAGCAGCTGGCAATCCAACACAGACCAAAGATGATAACCGTTGGTGCATCAGCTTATCCAAGAGATATAGATTTCAAAGCTTTCAGAACTATTGCAAACAAGGTCGGAGCATTTCTTTTTGCAGATATTGCTCATCCGGCTGGATTAATTGCTAAGGGACATCTGACAAGTCCGATGGAATTTTGCGATGTTGTTGCAAGTACAACACACAAAACACTACGCGGTCCACGCGGAGGTATTATAATGATAGGCAAGGATTACGATAATCCATTCGGGATAGTTGCTCCTAAGTCAGGCAGAATCAAACGAATGGGTGAAGTGATTGATTCATGGGTGATGCCGGGCATTCAGGGAGGTCCATTGATGCACGTTATAGCAGCCAAAGCAGTAGCTTTCGGGGAATGTCTGACTGATGGATTCAATGATTATATTTTACAGGTGATGAAGAACGCCAAAGCGATGGCAAAAGCATTGTCGGACAAGGATTACAATCTCGTTAGCGGTGGAACTGATAATCATCTGATGCTGGTAGATCTTCGCAACAAAGGAGTTACAGGCAAGCAGGCAGAAATTGCATTGGACAAAGCAGGTATCACATGCAACAAGAATGCTGTTCCCAACGACAATCAGCCACCACTAGTTACTTCCGGTATCCGTTTGGGTACGCCGGCTGTAACAACACGCGGAATGAAAGAACAGGACATGGAGTTAATCGTATCCTTGATCGACAGAGTAATAACTAATCATTCAAATGATGATGAACTGAAGAAAATAAATGACGAAGTTGCTCAATTTACTAGTAATTTCTCGTTATTTGCTCACTTGTAAACCACACTAATATTTAACACAAGAGGCTGTCCCACTTATGAGACAGCCTCTTGATTTTTATGTCATTCCTGTGAATACAGGAATCTTTTCTACATTACAACTTCACAAATTTACTTACTTTATCCCCAATCCTCACAAAATACATGCCCGGAGCCAAGCCCGAGACATCGATTTGTATTGTAGGGGCGGGTTCAAAACCCGCCCGAACTAATGACACGATTTGTCCAAAGACATTCATTATCCTTATCTCGCCTGTAAGGGCGGGTTCAGAACCCGCCCCTACGGATATTTCTATGAAATCTGAAGCAGGATTTGGGAAAATAATCACTTTAGACATATCCACAGGTTCAATTGCAGATGCTGTTCCAAAGAATGGATTTTTAAGAGCAGGATCACCAAGTAGGCAATATCTTTGGTAGTCGGAGTTAATTTCTTGTTTGAAGCTTTTAAAGAATGCTTCCCCAATAGTCGGTTCTCTGTTAATAATGCAATTATTGAAGAAATTCCCAATTAAATTCACACTACTGTATGAAAACACTATACTGGATGGAGCTATGGTGGCAACTGCACCGCTCTGCCCTTTCATGAGAATTTCTTCAATTATTCCCTTTTTTGAAGGATTATCATAACTTTGAGTGCTTGCGATAGTAGATAATATAAACGGTTTGTTTGTTAATTGTAATGAAGCAATCTCATCAGCATAAATTGAATTTTTATAGCACCATAGTTGTGAATTTGAACGAACAAAGTTAAAAACCATAGTTGAGCCGGAATTGAGAGCAGAGAAGTAATCATCCTTTGTTCCATAATTCTTTGAGCTGTCATTCAATGATATCTGTTTTACTCTATAGCCACAAAGGTATTTAGTTGCAATACTATTTGACGCTGTTTCAAAATAATCCCCGTCATCCGGCTTATAATCGGAAAAAAATGTGCCGTCATATATATTATTTAAACTATTGAAGTTATCTTCAAAATTCATAGTTTTTGTTAGGAATTCTTCGAGCTCTAATTGAGTTCTTGCTGGGATTCTTCCGATCATCATGTTTGGTGCGGAACTCTCATCTTTCATAACATAGTATTGCTCAATTGAGATAGTATCCTCGCCCAAGATGTTCAAATCCGATTTTACTCTATAAGTTGGAATGTAATTCACCCCACCGGCAATCAATACATATCGGGGTTTTGGCGATTGCCAGTTATCGTAAGCATATTTAAGAAAATCTTTGATGTTTTCCTGATTAGTAAGTGAATCTTTAAATTCTGTATAAATGTCATTTAGATCACAAGCTAATATCTTTAAGCCTTTTGCTTGTCTCCATTCAATAAAGCTTTTAAGTGATTGCTTGAATTCATTAGGATAAATAATAATGTAATCTGCTCGGTTGTTGGGTGATTTTAACTGAGCGAACAGAGGTGTTGTGACAATTATTGCTGTTAATAAGACAAAAATCAAATTGCGGGTTTTCATAAAATACTCCATATCAGGTTAAACAAAACTGTTAAAGATAAAGGGTATTTATGGTCATTGATTCCTGTTGTTGGTTTAAATGAAATTCTTTTTGTGCTATTTAATCAGAGTTTAAAATATGCTTTTATTTTATTACTTTTTAAAAAAATTTCGTTGTGTAGATGATAATTTCAAAAAAATCAAAAAGAGTCTGGAATAAATGCACAATTAACTATACGGTGTTAAGAAAATTTGACATTATTTCTAAAAGATCGGATTTCCTTAAATAAAAAAAAGCTGTCCCACTTATGAGACAGCCTCTTGATTTTTATGTCATTCCTGTGAATACAGGAATCTTTTCTACATTACATCTTAATAAATTTACTCACTCTATCCCCAATCCGCACAAAATACATACCGGGAGCCAAACCGGAGACATCGATTCTCTGTCCCCCGCTGGCGGGGGTGTCTGCGGAGCAGACGGGGGTGGACATGGTTTGTCCATACACATCATATATCTTCACTTCGCTTTGGTCGGACACAGCAAGCTGTGCCCCTACGGATATTTCTATATAATCTGTTGCTGGGTTGGGGGAAACTGTTAAATCACTCATTGGATTATTTTCTTCAACATTTACAACAGGAGCTGAAGATCGGTATATTTTACCTTCATATTTAAAAGAATTTGCACTTGCTAAAAATATATATCCCTTGCTGCTTATCAGCATATTTCGAAGATCAATAGAATCAGGTATATTATAATTCATATTAATCCAAGTCAAGCCATTATCGATTGACTTTAAGAATCTGTATGTCCTGGGCTCAGTTGGATAAAACTTTACGACATAAATATTATCTTGAGCATCAGTCTTTATTAAAAAACTAGAAAAACATTCTCCTTCATAAATAAAACCCTGCCATGAGTTACCATTGTCTGTTGAAAAGATTGTGCTATCGTAATAAGTTGAGGCAAAAATCCAGTCTTTTGAATTTATAGATATATCAAAAACATCTGGACCCCAGGGGTTATGAAGTGTATCCGATAATACTAATCTAAAAGTGTCTTTTTTTTCATCATATGTAGAAATACTAGATGTACAAGATATAATAAATAAATTATTATTATTACAATCGATCGTACCACGGTTAAACTGACCAAACCAAATATCATTTGTTAATCCTAGTTTTGTCCAGTTTTCACCTTTATTAGTTGATTTAATTACACCATAAATATCAGTAATTGCATATACATTACCTTCCTTTGAAAAAGTAAAACCATAAACTCCTCCTTCAAATCGATAATCTTTAGATAAACCATTGTTAATATTTTTCCAAGTATTACCATAATCATCAGATCGTAAGATTGTTCCATAATTCGTGTCCAGGGGTGGATTGTTTAAACCTAAATATATAATGTCATCTTTATCAATTTTCATATTTATATGATATTGATCGTTTAGATTTAAGCCTATGTATTGCCAAGTTTCACCATTATCTGTAGATTGATAAATTCCTGGAATAGCACCTGTACAGGTATAATACAGATTACCTTTAGAATCCTCCGCCATAGAGGTTATAAACTGGTCTTTCGAACTTATTTCTTTCCAAAAATCTTCTGCATAAATGTGTTGTTGCATTAAACATATTAAAATAAACAGTGTGAAGATGATGTGCTTTTTCATATTTTTCTATTAGAAAAATTGTTAATAATTATTCTCTATAACAAAATAAATGATAAAAAGTTACAAAAGTTGATAAAAAGTTACAAAAGTTGATAAAATAATTTTTTTTCTCCCGTCAGGGAGAAAAGGTCGGTAGAAAAGAAATTATCGCTCGATGTGTTCCGTCCCGTACGGGACGGCAGAGGATTTTGGGGATACGTCTTTCTACCGATCTGCTGTGCCTAAGGCACAGAAAGACAAAAAGATCCCCACCTTCGCGGTGATGACAATTCGATCGTATTTCACTTCATCATTCGGTGTTCAGTATTCGATGTTGGATATTCAAAAAAAAGCTGTCCCACTTATGAGACAGCCTCTTGATTCATTATTTATACATGCACTACTCTGATTTCTTCTTTGCAGGAGCTTTCTTCGTTGTACTTTTGGACTTAGTAGTTGCCTTTTTCTTTGCCGGGGCTTTTGTCGTTGCCTCTTTTGCTTTGTCAGCAGCAGCCTTCTTCTTGCCTTTTGAAGGATCGTTTTCAATTTGAATTTTTACAATCTCCATACATTCATCAAATGTTAAACTTGTAACAACTTTCCCTTTGGGAATTTTATAATTATCTTTGTGGTAATTAATGTATGGGCCCCATCTACCGTTGAGCAGCTTCATTTCCGGATCTTCATCGAATGCTTTAATAATTTTTTCTGCGTCAGCTTTGTTCTTATTTAGTATGATTTCAATAGCTCTATCAGGGATAATGGTATAGGGATCATCCTCTTTGGTCAAGCTATAAAATTTTGCATGATATGAAACATAGGGCCCGAATCTGCCTATGGAAACAGTCATCTTATATCCTTCAAACTCACCCAGATCTCTTGGGAGTTTAAATAATTCGAGTGCTTCAGCAAGAGTGATGTTCTCAATGAACTGGCCTTTCTTCAAGCTTGCGAATCTGGGCTTAACTTCATTAGCTCCGTCACCAATCTGTGCATAAGCTCCAAATCGGCCTAATTTGACAAATATCGGCATTCCTGTTACGGGATCATCGCCCAATGCTCTTGCGGTTTCCTTGGTAACTCTTGGTAAATCGATAGTACGTTCCACATTCTCATGGAATTTACCATAGAATGTTTCAAGTACTTCTTCCCAAACTTTCTTTCCCTTTGCTATTTCATCAAATTCCTTTTCGACATTGGCGGTAAAGGAATAGTCCACTACATCGGCGAAATTTTGAACTAAAAAGTCGATAACAATCATAGCTGTATTGGTCGGGAATAATTTATTCTTTTCTGTTCCGACAGTCTGCTTCAGGGTAGTAGTAGTAATCTTACCGGCAGTCAAGTTGAGCTGCGTGTAACTTCTCTCAGATCCGGGACGTGATTCTTTTATGACATAATCTCTTCTCTGTATAGTGGAGATAGTTGGAGCATAGGTAGAAGGTCTGCCGATTCCCAATTCTTCTAATTTCTTCACTAGGCTTGCTTCGGTGAATCTTGCAGGAGGATTAGAGAATTTCTGAGTTGCGTTGATGGTTATAAGTGAAAAAATCTGACCGATGCTTAATGCTGGCATTGTCGGATTCTCTTCGTCCGGCTCTTCCTCTTCATCAGTAGATTCTATGTAGACTTTCAAAAATCCATCAAATTTGATAACATCGGCTATAGCAAGGAATTTGAATGGACTTGTCGAAATCGATATTGAGGCAATTGTTTTCTCAATTTCCGCAGTTTGCATCTGAGACGCAATTGCTCTTTTCCATATCAGTGAGTAAAGTCTTTGTTCGTTTCTGCCCATCGCGCTGACTTCCATTTTTGCAAAGTCAGTAGGTCTTATAGCTTCATGAGCTTCTTGCGCATTTTCAGATTTTGTTTCATATTTTCTGGTTTTAAGATATTCATCACCATAAGCAGATTTGATCTGTTCGGATGCCTTTTGAAGAGCTTCCTCCGACAATGCAGTAGAGTCAGTTCTCATGTAAGATATATGACCAGCTTCATAGAGCTTTTGAGCAACAAGCATGGTTTGTCCTACCGAAAACCCAAGTTTACGGCTTGCTTCCTGCTGTAATGTTGAAGTAGTGAATGGAGCAGAAGGGTTCTTACGTTCTATCTTTTTCTCAATGTCAGTCAGTTTGAATTCAGCACCGATACAGCTAGTTAGGAATTTATGTGCATCTTCTTCCGATTCAAAATTCTTAGGCAGATCCGCTTTTAATATTTTTCCATTTCCAAGATCGAATTCTGCTGTAACCTTAAACGATGTTCTGGAGGAAAACTGCTCGAGATCTCTCTCGCGCTCAACGACGAGTCTGACAGCAGCAGACTGAACTCTGCCAGCCGATAAGCCAGTTTTAATCTTTTTCCAGAGAACAGGTGAAAGTTCAAAACCAACTATTCTATCCAGTATTCTTCTGGCTTGCTGCGCATTAACAAGATCGTAATCTATTGAACGTGGATGTTCGATCGACTCTGTGATAGCTTTTTTAGTAATTTCACGAAAAACAATTCTTTTGGTTCGTGATTCATCCAGATCCAAAGCCTTCAATAAATGCCATGAAATTGCTTCACCTTCACGGTCGGCGTCAGTGGCTAACCACACTATTTCGGCACCCTTGGCATATTCTTTTAATCTTCTAACGGTATCTTTTTTATCGGGAGTTACTTCATAATTTGGTTTAAAATGATTTTTTATGTCAATAGCTTTATCATCCTTAGGAAGGTCGCGAACATGACCCATACTAGATACAACTTTAAAGTCCTTACCAAGATATTTTTCGATCGTTTTTGCTTTTGCAGGTGATTCCACAATTACGAGGTTTTTTTCACTCATTTTTTTCCTAAAAAACAGGAGGTAATAGAAATAGGGTTTGCACCCCAAAAATTATAAAATTAAACACTAAACTTTTTTATGTTTCGTTCAAAAGCACAAAACGTTGTTCTAGAAAAAATATTTCTATTTTGATGTACACTTTTTTAATCTTTTATATATTATAAGGAGTTTTTATGTCTTTATTAGTTGGAAACAAAGCACCATCTTTCAAGGGAAAAGCTGTTGTCGGAGGGGATGCTACTGTTTTATCACCAGCAAATGCATACTTTGAACTTTCATCCGATGACTATCTTGGGAAATGGTTAGTCTTGTTTTTCTATCCTCTCGATTTTACATTTGTCTGCCCTACAGAAATTGAAGAATTCGGTAAGAATTACGGCGAATTCCAAAAGTTGAATTGCGAAGTTATCGCATGTTCAACTGACAGCCATCATTCACATCTGGCATGGAGATCATCACATCCAAGCTTAAGAAATTTGCCTTATCCGATGCTGGCAGACCCGAATCATGAAACATCAAAAGCATTTGAAATCTTGATGGAATCAAAAGGATTTACTCTACGTGGACTTTATATTATCAATCCAGAAGGAGAATTGGTATATTCAGTCATACATCCCGAAGACGTAGGACGTAACTCAAAAGAAATACTCAGAGTTGTATCTGCACTTCAGACTGGCGTAAAAACACCATGCAACTGGGAACCGGGCGAAGCAACACTATAAGCTAAGACTAATTTATAAAGCACAAAAGGCTGTCTCAGATCGGGACAGCCTTTTGGTTTATTAATCGAAGGATGATTGAGAGTGAGTAACTCCCCAGGATCCGTTGTTCCGCCTTCGGTTCCTGATGATTACATATATCACGAAAATGATTGCACCAAGAATAACCAGGGTAAAGAACAATTTTGCGAATGAGAATGTTGGCGGGTACACACCAACAGTACCATCGGGATTGGTTACATAATAAGGTCTGGAATAATAGAAAGCCGGATGGAATGGCATAGACCACATCATGCTTGTGCTACCCATCATATACCCCATCATTAAGCTACTTGAATATCCACCATAATCATTAACTCTATAATTGCCGGGCACTCCAGCCATTGTATTACCGGCGACGGTTCTTCTAGGAGTACCGTACTTAGATGTGTAATCACCCGATGAAGCCATTCTAGTTCCACCGAAGCTTGATGATTTTGCTGCTCCTGAGCCAACAGCAGTTGACCTGTTGCCACCAAAGCTGGATCTGGGAGCTGATGCTGGTGCTGAAGGCCTGGATGGTGCAGATGATCTTCCAAAACTACGAGACCCACCGAAGCTACCGCCACGAGACCCGCCACCTCTGGCTTCGAGTAATTCAGTTCCAACCAGTAACCACAATAGAGCAATAGTAATAATGGCTAAAAATGGTTTATTTATAATAGACGTTTTCATTAAAAAATTCCCTCCGTTGAAAGTGTATCATCATCATTTCTGAACGTAAATTCAGCTTTAAATTCTGCTTCTTCTGGTAAATCTTTTTGTCCACCAAAGAAATTCTTCAAACTTGAACCACCAGAGGAGTGGGAAGATTTTATGTGGACATATAAATTTACAAGCCCCTGAAGCTCCTCGCTATTCATCGAAACAACAGTATTTTCGATGTCACCGTTGCTGTCGATTTCGAATAATCTTAAATTCATTGCTTCTTCTTCGGTGAAGGATGGTTCTACAATTTTAATATTAGATAGAGTATCACCAAAAATACTTTTGTTGTATATTATCTTGTCGTGCCCTTCGTATTGAATTATCCCATCGAATGTTCCATCCTCATCCAAATGCAGTAACAATTCTTTGAGACCACTAATCTGTTCCCCATTGTAATAAATAGCAGTTCTCTCTAGTCTACCATTACTTTCTATACCAATTGTTGCCATAAAGCCTACTAAAAATTTGTTAAATAAGAACGTTTTAAAATTATATTAACACTTAATACAATGATTTATTTTGTAAAAGGAAATGAAGGTAAAATAACAGTAAAAACAGTTCCATGATCTAATTTACTAGTAACACTAATTGAACCATTGTTAGCATCAGCCAGCTCTTTACAGAGGACCAAACCAATTCCTGTGCCGACTTCACCATTGGTTCCGGTTTTAATGTGCTTTGCGTCGATTCTAAAGATACCTTTAAGCTCATCTGAAGAAATACCAATTCCGCTGTCTTCAACGGTTATAATGGCATTTTTGCCGCCAATGTGAGCATTGATTTCTATCTTTCCAAGAATGTTGGTGAATTTAATTGCATTTGAGATCAAATTACGGAAGATAGTATTTACCATCGAAGCATCAGCATAGATTATTATATCCTCAGGAACATTATTAATAATTGAAATGTTCTTCAGTTTGGCATTATCAGCAAATAGCTGCACACAGAAATCCAGGAGTTGATATAAATTATGTTCCTCGGGATTGACAGGCAGCTTACCTAATTGAATCCTTGACCAAGTTAATAGATTTTCCAGCAGTATATTCAATTTTTCAGCTGAAGAATTCATATCGTAAAGCATCGAATGGAGATCTTCTGTTGATTGATTTCCAAATTCCTTTAATATGAACTCGCTCATTTTGTATAATCCCTGAAAAGGATTCCGCAGATCGTGAGCGATTATGGAGAAGAATTTATCTTTAGAGTTATTTAATTCAGCTAACTGTTCTCTGGCTTCGTTAAGTTCGGTATTTGCCTGAGTAAGTTTGTTGATATTTTCCATATTAGATTCGAGAGCTTTCTTTAAGTCGATATGGCTTTTAACTCTTACGAGGAGTTCGGTAGTGTTAAAAGGTTTAGTAATATAGTCAACCCCGCCTGACTTAAAAGCTTCTATAATATAATTAGAATCATTGAGAGCAGTAAGGAAGACAACAGGAATACTCTTGATGCTATCATCAGCTTTGATTGTCTTACATATTTCTATTCCATTAATTCCCGGCATCAAGATATCAAGCAAGATGAGATCCGGTTTAATTTCACGGATTAATTCCAAGGCTTCGTGACCGTTGGTTGCAATTTTGCATAAATATCCCTTTTTTTGCAGGGTTTTCTCCACCTGCATAACATTATCCGGCAAGTCATCGACAATGATAACTGTTCCCTGATGCTCTTTCAAAATGTGCTCCTCTTCAACTCAGTATAATTCTATTATTTAGGTAATTGAGTATGATCAATTTCAGATCCTAAGATGCTATGCGGAATAAGGAATGTCACCAAAGTAACGACCATAGCAACAATAGCCCACCATTTCTGTTCTTTTTTGACAGATATTCTCCATGCGGCCACTACCCAACTGAGGAACATAACTGCGGTTTTATTATCAGTCATATCACCAAATTTGAGAAAACCTTTGAATGGCCAGCCAGTCCAGTACGCATCGAAGGCATACTTTTGCATAATTGGGCCAAGAACAAGTCCGCCACAGAACAAGAGTACAACAGTGCAAATAGTTAGAATGTGAGTTTTATCTCCCTTTGTCATAGCTTCGATGCCGGTTCTAACTGCAAACCACATTCCAAAGAAAATAAAAAATATGTGTGGTAGAAGTATATAGTTAGGAACCTGACCTTTGAATCGGATAATAACTGATTCATCTGTAATTTTCTTAGCAGCAGAATTATTTGAAGTCAGGAACAGATTATAAACAATCTTACCTGCGGGAGCCTGATGAGGGATGTATGCTTTCAATACATCTCCTTCTCTGACCATTGGTTGATTTGTGATGCTGTCGGTGCTTTTATAACGGACATAGGTCATATATCCTGTGACAGACTTATCAGGAATGGTCAGCTTCACAACTTCATTACCCAAAGAGTCGGAAGTTCTAGGAAGTTCGAACTTGTAAGAACTTCCATTAATTTCGGTATGAATTCTTTTGGGATACGTTGGTCCTGTCCTCTTTTGGTAAGTATATGCTGACAGCATAACTACTAGTGCAAGCGTCCATAACAGAATGTTTTTAAATAGTTTATTCACATTATACCTTTATTTATTTGAATTGAACATTTTTTCTGCTTCAGTAATAAGACTGATACACTTAATAACAGATTTATTATTGTAAATATCGACAGCATAAAAGCCTTCATTTCCCCAAATGATATATGCAATCATAGCTTTTGTGTAGATTACAAGGAACTCTTTATCGATTTGAAACATTTTCTCATTCCAGATATTTTTAGATCTGGAAATTGTTTCGATTCGCTTGAGAAAATCATCATCAAGCAAATAATTTTTATCAAAAATAAATAAATCATTGTTATATTTTTTTATTATATTTTCTCTTTCGAAAAATAAATATTGAAGCACAGATTCGAGAATGATGTTTTTAGATATCAATACTTGCGTCAGGAGAGTTGTAGTATCATCCTTTGCATAAATATCTGGAAAAATTCCACCACCACCCAACAAACTTCTGCCTTTTAGAGATTGAAACACAGGAAGTTTTAACTTACCGCCAAATTTATTAATTGAATTCTGTATATCATTGAATCCTGCATCACCTATTTGGAGTTTATTGGTTTGATCAAGTTCAATATTTTCAGTTTGAACTTTTTGAATATTTCTGCCGGAAGGAGTAAAATAATCCCCGATGGTAAGACGAAAGGCTGTGCCATCCTTAAACTCCCATACTTTTTGTGCCATTCCTTTGCCATAAGACTGTGTACCGGCAATCACTCCCCTATCAAGATCCTGAATAGCACCTGCAAAGATTTCACCTGCAGACATTGTCTGATTGTCAATTAAAACCACCAATGGCATATCTTCTGCAATCTGACCGTCTTCAGATATATATTTCTGGTAATAATCGTTATTCTTACCCTGAATATAGGTTATCGTGTTGCCACTTGTTATGAACTCGTCAACTACTTCGGCGGCTTGTTCAACATTACCACCCTGATGTTGTCGTATATCCAGAATGATGCTCTTTGCACCTTTTGATTTCAATTGCTTAATGCATTCCCTAAATTCTGTGTCAGCATTAGCAGCGAACCTGTTGGATTTCAGATATCCAATCGAAGTTCCAGGAAAAACAAAATAAACGACTATTGAATTAACTTGAAGTTCTTTTGGAGTTATATTGAATTCCATCAAACCGGGTACATGGTTTCGTTTGACGAAAATGACTACTGGCAAGGAATCACGTTTAACTGTCCTTGAATTAAAATCTGTGATGGACATTTTAACTGCATTTAATCCATCTATAAATAATATCTTATCAGCGGATAATAAGCCACTAATCGAAGCTGGTGAGTTCTTTTCGATAGTAATTATATTGAGAGTGTCGTTTACTTGAGCAACGGTTAGTCCTAAAGAATTAACTGTATTGCTATAATTACTTTTATAATTTGACAGCACTTTTTCATTGAAATAATCCGAATATGGATCTAAATCCCTTAGCATTGCAGAAAAGGCTTTTTCGCTTATTTTCTTGATATCGACACTGTCCTTATAGGACAAATTTGCAGTTTCCAATATAGTCCTGAACTTCTGAGTATTCCATAGAATAAGACTATCGGCAGTCAATGAAGTTTTTTGGGCAAAAACATTCGCAAGAAGGAATAGGATCAGAAGGAAATAGAATAATATCTTCATTAGAATTATTTAAACATTTGTTATAAAGATTTAATTGATATAAAAAAAGTTAGAATGTTGATATATAATTTATAAGTCTTGATTTACTTTTCAGCATTCTTAATGATACTACATCCCTTGATCTTTAAGCCATCGGATAGCTACCTGATTATTCATTTGAGCAGCTTTCTTCATTGTAGAAATGGCTTCGATTCGTTGTTTATTGTCGCTATAAGCTAGCCCTAAGTTAAGGAGATATGTGTCATTATTTGGATCATTTTTCGCAGCGTTTGCGTACATCTCTACTGCTTTAGAGAATTGCCTTGTCATGGCATAAGCAGTTCCTAGATTATTATAAGCACGAGAATTGGATGGATCAATTTCAACTGCTTTCTGTAGCATTTCTAGTGCTTTTGCCATATTACCCTGTTTGCCGAATTCTTCTCCCAATTTATTATAAGCTTCCGAAGATTTAGGATTAGAACTGAGTGAATCTTGTAAAGTTTGGATTACTTTCTTTTTGTCACCTTTACTTTTATATAGACTTGCGAGATTATCAGCAGCTAATTTAAAATTTTTGTCAATTTCTAAAGCTTTATTGAACGTTTTTTCCGCAAGCTCGAATTTATCAAGATCGGAATACACCACGGCTAGAACATTAAGCGCTTCAACATCATTAGGTGACCCCTGAACACATTTTTCCAAGTATGACAATGCTATTGCATTCTGTCCTAATTTATTATAAATAATCCCCATCATTTTAAGAGCAGGTGGATAGTACCCGTTGATTTTAAGAGCTTTGTCGAGACAAACAATTGATTTAGAATGTTCATCTTTCATCTCATAAGTAGCGGCTAAATTTTGATATGCTTCGATATAATTTGAATCAATACTAATACATTTTGTAAAATTTTCTTTAGCTTTTCCAATAACTTTATTTTCTTTATAGTAATTTCCCAAGTTATAGTAGGCAAGTGCATTGGTTGGTGATGTAGTGATTGCGTAACCATAAAAACTAAGGACATCACGATAGTTCCTGGCATGAGCAAATGAATAAACGGATAACATTCCAACAATGACAGCCAGCCCGATTAAGATTTTTTGATTATCAATAATTTTGATTTTTTCAAATTTCAGAAATTCAAAAATAAGAATAATTAAACCTATTGCCGGTAAGTATCCCCGATGTTCAAAATAATCATAGCTAACATCCGCATAGTTGTGACGGTAGAACATTCCTGGTATTGAGAACATTAGAAACCAAATAATTGAGAACAGAACCATTCCATTGAATTTATCCCGATTCTTAATCATATAGAGACTTGTCAGCAAGATAAGAATTATTCCTATTGAAGTTACTAGAATACTAAATTTGGGCATGGTTGATAAATTGACTGGAATGAAGAATTTAGCATACATTTCTGGTAGAGCCTGGATATTTTTAATGAAGGAACCAATACCGAATGAATCATCTCCTTGTTGATGAATAACAACATTAGACCTCATATACATAAACAAAATAATTATCGTCCCATAAGCAATGACCAGAGCGTAAATATTGGCTTTTATCTTTTTCTCTTTGCGTACAAAAAATAAGTAACTGGCAAAGATCAGCGGAAAAAGCACAGCTGTTTCTTTAGAGAATACAGCAAGTGCGAATGCAAGTATGTGGAGATAAAAATAGTAAGGTTTCTTAGTCTCAATCATTTGTATAAATGAAATAAACATTAGAATACCCAGTAGAGCTATGATTAAATCACCTCTTGATGGTATCCATGCAACAGCATGTGTAAACATAGGATGAACAGCGTATATCAATGCCCCTGCCAGAGCTAATACCGGATTGTATTTCAATAGTTTTAGCAGGTGCATAAGAGTTAAACATGTCAGAATGTGAAGCAGAATATTAGTAAAATGGTAAGCATAGGCTTTATTCCAGCTTACAGATGAATCCATCATAAATGAAATATTCTGAAATGGACGGTAAAATGCAAGCCCTTTCGTAGTATAGAAAGCGTCACGGTTGAAAGCTTCCTTTATATTGAACATAGGCTTTTGGGTATTAATTTGTTCAATAATGATTGATTTATCGTCAAGATATGAAAAATCAAATCTTACAGCCTGTCCATAAACCAAACATATCAAAACAATTAGAATGATCTGAGGAATAGGTTTTTTTGTTATTATACTTAATATTTTGTCTGAATTAATCATAATATCATCCATTTATTTATTTTTACCAACTAATATTTCTTTGCGTAAGCAAATTTTGAATTTCTATTGATCCGGACTTTGCTGCAAGTTTGAAGTATTCAATTTGTTTCACTTCATTATTCAGTCTGCCATAAGCATATCCAATATTCTTAAGAGCCAAGGCATTCCTTGAATCTAATTCTATAGCTTTTCTAAAATTAGATATAGCCAGCTCATAATCCCCTAACTGGTAATAGGTAACGCCCAAATTATTAAAAGCATAAGGATTGGATGGATTGAGACGAATTGACCTTAAAAGAGCAGTTTCTGCTTTAGCATATTCCTTTAGTGTGTTTAATGAATTTCCTAATAGATTATAATTTTCAGCATTTGATGGATCTATGATCGTTGCTTTAGCTAAAAACTTCGCGGCAAGGTGAAAATCACCAACTTTATAAAATAATCTACCTAAGTTCCTATAAACGTCTGGAAAATCAGGATCAATATCCAATAATCTATAATATGTTTTAATGGCTGTAAATGGATCATTCTTTGCTTCCAGGATTAATCCAAGATTATTTAAAGTCTCAACATTAAGAGTGTCTTCTTTGAGTACTAGTTGATAATATTTTTCTGCATTTTGAAAATCACCTTTGTCATAATATGATACTCCCAGTGTATTTAAAGCGACAACATTTTTGCTATTACTGACTAGTGCTTGCCCCATAAAAGTAAGTTCATCTTTATAGTTAGACTTGTAAGTAAACGATATTAAAGAATAAGAAATGATAAGAACAATAAGCAATGAATAGATGATTTGAGGCTTAATTGTGACAATAAGCCGATTTAAATATAGAGCAATCAAAAGAAAAATCCCAACAAGGGGTAAATATGATCTATGCTCGAGATAATCGAAAGAATTCATAAAACCAGAACCCCTGTAGATCATGGCAGGAAAAATCAAGATGAAATACCAGAATAGACCCCATATTAGAATTGTTCTGGTTTCTTTAGAGCTAATAATAATAAAGACTAAGCCAATCGCCAGTACAATGCCTATAATTATGGAATCTATTGAATGAATTGGCATAACCGATAAGTTAAATGGGATTACCATCTTTGACAGATACTCAAAAAAGACAGGTAGATTACTCCAAAAAACAAGCAATAAACTCTTGTCACTTTCGGGCATAGACATTGATGCATTAAATCTAAGAATCAGATAGAGTACAATAATGATAGTCCAGATGAATGAATAGCTCATATAATCTTTTACTTTTCTCTTTTTTGCAATCAGTATCATATAGAACAAGTAAATTGGCACAATTGATACGCCGCTTTCCTTGGAGAAGACGACAAAAAGAAACGACAATGAATGAAGAAGAAGATAATACCATTTTTGCGATTCTATATATTTTATTAGGAATATAACTGACGTTACTCCAAATAAGCCTAGCAACAAATCTCCTCGCGACGGAATCCAGGCAACAGCATGGGTAAATAATGGCAGTACAGCAAACAGACATCCCAGACAAAGTGATATATATCTGTTGTCCGAATATTTTTGTATTAGTTTGTATACACTGAATGTTGTGAGTAAGTGAAGTAGCAGATTAGTAAAATGGTATATCCAGGGAGACTTACCACCGATCTGTGCGTCAATCATAAATGTAATCGTTTGCATTGGTCTATAGAATCCTACGATTTTATCCTTCATATAATCAAAGCTCAAAAAGGCATCCTTTAGAAAGGCTTCTTTTATATTCGACAAACTTGAGATGATTTCCCAATGGTCAATTATTATTCTCTTATCGTCAAGACAAGTAAAGCCATATCCTATTACTTCACCAAAGACCAGGGCTATAAGAACAGTAAAAATGAGATAGGGGTAATAACCTGATGCTAACAGAGAAAAGTCGAATTTTGATTTCGGCTCTTCTTTGATAACATCAATTATTTCAGGAATTTTTTGCTCTTCAATTGGCATTTTTATAAGATATTGCTGAAATTAAAAACCGAAAATATCAATATTTACTGACTTAAACAATAAAAAAACGGGGAGCTGATTGCTCCCCGTTTAATTTATCAAATGAATCGGCAGTTATTTTATAACTGAGAATCCATAAACTACCATTTCGTTTCCGGCTGACACTGCTAGAACATAAGAACCAGATGCCATCATTTTGTTGAATGGTACTCTGATGTCATGATCTCCTGATGCCATAACCTGATTTGATGCAAAGTCAATTACTTTCTGACCACTTTCGTTGAAGATGGAGATTGTAACTGGCATTTCTTCTGCTGTTGTTAATTTGAATGTTATGTTATCAACTGCTGGGTTTGGATACAAACCTTCAACAATCAAGCTTCCGTCTGTTGATGTCTCATACAAGCCTGGAATTGCTTCCTTGGATGCTGACATTCTGTTTAGAGGATTGTTGCTTGTTCCTGCATTTGTATTGAATGTAGGATCTGTTGTTCCATAATATTCAAAGATTTTGAAGTGGTATCTCTGGTATGAAGCCATGCCTGTGGCAATTGAATTCGCACCTGTTCCACGGTAAATAACCTGTGAACAGCCAATTGAAGTACTTACACCAGCGGCTGTTCTTTGTGCTGCTGTTGGGTTCAAAGGATTATAGCTTGTGTTTGCTGTGTAAACAGTACCATCTGTTGGCGATACTGGATAGTTTGCAGCTGAAGGATCTTTGCGAATTACGCAAATTCTTCCGTCGCCATTACCATTTGTCCACTGTAGAGGAATCTGGCCAGGTATAACGTTACCCCAAACAATACTTCTTGCCTGGGTTGAAGGATATACACGTAGTTTAGCATTGTTTGACACTGCTGATGTTACTGGTGAACAAGGTGTATAACCAGTTAGATGGTATAGATACCCGTTCATTGCAGCTGTAAGACTACTTACTGTTAACGATGTAGATGTTGCTCCGCCTACATCATTCCAGCTACCACCAGCATCAGTACTTATTTGCCACTGATATGTTGAAACGTCACCAATAGCAGCTGTGAAGGTTACTGAACCGCCATCTGCTGCTTTCTGATCAGTTGGCTGAACAGTAACAGTTGGTGCTTCATAAAGGGCAAGAACAGCAAATGTTGCCTGTGCTGTGCAGCCACCTGGGTTAGCTGTAACTGTTACAGTATAGGACACTCCACCGGCTAGACCTGTTCTGTTCTGTGTTGTTACTGCACCATCTGACCAAGCATAGGTATAAGTTGTTCCACCACTTGGAGTAGTAGTAATAGTACCGTTAGTTAAATTACATGTTTCATTCGTAAATGTACCTGTGATTGATGCTGGTGCTGATGAATTCACTGTGCATGATGCTGTTGCAGTACATCCGGCATTATCTGTTACGGTTACTGAATAAGCTCCTGGAGCTAGAGTATTACCAGCTGCAGGATCAGAAGTAGCAGAAGTATATCCACCAGGACCGCTCCATGAGTAAGTAACATAAGGAGCAGTACCGCCAGCTTTTGCCAATGTAATGTGACCATTGTCCAGAGCACAAGTTGTGGCTGTGGGGGTTGCTGTCAATGAAAGAGGAGCTACAGGCTGTGAGATCACAAATGAATGGATACAATTTAAGCAAAGTCCTGCGTTGTCTTTTACTGTTACGATATATGTACCTGCAACTAAACCTGATCTGGTTGCCGCTGTAGATAAACCATCACTCCATACATAAGTATAAGCTCCACCTGTTCCACCACCTGGTGCGGAGACGGCTACTGCACCGGTAGCAGCACCATAGCATGCGACATTAGTTTGAGCATAAGCAGCTGTAATTGCTGATGCTGGTTCTGTAATCGTAAATAAATGTGTTGTATTAAGGCAGATACCTGATACATCTTTAACTGTAACAGTATAACCACCAGCGATTAAACCTGTTCTTGTAGCAATTGCAGGACCTGCATCACTCCATAAATAAGTGTATGGGCCACCGTTACCGCCACCCTGGGCTGTTACAGAGGCTGATCCGGTTGTTCCACCGAAGCAATTAACGTTTGTCTGTGCATAAGATGCTGTGATTGCAGCGGCTGGCTGTGTAACTGTAAATGTGTGTGTACAATTTCCACATAAAAGACCTGAATCATAAACAGTTACTGTATATATGCCTGCTGTTAAGCCTGCTCTGGTTGCTGTTGTTGGGCCGTCTGACCAAACATAACTATATGCAGCGCCTGTTCCACCACCTGGTGCGGATACTGCGGCTGCACCATCTGAACTACCAAAGCAAGTTGCATTTGTTTGTGCATAAGATGCTGTGATTGCTGATGCTGGCTGTGTAATAACAAAAGTATGAACACAGTTTAGGCAAAGCCCTGTGCCATCTTTTACGGTTACAGTATAATTACCAGCTGTTAAACCACCTCTGGCTGCGGCTGTTGATAAACCGTCACTCCATACATAAGTATAAGTAGCACCTGTTCCGCCACCTGGAGCAGAAACTATTGCTGTACCATTGGCACCGCCAAAGCAGGATACGTTTGTTGGCGTAAATACTGCTGTAATTGCTGAAGCTGGTTCAGTGATTGTAAATACATGAGTAACTGTGCCACATAAACCGGCTACATCACGAATTGTTACTGTATAAGGACTTGCTGCAGCTGTTAAACCTGATCTTGTATTTGTTCCCAATCCAATATCACTCCATGTGTATGAGAAAGGAGCACCCATTCCACCGGAAACACCTGAAATTGTTATTGTTCCGTCGGCACCACCAAAGCAAGATACATTAGTTTGTGCATAAGTTGCTGTAATTGCTGAAGCTGGCTGAGATACTGTATAAGAAGCTGTAACGGCACACGTGGCATTTTTGGTAACAGTCAGTAAATATGTGCCAGCTGCTAATGATGAAATGTTCTGTGTAGCGTATGGACCACCAGGACCAGTCCATGAGTAAGCATAAGCACCTGCTGCAGGACCGCCTGTTGGTGCTGTTGAAATTGCACCTGTAGAAAGACCGAAACAAACAACATTTGTGATTGTTGGGTTAATTGCAACTATTGCTGGCTCTGTTAATGTCCAAGGACCACCAACAACTGAACATGCAGTTGATGCAGGAGCTGCATCTCTTACAGTTACACTGTAAGGACCACCAGCAACGGTTAAACCTGTTGCTGTTGCAGTTGTCTGACCATTTGACCATAGATATGAATATGTTCCGTAGCCACCTGTTGGTGCTAATGCAATCTGACCATCAGATCCAGCAAAACACGTAACATTTGTTACTGTTGGTGCTGGTATTGCAAGAGCTGCTGGTTGAGTAATAGCGATTGAGTAGGAGACTGAGCATGCAAGCGGTCCATCCCATACTGTTACAACATAGGGACTACCTCCTGAATTTAAACCTGTTCTGGTTGGACCAGTAGGTCCACCTGCCCATGCATAAGTATATGTTCCACCACCACCACCTGCTGGTGCAGAAATTGTAATTGTTCCGTCAGAAGCACCGTTACAAGTAACATTGGTTGAGGCTGTTGTTGCAGAAACTACTGTTGGTTCTGTAACTGTATAAGAAAAAGTAGCTGTATTAGGAGGAGCACATGCGTCTGTTACAGTTAACAAATAAACTCCGCCACTGAGACCTGTTTGATCTTCGGCTGCAACTACAACACCGGTACCTGACCAGTTGTATGTGTATGCACCAATACCACCGGCAGCTGTAATATTAATAGCACCATTAGCTGCTCCATTACAAGGATTTACATTTGTAATTGAAGCAGGGGCAGTAATTGCTGCTGGCAAATAAATTGTATAAGCTGATCTTGTCTGGCTTTCTTTTCTGCCTGCAACATTTGCTGTATTATAAGTAGAAACATAATATGTTGTAGTTGAAGTCAACAAACCTGTAGTCCATGACGGATCACCTGTTGGTGTAACATTTAAAGGAACGCCACCTGTTGGTGCAGAATAAAAGTTAAATGCACAAGTTACTCCACAGTTAAGCTGATCATTCGTAGGTGTAATTGTTGTGGCTGTATTTGAACAAATTGTAACATCACCGCCTGTATTAGGAGCGGATGGATAGGTATTGATAGCTGTAGCATCAATTACCCAACCACTATAAACATTACCTACTCTTGTTCTTATTTTCCATGTATAAATATCATTTTCAAAAATATTCATATCGATAGTTTCTGATGTAGCGGCACCGGATGTCTCTTCATAGGGATCATAACCTTCTACGAGATCTGTTGGATCGAAAGGTGAAGTTCCGGAAACCTGAATATCATAGCCACTTGCGCCTACTACACTATTCCAATTAACAGTGAAAAACTTATCACCAATATTGTTTGTTGCATTTAGTGTAGGTGCAGAAGGTGTCAAATAAACCTCGCGAGGGTTATTTGTTGAAGCTGATGTCAGGTATTGAGTTGTAGTACCAGAACCATTGAATTCATAGACTTTGAATTGCCAATGTGTATCGCCTGTAAGATTAGTTACAGCTACTGTTCTTCCTGTACCTCTATAAATAACTCTTTCTGCAGCAGTAATAGTTGTAGGTGTAGTACCATAATTTCCTGTTGCAGTTGTATAATCTGTTCCATTTGACGGACTTGTCCATACATTAGCAGAATATGGTCTGGCGACGATGATACGTCTTGTTCCATCTCCACGTGTACAGTTGACAGTCACATTGGTAGGGCCAACACTACTGAATGTAATGTTGTAGGCTTGTGTACCCGGTGTAGCAGCATAAAGCTCTGCTGCGAAAGCCACGAGCAATGCTATAAGAACCGAGAAACGTAGTAGTTTTTTCATTTAAAAACTCCTTAGTTGTAAAAAACTGTTATTTGTTAATTCGTTATTTATTAGTTAAAATGTTCATAAAACAGCTAAATCATCAGGATGAATTTATATATCCTGATGTTTTATTTAAAATTTAGTAATAGGTAAACGCTGAAATCAGCTCCTGTTCACATTTATCAAAATATTCTTATAAGTTTATTATTATCGTCAATAATCTCAAAAACTTGATTAATCCTTAAGTATTTCTACTTATTTTTTCTTCTTCCTATCCAAAAAGGTAATTTAAGGATTTTGATTCAAATATGCAATTCCAAAACATAAGTTTATTTATTCTTAACACTTACTTTAATAATATTGGAGTACTGGGACTCTTTTCCATTTGGACCAATTGCTTGAAGCCTATAGAAAAAATTATCGGATTTTGGAAGATCTTCAATAAGAATGGATTCTATCTTACCTACATCTACTGATTTGTATTCTTCAACATATTTCGTAAATTTCTCGTCAAGGGCAACTTCAATATTATATCTTGTTGCGCCATCACTACCCTTCCATTTTGCCAGGAAGCTGGTTTCTGTAATGTCGGCAGCTTCGAGTGCAACGGGTGGTTCAGCAAGGGTTGTAGTTCCTCCCTGCGGCTTTGGCAAGGCAGTATTGTAATTAACAAACAGACCTGACCCATTTGCTTCGCAGATAACAACATAATACTTAGTTGCAGGCTTCAATCCTTTTACCGTTACTGTCTTTGCAACAGCACTATCGTTGAGAACAACATAAGTTGATTTACTTGTCAAAGAACTTTTACCAAACATGTTTGAAGCAGCATATATCGTGCCATCTTTGGGCGGGTCACAATCCCTTGCTTCAGAGATTAATATAACTCTTGATTTTCCATCGCCCCACTTAAAATGGATTGTGAATTCGTCAGATTTAATTCCGCTGAAGGCCGTTACTTTTGCTTGAGTCTTAGGTTCAGAAGCTAATAAACCAATATCAATGGATGTAACCAGGGTTGTTGACTTGTCCTTTTTATTGAACTTGTAAAAATCCGCTTTGTAAGCTGTTCCGGATTTTAAACCCTTTATCACAACGTCCTGGGAAACTGCCCCGCTGTATACGACGTAGTTGCCTTCACCGGTGAGTGCAGGCTTATCGTTTGTACCAATAGCTGGATTAGGTTTATACTTAACTTTAGCATCTGGCATAACTTGTTTTGCAGAGATTTCTCTAACCACGATCAGACTGAGTACACTTTTGGGGTTATCAACTTTTAAGCTGATAGTTGATTCAGTAACAGATTTGATAGATAAAACCTGAGAAAAAACAGTTGATGACAAAATCACTGTGGCAAGAATCAGAAATAGGAAATGCATTGTTTTGTGCTGCATCTGTAGATACCTTTAGTTAATATTACAGAATACAAACTTATTGAATTTTAAGGTCAAAAACAAGTGGAATGTGAGGTTTGGTAGTAACTTGTTTATAAGTGATTGAACATTGTCGTTACATCGAATAAATCTGTGTGAAGAATATCGAATTGGTCATTCTGAGGGAGCGGAGCGACCGTGAGTTCCGAAGGACTGCGAAGCGCATCCAGGCTATTTTTTTTTAGGAATATACAAATACATGGATTCCTCACTTCGTTCGGAATGACATCCAAAACTGACTTTTCACAGAGTATCATTAGCAAGAATAACACACGATATTCTAAAATATAAAAAAAAAGCCGGTCGTAATGACCGGCTTTATATTTAACTGAGTTCTTCTAATTAAAATTAGAATGATCTCCAACCACCACTTATATATAAGAATGGATGTACTGCACCAGCTGCGATAGAATATCCTGCTGCTGTGTGAGCAATACCTGCTGCATTGTATAAGTAAAGGATTTGTCCGTTAACACCTGCTGGCATATTTGTAATATCAACAGTTATTGTTAATACGTTATATGAACCCCAATTACCAGCCAAAGTTAAATTAGCGACTCCGGAAGCATCTCCTGTATTGAGAACCATTTTACCAGATGCAAGATAAAGTGCAGTGGCATTGTCTGAGAACTCTGGGTTACGTAATTCTAAAGATGCACCTGCGCCTGAGTTAGTCTGTGAAATGAAGACTGCAGGTTGAGCAGTATTTCTAGCATTAACAGTAGAGAATTCTGCAACCTGACCAGCTGATGAAGCGGATGATGCATAAATTGCACGACCGATTGTTGATGGATCCAACATTGTAACCTGGATACCATTAACATTATTTGGACCATTCTGCTGAATCTTAAGAGCAGCAACTTCTTTTGAATTGTTAATAACAATACCGTCCTGAACATTTAATGCGTAATCTGCATCTGTGTTTGTCCAAGCACCTGGGAAGCTGAAACCAACTTGTTTGTTGAATGTATGTGAACCTGTCCATGCATAAGCTGCAGTAAGATCAAGATCTGCAGGAAGAATAGTTCCGTTAAGAATCTTGTCTGTTGTTACAGCATCAGCAGCTAATAAACCATTTGTGATGGCTAAAAGAGCTACATCGGCTGTTGCAATTGTACCATCAAGAATTTTTGCTGATGTTACTGCACCGTCGGCAAGATCAGCTGCAACGATTGTTGCATCAAGGATTGTTGTTGATGTTACTGAACCAGCTGCAAGATCTGCATTAATAATAGTTCCATCAAGAATTTTTCCTGTTGTAACTGCGTCATCGGCTAATAAACCGTTTGTGATTGCTAATAAAGCGACATCAGCTGTAGCAATAGTAGCATCAAGAATTGTTGCTGATGAAACTGAACCAACTGCAAGATCTGCATTGATGATTGTACCATCAAGAATCTTTACTGAAGTAACAGCGTCGTTTACAATTGTTCTTGTAGAAACTGAAAGGTTATCTAATTTAGGTTCAGTAACATTAAGATCTACAATCTTTGATGTTAGAACTGAGTTAGCAGCCAGTTTAGTATCAGTTACTGAACCGTCAACGATTTTCAAAGTTGTAACAGCACCGTCAGCTAATAAAGCATTTGTGATTGCTAAGTTAGCAACGTCAGCAGTAGCAATTGTACCGTCAAGAATTTTGTCTGTTGTAACAGCGTCAGCAGCTAATTTAGAGTTATCGACTGCAAGATTAGCAATCTTAGCAGTTGTAACTGCAAGATTTTGAATTTTTGCAGTTGAAATTGCATTATCAGCAACAAATAACTGGTTAGAGCCGTTTATGTCAATAGTTGTTACATCAGTGTTAACATCAACAGTTGCAGGAGCAGAACCATTAAATGTAAATGGAGCAATACCTGAACCATCAGTTAAATCGTTATCTAAACGCTCGACATAAATGAAATCACCATTTAATTTAATTGTATAGTCATCAACATTTACATCAAGAGCACCTGTTCCAACGTTTTTAACTAAACCAAGACCGGCAACATCATCATTAATCTTAGCGGCAGTTACTGCTAAAGCATTAATTTTTTCTGTTGTTACATTAAGGTTAAGAATTTTGTTTGTTGTAACAGCATCATCAGCAAGATCAGCTGTGAGGATTGTACCATCAAAAATCTTGTCAGTTGTAACTGCATTGGCAGCGATCTTTGCGTTTGTAACGTTAAGATCAGCAATTTTTGTAGTTGTTACGTTAAGATCAAGAATTTTTGCAGTTGTAACATTTGCATCTGCAATTTTAACTGTTGTAACAGCAGCATCAGCAATTTTACCAGTGGATACGGCAAGATTAGCAATATCAATTGTCTGAACATCACCGTCAAGAATCTTTGCAGATGTAACAGCACCGTCAGCAATGTCAGCTGCGATAATAGTACCGTCAGCAATTTTATCAGTAGTAACTGCATTTGCAGCTAATTTAGCGTTTGTAACGTTGAGATCAGCAATCTTAGCTGTTGTTACGTTAAGATCAGCAATCTTAGTAGTTGTTACGTTAAGATCAAGAATCTTGATAGTTGTAACAGCATCGTCAGCTAATTTACCGTTTGTAACGTTAAGATCAGCGATTTTAGCAGTTGTAACTGCAAGAGGTGCAATATCAATTGTCTGAACATCAAGATCAAGAATCTTTGCAGATGTAACAGCACCGTCAGCTATTTTAGGATTTGTAACAGCTTCATCATTGATTTTTGTAGTTGTAACATTTAAGTCAAGAATGTCAACTGTTTTAACTTCGCCATCTTTAATTTTTAAAGAAGTGATAGCATCATTTGCAATCTTTTCTGTTGTTACATTGAGATCAAGAATTTTAACAGTTGTAACTGCTGCATCAGCGATCTTTCCTGTTGTTACGTTCAAATCAGCGATTTTTGGAGTTGTAACTGCTGCATCATTGATTTTTGCAGTTGTAACGTTTAAGTCAGCAATTTTTGTTGTTATTACGTTTGCATCAAGAATTTTAATTGATGTAACAGCATTATCAGCAAGCTTGCCAGTTGTTACGTTAAGATCAGCGATCTTTGGAGTTGTAACGGCTGCATCAGCGATTTTAACTGTAGTAACAGCGGCATCAGCGATCTTAATAGTTGTGACTGCTGAATTTGCAATATTAAGAGTATTGACTAGGCTAGCTACCCAAGTACCAGTACCCGGTGCACCATTGAACCAAAGAACAGATCCGCTTCCATCTGGGAGGTAAGCTGCGTCATCACGAATTTTCAAAGGAGTTACAGTAATACCAGCATTGTAACCATTGCCAACAAGTGGGCCAACAGTTTTGAACTGAGCTGGTGTCCAACCTAAACCATTGTACATATATAAATCACCAATAACTGAACCTGGTGCAGTTAATGGTTGATTGCGCCATGCACCAACTGTCAATGCTTTGAAAGAACCAGTCACGTCACCACCTGCATAAGCGGCTCTCCAGTCGTTTGTGATCTGACTGTAAGTATAAACCTGACCATCTAATGTAGGCTGGTTGAACAAGTTGATGTTCCATAATTTATTAACTGTGTTATTATTATAAGCACCGTTAACATCACCGAACATAGTTGTTGCAACCCATTGGTTGGTTACGGAATTGTACATGTAAACCTGACCAGAAGTTGGGGCAGTAACATTTAGAGGAATATTACGGAATCCGCCAACCTGTGGATTTCTGTATGTACCATAAAGATCGCCACCAGCTGGTGTACCAATATGAACGAAGTAATCATGAACTTCTTGACCAAGATCTTCGTTAAGAATTGTTCCGTTCAAAATTTTGTCAGTTGTAACAGCGTCGGGACCGATTTTACCGTTTGTAACGGCAAGATCATTGATCTTTGCTGTTGTAACGTTCAAATCAGCAAGTTTAAGAGTAGTAACAGCACCATTGAAGATACGATCTGTTTTAACTGCTCCTGGAGCAATCAAAGGATCAGGATATGTACCTGTAAGGTCACCACTTGCAGGACCGCAAGGAGAGACACAAATATTTGGTGATAATTTATCTTGTGTAATGCTGCCAGGAGGAATATTACGAACAACTGCTGTAGGATTTAATGTCGGGTTTGGATATGTACCGGCAAGATCACCAGCGGCTGGTCCCCAAGGATTAGCAGAAACGTTAGGAGCTAATTTTGCTTGAGTAACTGCACCATCAACGATGTTGAGAGCAACAGTAGCTGTATCGGATGTAACAGCCTGAATAGCATTCATAGCTGAAGGAACCGATGAAAGAGGTGTTCTAGCGAAAGGCTGACCACTACCAACTTTAACTTCCAACCAAAGTTGTTTGTTGAAAGGAACATTGATAGGTGTTCTGCTACCTAGATAAACATTAACGAATCCACCAACTGAAGAAACATCCTGTGTTTCTGTCCAAAGTGGTGAACCACCATTTTCCTGTGCATAGATCTGGAAGGTTGCTACATAGGAACCATCCTTCAACGGACTGTTTGTGTTATCGCGCATACTTGCTTGGTAATTGAATACCTTGGGAATCTGTGCGAAAGCATTATCGGCGCAAAAGACCATTAACGCGATTAAACTTAGAAGCAAAAACTTCTTCATTATGAATTACTCCTCGACGGTTGTAAAAAATTTAACATTAATTTTTAAATTGTATTTATATAAAATTTTCTTGACATTATTTAATTACAACCATTTGGTTGCGTAATGTGTATGGCTGAAAACCAGCAAAACCAGCATTTTGTGCTGGGGAAACAGATAATTCATAAATATAGGTTCCAGATGACATTCCTTCGTCATTTGTATCCTGTATATTCCATGGAATATCTTTCTGACCGGCGTCCTGAGTTCCGTTAACCAGAACTTTAATTAAATTGCCAGACACGCTATAGATTTTTAATGAGACATTTGATGTCCCTGATAGATTATAGCGGAAAGTAGTTGCCGAAGTAACAGGATTGGGATAGTTCACCAATTCGTTAAGGGCAGAAGGCTCTGTAGGGGTTTCTACGTCTGTAATTACAGTTGATGGTATCCAAAATCCCTGCCAAACGTCCATAGATTTACCATTGTAAGTTCCTGTGACTTTTTCAACGGCTAATTGTCCTATAACACCGGACATATGCATATTTGCAGAATTTTGAGCATCAATCATACCTCCTGAACCAATCACCCATCTGTCCAGCTTTACAGTCTGTGCAGATAGTTCTCCCGCTCCAAAGTATAGCATTACACCAACAAGCAGAGAGTAGATTAAGCATTTCTTCATAATTGTAACTCCTAAAAACAAATGTAAACAGTTAATTTATTGTAATCAAAATTATATTTCACAGTATAACATAAAACCACTGTGCAAAAATAATGCCATTTTAGCATTATGCCTATATTATTAATTATTTGTTTTAAAAATATTTCAACCCAATAGCGAAAATACAACTTTTAAAACTAATTATCAAAAAACTTTTTGAACAAAATCAAAAGTTTCCTCCTCTTTATAAAAACAGTTTTCAATAAAGAGTACATTTATACTATAAAAATATGATACTTTTGATAAAAATACAAACAATACACCCTAAAATATTACACAAAATAATATTCCAAACTTGATTATATTTAACCGCAAAAAAAAAGAAAGTCCGATTCCCCCATTTGAATCTATTATAAAAATAAGAGAGATTAAACTTAATTCCAAAATTTTTTTTAAATTGCCACTAAACATAGCTAACTAAATCAGAATTAATATTTTTATCAAGAAAATGGAAATCCCTTCACTCGTCGGACATTGTGCTGAAGTATTGCGCATAATTTTAAAATCACATCAGCCACCAGACTTAATTTTGTCGCAATACCTTAGATCAAAGAAGTATATCGGCAGTTTTGACCGAAGGTTTATATCTGAGCTCGTATTTTTTTATCTTAGAATCAAGAGTTTACCGGATTATATATTGAATATTATTGTAAATTCAGGCACTTACAGTGAGCAGAATACTGAATTTCTTATTAAAGATTCATTACTTATTCTGTTAGTTCTTATTCAACAGAATCTTTTGATCTGCAAAGCTAATTCAGTAATAAGTCAACCTAATGAAGAACAATTTTTGAAATTATTTATAACTTCTAATTTAATTGAAAAGGAATTCACCAGGGTTAATTTTGAAGATTTCAAGAAAATTGTTTTAAATTCTTTCCAGCAATTGAATCTTGAAATTGAATCAAAATATTCAAAGTTAGATTCTGATTTAATTGAGAAAATTGGGATTAGATATGGTCAACAAAGTTGGATAGTTGATAAAATAATTGAAAAGTATACTTCCAGTTATTCTGATTTAACCATTTTCTTTGATTCATTTCTTGAACCTTCACCTTTAACAATCAGAGTTGCAAATCAAGCAGATTTACCGGTCATACAAGAGCATTTTTTAAGCATTGCAATTGAAGCAACTAATTGCAACTTATCACCAGTGGCTCTACATTTGAGCAAGAGATTGGATCTCAATACAGTTCCACCATACAAAGCCGGACGCTTCGAAGTTCAGGACGAGGGTAGCCAGCTAATATCGTTTGCATTGGATCCTCAACATGGTGAATCAATTCTCGATGCATGTGCCGGTGCCGGAGGTAAGTCTATGCATATAGCTTCATTACAACATGATAGCGGTAGGATTGTATCGTGTGATGTTGAGCTGAGTAAGCTTAAGGAGCTGAATAATCGCTCAGCCAGATGCGGATATAAGTCAATAGAAACCGTACTTGATCATAATCTTGAGAAATTGAACGAAACATTCTCTAAAGTTCTTATAGATTCTCCATGTACAGGTATGGGAACAATCCGAAGGAATCCAATACCAAAATGGAGATTGACCGAAGAGTATTTACTAAAACACGTTGCAAAGCAGGAAAAAATACTTGAGCATTACTCTCAATTTGTTGAGCCCGGTGGAGAGCTAATCTATTCTACATGCTCAATAATGCCCGATGAAAATGAATTGGTTATAGAGAATTTTCTTTCTGCGCATAAAGAATTCAGACCTTTAGCACTGATGCCATCTTTTAAGAATAATGGGATAGAAATCCCTGATTTAGGAGAATCTGACTATCATTTACAGTTATTGCCTTCTAAGCATGGCTGTGATGGCTTTTTTATGGCAAAGCTTCAAAGGAATGACTAATGTTTCTGAATGGTATAAAAAACTTGGTTTTTGATTTTGGTGGAGTGCTTTATGAGATTAATACTGATCTCTCATTGAATGAATTCTTAGATGGTTCATCTAACAAAAGCATGGACAGGACTGCTTTTATTAATGATGAGACCTTCATTCTCTTTGAAAAGGGATTAATTTCCGCTGAAGTATTCAGAGACAGAATAAGAATGAGAGTAAATGCCAATCTAACGGACATTGAAATAGACAGAATCTGGAATTTAACCTTAATAAAACCTTATATTCAATCAAATGAACTTATTACCGGTTTGAAAGAAAAATACAATCTTGCTCTGCTTAGCAATACGAATGAGATACACCATAACTACTTTAAAAA
>CAIOZA010000140.1 GCA_903862655.1 uncultured Ignavibacteria bacterium
CTGATAGGAGCATTCATCTTTCTAACGCGGCAAGTAGCCTTGTCGAGCATAGAGAATTTTTCCATAAGCTTATTCAGAATTTCATTGACAATTGTTTCGACCAGACAGTAGGATTCACCTGCAATCACATCTTCGATGCAGGACATAGCCTCTTCATAATTCAGGGCATATTTGACGCTGTCGTTAATAATAGCATTAAGAGCATCATAATACATATCAATGTCTACCTGGTACTTACCGCCTAGCGTTTGTTCTTCAGCTTTAACTCCGTGATAAGCATAAAATTCTGCGCTTCTAAGTGTCAATCTTGTTTGTGCTGTATGTTCCATGTTAGATAAATCTCACAGTGATAAAAAAATATTACAAAAATCACAATTACAAGATGAAAAATTACCGATTTTTTTTCATTTTGTAAGATATTTTTTATTTCATTGAAACAAAGTAGGCATTTATTTACGTATTATATTATCAGTTTAGGTAATAATTTTTTAATTTTACAGTTTGCACAAATGCAGAAATTATATTTAGAAATTTATATTAAATAATATTTGTTAAACCGGTAACGGGAAAAATTTAATGACTACTAAAATGATTTATCGGGTTTTTGGCGCAATAGCATTTCTGGTGATATTAATCAGCTATGCAATGACCGTTCAGCCTTCTGTTCCATTCTGGGATTGCGGCGAATTTACAGCAGCCAGCACATGGCAGCAAGTTTGTCATCCTCCTGGAGCACCTCTATTCCTTATGGCAGGGCGTGTGATGCAAATCATAGTACCTTTCGGTGACCTCGGATGGAGAGTAAACATGCTATCTGTGCTAGTAACCGCCTTAAGTGTTTGGTTATTGTATTTTATCATAGTCAAAACAATCCTCAACTATCGCAGCAAGCAAATCGATGGAATTGCAGATGCATTGTCGGTTTATGGTTCAGCTTTGGTAGGAGCATTGGCATTTGGATTCTGTGACACAATCTGGTTCAATGGCGTTGAATCCGAAGTTTATGCTGCCTCTACGTTCTTTACGACAATGGTTGTCTATCTGATGATGCGTTGGAACGAAGAAGCCGATAATCCCGGTCATGAAAGATTTTTATTGCTCATCGCATATTTCATTGGATTATCCACAGGAGTTCATCTTCTGGCAATCTTAACCATCTTCTCGATTGTTATGGTTGTATATTTCAGAAGATATAAATTGGAAACAAAATCCTTCATCTATATGGGACTAATTGCATTATTCGCATTCTGGATGATCTATAAATTCGTTATCGTTTACTTCCCGACAATGCTTGCCGGTGATTTCCCGCTATCCAACGAGGCTAAGGATCATTTGATTGAAAATAGTCCTGCTATGACACTTGCAGCAATTGGTATTGTTATATTGGCAATGTACGGCATTTATTATGCTTATAAGAGAAACATGACAATCCTGAAGTTATCATTGTCCTCATTCCTATTAATAATTTTTGGCTTTACAGTCTATACACAAGTTTTGATTCGCTCACATGCTAACCCGCCAATGAACGAAAATGAACCCAAAACTCTTCAGAAATTAATTTCATACCTTGGTCGTGAACAATATGGTGATTCCGGCAACTGGCCAAGAAGAACAGATTATAACGACGAAACAAAGATGTCTATTTATAATCAGAGAGACGTTAACGGCAATTATACCTACGGCGAATGGACACCTCCCGAAACGAGAAGAGTTCAGAAAAAAGACGGAACAACAATGCCGTTACCAGACTGGCAGAATGTAAATACTTCCGGTGAACTTTCATACATGTTAAAGTACCAGATTGATCACATGTATTTCAGATATTTCTTCTGGAATTTCGTTGGTAAAATCAGTGATCAACAGGATGCAGAAGCCGTACTATTCGACAAAGGTGATTCTGAGGTTATTAACTATAAAACAGGATTTGGCGATCAGTTCCCAGTTAGATTTTTCGCACTGCCTTTACTTTTCGGATTGATTGGTATGTTCTTCCATTTCAAAAAAGATCCAAAAATGGCTTTGGTCTTCCTGGCAATGTTCCTCTTAACGGGTGTTTTGGCCGCTATAGCTCAGAACCAACAGGATCCTCAGCCACGTGAGCGTGACTATTTCTATGCAGGTTCATTCATGGTTTGGTGCCTATGGATTGGTATGGGAGTTATGGGCTTAATTGATTGGGTTGTCAAGAACAAGAAATCAGCACTTGCGACAGGAGCAGTTGTTGCCGTTGGAGTATTGGCAGTACCTTTCAATATGGCAGTAGGTGGCTGGAATATTCACACCAGAGCAAATAACTATATACCTTTTGATTATTCTTATAACATTCTGCAAAGTACTGATCAGGATGCAATACTGTTTACCAATGGTGATAACGATACTTTCCCATTGTGGTATCTTCAGGATGTTGAAGGTATACGCCGTGACGTCAGAGTGGTTAACCTAAGCCTTGGACAAACACTTTGGTATGTAGATCAATTGAAACAAAGAGAACCGTGGGGAGCCAAGAAATTACCATTGTCATTCTCAGATGAATCATTACAGACCGATGAGATGAATGACAAAGCATTGAAATATGATATCGGTGAACCCCAACAGATCACAATTCCTGTAAAGAGATCTATTTTACAGAAATACACAAATGATACAAATCTTATCAATGCCGGTGTATTTAGATTTACATTTATGGGTCAATCAATTGGCCAGCAGGAAGGCAAGAACATGTATGTCTTCCATGTTAATCACAAACTTGTGCTTGATATTCTAAGACAAACAAAATTTGAAAGACCAGTTTACTTTGCTACAACAGTGGGACCTGATGTATTTGTCGGACTAAATAAATATCTCAGATATGAGGGTATGGCTCTAAGAATTTGTCCTGTACCTGTTGCCTCAACCAAAACAGGAATTCTTGATATGGGAGTCATGGAAAAATGTTTACTAAACGTAGACAATTCAGACAACTATAGTAAAGAAGCAAAACATGGTTTCAAATTGAGAAATCTGGATAATAAGAAATATGTTTATTATGATGAGGTTCATCGCAGACTTATGCAGAACTATCGTCAGTTGTACATGAATTTTGCAGCTTTCACAATGGAAAGATCAAAAAATTCCAAGAAGGCAATTTCAATTCTTGATACCATGAACAAGTATATTTCACCTGTACGCTTCCCAATGTTCCATGATGAAGAAGCACAATTGGCTATGATATACAAAGAAGCAGGAGCTAAACAACAAATGCGTGAATGGGCTCAAATGTCCATCAAGACATGCAACGAGATTATTAATAATCCCAAACTCAGAGCTGGTAGAGTAGAAAGACTTGAAGACGAGATTCGTGGTAGAAACGGAGTTTATAAGTCTATCGCTCAAAGCTACATGTTGATTGGCGAATACGACAATGCAAGAAACAGCCTGAAAGCTTTGTATGACATGAGCATTACAGCTATGCAGAATCCAGCTTTCCAGAATGAAGCCAAAAATATTCAAAAGAATCTCTACGATATTTTGGGTAACATGGTTGGAATTGACGATGAAGAAATCGGTGCTCTTCAGAAAGCCGGTAAATCCAAAGAAGCATTAGCCAGAGCCAGAGAGTTACAGGAAAAATATACAAATTCACCTGATCCTAATTATAAACAACTTGGCACTTATATGCAGGGGAAGATAAGTCAAATGACTGGTAAACCGTCTGCAGCGGATACTTCTATCCAAGACACAACACAGAAATAATTTAACATTATTGTCTGTCTCAAAAGTGTTATTCTGAACGAAACGGATTGAAGTGAAGAATCTATGAGTATGATAAGTACTGGATTCTTCACTTCGTTCAGAATGACTATTTTTAATGATTCCCCTTTTTTAAAGGAAACAAAATTGAGTAAAAAATTATCGGTTATCATTCCTGCTTATAATGAAGGTGAAAGAATAGGTTCTTCGCTTAAGAAAGCTGTTGATTATCTCGATAACAAGGGATTGGATTATGAAATAATTGTTGTCGATGATGGATCCAGAGACGATACAGTTCAACAGACACTCAATTTTAAGCATTCCGATATAAGAGCAATCAAACAACCACGCAATATGGGCAAAGGAGCTGCCGTCCGCAGAGGAATGCTCGAAGCTGAAGGTGAAATTCGCATTTTTACTGACGCAGACTTCTCTACTCCAATTTATGAAATTGAAAAGCTGATCAGCAAGATCAATTCTGGTGCAGAAATTTGCATAGGAAGCCGCGCGCTCGATCCATCAATGATCAAAGAACATCAGCCATTCTATCGCGAATTTATGGGCAAAACATTCAATAAAATTGTCCAGTTTCTGCTATTTAAGGGCATAAGCGATACTCAGTGCGGGTTTAAAGGGTTTACAAAGAAAGCCACAGAAAGTATTTTTCGTAAAGCAAAAATCGATGGTTTCAGCTTTGATGTTGAAATATTATACCTTGCAGATCAAGCAGGCATTAAAATTGAGCAGGTTCCGGTCGAATGGTACAACGATAACCGCAGTAAGGTCAATCCAATCAAGGATTCGACCATGATGATAATCGAACTCTTCCGCATCAAAGGACTACACAAGTAAATCAGAATATAATTGAAAAAACATCTTTGAATGACATTTGAGCATATTCAGTCATCTCCAAGAATGCCGAATATCGAAAATCGAATTATGAAGTGATATTTACAGTCCGTGTCATTCCTGCGTATGCAGGAATCTTGGTATTTCATTGTCTGAACTGTGATTTCAGGGATTTTTGGGATTAAAGGCAGGAAATACTTTTTTCCTTCAATCATGTCTTTAATCATAAAAAACAAAAGAATCCCAGTTCAGACAGTGCCTTTATATCTTCACAAATTTACTTACTCGATCCCCCACTCGCACAAAATACATACCCGGAGCTAAGCCGGAGACATCGTTTCTGACTCTCTCACCGCTTGCGGATAGGCCAGAGGTGGGGTTTCTCTTTCTTAATCCTCAACAACCGCTTTCTTCTTTTCAAACCAGCTGTAAACTGATGGAATGATTAACAGTGTTAAGAATGTTGATGTAATTAAGCCGCCAACGACAACTGTTGCCAGAGGTTTCTGGATTTCTGAGCCTGCTCCGGTGGCGAATAACATAGGTACCAGACTGAATATTGCAATCGACGCCGTCATCAATACAGGTCTCAATCTGTTCATGGTTCCTGTACGGATTGCTTCCTGAAGTTCTACGCCTTCTTCTCTAAGCTGAGAAATTTGCGAAACAAGGACAACACCGTTCAGGACAGCCACTCCAAAAAGAACTATAAACCCGACTGATGCAGGTACAGAGAGATATAAACCCGAAATCCACAATGAAAATACACCACCAATCAGAGCAAACGGCAGGTTAGAAATAACAAGCAATGCTAGCTTGATTGATTTAAAAGTCACGAAGAGTAACAGCAAAATCAGACCTATCGCTATCGGCAGAACAATCATCAGCTTTGCCATGGCTCGCTGCTGATTCTCGAACTGTCCACCCCATTGGAGGAAGTAACCTGACGGTAATGAAACAGAAGAATTTATCTTTTTCTTAGCTTCCGCAACGAAACCTCCGATATCTCTGCCCGTAATGTTCAGCTCGATACCGATTCTTCTTAATCCATCTTCTCTGCTTATTTGCAGTGGTCCTTCGGTAAATGAAATATCGGCAAGCTGACTTAATGGTATTCTTGAATTAATTGAAATCGGAATGAGTATATTTCCAATCGTTTCGATTGAGTTTCTGCGCTCTTCGGGTATTCTTACGACGATATCGAAGCTTCTGTTCTCTTCGTAGAGTTTAGAAGCTGATTTACCCGCTATTGCAATTTCGATAACTCCTTGAACATCCTTGATATTTAATCCATATCTTGCAATTTTCTCTCTGATTATATTAACAACCAGATAGGGCTGACCTGATATTTTCTCAACAATCAGATCTGTTGTGCCATCAATTGAGGATAAAACTTTTTCGATCTTCTCAGCTTTATCTTCTAAAACTTCTATGTCTTCGCCGAAGAGTTTTATAATAAGCTGTGCTTTTGTTCCGGCAACCAATTCATCAATTCTGCATTGAATAGGTTGGCTGAAGGAGAAGCCTATCCCGGGAATTGAGGATAATGATTCCCTCATTTTATCTGTCAGTTCTTCTCTAGATATTTGCTGCTTCCATTCACTTTTTGGATTAAAAATACCTACATAGCCTGTTTTGTCGACACCTCTTGCATCAAGAGCCACACCAGTTTGTCCGATACGCCCTACAATAGTTTCTAACTCAGGGAATTGTTTTAATTTTTCTCCGATGAGTCTATTAATTTCGATTGATTTGCTTAGAGACACACTTGGTAGCAAGGATACATCCATGTCGAAAGCACCTTCATCCATAACAGGAATGAACTCGGTGCCAAGTTTTGTAATAAGGAAAAGGGACATGATCAGTAGGAGTCCGGCAACCACTAAAACGTGATATTTCTTCCTCAGAGTGAACATCAGCATTGGGAAGTAGAGCTTCTTAGCATAACGCATTACAATGCTTTCCTTTTCCACCTGAGGTTTGAGAAAGATAGCACATAAAGCCGGGATAACAAATATCGAAAGCAGCAGCGATGACAGCAAAGCGATTGCAACAGTCAGTGCGAGAGGGAAGAACATCTTGCCTTCGATACCCTCTAATGATAAAATAGGAATAAATGTCAATGCAATTATTAGTTCACCGTAGATGCTGGGCTTTCTGACCTCCATTACGGCTTTTAGGACTGTTTTCAGTTTGCGGTCATTAACACCGCTGTCACTCAGGTGTCTCTGTACATTTTCTACCTGAATGATCGTTGCATCTATTATCATTCCTATTGATATTGCCAGTCCGCCCAGCGACATCAGATTGGCACTCAAACCAACCATTTTCATAACAATGAAAGTGGCAAACAATGAAAGAGGTAATGCGATTAAAACAACAAAAGAACCGCGAAAACTCCGTAATAACAAGTAAAGG
This sequence comes from uncultured Ignavibacteria bacterium, assembly GCA_903862655.1. GTDB lineage: Bacteria > Bacteroidota > Ignavibacteria > Kapaibacteriales > UBA2268 > CAIOZA01. The sequence continues at coordinate 6,997 of CAIOZA010000140.1, forward strand.
ATTATTAAGACCAGAATAGATCCTTCGAGCAAGGCTTTGGTGACTGTTCCGACGCTGGAATTTACAATTTCGGAACGGTCATAATAAGGGACAATCTTAATTCCTTCGGGAAGTATATTGCTTTCATTAATCTCTTTAACCTTCTGCTCAACGCGCTGAACAACATCACGGCTATTATCACCCCGCAACATCATCACGATACCACCGACACACTCTTCTTTTCCATTGATCAAAGATGCTCCCTGGCGAATGGCTTCGGCTTCCTTGATTTCGCCGACATCTTTAAGGAAAAGCGGTATTCCTTCGTGTGACTTCAGGACAATGTTCTCGATGTCAGCGATGTTCTTGATTAAACCAATTCCACGAACTATATACTGCTCCGAGTATCGTTCAATTATATTACCACCGACATTCTGATTGTTATTTTCGATAGCTTTGTAAACGTCATCAATTGTCAAATCGTACTTCAAGAGCTTTTCGGGAGAAGTTACTACCTGAAACTGTTTGAAATAGCCGCCATAAGAATTGATTTCGTTAACACCGGGTAAGCTTTTCAACAAAGGAGTGACAACCCATTCCTGAAGGGTTCTAAGGTTTGTAAGATATTTAATTTTTTCTTGGTTATCGGTGGGCATTTTGCCGTTCAAAGTAAATTGATAGATTTCACCCATCACGGTTGCCAAAGGGCCCAAAGCTACTTCTGCACCTTTTGCTACATTTTCCTTTGCTTCTGCTAACCGCTCAAACACTAATTGACGGGCAAAATATATATCAACATTATCTTCAAATATCACAGTGACGATGGAGATCCCAAATTTAGTAACCGAACGCATTTGCTTTACGTTGGGCAAACCTCTCATGGACATTTCGATTGGATAAGTGACTGTTCTCTCGATTTCTAAGGCAGATAAGCCGTTAGCATGGCTAACAATTTCTACCTGAATGTTCGTTACATCGGGGAAAGCATCAATCGGGAGAGTCAAGTATGAATAGGTTCCAAAGCCAATAATCAATAAGGAAATGAAAATAATCATTCCTTTTTGATTCAAGGTTGTTGCTATTATTTTTTCTAACATTTTATTCTCCCGCCTCAAGTGATTCCTTTTTCATTTCAGACTTTAGAATAAACGCACCTTTACTTACAATTTTTTCTCCGATTCTAATTCCGCTTTTTATCTCAATAGACTCGCCCTGAGTGCTTCCAAGAACAACAATTCTTTTTTCGAATGTTGTGTCATTAATGGCAACAAACAGATAGTTCTCTTTTGCATCCCTTATAATTGATTCAGCAGGAACTATTAGAGCTTTTGCCGGCATCCCGGTCGGAATTTGCATTTCTGCAAACATTTCTGGTTTGAGTTTACGGTCTGTGTTCGAAACCGATGCCCTGATCTTTAGTGTTCTGGATTCTTTATCGACTATATCGCTTATATAGATGATTTTTCCTTTGAATTGAGTCTCGTCATAAGCAGATGTAGTCAATGTGACCTGAGGAAAGCCAATAATCCTATGTAAATCGTTTTCATAAATCTGAGCATCAGCATACAATGTGCTGGTGTTGATTATTCTGAAAGAATTAGAATTGGGGTCGACCAATTGCCCAATAGATACATTTCGTTCGATTACGGTTCCATCAATAGGAGACTTAACACTCAACAGTCCCGAGGTATGATCATTGTTATTGTTAGATTCATCAATATCCTTGTCATCAAGACCTATTGAATGAATCTTCTTATCCTCAGCTATGAAAAGAGCTTTTGCTTTTTCATATTCAGCTTTTGATTCGAGAAATGCCTTTTGTGAGCCAACATTTTGTTCAATCAATGATTTCAATCTGTTAAAGTTAGATTCAGTATAGCTTAGATGTGCTTTTGCGTTTAAAAACTGAGATTTGATTTCTCCAATTTGCAATCCTTCAATGAACATTAGAATCTGTCCCTTTTTAACATTGCTACCGATATTAACCAAAACCTTACTTACTCTGCCCTGAACGAGTGACCCAACGTAGGCTTCAAAATCCTGATTGGGCAAAATCTTTGCAGGAGCAGTGATTGCACCGGTTAATTCACTTTCAATCACTTGAGTGATTTGAAGTTTAATCTCTTTTACCGATTCTGAGGATAGTCTTACTACTTCTTTATTGTCCTTTATGTTGCTTTCTTCCTGTGGTTTCGAAGCAGTATTTTTGTTACATGATACAAGAATAGACACTGTTATAATAATAATTAACAAATTTTTGAAAGTCTTCATTTTTTTCTCCGGTATTATTCTAGCGTTATACCTGTTGATTCTTCGAGGTTCAGTAGAGCCTCGTTATAATCAAAAAGTGATTTAATAAAATTTATTCTGGTATTGACAGTAGTGAACTTAGCTTGCAAGAATTCCAGATATGAGATTTCTCCGGCTTGATAGCTGAGATCAGCTGTACGGAAAATTTCTTCAGACAATGGAATAAGTTCTTTTTGATAAAGGTTAAGTTGTTTGTCGTCATTGATAAAGTCGATATAGGCTGAGTTAATTTTTTGAAGGATATTATTCCTGATATTCTGAATTTCATAAGTGTTAATCTGTGTGATAGCGGTTGCCTCCTGGATTTGTCCCTTTTGGTCAAACATAAACCACAATGGCAGGGTCATACCAAGTCTCACACCGTAGAAGTTCGGGCTGTTAGGCCTTGTCTGGAACATATAGGAGAAATTAAATGATGGAATAAGATTCATCCAAGCTAACTGCTGACTGATTTCAGATGATTCAAGTTCGTAGGCTGCTTTCTTCAGCAAAGGATTCATTTGGAGGCTTTGATTTAGGAGTTCTTCTTGAGAAAACCCAAATTTCCTATATGGTAAAGAATCTAAAAATTTAAAATTGGAGATATCGATTTCTGAGGAATACCCTAAACTGTGATTAAGTTCATTCAATGCAGTCTGATACTCCTTTTTCGATATTTCAATTAATGATTTTGATTCTGATAATTGTACTTTTGAGGTTAATAATTCTAGATTTGAGCCTTCACCCACCTGATTTCTGATTGTTGCTTTTTTCAGGAATTCCGATGCAATATTAAAGTTCTCTTCGGCTACTTTTAATAATAGATACTTTGCCAGAGCAGTGTAGTAGGTTCTTTTAACCGTTGTTTTGATATAGTTCGTAGTTTGTTCGAGCCCAAAGTTAGCAGCATTAATCTCTGCATTTGCTTTTGAACCTTTAGCGAAATATAAAGTAGGAAAGTCGAATCCCTGGCTTAGCTCTATAGTCTTTTCGTCATAATTCGATAGACCGCTACCTGATGGAATGAATTCATTACTTATTGATAAACCGAGTGGCGGCAACGAAATATCCCTTGAATATCTGCCTTTAGCCGCTTCAACGCTATATTTTGATTTTTTGATTTCAGGATGATTCTTGATTGCAATTTCTATAGCATCCTTTAAATTTAAAGATTCTATTTTGGGTTTATCCTGAGCAATCAGATTTGAAGCCATAATTGAAAATACAATTAAAGCAAAAATGCTTTTAAGCATCACTTTTCCTATGATTAGTAAATAATATTTTATTTAAATAAGAGGAAGAAGAGATGCTAAATCAGAAATGATTTGTTCTTGATTAATGTATTGTGAGGTATTGGAATTATATTGCTGATTATAGCAAATTCAGTTTGAGAGAATGTTAGAGAGAACTGAGAAATCTTGACGGAAGACAAAGGAATAAAATCGGGAGACACTTTTAGAACCTGGTTAGTAATAATATTCTTCTCAAAATGTGCCTTATCAAGTATCAGACATAAGTCCAGATCTTTACAGTCATCATTGTGTTCATCGAAAAGATTTGTTTCAGAATGAATGAACAAGAAAACAAGTGCCGAGAGAATCAGCATTGATATTGATTTTAATATGTTTCTTCGTTTTCTCATTCACAAATGATCCTTCTGAGAATACAATTTACAAAAAAATCAGCTTTGTATATAAGGAAAAATATCTTTGAGGATAATGCGATTATGTTTTTATGGAAAAAACCTAAATTTATGGATTACTACTCCACAAATTAAGCTAAATTTATGGAATTACAAACCACAAATTAAGGTTATTTTAAAAATTCTTACTTGATTATCAAAAAAAAGGAGCACTATCATTGTGCCCCCTGTAAATTTCAGATTTGATAATGTGAATCAGCCACCGAACATTTTTGCAATGTCATCGTCAGAAAGCTCTTCGGTTTTCTCATCTGCAGAAGTTTGACCAATTACATCGTCAACCATTGACTGACGTGTATCTTTATCAAAATATGCACTAACAGCGTCAGGATCAAAAGCAACCTTATTGTGAAGCTTTTCAAGTCCCTGCATATCAACTTCACCGTCGGTTCTTATGATTTCCTTGATTTCAGAAAGATTGTATTGATTTAATATGCCTAAAAGTCTGCTTTGAATTGTTTCGAGAAGACTGTTGACAGCATTTATCTGCTGAGCAGTAATATCCTGAACCTGAAGAGCCATCATGATATTTGTTGCATCTTCGGTTATAGCATTACAGACTTCGTCTGATTTTGCAATAAGAGTCTTACCGGCATCATCGGTATTAATCTGTGAAATGTTTGACTGAATCTCAGCTGTTTTCTCGAATAAACCATCAACAACATTCATAATTTCATTTGTTGCATTTTCTGTAGCCTGAGTAACCTTGTTTAGCTTATCAGTTGCGTCGGGCATTTTGTTGAGATTTTCATCAACAGATTGATTAATTGATTCTAAAACAGGTTTAATATCTTTGACAAAAGCAACAATATCTTTAAGAAGGTTTAGGTGTATTGGATCAGTAACATTTGACAGAATGTCATCTAACTCATTTATGTTCATATAATCTCCGGAATATTATCATGGTTTAATATTTCAATTTGCAGTTAATTCTACAAAAATCCAATAATTATTTTTTAGGTTATATCATTATCGGCAGATTTTTGCAAAATATTACTATTATGACGAAAATAACTAGAAAAATCATAATCGTGGGACAATCATCCTTGATTGTCTGCTTTAAATAATTCCAAAAATACATGGTCAATCAGGGATGATCGACCTACCATTTCTATTTCGAAAATCTGAATTGTGCTTTTAGCATTACCCAAAGATCTTTGTGGATGTCAAACATCTCGGGATTGGTATTAATTATTGGATCATATATGCGGAAAAACTTATTTAATATACCAAGATTTAAATCTACACCATTCACAGCTTCATATCCAAATGAAATTTCATAAGCAGGAAAATAAACACATGATTCTACATCTGCATAACCAAAGAATTTATCTGTAATGTAGTATTTGGATGTTATTCGTACAGTAAGATTGTTAACATTATCATTGAACTTTGACTGATAGAACTGAAAATTATTAATGGGTTTGTCAATAGCTGTTAAACTATTAAAATATGGGAATTTGTTTATATTTTCAAACTTAAGGAAACTGGCATCATAATGTCGATATTCTGCGGATAAATTAAAATAGTTTTTTTTATTGCCAATGTGTAGATTTATTCCACCCAAGAATCCGTCACCATTAGTCGTTCCATTTTTCCCATATTCAGCATATACATTAAGAAAATTAGTAAATGGTATATTGAAGTCAATCGAATAAATCTCAACAAGATAATTTGGCGAAAAATTTAAGAATCTTCGGAATGCAATTAAAGTATCATACGCGATGCTATAAGTATGAATATCATCCAATCCAGTCCAGCCCCATCCTGCAGTTTTAAATTCCAGAAATATCTTGTTCAGTTTTAATAGAAAATCTGATCCCTGAGCTTCAAAATAATCGAGTGAAAGCCCTTGTCCATGCTTCATTCTACCCATGTCTCCTGCTTTGACATAAAACTCGCTAATAAAGCTATAATTTATTGGTATTTTCACAACTATTGCAGGTTTTGCCCAAGTGAAAAGATTCTTGCTACTTGCATATGAATCGGAAAAGTTCCATACTTCAGCCACAGTCCTAACTGGAATGCTGACATTTTCACCAATTTTTACTGTTATAATTGAATTAAACAAAGCAGAAGCATGATAAAATGGACTAATACTGGTATTAGTTAAAGATGATAAGACAAAACCATTGGCATCAATGTGGAAATTTACAGGAAAATCAGAGCTATTGCTATCTGCTTGAGCATTCATAACGTAAGTCATTTGAATATACAGAATTAGCAATACATAAATGATTCTTTTTTGAGACATATTAATATTAAATATTTAAGATTTTAACTTATTTTTATGACAAAAATAACAAAAGATATGATTTGTGGCATAATACATTTAAAAAAATTGTAATGTACAAAACCATAGGACAATCATCCTGATTGTCTGACATAGAACCGTGGGACAATCCTCCCTGATTGTCTGACTTTGATTATAAAGAGAAATACATGGTCAATAAAGGAAGATCGACCTACCAAAAATAGTTGATCCTGTATTCGTGGGACAATCATACTTGATTGTCGGTTTTTTTTAATTTATCGATTATACATGGTCAATCAGGATGATCGACCTACCAAAAAAAAAGCTGCCCGATTGGACAGCTTCTTTTTTTTGTAAATATCATTTGATTAATTTAATATTGGCTTTTTTCAAAGCATCTTTGATTAATTTCTTGTTTTCGGGATCCATTTCATTCAATGGCATACGAACCATAAATTTCATCAGACCTAGCATTGACATTGCTGCCTTCACTGGCACAGGATTGGGTTCGATAAAGTTGAGACTCATCAGCTCGAATAGTTCATTATGAATTTCAGTGGCTTTGGCGAATTTGCCTGCTAACGCAAGATTAACCATTTCGCTGAAGCGTTTAGGTGCATAATTTGAAATCACAGAGATAACGCCCTTAGCTCCGACTGATAATAATGGCAATGTGTATGCATCATCACCGGACAGAACTGAGAATCCATCGGGAGCATATCTGATTAACGCTAATATCTGTTCCAGATCTCCGGATGCTTCCTTTGTTGCAATAATGTTCGGGAAAGCCTGAGCCAATGCTATTTGAGTATCGGGCAGCATGTTGACACCTGTACGACCGGGTACATTATAAAGAATAATGGGAATATCTACTTTTTCTGCAATAACACCATAATGGGAAAATAAATAATTCTGGGATGGTTTAACGTAGTAGGGAGTAACTATCAATGCCGCTGCAGCACCATGTTCCTTTGCTAATACGGTCAGATCCCAAGTCTCATGAGTATCGTGTGTGCCGGTTGCTACTATTATAGGCACTCTGCCGTTAGCATGCTCGACAGACTGAGTAATCAAGGCGACTTTTTCTTTGATTGTGAGAAGAGATCCCTCACCAGTTGTACTACAGACTGCTATAGCATCGACACCATTGTCTATCTGAAAATCAATGAGCTTTTTGAAAGCATTGAAATCGAGTTCCCCATTAGATTTAAAAGGTGTTGCAAGAGCAGTGATTGTACCTTTTGGAGTGAATTTTTTCATCATGTCTCCCCGTTAACTTTTATAATAAAATAAATATTCTTCGAATTAATAATGAACTGTTTACTATTCTACAATTAACAAATTTTATAAAAATAATATTTAAAACTCGAATTATAAAACATTATTTTTAAAATGCTGTTATTTATTGATAAATAAAACAATTCAAAGTATATCTAGCAATTATTATACCAACTTTAGTGATTAGATAAGAGCATGTGGTATAAAGGATTAGGAGGAGGAAAAATTGCACTGGGATGGAGTAAAAATATTTAAATTTATATTTTTCCCATTATTTTATTATTTTGTAAGGGCGCATTGCATGTGCCCCAATCCCGAAAATGCAGGTTTCATACAATTGATCCCTACAATTCAAATAAAATTTCATCATTTTTATTTTATTTAAAAACCATTTCGAAAATAAATCTATTTCCTTTCCATTTTCTTTTTATTCCCTTTTCGTGCCGTTACATGATCTCACCCATATTTTACACCCGTGATCAGACACAAAGTCTGAAATTATTAAAACCAACCACGGAGAACAAAATGTGGATAGAAATTTTTAAAAGCGGAAAGCATACTGACTCGAACGGCAGGAGCCAAGAATATTCCGCTGAAGACATCGTTCGCATCGCCGACAATTACAATTCACGCATCCTCGATAATCCTTCACTCAAGGCTCCTGTCGTAAAGGGTCATCCTCAGAGTAACGAACCTGCTTTCGGTTGGGTCGAACGCTTAGGCAGACGCGGAAATAAGCTTATAGCCGATCTGAAAGAACTACATCCTGACATTATTGATCAGGTAAAAAAGGGAATGTACCGTAAAGTATCGATTTCTCTCTATGCTGACCAGATGCTGCGTCACGTCGGACTTTTGGGTGCCGGCATACCGGCAGTCAAGGGTTTGGCAGATGTTAAGTTCGAAGAAATGGAGAACATTGTCCAATTTGAATTTGAAGATGCTCAAAGCTATGAGCAGTCAGAATACTCTGATGTCGTTGACGAAAATGAAAAGCTTAAAGCAGAGCTGGAAACAATTCGCAAAGAGACAAGACTCAAGGAATTCCGCGAATATACTAACAAACTAATCGATGACGAAAATGGTCCGATCATCACACCTGTTCAGGGAAGTTTACTTGTAGATATTCTCGAAATGGCATTCGACAGAGATAATTCGCTAGGTTTGGACTTTGAAGAAATCACTTCATCTGTCTCGCGCGTTAGGGAATTTATTGAATCTCTCCAGCCAGTGATTTCATTAAGCGAATTTGCAAAGAAGACAGACAATTCTTTTGAGAGGAAGAACAAATTCATCGGACGCAACACCTCTCCAGAAAGACTAAAGCTTCATGAAATGGCAGTAGACCTGCAAAACCAGAATCCCGGGCTATCCTATGAGGAAGCCGTAATCAAAGCATCGAAGTAAATGAGCTGTCATTCTTCGTAGGGGCATGGCTTGCCGTGCCCGAATAGGATTGTCATTCTGAACGAAGTGAAGAATCCATGTATTTGTATTTTCTTGTAAAACAGCCTGGATTCTTCAGTCGCTTCGCTCCCTCAGAATGACAGCCAGTTTGTCATTCCGAACGCAGTGAGGAATCCATGTATTTGTATTTTCCTGTAAAAGCAGCCTGGATGCGCTTCGCAGTCCTTCGGAACTCACGGTCGCTGCGCTCCCTCAGAATGACAGCCAGCTTGTCATTCCGAACGAAGTGAAGAATCCATGTATTTGTATTAACCTGTTGTAAAGCAGCCTGGATGCGCTTCGCAGTCCTTCGGAACTCACAGTCGCTGCGCTCCCTCAGAATGACAGCCAGTTTGTCATTCCGAACGAAGTGAGGAATCCATGTATTTCGCCGTAAAGGCGAGGCATGCCTCGCCCTTACTAAAGATTAACAAAATATTTTTAAACAATTTTAAGGAGAAAAAAGTATGTCATTATCAAGAATTGACACACTCAGAATGGTCGATCCCGTTCTGACAACAATAGCCCAGGGCTATTCAAACGCATCATTAGTTGCCGATTTGCTCATGCCTGTGGTACAGGTTAGCAAATTGAAAGGGAAAATCCCTCTATTTGGTCGCGAAGCATTTTTGACGCGCGACTCTAACCGTGCGCTCAGAGCACAGTCCAACAGAATTCCTCCATCGGAGCTAACTTTAGCCGAATTCGAAACCATCGAAAGGGACATCGAATGTGCAATCGATTACCTGGAAGAGGAGGAATCACCCGATTATTCCAGAATTGAGCAAAGGATTACTAAACAGCTCGTAGATTCGCTTCTGCTCAGCAGAGAGAAAGACGTTGCAGACTATGTACAAAATCCAGCCAACTTTGATTCAGGGTTGAAATTGGTAATAGATTCAAACAATGCTTTCGATGATTACTCGAATAATACTGATCCCATCAAGGTTATTCGTGATGCAATGATAGCAGTGCGGAACAGGATTGCACGCTATCCTAACACTATGATTATAGGTGATAGTAGCTACCAGACACTGATCAGCCATCCAACTATTATTGAACGTATCAAATACTCAGGCATAACTGCTATTAATACTCAATACCTGAGTGAAGTGCTGGGAATACCTAATATTTACGTAGGATTATCAGTTTACTCAACCGATGGCAGCAGTTTTACAGATGTGTGGTCGGATAACATCATTCTGGCTTTTGTTGATGCAAATGATAAAAGTTCAAGAAGTGAATATAATCCAAGCTATGGCTATATCCTGCAGCGTGAAGGCAAACCTGAAATCGATACTTATACGGAAAACGGCGGTAAGATCAAGGTTATCCGTAACACAGACAACTACTGCTTCAAGGTTACAGCCCCCGATGCAGCATATTTAATCAGCAATACAAATCATTCATCATAAAAGAAAGGTACGACAATGTCATTAAGCAATAAAACATATCAGCCGGTGCAGTCAATCAGCATCAAAGCTACTGCAGATCTACCACATGCGAGATTCATCGGATATGATGGCGCTCTAAGCGGAGATGCAGAATTATCTCTCGGAGTGACAGAAGTAAGCTGGCTGGACGAACAGTATGCACAGGTGATAACTCTCGGAACAGCAATAGTCGAATCGGCAGGAACTATTGCCGCCGGTGAGAACGTAACATCAGCAGCTAACGGCAAGGCACGCAAAGCAATCACAACAGATGCGGTCAACGGAAGAGCTCTGGATTCTGCAATAGATGGCGGTTTCGTAAGAATCAAATTAGTCCCATAATCATCAACGGAGAAAAAATGTCATACTCAACAGACAATGACTTGCTCGCAGAAGTCAGCGAATATGATCTTGCAAAACTAACTGGAGATTCTTCTGGAACAACTGTCGATTACGACAGAATAGAACGGGCTCGTGCTGATGCTGATTCGATAATCAATGGTTATCTCACGGGGCGGTATCCGGTGCCTCTACCAATTCCCTATGATCCACTCATAGTCAAGCTCTCAATAGATCTAACCATGGTTCATCTATTTGAATTTGCTTACAGCAAAAATGCAATGCCAAACACCATGGTTTGGAGAAGGATCAATGCTCTGAAGATATTGTCCGGTCTAACAACCGGAGTGGTTGGTCTAATGCTTCAGCCTGATACTCAGAAGGCTCTGGGTGGTATTCTCATTTCAAAAGAATGTGAGCGGGAATACTCAGAAACAAAATTGGAAAATTATTAAATGATTATTAAACAAATGGGGTGGTTCTATGTAGGCGTAATACATAGAATTGTAGGGCAAGGCATGCCTTGCGATCTGCAAAAAGAAATTGTCATTCTGAACGCTGTGAAGAATCCATGTATTTGTATTTCCCTGTAAAACAGCCTGGATGCGCTTCGCAGTCCTTCGGAACTCACGGTCGCTACGCTCCTTCTGAATGACATACTATATAGTTTTCACACAGTCTCTTTCGAGGGAATGACAGAGAAAGTACTCAACATAGAGCCACCCACAATTTTGAAAGGAAATAAATATGAATAATGTATGGAATTTTATAACGCGAAATTCAGTCTGGATACTCATCGGGACACTTGCTCTTCTTTTCTTTGGTCCGGGACTTCAGGAAATAAGAACACTACTTCTCATCACAATGATCGAAGCACTGGCTCTTGGTCTATCCGGTGCAGCAGTCTATGCTTTTACCAAGGTAGATTTCACTAAGGGATATGCTGTACGCAGTCTCGGATTCATCTTCCTTGGTGTACATCTGTGCGTTGGTCTTGTGGTCCTTGGTGTATATCTCGCTCAGTTTTGATTAATAGAGGTAAAAATGAAAACTATTAAAATTTCGATGATAATGCTTGTTATGATTACACTAACAGTGTTAACTCACTCTCAATCCAGATATCAATTAATCAGTAACCATCTATTATTGGCTAAGTCGGCAGAAGTAATGATGGCTGAAGTTGGTATTATTGAAACAGATAATAACTCGGGTGAAAGAATAAGACTCTATCAGCTGTCTGTTGGACTGCCCGACCATAGCCCATACTGTGCGGCAGGACAATACTTTAGTTTTAGTGAAGCTGCTAAGCAGATGGGTTCAACCTGCAATGTTATTCCCATTCCCCGAACGGGATTGGCAAATTCTGTTTATAACTATGCTAAGTCAGAAGGCAGAAAAAAACACTACTCTGCTTCAGTTAATGATTTGATTATCTGGAGGAAGTACAACAGGAATCATGGGCATATCGAACGTGTTATATCCAGGTCTGCCGGAGGCTGGGTTCAAACTGTAGGATTCAATTCAACACTAATGATTAACAGCAAAAAAGTTGAAGGGGTTTTCATTCAGAGTAGAAACATATTCCATCCTATCGGAAAGCTTAGAATTCGAGGATTAGTAGGATTTATCGGAAAGGAAATCAAATGAGAATAGATTATGCAAACGATGTTCCGATGACAGTTGATTTCACCGGGGATTGGATAGACAGTGTCATCAAGGATACTCTTACGAAAAGGCAGCTTGCACTGACTTCTGCGCAAATTTTCTGGTCTGGTGCTGTGGGCAGTCCTACAGGAATCATACAGGTTCTTGCGAGTAATGACGGAGAAACGCCCTCATTGCTGAATGCATACACTGTCGATACGGCAAATAATACTAACGATGCCATTTTGGCTATAATTGATCCTATTTCCGATAAGATTTCTTTTCGATTCCTGCATAACTCGATGACAGCCGGTAGGTTTTCGATAATACTTAATTATTCGCCAATATGATTCTTTAAATTTCCCCTCCTTTCCAAGGAGGGGAGGCTCGACTCTGTCGAGACGGGGTGGTCATTTAGTGTCTTGCGATAAAGTATCCAGTTAGTAGTTTTGATGCAATTTCAATTTGTAAAAGCATAATGCAAATGATGCAAAGAGTGCAATGACCAGCTGTAAGGTCATTCCGAACGTAGTGAGGTGCCGTAGGCCTAGCGTAGAGAATCCATGTATTTGTATTTTCTTGTTAAACAGCCTGGATGCGCTTCGCAGTCCTTCGGAACTCACGGTCGCTACGCTCATTCAGAAAGACTTTATACGATAATAATTTTTAAAGGAATATAAAAGGAAACAATATGAAAAATATCCCTAATCTCATACTCGTAATCGCTCTGATAGTCCTCACATGGATCTATATCAATCGCTGCAGTTCAGATCCCGGTACCAGGACTACTTCAACTCAAAGTATAATAAAAACTGATACAATCTACCGCAAAGTACCGTCTGAGCCTATTGTCATTAGCAAAGTCAGGACAAGGATTGTTTATCAGAAAGATACAATTATCGAAACACAGCCATTCACGGCAGTTGTCGATACTATAATCAACAGTGACACACTGCATACTGAATTCAGCTTTCCTGAGAACAGTTTCTCAATGCTGCTCCTCAGAAAGCCGGATACGGTTACAGTATATAAAGTTACAATGCTTAAAACTCCGCAAATAGAAAGAAAATGGTGGGAAGTTCCGCTGAGCATACTCGGCGGTGCCGCTTTGGGATATGCTTTAGGAAGAATTAAATAATTCATTTTTACAGAAAGAAATAATATGAAATATCAGGAAATACTGACAAACGAGGTCATCACACGGGACATGATTAACAATGTTTACCGAATGATGAATACTCTCCCGAATCCGGATAAAATTTTGAAGAAGTCCGGCAATTCAATCGAATTTTATCGCGATTTAACGCAGGATCCCCATGTGTCGAGCTGTCTGCAATCACGTAAAAGCGGTTTGCTCTTGCTAAGATGGATGATTGAAGCAAACGGTACATCCGCTCAGGTTGTGCACGAAATCGAATCTATGCTCGCAAATCTGGATATTCACAAAATCGCCCGTGAAGCTCTCGAGGCTCCTCTGTTCGGATTCCAGCCAATGGAGATAATCTGGAAAATTACTGACTCGGGCAGGAAGATGATCGTCCCTGCGGATATCATTGCTAAGCCTCAGGAGTGGTTTTTCTACAATCAGGATGGTCAGCTTTGCTACCGTAAATCCGGAGAACCAAAGGGAGTGATTCCACCTCCGGCTAAGATACTGAATGTTCAGTACGAAGCATCCTACAGCAATCCTTATGGACAGGCACTTCTGGCTAAGTGCTGGTGGCCTGTCAAACTCAAGAATTCATGCCTTAAGTACTGGATTAACTTCACCGAAAAGTATGGGATGCCGGTCCTTATCGGACAATATACACGCGGTAATACAACCGATGAAGCCGAGAAACTGATCGAAGCACTGAACAATGTTCACGAAGATTCGGTTCTTGTTGCTCCGGCTGATATTAAGATTGAGTTCAAAGAAGCCAGCAGAAATTCATCTTCCGCTCTATACAAGGATCTGATCAAGTTCTGCAACAACGAGATATCGAAAGCTATTCTTTCCCAGACATTAACAACAGAACTGGAAATGGGATCCTATGCCGCGGCTCAAACTCATTTCCGAGTGAGACGTGAGGTTATTCTCTCGGATGTGAGACTGGTGGAAGGGGTAATGGACAAGTTAATCAAATATATTATTGATTTCAACTTCCGAAAGCCATATCCCAAGTTCAGATTCATAATGGAAGAGGCGAATTAATTAATAATTGAGAATTAATAATTAAAAATGAAGTAAAATAATTGTGTCAATCCTTCGAGTGAGACACTGTGAAAGCGACGATCATGTCATTCTGAGGGAGCGTAGCTACCGTGAGAGCCGTAGGCCTGCGTAGCACATCCAGAAACCCCCAAACCCCCTTTGAAGAAAGGGGGCTTTAAAAAACATGATATTCCAAGACATATCGGCGATTTACACCTGCGAAGCGAATCCATTTCAGTTTTCCCCGTAGTGGAAAAATATTAATAGAAAACGAATCCGAAATCAAACAAAGCTCCGTAGGAGCGACATACAAAGAGAGAGATTATATTTCACCCCAAACGGGGTTTTTCAAATTTTTGATTCTTAAGGATTCACTACTACGGAGTTAATCAGCCAGCCATTAATATGCATGCAGGAACTATAAACCAAGCGATGCGAATCCAGGTGGATTTGTAGGATTTAGACAAGCCAAACTCTTACTTTTTGTTCTGCTTTAAAATTAGTCAAGAATAACAATTTTTATCCGATAATTCTTATAATAATTGTAAATTTACTGATTAAAACTAAATGAGTTATACCGATAAATCAAAAGAAGAACTTTTAGCAGAGCTGCATGAATTGAAAATTGCATATCAAAATGATATAACCGAACGCAATCTTGCCGAAATGGCATTGCGTGAGACTGAAGTTAGAATGAGTGCAATAACTGAATCTGCAAAGGATGCTATTCTGATGATGGATGAACTTGGTATAATTTCTTTTTGGAATCAGGCAGCTGAGAAAATATTTGGATATACATCGACAGAAGCTACAAAAAAAAATCTACACGAGCTGATAGTGCCACAACGGTTTCATCCTGCTCATGATGCTGCCTTCCCAGAATTCCAAAAAACAGGTAAGGGTGCTGCTATTGGAAAAACAATTGAAGTGAGCGCCATGACTAAGAGTGGACAGGAAATCGAAGTTGAACTTTCATTGTCATCAGCAAGAATTAATGAAAAATGGCATTCGGTTGGTATTGTTCGGGATATAACAGAACGTAAGCGTACGGAAGAAGCATTTCGCAGGGCTGAAATGAAATTCCATACTTTGTATGACTCAACAAGCGATGCTGTTATGCTCCTGGACAGCAATGGCTTTTTCGACTGCAATGGTGCAACTTTGAAAATATTTGGAGTAACAACTAAAGAAGAGTTTTGCTCAAAACATCCAGGCGAATTGTCACCACAATATCAACCTGACGGCGTAGATTCAATGACTAGTTCGAATCAAAGAATAGCAATGGCAATCGAAAAGGGCAGTCATAAATTTGAGTGGACGCACAAACGATATGATACTGGTGTTGATTTTCCTGCTGAAGTATTGCTTAGTGCAATGGAGCTTGACGGTCGGCAAGTTCTTCAGGCTGTTGTTCGTAATATTACTGAGCGTAAACTCGCAGAATTAAAGCTTAAGGAAAGTGAAGAGCATTTAACAGCAATTTATAATATTATCGGTACAGGTATAATACTTATAAATTCAGAAAATCATATAATTATAGACGTTAACAAAGCTGCATCGAAATTGATTGGTTTGCCGCCAGATGAGATCATCGGGCAACCTTGCCGAAAATTTATATGCTCAAACGAAGTTGGACAATGTCCCGTTAGAGACTATCATCAGTCAGTTGAGAATTGTGAAAAAAAACTATTTACCGGTGACGGAAAACAAAAGGATATTATAAAAACTGTTTTCCCTATGAAGTACAAAGGCATGGATTGCCATCTGGAAAGCTTCATGGATATAACAGAAGTTAAACTGAAAGAAGAAGAGATAACAAGAGCCAATGAAGAATTGCGGGATTCTAACGAAATTATTGAAACTAATCTTTATCAAAAAAATGCTCTTATTGAAGAACTATCAGAAATAAAGGACAATCTGGAAAAGATTAATGCCGAAAAAGATAAATTCTTTTCGATCATTGCACACGATTTAAAAAGCCCTTTCAGCGGATTCCTTGGACTTACAAAAATGATGGTCGATGAATTCCAGGATTTATCCTTGAAAGATATGCTAACATTTTCTCACAACATGAGGGACTCTGCTAAAAGCTTATATAAGCTTCTTGAAAATTTGCTAGAATGGTCGCGTATCCAAAGAGGAGTGATCGAATTCAATCCTGAAATTTGCTTTTTGCCATTTATCTTCAAGCAAAATCTGGACATTCAATCCGAGGTAGCGAAACAGAAAGAAATCGTACTTGTTAACAATATTCCGGATCATGCTAATGTGATGGCCGATATTCCGATGCTGAACACTGTCATCAGGAATCTAATGTCGAATTCAATTAAATTCACGCCAAGGGGGGGCAGGATTGAAGTAGGCGTACAACCAGAAGGCACGAATACATCTGAAGTATGTGTCTATATAAAAGATAATGGATTGGGTATGGATTCTAATATGCTAGGAAAGCTATTTAAAATTGACCAAAAGGTCTCACGACCCGGAACTGAGAATGAACCAAGTACTGGTTTGGGGCTTTTACTATGCAAAGAATTTATCGAAAAACAGGGTGGTAAAATCTGGGTTGAGAGCGAAGAAGGCAAAGGAAGTACATTTTATTTTACGCTGCCAAAAATGGCTTAGACAAATTAGGCGAACTAATACATGGTTGCCATTTGTGTTGATAATGACTAAAATCAATTTAAAGAGTTACGCGAAATGTATATCTAATTGTAACAACTTTTAAATTTCTAAATGTGTATGATAAACAGCAAAAAAACAAAAAAAGAGCTTTTAGCTGAATTGCATGATTTACAAGAGAAATACAATTCATTAAAATTCGAAAACCAAAAGGATTTTCTGAGAGTTAATGATGAGGAAGTATCGTTTCAATTTGATAATACTTATAATAGAAGCTTAATAGAAGCAAGTTTGGATCCATTTATTACAATTGGTCCAGACGGGAAAATCACTGATGTAAATTCTGCTACTGAAGAAGTAACAGGATACTTCAGAGATAAACTAATTGGAACAGATTTTTCGGACTATTTTACCGATCCAGAGAAAGCAAGGGCAGGATTAAAAGAGGCGTTTTTGGAAGGATCAGTTTTTGATTATCCACTGGAGATCCCTAATCGCGACGGACAGATAACTTCTGTCCTTTTTAATGCCTCTGTTTATTGGGACAAAGATGGCAATCCTATGGGTGTTTTTGCCGCTGCACGCGATATTACCGAAAGAAAAAGGTATGAATCAGAAATTCTAAAGAAGAACATTGAACTCGCAGAGCTCAATGCTTCAAAAGATAAATTCTTTTCTATTATTGCTCACGACTTGAGATCACCTTTCAATGGTTTTCTTGGTTTAACAAAAATGATGGCAGAAGAAACAAGCGATTTCACTTTGAAGGAATTACAGAATATCAGTCAAAAAATGCAGAAATCTGCTAATAATTTGTATAAATTGCTCGAAAATTTATTAGAATGGTCCAGGATACAACGTAATTTAACTGAGTTCAAGCCGCAGATTTGCCAACTCGAAGGGATTATCTTAAAAAATATTGATGTTGAAAGTGAGTTTGCAAAACAGAAAAACATAGAGATTATTTTTAATAATATTACTTACAATGAAGTTAATGCCGATATACCTATGATTGATACTATTCTTAGGAATCTAATTACAAACGCTATAAAATTTTCAAAGAAAGGTGGAAGAATCGAGATAGGTATATGTAAATCAACCGATGAATCCAACCCATCAGCGGACTGTGTTTTTGTTAAAGATAATGGGATAGGAATGAATTCAGAAATACTTGATAAATTATTCAAACTTGATGAGAATGTGTCGAGACCTGGAACTGAAAAGGAACCAAGCACAGGATTGGGTCTTTTACTATGCAAAGAATTTGTAGAAAAACATGGCGGCAGAATCTGGGCAAAAAGTGAAGAAGGAAAGGGTAGTACTTTTTACTTTACAATGCCGAAAAGAGGTTAAATCACTTCAGGCAACTCACAAAAGCTTAATCCAGGCCAGTACGGGTAAATGGTATAGTCTAGAAAGGGAATAAATACCGCATTCTTGCTTTATTCAGGAAGATAAAGTAGATTATCTGTCCATTTAAGCAACACTTTTTATGGGATTTAATCACTTTGTGGATATTGGCAGTTCGATTCATTCACCAATTATTTTTACAAGAACCCTCTTGCGTCTCATTCCGTCGAATTCGCCATAGAATATCTGTTCCCAAGGTCCAAGATCAAGTTTACCTTCTGTTATTGCGACTGTTACTTCGCGTCCCATTATTTGCCGCTTCAGATGTGCATCCGCATTGTCCTCATAACCATTGTGCCTGTACTGATTATATGGCTTCTCCGGAGCAAGCTTCTCGAGCCACACTTCGAAGTCGCTGTGCAATCCCATTTCGTCGTCGTTGATGAAAACGCTGGCTGTAATGTGCATTGCATTGACCAGCACTATGCCTTCTCTAACGCTGCTTTCGATCAAACATTTCTCAACCTCGTGTGTGATGTTGATGTATTCTCTTCTCCGTGAGGTTTGGAACCAAAGTTCTTTTCTGAAAGATTTCATATTTACACTTTTTAAAATAATATCTGAGTTTTTTCGATATCACTAAAATACAATATTTTATTCAAAAGTTAAACAATGAAGTTTTCTCTAATTATAACTATATTTTTTACTTTACTGAATAGTGGCTATTCGCAGGATTATTCTATAGTTAAACAGGGGGGACAGTTTTCTTATAAAATTTATCAGCCTCAGATTAAATCGGACACAATGCTTGCTACCATAGTAATAGATTCTGTCCTAAAGAAAACATTTGCTGTAGAATATTTCAACTTCAAATCTCCCGAAACTAAGTACAATCCAAAGATTTATGATCAATGTACAGTTATTGATGGTCCATCGTGGATAGGCAAAAAGATTATAGCAGGAAAGGATACTAGTTTCATAATTTCAATCAGAAATGACTCATTGTTATTCCTAACTAATGCTTCATTATATGAAAGCTGGATATTATACAAATTCAAAAAAGATACACTCATCGAGGCTGTAGTATCCTCGATAGATTTTCTGCCTGTTGTCGGTAATATCTTTGATACGGTAAAAACAATAACTCTTACAGTAAAGAACAGCCAAAATTTTGGAATCAATCATCCTGCAAACAACAGGTCGTTCAAGTTGTCCAAGAATTATGGCTTCATTACGGCATTTGATTGGAGATATTTTCCGGATTCATTGCATAATGAATTTAAAATTTGCGGGATACCTAACCCAATGACAGGGATTAAGCCAATCACTTTCCGTCAGGTTTTCGATTATGATATTGGTGATGAATTTCATTATTCCGAGGGGGATACCGATGAGGCACAATATGGCAATATTAGTGAGAACATTATTAGGGTAATCGATAAGCAGATTATTGATTCGAATACATGGGAATATACTTATGCAAATTTTATCAAATATATCAATTTGAACGGCTATAAGTCCGATACAAGCTATAAATACAGGGAAGCCAGTGAAAGAATCAATGTTGGTGACTATCCTTTATTCGAACCTGAGGAATCAACAATCGGAATGATAAACTATGCAGGAATTCCACTTATTGATTTTCTTGTAACAATCAATAAGTACGGCGGAAGGCAGGTTATATATAATGATTTTGCGTATTATCAAAATCAGGACTCTTGTTATAGAGAGATAAATCGCGTTTATGACAGGATTTATGAATATGTCGAGGGATGTGGCGCTTATTATGTTGAGAATTTTGGGTATGGTTTTGTATGGAAGAAACTTCACTACTACAATAAGAACGGTAAAACCTGGGGAACTCCATTGGATGTGCCCACCTCGGTTAACACTTTAAATAATTTTAAGGACTATTTATACTTTGATCAGCTTACCTCTCGTCTAGTTCTTACTTTGCCTCATGCAGGCGTTATAAATCTAAGGGTTACCGATCTTAGCGGAAGTGACGTTGTTTCGCCCATCATTAACGAATCCAATTCATGTGATTATCGAATTTTAGACTTAAGCAATCAATCACTAAATCAGGGCATCTACTTTGCCATACTAAGTTTCGAAGGAGAGATCATTCCTTTCAAGTTTGCAGTCTTACACTGACCAACGATATAAATCTCTCCACCACATAATCAAAAGATTCCTAATCTATTTATTTTTTGTTAATTTTGCGTCTCAAGGATTTAACAAATAATTTTATTAATCCTCTGATTTTGTAGCATGATGGGTTAGCAGTAAGCTTTAACCTAATTTAGCGTTGAATGCAATTGAATTTATTGCTATATTGCATGTTACAGACTTTTTTAAAAATAAATATTTTCTTTTGTAAACAATACTCAATCTTAATATAAAGATGAAATTTGCACTAGTTACCGGAGCATCGAGAGGAATCGGCAGGGCTGTAAGTTTGAAACTAGCTTCTGACGGTTTTTCCGTTCTTATTAATTATAAATCAAATGATTCTGAAGCATTTGAGACTCTAAGATTAATAAAAGAGTCCGGAGGAGAAGCTTTTCTGCTGAAGTTTGATGTATCTGATAAGACGCAGGTAACTGAAAGCCTCGGGAAATGGCTTTTAGAGCATGAAGGAGACTACATAGACGTAGTTGTGAACAATGCCGGAATCAGAAAAGACAATCTTATGTTCTTCATGTCCGATGATGACTGGTCATCAGTCATTGATACAAATCTTAACAGTTTTTTCTACGTTACACGTCATTTGATAAAGGATATGGTAATGAATAAACACGGCAGAATCATTAATGTCGTCTCATTATCCGGTCTGAAAGGATTGCCTGGTCAGGCAAATTATTCCGCATCCAAAGCTGGCGTTATCGGAGCTACTAAAGCTCTAGCACAGGAATTGGGCAAAAAGAATATTACGGTCAATGCTGTCGCACCGGGTTTTATAAAAACCGAAATGACAGACGGACTAAATGAAAAGGAACTTAAATCCATGATTCCGCTCAACAGGTTTGGAGAATCCTCAGAGGTTGCCGAGCTTGTTGGCTTTCTGGCATCTGACAAAGCATCATATATCACAGGCCAGGTGATTTCAATCAATGGCGGATTGTACAGTTAAAAAAATGAGATTTTTATGAGAAGAGTAGTAATAACAGGCATTGGAATTTATAGTTGTATCGGAACTAATCTGGAAGAAGTAAGAGAGTCACTCTATAACGGCAAATCCGGTATTTATCTTGAGACAGCTCGCAAAGAGATGGGCTTTCGGTCAGGTCTTACGGGTAGGGTTGAACGGCCCAATCTCAAAGGAAAGATAGACAGAAGAATGCGGGTTGGCATGGGAGAACCTGCCGAATTCGCTTATATGTCCACAATAGAAGCATTAAAAATTGCAAATCTCGACCAGGATTATCTTGATAAAGGTGAGGTCGGTATTCTTTTCGGTAACGATAGCGTTGCTCAGGCAACTATCGAAGGCATCGATAGAATTCGGGAGACTAAAGATACAACAATGCTAGGCTCCGGCTCGATTTTTCAGTCGATGAATTCAACCGTAACTATGAATTTGTCCGTTATGTTCAAGCTGAAGGGAATTAACTTCACAGTTAGTGGAGCATGTGCAAGCGGATCGCATTCAATAGGACTTGGATATTTCCTTATAATGCATGGGTGGCAGGATACTATTATCTGCGGTGGAGCACAGGAGATTAATCCGTTATCCATGGGCGCATTCGATGGACTCAGTGCTTTTTCTATCAGAGAAAATGAACCCGAAAAAGCCTCCAGACCTTTCGACAGGGACAGAGACGGTCTCGTGCCTAGTGGTGGAGCGGCAACCGTCATCTTAGAAGATCTTGAATCGGCTCTGAAGCGTGGTGCACCGATTCTTGGAGAAGTTATAGGTTATGGCTTTTCTTCGAATGGCGAGCATATTTCTCAGCCAAATGTAGATGGTCCGAAGCGGGCTATTGTCATGGCAATGAAACAATCTCAACTCAAACAGAAAGAGGTTGATTATGTTAATGCTCATGCTACATCCACTCCGATAGGAGATATGAATGAAGCAAAAGCAATTCACGAAGCTTTCAGCAATGCCAGACCTTTCGTCAGCTCTACAAAATCTATGACAGGACATGAATGTTGGATGGCTGGCGCAAGCGAGATAGTTTACTCGATGATTATGATGCAGAATTCATTCGTTGCTCCTAATATTAATTTCGAGAACCCCGATGAGGATTCTGCAAAATTGAATATAGCATCTAAAACAATAGATACTCAAATTAACTGCTTCCTTTCTAATTCATTTGGATTCGGCGGCACTAATTCGTCTTTGATAGTTCAAAAATATAAATAAATGGTATATAATGGAAAAGAACGAAATAATACAAAAAGTGAATGAATTTCTCATCGATGAATTCGAAGTTGATGAGTCTAAAATAAAGCCCGATTCTAATCTGAAAACAGATTTAGGTATAGACAGTCTCGATTTTATCGATATTGCCATAATTGTAGAAAAAACCTTTAAATTCAAGATCAAAGCTGAAGACCTGGTCAATGTCATTACTCTTGATGATTTCTATGATTATATTCAGGCTAATTGTAATTAAACTTTAATCTAAAAAAATATGCCCAGATGGAAAGGTAAGAGTAGGGGGAATGTGCTTGGGTACAGCATTTTCATATTTTTCCTCCGAACCTTCGGTTTGGGGTTCGCATATTCTTTTCTGGCATTTGTTTCATTCTATTACTTTCTATTTACCGGCAAAGAACATCCTTTCTTTTACTTCAGAAAGATTCATAAATATTCCCTGATTAAAGCTGTAATCAGCATCTATTGGAATTACTTTACATTCGGGAAGACAATTCTTGACAAGACTGCACTGCTCTCTGGGATATTTACTGATTTCTCATATAATTTTGAGAATGAGGATTATATCCGCAATATGAAGGACGGTGGTATTCTTATCAGTGCTCACGTCGGCAACTGGGAGATTGCTGGTCAGCTGCTGAACAGAATCGAGACAAAATTCAATATCCTCATGTTTGATGCTGAGCATCAGAAGCTTAAACAGTTCTTCGACACTACTTTAAAAGAGAAGAATTTCAATATAATTGTAATTAAGGATGACTTGTCGCACGTTTTTGAAATCAACCGCGCATTAAAAGCTAAGGAACTACTATGTATGCACGGGGATAGGTTTATCTCGGCTGAAGATGCTTTGGAAGTAGATTTTATGGGAGCAAAAGCTCTTTTTCCCAAAGGACCTTTCTATCTGGCTTGCAGGTATAATGTTCCTGTTTCTTTTGTGTTTGCTATGAAGGAAAGTGCCAGACATTATCATTTTTCTGCAACTCAACCTAAGGTTTATTATTCTGAATCGTCAAGATTAGAAATTAAATCTAACATCGAAAAAGCGATGAAAGATTACATTATCGAGCTGGAGAAAATTGTCAGAGAATATCCTCTGCAGTGGTTCAATTATTATAAGTTCTGGAATTAGACTTTGAAGACGAAACTTTTATTTATATCGGCTAATAACTTTGCGGTGCCCTATCCGGTCTATCCTTTGGGGTTATCTTACCTTATGTCTTATCTAACACCCCGACTGCCTGACTATGAAATTCAGTTGTTCGACATAATGACTTCAAATTTTACCGAACTGGATGCAAAGCTTAAAGAGTTTCAACCGGATTATGTAGGAGTTTCGCTCAGAAACATCGACAATGTTGATTCAATGAACTCAGAGTTCTTCATCAGTCACTATTCATCAATCATTGCTCAAATACGTAAAAGTGTAAATACAAAGATAATTATAGGTGGTTCGGGATATTCAATCTATCCCGGTTTGCTGTTCGATACATTCAAACCTGAGTTCGGGATTCATGGCGAAGGAGAGGAAAGTCTTCTTCAGCTTCTAAAAGCTTTGGATTCTGGGACAAAATACGAAGATATCGAAGGACTGGTTTATTTGGCTGACGGA
>CAIOZA010000141.1 GCA_903862655.1 uncultured Ignavibacteria bacterium
ATTATGATTTCAACCTTTGGCTGTAATAACGGACTGATCCTCGCCGGATCGAGAATATATTATGCTATGGCTCTCGACGGATTATTCTTCAAAAGCTCTGCTAAGCTGAACAGCAATGGCGTTCCAGCAAAATCTATGATATTTCAGGCGATTTGGTGCTCATTGCTTTGTTTGTCGGGAACTTACGGCGATCTGCTGGACTACGTTGTGTTTGCGGCACTTCTGTTTTATATAATGACCATCAGCGGAATATTTATTCTAAGACGCAAACAGCCTGACGCTGAGCGTCCCTATAAGGCTTTTGGCTATCCGTTCCTCCCGGCATTGTATATTATTTTGGCAACTGTGATGATGATTGTGTTGCTTATCTATAAACCTTTATACACTTGGCCCGGACTTATGATAGTCCTGCTCGGTCTTCCGGTATATTATATCTGGATAAAAATGGGGAAGAAGGAGTAGAGATGTGAAGAGGTTTATGTCGTTTACGATCGGCTTTATAACTATTATATTAGTTGGCTATTTTCTGAATGAGAATATAAAAAAGGCTACAGCCACTTCAATCGGTTATTCTGGTTATTATAACCGTTATATTGGCAGATGCATGTTCTATAATGACTCTATGGAATCTTCTTACGATAAAATCAGAAAAAGTTATACCAGTCGTGGAGATACTTCTCAGGCATTTAGAAAAGACAAGGAATGGGTTCAACTTGTTAAACTCGATGAGAGAAATTATGCGATAATTGAATCCAGCGGGAATCTGTTTACTTTGCTCATGAGTATCACAGGATTTATGATTTGGTTTATCCGGCGAAGAAGGAAAATACTTATCAAATGTGTTGATTGGCTGGCATTGATGATGAGTTTGTTTTTTTTAAGGGAAACTATTGTGATCGGTATAGATTTGATTGCACATAGGAAATTATGTGACGAAGCAAAATTCTGGAAATATTTGGGATTGAATTGTTATTATTCCGATTTAATACTATTTTGGCTGGGAATAATCCTGCTTCTCTTTATCCTCTTTTACGTAGTCCCTAAGAACTACAGATTGACATTCATATTGAGTGGATTTTTGGGTAGCATCATTAGCTTTATATTAATTGTCCGATTTCTGGGGCATTTACTACTTTAAAAACTTGCTTGTATTAGTTTTTAATTAACCTAGATCGTTCATTAGTGACTTATGTTTACTAATTCAGATTTTACAGATTAATTTTTAGCTTTATTGCTAAATTTGTGTTAAGTATAAATGTATAGAAGGTATATTAATTGTAGGCATCATCACGTTTTGCTACTTTGTAAATAGTTACAATTTTCTGTGAATCATTGACTGTATAAAGAACACGATAATTCCCTACCCTGATTCGAAAACCATCAAAAACCTGTAGTTTAACACTGCCCCTTGGTCTTGGAACTTCTTTGAGTTTATCGATAGCTTCAATGATTTTTAGTGCATGAGATGATTCAATTGAGGATAATTGTTTTTCTGCTTTTGATTCAATTATAATCAAATAGCTCATTTGTGATTGGTTTTGTATTCTGCGACAAAGTTATCCCATAATCTGAAACCTTCTGATTCTTTGATAGCATTCGCTAGCTCCAATGAATCTTCTAAGTTTTCGATATAATCCTTCAACTTTAGATATTCACTTTTTTTGATTAACATTCCTGTTAATTTCCCCGATTCATTCACTAATTTTTGGGATGTTACCTGATACATTTCTATCTCCAATTTAGATTCAGTATTGAAACGAAAATCCCATTTATTAATTGTTATTAAATCTCGATTCTACATCCTATTCTTCAATGCACCGTATAGCGTTATCTGATGCTTCTGCATCCACTCCATTCCTTCTGAGGCAGCTTTTGCAGCTGAAAGATTGGTGATGCATAGAACTTTCTTCTGTAGTGCGGCATTACGTATCATCAGGTCGTCCTGATAAGCCTTGCGTCCCATTGGTGTGTTGATTATCATTCCAATCTCACCGGAGTTAATCATTTCGAGAACATTCGGATTTCCCTGACCGATCTTGTGGATAAGATTGACAGGCACACCTTCGACATGCAGGGTACTGTAAGTACCGAGAGTTGCGTAAATTGCATATCCGAGTTTAACAAGCTTTAGAGCAATCGGAACGACAGCTTTCTTATCGAAGTCATTAACGCTAATGAATATTTTCCCGCTTGCCGGCAGAATATTTCCTGCTGCCAGCTGTGACTTGACATAAGCTTCTCCGAAGAATTCACTTATGCCCATAACCTCGCCTGTGGAACGCATTTCCGGACCGAGAACTGTGTCAACTCCGGGAAATTTATTGAAAGAGAACACAGGTGCTTTCACTGAGTAATGCCCTACAAAACCCGGATTCGGTACATTCATCGTATCGAGCTTTTCGCCGAGCATTACTCTGACTGCTAGTTTTGTAAGAGGAATGCCAACAGATTTGGAGACGAATGGAACAGTTCTGGATGCACGCGGATTAACTTCGATAATATAAACTTCGTCTTGCCAGATGGCGTACTGTATATTTATAAAACCACATATCTTTAATGCATTGGTAATATTATAAGTTACTTCTCTTATTTTGTCGCTTATCGCGGCCGGTAGATTATATGCCGGTAGAACCGAACAACTATCTCCGGAGTGGATTCCGGCTTCTTCGATGTGTTCCATTATTCCGGCGATGATAGTTTTGTTGCCATCGGAAACAGCATCAACATCGATTTCGATTGCATTCTCTAAGAACTTATCGATGAGGACAGGATGTTCGTGATTGACTTTTGCGGCCTCCCGAATGTAGCCCATCAGGTCAGCTTCGTTGTAAACTATTGCCATTCCTCTTCCACCGAGCACATAAGATGGTCGAACAATAACAGGGAAGCCAATTTTTCGCGCGATCGCCATTGCATCATTTTCTTCGAAAGCTGCTCCACCGGGAGGATAGAAGATCTTAAGAGTTTCAAGCAAGGCGATGAATTTACCGCGATCTTCTGCAATATCAATATTTTCCTGTGATGTTCCAAGAATATTAACTCCTGCATCTAGCAGTTTTTTGGAAAGACGAAGCGGAGTTTGGCCTCCAAGCTGGAGAATTATTCCCATTGGCTTTTCAAGCTCAATGATGTTCATTACATCTTCGAAGTTAACAGGCTCGAAGTAGAGTTTGTCCGATGTATCGTAATCAGTGCTAACAGTCTCAGGATTACAGTTAATCATTATGATCTCATAATCCATTTGCTTGAGCATTAGCGATGCCTGCGAGGCACAGTAATCGAATTCAAGACCCTGTCCTATTCTGAAGGGTCCGCCGCCAAGAATCACTACTTTTTTGTTATCAGTAGCAATCGATTCATTTTCTTTCATGTAAGTAGAATAGAAGTAAGGAGTATGAGCTTCGAATTCGGCAGAGCATGTGTCCACTTTCTTGTATGTAGGAATAACTCCGAGAGATTTGCGTTTTTCTCTGACTTCAGGAGTAGCGCAATTCAAAAGCTTAGAAATTTGTCCATCAGAAAATCCGCTTAGTTTGGCAGATTTAAGTAATTCTGCATCCATTTCTTCCAAATTAAGCGTAGCCAGATGATTCTGCATTTCTACAATCTGGAAAATGTTATTCAGAAACCAGCGGTCTATTTTTGTGATTTCAAAAAGTGTATCTATATCTATTCCACGCATAAATGCTTCGCGCAAAAGGAATGGAGTCAATGGTGTCGGAATTTTAAGTTTTGTCAATAACTCGTCGTCAGTAAAAGCTGTAGTTTCATTGGATATTAATCCATTTACTCCAATTTCCAATGAACGGTAAGCTTTCTGCATAGCCTCGCGGAAGTTTGATCCGATTGCCATTACCTCACCAACTGACTTCATCTGTGTTGTGAGATTGGACGATACTTTGAATTTCTCGAAGTCCCAGCGTGGAATCTTCACCACAATATAGTCCATAGTCGGTTCGAATGAAGCAGGAGTGGAGCGGGTTATGTCGTTTGTGATCTCGTCAAGTGTAAGTCCGACTGCGAGCTGAGCGGCAATCTTAGCAATCGGGAATCCTGTTGCCTTCGATACGAGAGCTGAACTGCGTGATACACGAGGGTTCATCTCGATAACCCTAATATCTCCATTGTCAGGATTAACTGCAAATTGGATATTCGATCCGCCTGTGGCTACTCCGACTTTACGTATGACGGCAATTGAAGCATCTCTCAGTTCCTGATACTCTTTGTCGGTCAGAGTCTGTGCCGGTGCAACAGTTATACTGTCACCGGTGTGAACGCCCATTGGATCAAAATTTTCGATGGAAGCAACAATGACAACGTTATCCTTGATATCCCGCATTACTTCGAACTCGAATTCCTTCCAGCCGATCAGTGATTCTTCGATAAGTATTTCGCGAATAGGTGATAAGTCTAATCCATAAGAAACGATTGTTTCAAATTCCTTAATGTCATTGGCAACACCGCCGCCGGTACCGCCAAGAGTTAGCGAAGGACGGATAATAATAGGGAAATCAAGTTCTTTAGCAAATTCGAGTGCCTCAGCCAAATTGTGAACAGTTTTTCCTTTAGCAGAGTGTAGATTGATCTCATCCATAGCCTGACGGAACAAATCTCTCTTTTCGGCTTTTTCGATTGACTCGCGGTTAACTCCCAGAAGTTCGATGTTATACTTCTGGATAATTCCTTTGTCGTATAGTTCAAGGGCTATGTTCAAAGCAGTTTGACCACCA
>CAIOZA010000142.1 GCA_903862655.1 uncultured Ignavibacteria bacterium
TAATAATATAGTTAGATAGTATTTTAATAATTACTGTTGATTTATTAAATAATCCATTATGTTCTGAATAAAGACTCTGAAAATATTTACTAAAATAATTTGAAAATATAAGATACTGTAGCAATCTAAATAAAATTATTAAGTTAAACTAATCTCAATTGGGAGTCTATTTATGTATAAAACAAAACTTTACAAATCTCTATTAATACTTATTTCATTATTTGTATTTTCATTAGATATGAGTGCAAATATTAAAAATCCCACAAATCCAAATCCTTGCACTCCACCCTGTTGCGAAAAAAGAAAGGAAGGGAATCAAGTTCATTTAATCTATCATTGTAAAAATGGTTGTGTAAAATTTCGTCAAGAATGTGAAGCAAGGTGCCATATTTATGGAGATGATTATGATAGGATAATTCCTTGTACAATTCTAGAATCTCCTTGGATTCCCTGCTGTGTTTACAAGCAATGGCATATTTCAGAAACCTATGAATGTGATAATCTTTATTGCAATGAAAACCTAGACTTTCCTGACTGTGAGTTTATCTGCTATCCGCTTTTACACAATATGCCTGGTTGTATATGGTCATATTCGACGTGGAGATATCCAGTAGCTGGTTTTCAAAATTAATAAAAGGATCTAAAATGAAAAATTATAAAATAAAAATTTTGTTTCATCTAATACTTATTATTCTTTATTCCAACTCAGCTTTGCAAGCTGGTTGTGATTTTAATAATGCATTTTTTGCATTAAGCGATAACAACTGGAAATTCCTTCATTATTTTAAATTTACTAATAACTTTGATACAGTTACTGTAAATTATGAAATCGGTGAATTTAAAATTAGCAATATCAATAATACTATAACACCTTTTATTAAAGATTTGAACATAAATTCAAATTTTTGGATTATGGGGGATTCATTACAAGGGGAGGATTTAATACTACTTCCAAAATCGAGGACAGAAACGTTTAACTATTTTTCTGGCTCGCAAATATCATTTTTCAGGATGATGAGTGTAATGGTTCCTTGTTGGGCTACTTTTGAAGGTGAAGGTGCTGGTGGTTCGGGTGGTGGATCGTATCAAGATGCTGTTTTTAATGTCGGTGGTGCAAATCGGATCATGGATGATAATGAATGGGTATTACAATTAGTAAGGGCTTCAAATAATCAGGTTTTATTTAGCATTGATAGTGTGGGGATTAATCAGAATCACAATTCAGTTATCGCTCAATATTATGGAACTCAACCTGATCATATAAATCGATCAGTAAATTTACCTGATAATTTTGCATCTATTCCAGTCTATCTGAGAATATCAACAAGAAGAACAGGAGATACACCATATGGTATGGAACTTAAGTACACGCAATCAAATATTTCAAAATCTACATTCTTCGAATATTCTGATTCTAACCAATATTATCTCTATAAATGTTCACAGTTGGATATTAAACAGCTTGATAGTATTTATTTTAATAAATTAATTACATTTTGTGATTCTGTTTTTAATGTTAACGGTACATTATCATTTAATTATGCTAGAAGAATCGATATTTCTGATAGTGCAAATAGTAGAATTTTCTGGTATAAGTATTTTCAACCAATTGACACAAATAGTAATGGGTTAGTGTTTTTTAAAGAAACTATTCCAGAAGTGCCACACGCAAACGATGTAAAACATAATTTCAATGGTTTAATTTTTGGTAATGATTATGGATTAATTAAAATGACAGCTTCTCCGTTGCCAATTACTGATAGTCGTGTAGAATTAAAATTAATATCTAAAAAATACTTCGAAAATTGTTATCTTGATATTTACGGTCAAAATGGGGAAAAAATAACTTCATTGAAATTTATGAATATTGATGAAGGTGAAAGCAAAATAACTCTTGATTTAAATTTGTATCCAGGGTTTTATTTCATAGTAGCTCGAAGTCAAGATAAAAATTTGCTAGGTTATACTAAAATCATTGTGAGTAAATAAAATTTTGGTAAAGAAGGATTGATGTAATTAAGGGTTGACAGATTAAAGCAGTTTAGGTAAAAAAAATCCCCTATCAATTAAGATAAGGGATTTTTTTTATTTTGTAAATTTTAATAATTATCTTCCTGCAATTCAAAGTAGGATTGATCGTGAAGGCAGGCAGGGCATTTGCCGGGTGCTGATGTACCTTCGTGGATGTAGCCACAGTTGCGGCATTTCCAATTGACTTTCTCATCTTTTTTGAATACTTTGCCTGCTTCAACGTTTGCCAGAAGTTTTCTGTATCTCTTTTCGTGCATTTCTTCAACTCTGGATATAAGTTTGAATGCATTCGCGATTTCGGGGAATCCTTCTTCGCGTGCGATGTCAGAAAATGCAGGATAAAGCAATGTCCATTCTTCATTCTCGCCATTTGCAGCAGCTAACAGATTTTCTGCTGTTGTGCCCACTTTACCGGCAGGATAAGTAGCAGTGATTTCAAGTCCGTCACCTTCAAGGAAGCTGAAGAATCTTTTTGCATGTTCTTTTTCTTGAAGAGATGTTTCCATAAATATAGCAGCGATTTGTTCAAATCCTTCTTTTTGTGCCTGTGAAGCGAAGAATTCATAACGATTGCGTGCTTGTGATTCACCTGCGAATGCTTTGAGCAGGTTCTGTTCTGTTTTTGTACCTTTAATACCAGCCATTGTTTTTCCTATCTATAATTTGGTTAAAATTACAATAAATGGTAATGAATTCATCAATTACCGTATTGCAAATTTACCGAATATTTTTACAACTTTACAAATTTGCTGACTTTATCTCCTATTCGCACAAAATACATCCCAGGTGCCAAATCAGAGACATCAATTCTAGTTTCGATTTGAACCCAAAAAAATTATAGTCAAAAAATATTCGAAAAATGAGAACATCAGCATATTAATAACTTTTTGCATTTTAATCTTATTGCCCATTTATTAAATAAATTATTTCAAAAGTAGAACCTTCATTGATTTTGGGTATAGCCACAAAGTGCAAACCCGTAAGTCGAATCAATTTTTGCCAAACAGAATCTTTAGGTATCTCATTTATTATAAATTTGTATTTATTATCAATATTCTTTTTAAAAACCTGATAATTAAAAGAAGCAAAACCTGTAAATGTTTTTGAACCAATTAATGTTCTAGTGCCAAAATCAATGTAAGGCAGTACTGATCCTTCAGTATTTAACTGATTTTGGTAAGTTATGCTATCATCAATTATAGTGGGTACCAATTCAGAAAAATATGAATAATTTTTTGTCTTGATACGCACTATAATTGTATCAGTGACCTCAGTCCAGTAACTGTCATTGAGAACTAATTGATATTTCTCAACATTGTTTTGTTGGGTTGGTTGTTCTTTTGAGCACGAATAAATAAACAATATTGAAATCAATAAAAATATTAAAATTTTCATTTCATCACCTTATATGCCATTTAAAAACTGATAATTAGTATCTATTTCACATTAGCCATTCGAGAAAGAACAAAACATTAAATTCTAATATATTTTTAGGTTATTATTTTCACATTAAATTTTCAGAATAAAATAATAAAAAAATTTAGATCAGTCTTTGTTAATTTTGTAGTTTATATAAATTTAAATTTATCGTGAGGTTAACTGAATGACATCCAAGGAAATTAGACAATCATTTTTAGATTTCTTTAGTACAAAATTACATAGAATAGTACAAAGTGCTCCCGTAATACCTTATGGAGACCCAACACTCCTTTTCACAAATGCAGGAATGAACCAGTTCAAGGATGTATTCCTGGGACAAGGCAAACGCGATTATACCCGTGCTGCCGACACTCAGAAATGTATCCGCGTCAGCGGAAAACACAATGACCTCGAAGAAGTAGGAGTTGATACTTATCATCATACATTCTTCGAAATGCTTGGTAACTGGAGTTTTGGTGATTATTATAAATCTGAAGCTATCGAATGGGCTTGGGAAATATTAACAAAGGTCTGGAATCTTCCAGTAGAGAGACTGCATGTTACTGTGTTCAGAACTGACGATGAAGCTTATGAGCTTTGGAAACACTATCTACCCGAATCAAGAATTCATAGATTTGATGAAAAAGATAATTTCTGGGAAATGGGTGAAACAGGTCCCTGCGGGCCATGTTCGGAAATCCATTTCGACAGAACTCCTGATTTGTCTGGAGGAAAATTGGTTAATGCAGGTGTACCCGAAGTAATTGAAATCTGGAACCTCGTTTTCATTCAATACAATCGCAAAATGGATGGATCACTCGAAGAGCTATCAGCTAAGCACGTAGATACCGGCATGGGTTTTGAGAGAATCTGTTCAGTCATTCAGGGCAAGAATTCAAATTATGAAACTGATGTTTTCATGCCAATAATCAATGAATTGGAAAGATTGAGCAACAAGAAATACTTTGCAGATCTGACCAATCCCGATGGAATAGCAATGAGAGTGATTGCCGATCATGTTCGTACTTTGTCCTTTGCTATTGCTGACGGTGCATTGCCTAGTAATGAGGGTAGGGGATATGTTCTTCGCAGAATTCTTCGTCGTGGTTGCAGATTCGCAAGGAATTTGGGTTTCCGTGAACCGGTAATTTACAAATTGCTTCCAATATTAATTGAAATTATGGGAGAGACTTTCCCCGAGTTGGAAAAGAATAGATCCACAATCGAAAGAGTTATAAAATCAGAAGAAGATAGCTTTTTACAGACATTAGAGCGTGGATTGGATATATTCGAAAATATCGTTTCAAAATTTGATGAAAATCAAAAAGCCGAAATATCAGGCAGCGATGCATTCCAATTGTATGATACGTTTGGATTCCCGCTGGATTTGACTGAGTTAATTGCCCGTGAAAGAGGAATTGCAGTTGACAGAGCAGGTTTTGATAAGGAAATGACCCTTCAGAGAGAACGTTCACGTTCAGCCCGAAAAGTACAACATCAGGATATTGAAATACCTGATATTGATGCTGAATCAGTATTCACCGGATATGATGAGCTGACAACCGAAGGTAAAGTAATTTACGTAAATGAAAATCAGATTGTTCTTGACAAAACTCCATTCTACTCAGAAAGTGGTGGTCAGGTGTCCGATATCGGTGAGATTATTCTTGGTGGAGAAAAATACATTGTTAATGATGTTCGTAAGGTCTCAAACGCTATTATTCACTTCTGCGACCGTGAAGTTGAGAACTTAGTCGGTGATACTGCCATAGCCAAGGTTGACGCTAAGAGAAGAAAGAGCATAATGAGAAACCATTCTGCAACTCATTTGCTTCATGAAGCATTAAATCGTATCCTTGGCAATCACATCAAGCAAGCCGGATCATTGGTTGCACCTGCTTATTTACGCTTTGATTTCAACCATTTCG
This sequence comes from uncultured Ignavibacteria bacterium, assembly GCA_903862655.1. Lineage (GTDB taxonomy): Bacteria > Bacteroidota > Ignavibacteria > Kapaibacteriales > UBA2268 > CAIOZA01. The sequence goes on from CAIOZA010000142.1 coordinate 5,379, forward strand.
AGAAAGTCAGTTCCGATGATTTGAAGACAATTGAAGAAATCGTCAATGAAAAAATCCTGGATGCTATCACTATCCAGACAAATGTTCTTCCACTTGAAGAAGCTCAGAAAAATTCTAAGGCAAAAATGTTCTTTGGTGATAAATATGGAGATATTGTCAGAGTAGTAACAATGGATGAAAAGTATTCGTCTGAATTCTGTGGCGGTACGCATGTTAGGAATACAAGCGAGATAGGATTTTTTAAAATTATAACCGAATCTTCAATTGCAGCAGGAGTTAGAAGAATCGAAGCTATTACAGGAAAAGCAGTTGAGCTATTTATCGATAAACTTTATGAGCAAATTCATGTTAAGGCATTGGAAAATGAACAATTAAAGGAAAAAATAAGGCAATTTGACAAAGAGATAGCCGGTTTAAAGTCTAAGGAGATTGGATCTACTTTATCAGATCTTGTATCAAACGCAAAACTAATTGATGGAATAAAATTAGTTATTTCTAAGGTAGAAGCTGAAAATTTGGATCAACTCAGAACAGCTGGAGAATTGTTGAGAAATGAACTGAAAACCTCAGGGATTGGATTACTGGCTTCAATTATTGAAGATAAAGCTCAGCTGGTTTGTGTTGTGACAGATGATCTAACTAAGAAGTATCCTGCCGGAAAACTTGTAGGTGAAGCGGCTAAACGTCTTGGAGGAGGTGGTGGTGGAAAACCTCATCTGGCAACTGCAGGTGGTAAGGAAATATTAGAGTTAGATGGATTACTTTCTAAATTTGATGAAATTGTTAAAATGTTCAACTAATATGTTGATAAATTATGGATAATCTTCAAGCCATTAAGAACATTCTGCTGTTTCTCCTGTTTGTTCTTATTTTCTTTTTACTGAGTCAGCTTCAGACTTTGCTAATTCCTTTGGCAATGGCTCTGATGAGTGCATTGCTGGTAAACCCATTGATCATTTATTTGAAAAAAAGAAGGTTGCCTCAGTGGGCGTCAATTCCCCTACTTCTTATTATTTCATTAGTTTTGATGAATTTTCTGATTGTAATAGTCGTTAATACCGTTAATGAAATAGCAATTAATAAGGAATTTTTTCTTTCTAGGTTATTGAGCAGGATTGATATTCTTCTGTCTTCTTTTAAAACATCAACAGGTTATAACGTTGACATAACAAATATCAATCAATTTATAAAGAGTATTGTTACTACTCAGTTTGTTTCGAAGTTGTTAGGCGATGTTGCCGGAGGCGTGAGTTCATTTGCCGGTTCATTCGTCATATTTCTTATATATTACATGATTTTTCTCTTTGGAATGAGTGATTCCAGAAATTTCATTTCATATGTATCCGGGGATATTAACGACAAGCCAGTCCTGAAAAGTTTTGACAGAATCCAATCGGCTTTAGTACATTACATTAAATACAAAAGTTTGATAAATCTAATAACCGCATTGTCTTACACAATAATTTTATTTTGCTTTGGCATTAAGTTCTTTTTATTCTGGGGTATTCTAGCCTTTTTCCTTAATTTTATCCCCAATTTTGGTTCGCTGATTGCTACAATGTTTGCTGTTGCAATGGGATTGATTCAGTTTGATAGCGGACAAACAACGCTGATTATGACTATAATCGTATTTGTATCTAATTTCATATTTGGAAGTATCGTTGAACCTAAAATAATGGGTGACAGATTAAAACTGAATATGATAGCTGTTATTTTTGGATTACTATTTTGGGGCTATATATGGGGACTACCTGGTATGTTCCTCTCAGTCCCTCTGATTGTGATTATGAAAATTATTTTTGAAAATTTTGAAAACCTTTCCGTATTCGGACGGCTAATGGGTTATCCTGAAAAAAATACTTTTACTGAAAAAACATAAAAATAGAAATTATGAAACTAAACTACACTGCACTTCTACTATCAATAATGATAGGATTAATTTTGGTTGTTGGGTTTGCTTTTACTACTGGTGATCAATTTGCCACGGCATTATTCCCAACAATGGCAATTCTCTCGGGATTTATTATAACAGGATTTACAATTGGGTATCTATCCAGAGGTGTTACAATTATTGAGCCGGGGATTGGTGCAATAGCAATTTCAATTGCTTCATTCTTTGTTATCCCTAGTCTCCAATTGAAAGGTTTTCATGGAATGTGGGATTCAGATTGGATTATAATCTACATGAACGCCATTATTTTAACACACTTAGGTGCATGGCTTGGAGAAAAATTTCAACACGGCGTTTTGCCGGAAGAAGCATTAAATACTTTGAAAATCGAATGGGAATGGATCTTTGCCGGTACTATTATGGGTGTAACAGTAAGTATGTTAATTATTAATCTCTTAGTTCTGTTGCTAGGCTACAATCCGAAGAATTATATTTTGCCATATTTCATTTCTCTTTTCATCACTGGTTTAGTCGTCGGCTGGAAATCTCCTGGAATAACTATCAAAGAAGCCGGTTTGGGTGGTTTTCTTACTATCACTCTTGTATTAAATATTGTTAGGCTTACTTTACAAACAGAATCTGAAATAGGTTTAGGTATTATTATTATTGGTTTTATTGTTGGTTACTTCGTGTCTTTGATAGGCGGATTCGTAGGGGAGAAAATTCAGATTGTTATACAAAAAGAAAATTAGCAATGTGTAAGTATATTGTAAATTAAGTGATAAGTGCTTATGAATTAATACAAAATAGCATATGTATTTAATTATTTACTGCAAAATAAGATGTTTAAGTGAAATATTGATGTTTTTTTAGATTGCATATAAATTGGGCTAATATAAAATGAAAATTTTGGTTGTGCTGTTGGGTAGAATTGGCGATATGATCTTGGCAACCCCAATGTTCTCTGAAATAAAGAAAAGATACCCTGATTCTGAAATCCATGTTCTTGCCGGAAGAAATAATTTCAATGTTTTAACAAACAACCCCAATGTAAACAAAATATTAGTTTATCATAAATCATTTTTCTCCATTCTTAAAACCTACTTTGAATTAACAAAACAGAAATACGACTTCCTCATTGATCCTAAGGATCATTTTTCCAGAGAGAGCAAGCTAATTTCAATAATTGCTCATGCTAAGATAAAAATTGGATTCAACCGTATTGGGTCTAATAGTTTTGATGTTTCAATTTCACCGCAGGAAGAAAATTCACAACTACATTATGCACAACGCTGCATTAAAGCATTGGAATACTTGCAAATAGATTTAAATGAGCAAATACCCAGACCTGAACTCTTCTTAAGTCCAAAATCTGAAGAATATATTAATAAAGAGCTTTTGGGAGTATCTAATTATGTATTAATTAATGTCGCTGCAAACAGTGATTATAGGATGTGGGTTTTAGATTATTGGATTGAATTTATTGGAATAATAAGCGAATATGAAGAAAAAATTATTATACTTTACCAATCCGATAATAAAGAATTGGTAAATCAAATTATTAAACATTCATCGAAGGTTATAGGAGTTCAGTCAGATAATATTCAAGATGCATTTTCAATTGTAAGAAGGGCAAAATTATTAGTAACACCTGATACTTCCTTAGTTCATATTGCATCGGCATTTAATCTACCTGTTCTAGGTCTTTATATTTGCAACGAAGTTAATTATAATAAGTTCTTCCCTTTATCTGATATTTCAGAGGTAGTAAAGTCACCTGATGAAGTTGTTGGAATAAAAAGTATTTCCGTAAATCAGTTGTATCAAGGTTATTTAAGAATTATTGAAAAAATTAGACCTGAATAATGGAGTCTTTTGTATTAAAGAACCTTTTTATATATCGCCAGAGTTTCTATTGCAGCTTTTGCCCATGAGAACTGACTAACCTGCTTAAAGCCCTTTTCAATTAATGAAATTCTTAGTGAATTATCCTCTGCAATATTGTTCATGGCATTTGTTAATTGATTTCTATCGAAAGGGTCAATAAGTATAGCAGCATCACCAGAAATTTCAGGAATTGATGTCACATTAGAAGAAATTACCGGACTGCCGCATTGAAAAGCTTCAAGCACTGGCAACCCAAAGCCTTCAGCAAATGATGGCATCACGAAGCAATAACTGCTTGAAAAGAATTTTATCAAATCATCCTGTTGCACGCCGTTAATATGAATGATTCTATTTTCTAATCCATATTCCTTTATTTTGGGAAAATTGTCCAAATATCGATGATCTCCACTGGCGATTAATACTAACTTGAATTCCTTTTGAGTAAAACTAGGTAAATCAATATAGCTCTGAATTAGACCGCCAATGTTCTTTCGGGCATCTATTCTACCTGCATACAGAAAGAATTTTTCACCCTTAACAAGTCCAAATTTTTTAAAAAACTCAATATCAGGCGGTGTAGGTTTAAATTCATTTGATGCTGCTTCGTGCACAACATAAGTTTTGGATGCAGCTAAGGAATTATATTCTATCAGTTCCCTTTTTACAAATTCAGTAGGTACAATAATTGCCTTTGAATTCTTAAGAATCAGTTTTAACTTTTCGTGATATCTCTTTGTGAGGTAAGGTTTTACGTAATGTGTGTCATAAATAGGTATAAGGTCATGAACTGTAGTAACTAAGTTTGTTATATTCCCTAAAGTATTGAATGGGTTAGTTTGATGAATAAGATCAAAATCTTTAGAATTTACATTTAAAATCTTTGACTTCTTTCTTTTCAACAATGATCGTCCTGGTTTACCAAAAAAAACCTTGTTAGGGAACATTGGCAAAACTTCGACATTTGAATAATTCGAAAATCTATTTGACAGTAAATTTAATTGATTCTCCGATGTTATAAGTTTAATTGACACTTCCGGTGATGAATTTACCAGAGCAGTAATTAGTTCACGGGAGTAGGTATCAATACCACTAAAATTGAAAAGTGTAGATGCATCAAAAGCGATTTTCATTTCTTGACCTCAATAAAATCTTTAAATTCCCCTATTCGATAATTAAAAGCATTTTCAATTTTATCTGCTAATTTCATAACTAATGGCTTTTTCTTTGTTTTTGAAGCATCAAAGTTCATTGTCCAATTCTTATCATCGGATATTTTTGATTTCATCACCAATGGATGACTTCCCAGATAAGGTAGTAGTTCATAAGCCGAATTATAATCAAAAGCATTTTCCTCAACTTCAGATAACTTATATTCGGCATCCTGATTATAATAAGTGTGAACAAGTTTTAATTTTTTTTGCTGTGCTGTTGGAGGTCTGACCCAACCGTAGTGGAAAATTCTTGCTTCTGACTGATGTGCTGTTAATTTGTTAAGGCCACTTTCTGTAATCTTCCTGAATCCCTGAGCATCGCCCCAACTTTGAACTGAACCAGTATTGCGAAATGCACGGATTTCTCTTCGGTACCACTGTCTGCCAGTACCAATGTAATCATAACTTCCGTAAAAATGAATATATTTAAAAAGGAGGGCATCAATTCCGACTGATTTTTCAGCAGTGTTAATATCTTTCAAAATTAAATCATAATCATTCTCGTGAATGACTTCGTCAGCTTGTATATACAGGCACCAATCTCCACTGGTTTTGCCAAGTGCCAAATTTGTTTGCTGTGAATATATCAAACCACCAGTTTTCATCTTGTCATCCCAAGTAGATTCAATGATCTTTATTTTGGGTTCATTTAAAGATTTAATCAAATCCAAAGTACCATCAACGGAATCACCAACTGCAACAATAATTTCATCGCATATCGGCAAAATTGAACGTAAAGACTCCACTAAAGGATATCCTAATATTGTTGCATTTCGAATAAATGTGAAACCGGAAATCTTCATAAAAATATTGATAACTTGATTATTCTTACTTGAATAAAGCTAAGAAAAATATTATTCAATCTAATGTTGAGCTAATAATAAAATATAAATTAATCAAATTATGATAAATTTTATTAACAAAAAAGGTTCATCCTGTTTTGGGATGAACCTTTATTAGAAGATTAAACGTATATTAGAAAACATACCAGTTGATACCCATAAATACGCCACCTAAACCAACTTTGATCCTGATTGGATCGAGAGCCATATTAAAAAAGTTAAATCCACCGTATAGAGAAACTTTTTTTGTTGCTTCCCATTCGCCACCAACATTGATATTAATATCCGTGCTTGTTCTGCTGGATGTTTCATATTGAGCTGTTTGAGGATTATAAAAGTTATAAGTTCCAGAATTAATTGAAAATTCAGCACCAATGAATGGTTTGAATGAATTAATTTTTGCAAAATACATTTCAAAGTATGGTGCAAACAACAATGCAGTAGTTGAGCTTTCCTTCTTAGCTCCACCGTCAAAGACAAAACCAAAATGAAGACCAAGCCTCATATCCTCGGCTAAATTATAAAATGCATGTCCACCAATAGATGAACTTCCTCCCATTTGAACACCAATACCACCTTCGCCATCTTTGCTAGTCTTGCTGGCATCCTGCGAGAAAAGCGAGAAAGAACTGACTAATACCACTAAAAGAATTGTGAATAATTTAATTCTCATGAAAAACCCCCAAAAATAAAAGAAAAAAATAATTAAAAACAGAGTGTCACTAATATAAGCCAAAAATCACACATTTTCAAAAGTAAATATGAAAAATGATGAGTCAATCAGTAATAAATCGAAAAATAATTAAATTATTAATTAGTCTATTTTAATTTAAGAATGTTCGACATATTTAGTCTCATATTGGTTTTATATTATACAATATTATATGACTTTGTTCGTAAGTATATTTAAAAAAAAAATATGTCGTTATTTAAATTTAATTTTTTTATTTGTATCTTAAAATTCGTAATTTAGAATGTTCTTGAGCAATAAAAAAAATAATATTTCATTATACAAATATTAACTAACTGATTTTAACAATTCTCTAATAGGAGTTATCAAATGGACAGCAAAAAAAAATCTAACTTTTCCGACGAACAATTGAAAATGTTAGCCAAAAGATTCAAAATTCTTTCAGAAGTTTCAAGGTTAAAAATCCTTAGAACTTTATTTTTAGGAGAAAAATGCGTAACAGATATAATTAACGCAACCGGACTTCTCCAGGCTAATGTTTCTAAGCAATTAAGAATTTTAGAAGGTGACGGAGTCGTTACATGCAGACCACAGGGTTTGTTAAGATTCTATAGTGTGACTGATTCATCAGTTCTAATTATTTGCACTCAGCTATGTGAACTGAAGAAATAATTATTACTGTTATCTAATAATGCCACAGATTGGCTTGATTAAAAAGATTACATATCTATTAAAAGTATTGGCAGTTGTTGTTATAACAATTGCCGATTCTTTTTTAGTTATATTAAACACTACTTTCAGACCTAAGAAGTATAAGTTCAGAAAACATTATAGGAATTGGGGAGGAAGAGCCCTTGCTGTTTGTGGTGTCAAATTGAAGGTAATTGGAGAAGAAAATATAAAGGAAGATGAAACTTATATTTTTGTTGCCAACCATGCCTCTTGGCTCGATATTCCAATAGTTTTTCGGGGAATTCCAAGCGAGATCAGGATTATTTATAAAAAAGAACTTGAGAAAGTACCTCTCTTCGGTTGGCAATTGAAAAAATCATCATTTATTGGCATTAACCGCAGTGACCCCCGTAAATCGATGGCAAGCCTTGAAGAAGCATTGAAATTGATTAGACAGAACATTAATCTGATTATTTTCCCGGAAGGCACACGATCGAAGGATGGCTTAGTTAAGGAATTCAAGCGTGGTGCTTTCATGCTAGCTTCAAAATCAGGGAAACCGATTATTCCTGTAACCATTACACACTCATTCGATGCTTCTCCATACGGGCAGTGGGTAATCAATCCGATTGAAGTCAAATTAATTATCCATGAACCGGTTTACTATAAGTCGGATTTGAGCAAACCTGAAGAAAAGCAGTTAATGGACAAAGTTCGAAACACCATAATTCATGGGTTTGAAGAAAATTGATTCATTCAAATACTTCCTATCAGATCCAACATTTCTTATATTAGTTAATAATCAGCATTTCTCTCTTAAAAATGCTATCTTTTCTTACAGTTACAAAATAGGCTCCACTTGCCAGAGGGAGTTTTTCAAGTTTCAATTCGTTTGATCCTTTTTGTAACAAGTAAAAGTTATCAGTATATACACTTACTCCAAATATGTTTATAATATTTATTTCAGCTAATCCACTTTCAGGTGCAAAGATGTTTACTGAATATGAATTTCTGGCTGGATTTGGCGAAATCATTACTTCCATTTCTGGTTTTTTTGAATTAGTTAAGCTAACCTCCTCAATCGTCAGAATTGTGTCTGACTGAGGGCAGTAAGTCCAAGATATTAAGTCATGATTTTGATAAGAGGTACCTGTCGCAGAGGTAAAACCTATATAAGCCTTACCATTGGTTAAGGCTACATAATCTTCAATTCGGAAATCACTAACTTCAAACATTTTCTTATATGGCTTTTTGTTGTAATCTAAGTAAAACATTAGTTTTTTGTCAATTGAATTATAATCGATTCTGACTACGTAAATAGTACTGTCAGACCTCATCGTAAATAAAGTAGGCAATATATATAATTGAGCTTCGGATTGATGTCTGGCAGAATTAGGTTTCAATTTCCCAGATTGTATTGCAATATGATTTCCATTTGGATCAATGTAATTTTCAATTTGCAGAGAATCGTTAGCAAACATATCAAATTCAATAGCCAGACTGTTCGGTATAGTTTCGTATCCGATTCCTCCACCAGTAGTGCCAAGCATCTCATTATTGTTGTTTTGGATAACTAAAGCTAATCCATCGGCACCTGGATAAGAATTTTCAGAATTATCTTTGTTCTTACCTTGTGAAACAGAAAACTTGAATTCTGTAGTAAATCCTTTTGAAACCTTTATTGGATATTCAGACCAAACAGCTCCATGCATGTCCGCAACATTAGGTGTAAGGCGAATTATACTATCTTTGTTCGTGGCATCACCTACTAATTTTAAACCGAGAATTTTGAAGAAATTATCATAAGTAAATCCGGTAGGATCGCACTGATTAGTCCCTTCTCCAGTTAAGTTAACAAATAGTGGTGACGTTACACCATTGCAAACTAAATTGATAACAGTTGATGTGCGACCAATGTTTACAGGATTAAATCCAACAAGGAGAGAGTGTGTGCCACCATTGGGAGGCAGCCAAAATGAATCAGTTTTATTGATGATATTGAATTGGTCAATATCAGGACCTGAAATTACGATATTTGTGAACAATACCGAATCAACGCCGGAATTGTTTACAACAACTTTTTGCAAAGTTTTGTGATTAAAAATTGGTACTTGTCCAAAATCAATATTTTTTGTGATTAATTGAATATTTGGCTTAACTACATCACCTGTGATGCTATAAATTAAAGTATCATTTTGTGTGATGATCTGTATTTTAGATGTTCTCTGACCAAGAGTATCACCTATAAACCTGAATTCCACATTGTGTGAATCAAGGGGTTGAATAAAATATGGTGGCAATCCTGATAGTGTAACAAAACTGGATCTGTTATTGTCAATCAATCTTATACTTTTAATCATTACTGGCACAGTCCCAATATTTTTTACAAAGCCAGAGATTACAGTATCTTTCGTACTACCCAAAGCAACTCTGCCAATATTAACATCGGTTGCCATAGTAATAGGGCTTACAATTTTCCATAGTGAATCAGATATATCGGATATAAGGGAAATATTAGCATCCCAGATGGCTACAGTACCGTCACTTGCACCTCCAGCGAGAAGATTGCTCAACGGATTGAAAGACACTGCCTTCCAATTGGTTGGAATATCTGAATAAGAGTAGTATCTAGTTCCTGTCAGGTTACTTTCATAATCAAAATAAATGATAATAGGCCCAACACAAGAAAAGATGCCATTCTCAAAAGGATGAAAAGTAAAGCTTGACTCAGCAACAAAACTTGATAATAAATTATTAGTCAATCCATCAAATATATCAACTTTTTCATCTCCTTTATAGTAGTACATTCCGGCATATGTATTCTGGGAACGGTTGTAACCTACTTTCATCACTCTATACTCAAACCCAATACCTGTAGCCTCCAAAGCTGTTGTGTTTAAATTCAGTATTTTAATACCATCCTGTATTGTCCCGCAATAAAGACTTCCATCTGAGTAATTCCAAGCCACATCATAGACAAGAGTAAGTTTTGTGTCATAAGACAGAATTAAAGAATCATTTGATGAATTATAAATCGTTACAAAGGCATCTGAACTGCCTGTAGCGTATCTATCACCGGCATTAGACCATTTAATTGAATTTATTGATCCCCAGAGCTTTGTTTTCGATTCTCTTGAAATTTTCCAAGTATCAGTATCGACAAAGAATATGCTATTGCTCATTCCGACTATTGCAAGATACTTACCATCTTTACTCCAATCAATTGCATTAATTCGTTTAATGAAACCACTCAATGAATCGATGGCTTTCATTTGATCAACATCATATACGAATAATTGCCCTTTATCGGTTGCCGCTACCAGGATATTTGGTGAATTCGGTTTCCAGGATAATGCTGTAATATTTTCATTGATATTTTGAAATGAGAAGTATGGTTCATCTTCATTTTTGATAACTGTTCCTTTTATAATACAACTATCACTGGGAGTATTAGGGATCTTCCACTTGTACGATAAATCCGAAGCACCATGTGCAACCTGATCCCATGATTGTCCTGCATTTGTAGAATACCTAAGATCGATCAGATCACCAGTTCCAATACCTTTCCAAGTAACATTTGTATCGCATCCCACCGCAAAAATTTCTCCTCCATTAGGTGAGACAATTTTAAATGGATTATTAACTAATTTTTTTCCTAATCCTGCACTGATCGAAAGTATAGTATTATTACAGGCCGATCCTATAATAGAGACAGTGGTTAAATGATAATTGGAATCTGACTGAAGATAAGAAAAGGTCAAATCTCTGGATTGATTTTTGGTGAGAACAAAGGGAGGAGGAGTACCTCCATAATCGACAATTGAAAAAGCAGGATCACTGAGAATTATTTTATCAACCGTAATATCGTCTATATTTGCTGTGATTTTAACATTGGCGTTTTTTGAAGTATATAATTTAATTTTACCAAGGTTGATAGGTTTATTCGGTTGAGCAGATAAAGTAGGTAGTACATCAAGGAAAGGTACAGAAAATCTCAAAGTATCAAGGATTTGATAACGGGGAATACTTATCAGAATTTCTCTATTCAATAGACATTCTTTCTGTTCCCATTCTATGGAACATTCTGAAGTCTGATTAATTTTTTGAAATATTTGGAAATATACATCCATTAGGTCTGCAGACTTGATGTTTGGATATAAAATTCCTCCAGTTGCGGAACAAATATGATACAAAACTTCAGCACCTGTGCCGTTAATAATGACAGCAAAAACAGTAATGTCATAGAATGATGCCATCTGAAGCATTAAATCATAATTTCCATCTCCACCACCATCAGTCAAAATAATAACAAACTTTTTGTATTTCCCATTAGCCGCAATCTGCAAAGCACCTGCTGGATCCTCTATTAATGCAGCATTAAATGATGTACCATCTATTCCACTTTTTATCGAATTGATTTGGCTGTGTAGAATATTTTGATCATTAGTAAAGTCCTGCACAAGCTGATTCGAACCATGGAATGTGGTAACTGCACATTCAGAATATTCAGGTTTCATTAAGTCGACCCAGGTATTACCAAGTTTTTTTAAAAGCTCACCTGAATTAACCATTGATCCTGATATATCAAAGGTTAATACTACCGAAGCATAAGGTTGGGGAGATGGAGTTGTACAGCTAAGGTTAAGAATTGGAAGAATATTACCGCTATTTGAAGTAAGAACAAAATCATCCTTGTTTAAATCTGATATTTGTTTTCCATTATTGTCGGCAATGGAGAATTTGGAGGAGACAAATGGATATTTAGTACAATCGAGGTTAAAAAATTTAAGATTGTGGGCATCCGTTAAACCTAGATTAAACATAAGGATAGGAATTACCAATAATAATAATCTCATATATACTCCATAATGGAAATAAAAATTTCTTCAGAATACTAGATTAAAGAAAACAGTTTTAACACAAAATTAAATAACAATATAATCCGATAAATGTTACAGCAATCACAATAAATAAATATAAATAGGTTAAATGGAATAAATAAATTTGAAAAAAAGAAAAATTTTTGTTAATTTTGAAGTCCTAATAAATGGTCGGGTAGCTCAGATGGTAGAGCAGTGGACTGAAAATCCACGTGTCGGCGGTTCAATTCCGTCCCCGACCACCAATTATACTTATAACCCTTGTAAAATCAACGACTTACAAGGGTTTTTTATTTCTCGTCATACACTTATCATACAAAAGTTCAAAAATATTTCAATTTTCTATGAAATTATTGTTAATCAATTTAGTTGTGAAAAAGACAACAAACACTTGATTGCATTTATATTCGTTTAGCTAACTAATCCAAAAATTATTCCTTTGTTTTCTATCTTATATTTGATTAATATTCTGTTATTAGGGTTGTACATTTTGAAAACAATTTGCTTTAGAATTTTGAAAAGATTATTGCCAATAATGATTGTATTGTGTTTAGCCTTATCACTTGGAGCATTAGCTGAGAATTTTAATTATGCTGATACATCAGATTACAGAATTGGCTTGAATTTGAGTGGTCTTTATTCATTCAATAAATCCGATATTCCTACAATATGGAATGCATCGGATTGCGGTAAATATTATGAAGGGAACTCAATTGCATTTAGTGGAGGACTTGTTTTATCATATACAGTATTGATAAATATGATTTGGGCAGATCTTAGGCTAAATTACAGATATCTTCCAATTAATCTTTCAATATCAACTTCAGATTATCTTGTTTTTAATCCACAAACACAAACTTATGATCCATTAGTTGTTAACCATGAATTCGTCTCAACATTTAATTATCTGACTATCGAACCTGGAATAATCTTTCAACCAATACAATCAATCCCAATTAAATTGAGATTAGCTTTTGATGCAGGTAACCCATTATTTGGTTCAAAATATGAAACAACTGATGAAATTTCATCTCCAAGAGTATTTTCTTTTCCGGATTCTACACTGAAACATACTACACAAAGTGGTTCTCTGCAAACCGCAGGAACTTCGTTAGGAATTATTGGTGGTGTAATATATGAAAAAATTCTTTCCAATAATTTTTTTCTAATTGCTGAGATTAATTATAGATATCCATTAAATTCAGCACTTTCAGATTATCAATTGACTTCATCAATGATTGGTCTCAATTTAGGGATTCAGTATGGATTCAACTTCGATAAATCACAACCCAAGCCAAAATTTGAAGTAATAGATACTCCACAGGTGATTAAACCAATACCTGTAATTGTGCAGGATACTACTAAAACATTAATTCCTACTCCGGAATTCACACTCTCATCAGCACCAATCGAAGTCTTGGAAACAGTAGTAACGCATACTTATCCATTATTACCTTACGTATTCTTCAATAGCTCTTCTTACTATTTAAAAGATAAATACAAACAAAGAACTAACGGAAAAATTACTGAGAATGATCTTCCAAATAATGCTTTGAATATCTATAGCACAATGCTGGATATTATAGGTTCAAGAATGAACGAGAATCAAGGATCTACATTAGTTATTACAGGGATGAGCGACGGCAGGGAAGAAATATCATCCGAGCAAACGTTGAAACTTGCTGAGAATAGGGCTGAATCCGTTGCTGATTATTTAATAGCTAACTGGTCTATTGATAAAAAGCGTTTAATAATCAAAACCAGAGAAACACCAGAATTAGCGACAAGTACGATATATCAGGAAGGATACGAAGAAAACAGAAGAGTTGAGATAAGCACTTTGAATTATGATCTACTCAAACCTGTTGTTTATTCAAAGTTTAAAGAATATAATGTTCGGTCTGATAATTTAATTTTTAATACAAGATTTAGTAACTTTGGGAATATTTCTGAATATGAGTTAAATATTCTAGCCGGGAGCAATAAAATATACAATAGCACTTTTAAAGTAAATGACACATCAATAGTACTTAAACTAACTACAGATCAGAAAGAAATGTTATCTAAGGCACTAAACGAAAAAAAGAATATCAGTATAAATTTAAGTTATATCTCTGACAACCATAAAGTTGAAAAAAACCATTTGGCAAATATTCAAAAGATACAGAATCAGTTCGAGCTAGGCAGACTAAATCTAATTGTATTTGATTTCGATAAATTCGAAATCAATGACATTAACAAAAAGATGATAAATGATTTTGTTGCAAACACCATTCTGGATAACTCAAAGGTAAGTATAACAGGCTCAACCGATAAATTAGGTGAGAAGAATTATAATTTAAATTTATCTCTATCTCGGGCAGAAAGCACTTACAAAGTAATCAAAAAAATTAAACCTAAAGCTGATTACAAGGAAGTCACCGGAATTGGTGACACAAAGTTATTGTATGACAACTCACTCCCAGAGGGGAGATTCTATTGCAGAACAGTTTTAATTGAGGTAACTACTCCCATTAATTAACTAATATGAGGAAATATCATGAAACGAAGAGATTTACTCAATCTCACCGGAAATGATGAAAAGCTTCTCGGGACCTTGGATGAATATACCACGCCACTTGACTATGCTAAGTCTTTGCATTTGCTGAGAAGGCTCTCTTTCCATCCTGCTCCGGATCAGGTTGCTCAATTTGTTGGTAAAACAGCAGCTGAAGCCTTTGAAATCATTGTTGGAAATGGCACTGAATCAGTACCTGAGCCGACATCATCCATGAAATCATGGCTTGATGTACTTGAAGAGGATCCATTAGACAATTTACCCAATGACGTTCGTGCTGAAATTGAAGGCAGGCACAAAGAGCATTTCAATGAGTTCACAGCCTGGTGGCTGGATAATATGAGTTCAGAAACTTTTCCTTGCCAAGAGAAATTAACTTTATTTCTCCACTCTATCTGGTGTATCGAGTTTGCTTATGATACTCTTGCATTTCTACCTCCTCCTCTGTTGTACAGAAATAATGTAACATTACGCAAGAACAGGCTAGCAGATTACAAAACGGTTGCTAGAGACGTTACTCTGGACGGCGCGATGATTATGTATCAGAGTTTGTTCTATAGCGGTAAAGCAGCACCAAATGAAAATTATATGCGGGAGCTGATGGAACTCTTCACTATGGGTATAGGTGACTTGTCTACCGGAGCCGCAAATTATACTGAAGGTGATATTCGCGAAGGAGCTAGAGCTCTGACCGGTTGGAGAACTGTAGCATATCTTGGTCAGAATGGTGCTCCTTCAAATCGTCCGTTTGAAACATTCTTCATGAAATCACAGCACGACACAAACGCTAAGAAGATAATGCAGTTCGGTCAGATCCCTGCCATAACAGATGATGAAAATACTGAAGATTTAGTTAAAAATACTGAAGTTTACAAGGTTATCGATATCCTTTTCAATGAAAAAGGTATGTCAATTGCCAGATTTATATCTGAGAAAATCTTCAGATTCTTTATCTATAGCGATCCAGGTGCAGTAAATTTGACATTCGTCGAAGATTTGGCTCAGTATATGTTCGATAATACCTTCAATCTCAAAAAAGTATTTAAAAAGCTATTTACAAGCCAGTTCTTCTTTAGTGATCCTATTCGTGGTTCTCAGATTAAAACACCAGTCGAATTTATGATTGGTCTTGAGAAAATGCTCGGAGTTGACTATGATTCATTGGGTTCTGTTGGAACAAGACCGGCTGTCTCTTCTCTTGAACAGATATTATATACTCCACCCAACGTTGCCGGATGGAAAGCATACAGGACTTGGATAAGTACATCAACATATCCGCTCAGAGCTAAGTATGCAAAGGATATGATTACCAAAATAACCAATGAACAAATCATAGCATTTGTTAAGAAATTTCCGGACTATACAACCACTACAGCAAAACTTGTCTCAGCTATGGTTGATTATCTATTACCATTGAAAGTATCACAGGCCAGATTGGACAAATTCCAAACCATTATTCTTAATGGATTGAGTGAAACACAATGGATCGGCGGAGTAGGGACTAATAATGCAAAGGTTATAGAAGGAATCAGAGCGTTTCTTACGAGTGCAGTTTTATCACCTGATTTTCAATTATGTTAAGGAGTCCGAAATGAGAAGAAGAAAATTTATCGGCATGACAGCAACGACAACTGCTGGTTTGGTATTGGCTCCAAGTATATTGAAAGCCAGGAAGAGTTTTGGTATTATTCCAAATGAGAAAATTACATCATTGGATAACGATAATATCATTATCATTATAGAATTATTCGGAGGTAATGATGGTCTTAATACAATCATTCCCGCTGACGATGATGAATATTATAAACTCAGACCGACAATCGGAATGCCTAAAACGATTGCCATAAAAGTGAATGATATTTATATGAATCCGGGCTTAGTTCAGGGTGTTCAGAATAATGGTCTGCAACGTATGTTTGAAGACGGCAGGCTGGCTATAATCGAAGGTATTGGATATGATCAGCCCACATTATCGCACTTTCGTTCTGAAGATATCTGGTTAAGTGGTATTAACCCCAAAAACAATAACAATGTCAAACTTTTAGAAGGATGGCTGGGTAGATACTTTGCGGCAAAGTTACCTAATTTCCCTGTCGAAATTCCCGAACATCCACTGACAATAGCTATAGATGGCTCAATACCTTTACTAAGCAAAAGCGATAAAGGTCACATGGGAATTGCGCTTACTGATCCTGATGAATTTTATAAATTAGGAGTTGGCCTAACACCCGTTGATCCTTTGTTGACAGGAACTGAATACTATGATAAGGAATTCAATTTTGTTCATGCGATAGCAAGACAATCTGAGTACTATTCTACAGTTGTAAAAAATGCTTATGATACTGGCAAGACCAAGATCAATGCTAATCTCTACAGTACAGGAGGTTTATCACAAAAGATGAAACTGATATCATCATTGATTGCAGGTGGGCTAAAAACAAATGTGTACTTTATGAAACTCAGCAATTTTGATTCTCATGCTCAGCAAGCTGATGCTTCCTTTACAGGAGGTCATTTTACTCTTCTTAATCAGGTTGCTAAAGCGATTTCAGAATTTATGGAAGATGCAGCTATTGGAGGTTACTCCGAGAGAATCACTGGTATGACAACTTCTGAATTCGGAAGAAGAGCCTATGATAATGGTAGTCGTGGAACCGATCATGGTGCGGCATCGATGCAATTCATCTTCGGTAGCGATAAATTTGTTAATGGCGGGTATTGGAATAACAGACCAAAGTTAACTGATCTCGATGTGAATGGAAACGTGAAATATCAGACTGATTATCGTGTAATTTATACAGAATTACTCGAAAAGAGGCTGGGAGCTACACCATCGGAAATCACGTCAGTTTTTGGTGAGTCATTCTTGCCGCTGAATGTTCTGAAAGATAGAACTGTAAGCGTTGAGGAATATCTCAAACCAAACTTCAATGAATACCTAAGAATTAGTCCTAATCCGGGAACAGGCAATCAGGTTCTGTCATTTGAACTGTATAATCCCGGCGTAGTTAATATTACGATATTCAATATTAATGGTAAGGAGGAATTAATACTTCAGAATAATTATCTTGGAGCTGGCGTTTATGAGATACCTTTCTCAATAAACAGATCGGGAACATTCATTTGTTCTGTTGCAATCAACAAAAAGAGATATGTTTCAAAATTCATTATTCTAAAGTAATTTTTAGATTTCAAGGGTCCTGTACAAATGAAAAAAAATATATTAATATTATCGATCGTATTGATAATATTCTTGATCCAAACTTTTGAGAGTAAATCAGCTGAAGTCTGTGATTCTCTCCGTTGGTGTATCGGCAGGACCCTTCAATTTACAGTTTCTTCGGGCAAAGGTGCTCAATACGCGGACATAACAAACAATAACCTCCTCAAGAAGCTTGATGAGACCATGACCGTTGAAATGTGGCTTAAACCACAAAAACAAGCAGGACATCTTCAGTACATTTGTGGTTTATGGGGACCAGGAGTTCATAAAAATGACAGCTGGGTTGTATATATTTCAGCAAATGATTCACTCACATTCGAACTTAACGGATTGAATGATTTCGGTATTGATGACAATACTATTGTCAAAGTACCTGCTTCGGGTCTTTATAATTCATGGAATCATTATGCTTTCGTGTTCAATGGGAAAACAGGTTATGCTTATATTTTAATTAATGCTACTCCTGTTGATTCTGCCAGAAATAATGTGTTTCCATTAAATCATTTGAAGAAGCTTACAAATAATGAGCTTTCAATTCAACTTGGGAGTACCAATGCCATATCGAATAACCCAGATATGAACAGAACCTTTCTTGGATCGATGGATGAAATCCGAATTTGGGGAAAAGCTCTATCTCCTATGGAATTATACTGTCTGAAGGATTTAGCTCTCGGGGGCAAGGAAGATAGTCTGCTTTGCTACTACCGTTGCAATGATCCAGGTTATGTCTATACTCTTTGCGATGCAACCGGACACGGTAATACCGGTTATATCCGAAGCGGAATTACTACTAATTGGTCGGACAGAGCAGATCGGATAAAAGTTCAGATTACTCCTGCGGTTATTTTGGATACAGTGTATTGTGATAATGAAAAGATTTATAATTTTACGATAACTGATACTTCAGCCTGTGCAACCGGAGCCTATTTAAGAACCAACACAGGTTATCCCGATAAGTTCAGATTGATATACAACGGCAAAGAGACGGCACTTACTAACTGGAATTACATCCCTTTAGCTCCATATACCCCTGTGACCATACAGGTTAAGGCTAAATGTGACTTCATAGGAACTGTTACTTCAAAGATCGAAGTAAGAAGCTCTAATTCCTGTGGTTATGGCATTAAAGATATACCTATATCGATTACAAGATTGACAGAACTAAGTATGTCAAAATTAATTGTTGATTTTGACTCACTAAAAGCAGGTTGTATTGAAAGACCATTTGTCGATTCTGTAGTAAAAATATGTAATAATACAGGAGGTTCTGGTGTTCCCAGAAATGTTACAATATCTGCATTGAGTGTTAATCAACCTTCAGTTTTTGTCCTGAATTATCCTGTACTTCCAAAAATTCTTAAACCAGGTGATTGTCTTGATGTAAACATCAGATTTTATTCATCTACCAGAACTGCGAATTATTTCGACTCTCTTAAGATTACATCCGATGACAAATGTGCTCCAGTATCAAGAATTCCTTTGAACGGCAAAGTAAGGGAAGTAATCGGTATCTACAAATCAGGAACTAAGACCAGACTAGATTCGATTAACTTTGGAAAGACATGTATTAACTTTCCTTCTGATGCAGTAGAATACAACTGGGAAGATCTGATCAGAAGGGACATTGTTGTTACAAATATAATAATGCCAGCTAATTTCATAGGTAAGAGATTTAATTTTCCTGTTATTTTGAAAGCTGTAACAGGCTATATGCCTAATTATTTCAGATTTCTTCCAAAAGTAAAAGGGAATTTTGTTGATTCAATTGTTTTTGTTATCAATTCAGATGGATGTACAATTCATCGTCCAATTTACATTACAGGGAAAGGTTATGATGCGGCAATCAGTTTTGCAGCTAAATCAGTCAATTTTCCAAATGTTTTGGTAGGGCAGGATCAGACATTAAATGTTCAACTAAAAAACGATAGTGAAGAACCATTGAATGTATCTATTTATCTAAAGCAAGGAGATCCTTTTTTCTTGACAGGTGCGAAATCTCTTTCTGTTGCACCATTTTCTACAAGTACTTTTCCTTTAACTTTCAGACCATCAAGGCAAGGAACATATTCTGATGAGATCTGTATTTATGAGAATTCATGCTTTCAGTCATTTTGTATTCCTGTTAATGGTACAGCAATTGTCAAAAGATTTGCATATCAGCCAGAGGTGATGGAGATATTCAATGTGATTGGCTGTCAGAGCAAAGACACTCTTCTGGAGATAAAAAATATATCAGGTCAGCAACAGTTGCTGACTAATTTCTCTCTTACTCCTGGAGCGACACCATTTACTCTTTTGGATCCGTTAAATCTACCTGTTTCAGTTGCTTTGAATGATCAGGAGAAAGTTACATTCAAATTCAGATATACACCCAATGATATTAATATTGACCGTGCCGACAGAGCTTTTCTCAATTATCAGACTTCTGACGGTGAGAAATGGTCTGCCAAGTTGTACGGAACTTCGGTAACACCAAAGTTGTTCTTAACAGATGAAGTTCTGTACAATACGATAGAAGTTGGTGCTACCCAAAGGGATACTCTAACATTAGAGAATATTTCAGCATTCGATATTTATGTTGATAGCCTGAATGTCGGTAATGGTTTTACCATTATTTATCCGGCAGGATTCACCGGACGACTTTTTAAACCTCGAGATTCAATGCAGATAATAGTGGACTTTGTTCCAACCCAAGATAAGTTCTATAGTTCAGATTTGGTTTTATACTCTTCTCAGCCATGCAGTTCGTTAAAGAAGTCTAAATTAGAGGGTAGGGGGATAATCATTCCTCTTGATGCTCCATTGAAGGTAATAAGCTATGGTTTTGTTAGACCATGCGAATGTGAAGTCAGGACGATTCCATTGATAAACAATTCATTTACTTTCGGGATGACTATTGATAGTATCTGGATTGATACTAATGCAGTGGCTAATCCCGGTATGGAATTCTATTCATGGTACACATTTTATTCGCCAAACTCTACTGTTCCTTATGCGATACCGCCCCGATCTACTGATACTTTATCAATCAAATATTGTCCAAGAAGACCTTTCTTGTATAAATTCGTAGATAATGATGCCCGTCTGCATATTAAAGCGAGTGGCAGCGGTTGGGCAAATGAATTCACTACTTATCTTGCCGGAAAGCAGACATTATTAATGGTTGCTGATACACAGAGAGTGAGTTTTACACCAACCAGAGTGGATACCTTTGCTAAATCTCAGTATTTTCATCTGCTGATACCTGGTTTAGGATTCAATCCTCAGAGATCAACTGTGCAAATTTCTAAACTTGGCTTCAATCCTGATGAGAGAGTTTTCTTTGCTAGCGATTCATTGCCGAAAGCTTTTCCATTGATATTGGATACAAGCGGGAAGATAACAATTAAAATTGATTTCAAACCCAGAGCCGTTCGATATTATGAGGAGAAATTCAGAGTAGATATTGAGACACCCTGTGCACACTTTGATACAGCTGTTACCGTGATGGGCAGCGGATTCGCTCCGGCATTTGGATTCAATCTGGGATTTGGAAAATCAGTGACAAAGAAGGATACTTTCCGGATTGTTCCTTGCGATACATTGCGGATACCTGTATATTCTTCCAGACAAATTCCGGCTAATGTGTTGGATATAAATTGCAGATTGGGTTATGATACTAATAAAGTAAAATATGTCGGTTTTGAATCGGAATATTTGAGTAATCCTTGTCCTGGTTATACACCTTCTGTTACACATAAATATTCGATGTTTGGTGGAAGTGAATTCCTCCTGAAAAACTTCTGTAAACCTGATTCAATAAAACCTTTATACACAGCTAAGTTCCTGGCTAGGTCAGCCTTGAGAGATACTTTCAATATCACAGTAGATAGTATAAGCTTTGATACTGAAGATGTTATCTTATTTCATTTAATTGTTGAAACTGATGAAGCTACTGTTATCATACTGCAACCGGAATTAAAAGCAGTCAACTCAGTAAATTTTGATAGTGTGAAAGTTCTGGATTGTGCTCAAAGAATTATTCAATTGAAGAATACAGGCGATGTTCCGCTGAATATTTTTACTTTCCTCAATTTGCCAAAAGAAGTGAAAGTAGTATCCTCAATTCCACCGACAAATGGAATTCTGCAAGTTGGGGATACTATCAATATCACACTTGAATTCTGTCCGAGAATAAAAGGAAATCTTGCAGACTTGGTCAGTACGATTGCAAATCTGCCATGTGCTGTTAATGATTCAAATCAAATCTCAGGTACTGCTTACGCTCCTGAATTGAAGGTTGTTTTCGACGTTTCGAGTAATTTCTATGTTGTTGATACTTTGAATGTTCAACTGGGAGATACTCTGACGATCCCGGTATTCAGTGAAAAAGATTTTAATGGAGTAGTTCAGGGTAATAAAATCAAATGGTTAGAAAAACTGAATTTAAAAAATGATATAATTTATAATCCATTCTCATTAAAGTTTCTTGATGCCAGAAACTTTACAAACTCGGTTTTTGCTTTCAAGGATTCTGTTGGTAAAGTTACACTAGAATTTAAGAATACTGATTCTCTAAAAGCCGGTAAAATCGCTGAACTAGACTTCTTATCGCTAGTCCCGGATAGTTCTGTTACATCTTTATTTATTAATCCTTATGATTTTACAACAGATTCTGTGATGTTTCTCGATATAATCCCATTACCAACAAAGAGTATTCTCGTTTCTCTAGGAAAGTGCAATTTAACAAAATTGAATTATACAGGAATTGGAGCATTACTAAGTCAGAACACACCAAATCCTTGGGATAAAACAACTGAAATAAATTTCAGTATTGCAGAAAAAACACCTGTTTATCTTAGTATTTATTCTTTGAATGGGTTAATCGAAAAGAAAATGATTGACGGAACTGTTATGAATCCTGGGAACTATATGCTTTTACTTAATGCTGAAGACTTTCATTCGGGAATTTATTTTTATACTCTTAAAACAAGAACGAATGTTTTCACTAAAAGCATGATTATTGCAAAGTAGGTTAGGGCCTAATGTGATTATTCTAAAATTTGGAGTAATGGGCATTCTTAATGTAAATTTTAATGAGAGAATTACAGTTGTACTTTAATTTAATTATTTGTCCTGGATCAGATGAAGAAGAAATAGACTCTGCAGAAGAGCAACTTATCGGGAATAATCTTACTGGCTGGAATAGTTAAGTGGTTGGTATTTCTCCAAACTCTTTTTATCAAAATATTCAGGTCAACTATTCCCCAAAAAACTCACGTGTTAGATCGATTGTTGATAATTACAATTTAAATAGTTAAACATTCATTCTTCTGTGGAAGCAAGGTTCGAATAAACTGCATAATAGCTTCCGATTTTCTTGTCTTCGTTAATAATATGATCGTTTAACCATTTTTGTAAAAATGTAATAAGTTCCTTACTCGTTATCTCTTTACCTTCTTTGAGATTTAGTAAAATATTAATCACATCCTGAATTAATACTTCATGCATTTTTTTTTGATTATCAAATTCAGGATAATTAATTTGTTTCATAATGCTTTCTTCAGAAGCAAAATGATGCTTTGTATAATTAACTAAATCTTTAATGACTAAACCCAGGTGATAGGCTTCCATACCCTTATTTAGACTATTCTCAAGTTTGGTAATCATTTTTATTAATTCACGGTGCTCGATATCAATACTTTTTATGCCAACTTCAAAACTATTATCCCACTGCATACGTTTCTCCCACTTTTTACTTTAGCAAAATTTGTTCATTTTAGATTAATTGTATAAATATTATCGGATAATTCCAATATAAATACAGTAAATTTACTTCAGAACCAAGAAATATGATATAAAAGCCATTATGGGTTTTTAAGGAACAATCTAGTTAGTGAGCGGCATATTCAGATATTTATTAAGCATCTCCCTGAATTCAGGCACTTTCGGTGCTAAAGCTATGGCTTTTTGATAGTACTCAACTGCTTTATACATCACCTTCTTTTCTTCGAAATAAAGAGCCAGCAATACATTGTCCGAAGCAGTTTTCATATCACTTTTTGAAGAAATTTCCTGCCACCCATTTCTTATGGTTTCAATCTCTTTTTTATAAATCGACAACAAGCAGTATTGTTTTGAAGTCACACCAGCACTAGCAACCTGCCAGTATATACATGATCCTATCTCCGGATTGAGACCTTCAATATCTACTTCTAATACTGTGTCAGCTAATTTTTTCTCAAATAATTTTTTTCCAAGTTTATCATAAATTGATAATACATACTGTGAGCCAGGTTTCACCGAAGACCAGCAGAAAGTGATGAACTTGTCGATTACCTTTGTGTTTTGCGGATAATAGCATGTAATTTCATTAGGATTCTTTGTCTCAAGTATACCACGCTCAATACCTCCTACAATATCATTTGATTGAACATTATTTTGTTTTAAACTCAACTTATTGAAAATATATTCAGCAATTTGTTTCTTCAAATCAGATTTAACTGATTGAATGATTTTTAGAAATGACTTCAATTCAAAAACACCACCTGTCTTGAATTCTATTGTTTTACCGGATTTGTGAACCAATGCGAGATAACCATTTTCAATTTTAACTTTAGTATTTTTAGCAATCTGTTGTCCAACAATGATCTTCTGCCAATCTTTCTGATTTTGTTTCTGAAAGAAGACCTCACCACTTTTAATCATAACTATAAAGTCAGAAGTTTGCTGTGAATAACAACTTATTGTAATGATAAATTGCAGTAAAATCAAATATATTAAATGTTTTCTCATGCTCTACCTCAAGTAACTAAATTTATTTTCTAAATTATTGAAATATTTTTAAAAATCAAATTATATCTAAATTAAAATGATACTCTTATTCATTAAATCAATTTTATTAATGATTTCAAAATCTCCCAACCAGAAGATAATTCCACCGTTAGCAATAGTATTTGCGATTGGTATATCATAGATACTATCACCACCAAATATTATTGGTTCAGTCGATCCCACAAACTCTCTATAAACATCAACCTTCCCGGCATCGATGGGTGTTGGTTCAATGATGGAGTCAGTAAGAATATCAATCCCCATAAATTCGCTGATTTTATGATTGATTCCGTGAACATAATCATTTTCAATGCAAAAGTATAGCTTTGCAAGTTGGCTGACAAGATATTGATTACTGGATGAAATAATATGTATTTCAAATTTTAATTTCTTTAATAGTTGGACCAATTCGATCATTATCGGATTGGGGCGTGGTACCATTACTCTGAAGACAGTATCATTCTCAAAAAAAACAATTTCCTTGTTTTCTATATTTACAACTGCATTTGCAAATCGTTTGATGCAATCAATTTCGAAGCCATTGAAAATATTCGAAGCCATTTTGAAAGCTTTTTGAACATCAAATATTTTCTGTAATTCGAGATATTCACTCCATGAAAAAGCTAGCTCAATTTCATTTTCAAGCATAAATGCAATTGAAGCATCACCAATATCTCCCAGAATCATTGTGTTATCAAAATCGAAAACTGCAATTTTATCTGATTGGGTTGAATGTTTGGTTGCAGATTTAATTAGATGGGTCAGTTCCTTCTTAGGAAATGAAATTTCATTACGAAAATTAATGACTTTTGAATCAGACTTCATCTATCAAATGGTTAATAATTAATTTTAGAAATAATCAATACAAATTTACGAGAAAAATCAATCCATTATGCAGAAAATTTATTTATAGAAAATGGGGAAGAGTGATTAGAACATAAAAAAAGCTCCAAAAATGGAGCTTAATCATTGTGGGCCCTACAGAATTTGAATCTGTGACCTCTTCCGTGTCAGGGAAGCGCTCTAGACCAGCTGAGCTAAGAGCCCTTTTAAAGGATTACAAAAATAGGAAGTTTCAGCGAATTTGTCAAACATATTCTTGAATATGTAGAAAATATCCTCTTTAATCTTCGAGCAATTCTTTTTCCTTGGCTGAAAATGCAAGGTCAATCTGTCTTATAAAGTCATCAGTAAATTTTTGAATTTCTTCTTCACCAAACTTTTTATCATCTTCAGTAATGTGTTTATCCTTCTCCGATTTACGGACATCTTCAATCATATCACGTCTTACGTTGCGTATTGCAATTTTACCTTCCTCAGCATACTTCTTTGTCATTTTAACGAATTCTTTGCGCCTTTCCTCAGTAAGAGGTGGTACTGGGATTCTGATGACGCTACCGTCATTCTGAGGGTTAAATCCGAGATCGGCTGCCTGGATGGCTTTTTCAATAACACCGATTGTCGTTCTGTCCCATGGTTGAATAATGATAGTTCGTGCATCAGGAGCAGAGATATTTGCCATTTGAGAAATAGCTGTCGGAGCACCGTAATAATCTGCTTTGACGCCATCAATCAATGATGACGAAGCTCTTCCTGTTCTTACTTTTGAAATTGATTGCTTAATAAAATCTAAAGAGGAATTCATCTTTGACTTAGTGTTATCAAGGATTTCCGGTAAGGTCATTGCAAGGTCTCCCAAATTATTTATTATTCAAATTTTGAGTATAAAGATTACTATTGATAAGATTAATAGAAAAATATTGTAATTCTTATTATTTAAATATATGAGTATCAGGATACTAAAGTTCCGATATGCTCTCCCATAACTATTCTTTTGAGGTTTCCGCGTACATTAATATTGAAAACAATTATTGGTAATTTGTTTTCCCTGCATAAGGTTATAGCAGTGTGATCCATTACTCTAAGATTTTTCTCAATAACTTCTGCGAAAGAAATAGTATCGTACTTCACAGCATCAATGAATTTTTCAGGATCACTATTATAGACTCCATCTACTTTAGTACCTTTTAGAACAACATTAGCTTCAATTTCATTGGCTCTTAATGCAGCCGCTGTATCAGTTGTAAAATATGGATTTCCAGTTCCTGATCCAAAAAGTACAACACGTCCCTTTTCCAAGTGCCTTACTGCTCTCCGGCGAATGAATGGCTCTGCAATCTGTTCCATTTTAATTGCAGTTTGCAGACGCGTTTGTACACCAAGTGATTCAAGTGAATTCTGGAAAGCAATGCAATTAATAACTGTGGCTAACATACCCATGTGGTCACCCGAAACTTTGTGGATTCCGTGAGCTGCGGCTTGGACACCACGGAATATATTACCACCGCCTATAACCACCGCAATATCTACACCGAGATTATGAACTTCAGCTATCTCCATAGCAAAAGCTTTAATGGTTGGAGCGTCAATCCCAAATTCCTGTGAACCCATGAGGGCTTCACCGCTTAATTTAAGCAATATTCTTTTGTAAACTGGTTCCATTGTGTCTTTCTATAATTACTATTTATTGTTTTTCAATTTTTAGTCTTTGGAAATATGCAAAAATAATGATTATGAAAATAAAAAGAAATAAATATTAATTAAAAAAAATCCCAACCGGTTAACAGATGGGATTTTTTATATCATTTGAATAAATGACAATGATTATGCTTCTCCAAGAAAAAATCTTGTGAATGAATTTATCTTAACCTCACTGCCAAAGTCTTTCGAAATATCTTTCATAATATCAGATATTGTTTTGGTTCCATCTTTTACGTAAGCTTGTTCAAGAAGACATTGTTCCTGATAGAATTTTTCTAATCTACCGGTCGCAACTCTTTCGGCTATTTCAGGTTTTTTGCCTTCCTGTATTGCCGCTTCTTTGTATATTTCAATTTCTTTTGCAATTGTCTCCTGATCTACTTCTGTTCTGTCGACAAACTGAGGATTCATAGCTGCAATTTGCATAGCAATGTCTCTTATATTTGCACGGATCGCTTCAGAAGGATTGGATGCAGTTGTATCAACAAGCACTGCTAATTTACTTCCGGCATGTACATAAACGGCTACAAAGCCTTTTGTGTCAATTTTAATAAATCTGTGAATCTGAATTTTTTCACTAAATTTTGCTAAAATCTCATTGTGTAGCCCCAGAATAGTATCGGTTCCAACTTTGAGAGCAAATATTTCATCTAGTGTTTTCGCTTCATTATTCATGTAAGCATCAGTAACTGTTTCAACATATTTTTCGAATTCAGCATTACGTGCAACGAAGTCAGTTTCGCAATTAATTTCTACCATTACTGCTTTTGTACCATCTGCAGAAACTATCGTACCTACAATACCTTCGTTAGCTGATCTGTCTGATCTTTTTGATGCTGAAGCTGCACCTTTCTTGCGAAGGGTTTCAATAGCTGCGTTCATATCTCCATCAGAATCTGTTAAAGCCTGCTTACAGTCACCCATTCCGGCACCTGTTTTCTCACGTAATTCTTTAACCATTTGAGGTGTTATTTGTGACATTTGAATATCTCTCTTAATTTTTATAATATTATTAACGATTAGGATTTATGCTTCAGGAGTTGCCTCTGGAGCAACTTCGGTGTCAGATTTTTCAATTCTGATTCCATCACCGCCGTGACCTTTACTTACATCTTTTCTGATTTTTCTTTCTCTCATCTTACGTTTAATTGCTGTTCCGTCTTCAGTTGAATCTGATTCTTTAGCTAATCTTTCAGAGTCAGCACTGAATTCGGCTTGACGAGCGCGAGAGATTTCAGTTCCTTCGAGAATTGTATCTGCAAACAATTTTGCAATTAATTCAACAGTTTTTGCTGAGTCATCATTAGCTGGAATTGGAATATCAACTGTTTCAGGATCAGTATTTGTATCAACAATAGCGATCACCGGAATACCAAGAATCTTAGCTTCTTTGACAGCCAAATGTTCCTTTTTAATGTCAACTATAAAAAGAGCACCGGGAAGTCTTGTCATATCTTCGATTCCACCGAAAACTTTACGAAGTCTTTCGCGTTCTCTTGATAAGAGTAATCTTTCTTTCTTGGTGATTTTTTCGAATGTTCCGTCAACTTCCATTTTGTCAATAGCGTTGAGTCTTTTGATGCTCTTTCTGATTGTCGAGAAGTTAGTTAACATACCACCAAGCCATCTTTCAGAAACATAATGCTGATGGCAATTTTTTGCTTGTTCTTCGACAATTGGTTTGATCTGTGATTTTGTGCCAATAAACAGAATAGATCTACCGGAAGTAGCAATACGATGAATTGCGTCTTTTGCTATATCAATTAGAACTTGAGTTTTGCGAAGGTCGATGATGTGGATTCCATTTTTTTGAGTAAAGATGTACTTGGCCATCTTTGGATTCCATCTACGGGTAAGGTGACCAAAATGAGCACCTGCTTCGAGCAATTGCTCGAGTTGGATAGAGTGGGACATAAATCTCCTATGTATTTGTGTTATACTTCTGCTTTCTTCAACTCATCTGCTCAGGTAATCCACACACAGACGATCCGAAAAGCATGCTTTTTAAAATAAGTTTGCATTTAAAATAGTACCAATTCAACAAACGATTAACGTTTGGAGAACTGAAAGCGTTTACGTGCTTTTTTCTGACCATATTTCTTACGTTCAACCATTCTTGGGTCGCGAGTGAGCATACCAGCTTCACGTAGCATGCCGTGGAATGATTCATCGATTTCTGTAAGAGCTCTTGCAATAGCTAGCTGAACAGCACCAGTTTGACCGCTTTTGCCGCCGCCTTTGACTCTTACTGCGAGATCAAATTTACCTTCTGTTTTGGTTAAATTGAAAGGTCTGAGAGCATTTAAGCGATAAATCTCAACCGGGAAGTATACTTCTGCAGGTAGCTTGTTGATAACAACTTTACCTGAACCCGGTATAAGACGCACTTGTGCCACTGCGGTTTTTCTTCTTCCGGTAGCCAAGGTAGCCTTCATTTATTACTCCGTTGTTTATTTTAATAAAATTAATTTTTTAATTAATATGGCAAATCATATAATTTTGGCGACTGTGCCGCATGAGGATGATTTGAGCCTGCACACACTTTTAACTTGTGTACCATTTTATTGCCGAGTTTGGTTTTAGGTAACATACCTCTAACGGCATGTTGAATTGCAAACTCTGGTTTTTGGCTGATTACATTTTTGAAAGATTGGAAACGACCGCCGCCCGGGTATCCTGTGTAATGAAAGTACTCTTTCTGATCAGCTCTTTTTCCGTGCAGAACGATTTTCTCAGCATTGATTACAATTACAAAATCGCCACAATCAACATGAGGTGTAAACCAAGGTTTATGCTTTCCTCTGATTAATCTTGCGACTTGTGTTGCTAAACGGCCTAATGTTTTGCCTTCAGCATCTATGATCCACCAATCACTGGTTGCGTCCTCTTTACGTAAAGATTTCGTTATTTTGGCAGTAATTTCCACCGTAAACTCCTGTATATGAGAATTTTACATTAAAAAAGAATACAAAGATATCGCATTTTTGGGAGATAGCCAAAAATAAATTATAATTTTTTTAATTTCATTTACTTAACCACTCAACATCTTTCAATTTTAACTCTTCCTCTGACATTTGTGGATGACTATATAAGCCACTTTTTATCCGTTGGCGACATGCTTCAAAAAGAGTTACAGCACAGGCTACGGATATGTTTAGACTTTGGATTACTCCGAACTGAGGGATAAGAAAATTACCATCAGCGAGCTCGGTTGCTTCCATACTAACACCAGAGTGTTCATTTCCAAAAACTAGGGCAATTGGTTGCGTTAAATCTAAATCGTAGAGAGAAACGGCTTCATTTGTCATATTTGTGGTGTATATTTTCTTTCCTTCGGAGCGTAAACTTGCATAACAATCTTTAACTGAATCATGTTTTTTTAGATCGACCCATTTTCTTGCACTTGCTGAGCTTCTTTCATGTAGTTCCGGAAATTCCTGTCCACCATAGTATATCAGATTAGCTTCCAGTATGCCTACAGCATCGCATGATCGAATCACGGCGGATACATTATGAGGATCGTGAATGTTTTCTAGGACAATTGTTAATGTAGGCTGGCGCATGGATAACACATTTCTCATCTTAAGCTTGCGTTCGTCTGTTCTGAATTCCGGTACAAATCTTTTCATTTGATTTAAAAGAAAAAAGGATTACACAGATATAGTTCCGGTAATCCTTTAGAATAAATTTTGTTAAATATTATTTATCAGCTTCACCCATAATTGGATCGATTGAGCCTATTATGGCTACAACATCAGCAATCATTGAACCTTCTGCCATATACGAAAGTCCCTGCAAATTCGCTGTAGAAGATGAACGAATTTTCATTTTCCATGGATGTCCGGTGCCATCGCTCACTATAAAGAAACCAAGCTCCCCTTTTGAGCCTTCAACGGCTGTATAAGTTTCACCGGGCTCTGGTGAAGCACCAAAATTGATTAACATGAAATCGTTAATCAGATCTTCCATTTTTGTGTAAACTTCCTGCTTTTTGGGAAGAACCATTTGTGGTTTGTTTAACCTGACTTCACCCTGAGGCATTTTATCGAGTATCTGGTGAACCATTTTCAGGCTTTCATTGATTTCTTTATACCTGACCATATATCTGGACCAAACATCACCATAAGGTTCGGTAATAACATCGAAATCAAGTTGGTCATATATGAGATAAGGATTGTCACGCCTTAAGTCTCTTGCTATGCCACTACCCCTTATTACTGGTCCAGTTAAACCTAGCTTTATGCACGTATCACCATCAATAACGCCTACTCCGGCTAATCTATCAATAAAAATTCGATTACGGGCAACCAGTTTATCAAATTTTATCATTTTGGCAGGGAATTCAGATAACCATTTCTTGAGTTTAGCAAATGTGGCTTCATCGATGTCATTAGCTACTCCACCGATTCGTGAATAACTTGTAGTGAATCTTGCACCGCAAATCAATTCGAATATATCATATAGATTCTCTCTTTCAGTGAATGTCCAGAGAAATAGAGTCAATGCTCCAATATCCAAAGCTGTTGAACCCAAAGCCATAAGATGAGATGAAATTCTTGCTAATTCACAAACTAATGTTCTGATCCACTGAGCTCTGGGTGGAGCTTCAATCCCCAAAGAATTATCGACTGCCAGTGTGTAAGCAACATTGTTAGCTAATGGAGATAGGTAATCCATTCTATCTGTATGAGGTATGAACTCATGAAAAGTCATATTTTCTGCCAACTTTTCATAGCCTCTATGTAGATATCCTAATTCAGGTACACATTTAATAACGGTTTCGCCGTCAAGCCTGAGTAGAACTCTCAAAACACCATGTGTTGCAGGGTGCTGAGGTCCCATATTAAGAACCATATCATTTTCAAGTGGATCTTCTAAAAGAAGCGATACGTCTTTATCGGTCAATTCCTTGATGATTTTATTCTGACGAATTCTGTTGACCTGGTCAACACTTGAAAATGTACTTACATTCGTTGTCATAAATGCTCCGTTCGGGATTTGCTTTTTTTAAACTTTAAGAATACAATCTAATAGAAACTTTGCAAATTACATAAAAAAAGAAAAATTATTTTTATAAATTTATATTATATGAGAATACTGATATCAATATTGCCAATTTTAATCTTTCTTGCGATGCTTGTGATAGTAGATGTTCAGAAGCTGATAAGATTCAGAATTTTGATTTATTGCTTTCTTTATGGGATATTTATTTCCGCTCTATCCTATGTCCTAGGTGGATTTATTTACAATCAAATTATATTAATTCAGGGATTAAATTCAGCATATTTCAGTCTTTTGGTTGTCCCAATAATGGAAGAATCTCTTAAAATTTTTTTAATAATAATATTAATTAGAAAACAGGTTCTTCACAATCCATTAACAGCTTTATTTTCCGGAATAGCGATAGGTTTAGGGTTTTCGATTGTGGGGAATATCTTTATGCTTAAATCTATGCAGAATATTGGGACTGTTTTCTTAATTCTAAGGGGAATTAGTACAGCATTCAATCAGGGGTTGCTAACTGGTATTACTTCCTTATTGATTATTCAGTTCTCACAAAAATTTGGATTTAAACTACTTCGATCGTTTGTCTCTGCGGTCTTAGTTGCCTCACTCTTGCATTCCATTTCAAACTATTTATTCGCGAATATTATCTTAAGTCTGTTTGTTAATATTCTATTCTTGCTGATTACAATCTTTTTAATAATGAAAATTGAAACAAAAAAAATCGGTGAATAGGACTAATAACTATTCACCGACAGATTTTTTTATGATTTTATTAAGTGGGAGTTATGTAAATCCACATTCTGTCATTCCTGCGAATGCAGGAATCTTGTATTGATGCTGGTTTATAGATACCTGCATACGCAGGTATGACAACAAAAATTGAATTTTTAGAACCCACCTTAAGTCAACTCTTAGAATCCGTAGGTAATGCTTGCTCCAACACCGAAGCCCATCCAGATTGGGAAGTTCTCATAGTAAGAGTAAACAGTTCGATTCTGAATATAGGTATTATTAAATCCGGAGTTGCTCGAAAATCTGGCTAAATAACCACCTTCGAAGCTAAATCCAAGTCGGTTCCAAGCCAATAATTCCAATGCGAATCCTAGCCCCACCTGAGTGGTTCTTTTTATGTTTTCTATATTGAAATAAGTAGGTGGTGAATTGTTATAATCATAAGGATACTCTGATGATTCATCATACCAATGGCTAACCGCAGCAAAAACACTAAATCTTGAATATCTGGATCTCATTATGTTATACTGAAATTCCAATCCGATTGTTGTTAGAAGAGCTTGAGGGTTAGGTGGAAGATTATTCATTTCTCCAAAACCATAAATGTTAACCTTTGTCATGAAATCATCAGACCAATGGTAACCATAGACAAGCCCATAACCTGTAAACATCGAAGCAGTAAAACCCACTTGGTTGTTGGGCCATTTAACACTTACACTTTCCTGTGAGAATAAAAAACTCAAGGAAAAGAAGAGAGATGTAAAAAAGACAACGATAATTTTCTTCATATTGCTACCCATATTAATGATTATTAAGCAAATTAATAAAAATATTATTGAATTGCTATTGTTTTATTTTAAAACGTATAAAATAAAATCTAATTAAAATTGTGAATAGCTCTAATATTATTTCATTTTTTTTAGTTGTGATGATTTATGAATACAATTTCCAAAGATAGGTCAAAAGCTAGTTTATACTTCCAGGCTATCAGACCATTTTCGTTTACAGCATCGGTAACAACTGTACTTGTCGCAGCAGTATCGGCCTATGCATATAATTCCTATCATATTGATTGGTTCTTGCTTCCTGTAGTTCTGTTTGGAGCCGTATTGTTCCACACTTCAAGCAATTTAATATCAGAATATAATGATTATATACAAAAAGTTGATCGTGAAGATACTTTTGGATCTAGTAGAATTCTTGTAGATAATCTTATGAAACCCAAACAAGTGCTTTATCTTGGATATATTGCATTAGCTTTTGGCTTTCTTCTTGGTGGGATCCTGATATATTATCGTGGAGTAGAAATCCTTTATTATGGTCTTGCCGGGATGATTGGAGCAGTCTTCTATACTGCTAAACCTTTCAGATTCAAATATAATGCTCTTGGTGATCTGATGGTTTTCTTAATGTTTGGTCCTATCCTTATCTTAGGCTCATTTTTGGGTTTGACAGGATCTGTCAGAACTGATTTAATCTGGATTTCAGTGCCAGTGGCGTTACTTGTAGTCGGTATACTTCATGCTAATAACACAAGAGATATTAAGCATGACTCTGAAGCTAATGTCAATACAGTTGCGAGTGTAATCGGACTTAAAAATTCAAGGCTTGAATATAAGTTTCTTGTTTATGGTGCTTATATTTCAGCAGTTCTACTTGTTGTTTTCAGGGTTTTAGATTGGTATATTTTGGTTGTATTTCTGTCTTTGCCGGGAGCTATAAAGAATATCAAAGAAATTGAAAAAGCAGATATTGATAATCCTCAGGAAATTGCAATGCTCGATGTTAAGACTGCCCAGCATCATACTCAATTCGGTTTACTATATATTATTGGAATACTATTATCGGCATTCTTATGAAAAATGTAATTGTTGGATTCGCTATAGCTCTGGTGTTCTGGTTTTTTATGTTTGCGCCATGGACAGCACATTTGTTTAACTTTTGGGTTGTGATGCTTATTGCAACAACTTTGCTAACTGCACTTAGTCTGGTATCAGGAAAAGATGACCTGAAAAGAGTTTACAATTTTAAACCTTCTCATATTCTTGTTGGTTTAGTATCAGCCGCAGTACTATATCTCGTATTTTTTACAGGGAATTATTTCTCACATTTACTCTTTGATTTTTCTAAACAGCAAATTACTAATATATATGCTACCAAGCAGCAGGCAGACAAAATTCTGATCGGGCTGGCATTACTCCTTTGGATTGGTCCATCAGAAGAAATTTTTTGGCGAGGATTCGCGCAGGATAGATTGATGAAGAAATACGGTGATATGAACGGTTTCATAATCACTACCGCTATTTATGCTTTTGTTCATATCTGGGCATTTAACTTTATGCTATTTATGGCAGCATTGATTTGCGGTATTTTCTGGGGTTGGATGTATATGAAATATAAATCAGTTGTTCCTGGAATAATCTCTCATGCTGTCTGGGATGCCGTAATTTTTGTGATATTGCCAATCACTCAATGACAATGATTTAATTTATTTTCTTTTGGGTTTTGCATTTCCACTAGTCTTATTGACAGTGTACAAAAGTAATACTCCGATTAATGGGAATATAAAAAATAACCAATGAAACCAAAAGCTTGCAGAATAAATTGTATTAATCAGCCAAAATGCTGCAGATGAACCTAATATGGTATAAGCTGCAGCTTTTTCTTTCCACCATATCATGAACATGCCCATTACAAGAATAAACATACAAATCAATAAAATCAATTCACGTGGAGATTTTTCTCCTATTTGAGGAATTCCTTCTCCAAACATGAACATTAATAATAAAATCAACATAATTAAAGAGATGGATTTTGCAATCCAGTTCAAAGATTTAATAAATATATCAATTTTCATTTTTTCCTCATATATGTGCCGAAAAAGGATGACTCACCAACAACATGTCCTTTGATAGAATCGAGAATGTTTTGTTTTGTCAATCCATTTCGATAATTAGTAGGTATGTTGACTGCATAAAGTTTGAAGAAATATCTATGTATGCCATTCGGAGGACATGGCCCGCCCCAGCCAGGTTTCTTGAAATCTGTCATTCCTTCGATTATCCCTTTAATCGGATGTTTTGCATAATTTTCGGCAAGTTTATTTATTTTGGTTGGGATATTGTAAACTACCCAATGAATCCACATGCCCATTGGAGCATCAGGATCATCGCATATTAGAACCAAACTTTTAGTTGTAATCGGAACTCCTTTCCATCTGATTTCGGGTGATACGTTTTCATTGTCGCAGGAGTACTTTGCCGGGATTTCACCACCGGCTGAAAACGCAGGCGATTCAACTGTTAATATGTCAACAGCTGATATATTGAATGGGATCATTCCTCCCAACAAAATGCAGAAAGTTAGTATTACATTTTTCATCGCTTCACCTCAATATCTTGTGGAAGAGTTGGATTATATAACAATTGATGGTATAGTTTCCATTTTGATTCAGAATCATCAGCATTATTCGCAGCAAAATAGTTTTTTGCCTTCTCGTATCCGACAGAATAAGTAATGATATAGCTTCTATACTTTTCAATGAATCTAAGAGAATTTTCGGCCTCCTGGTCGGATCTAAATTCATAATATTTTATCCAGTCCAAAGCGAAATCCTTTTTTAAATTACCATCTAGGTAACGTTTGGCAATTGTAGAGCCCATAAATTTAAGCTTTCTTCTGAGCTCAAGTATCCTATTATATTTTTCCAGGTTTGAAGGATCAATACCTGCAATTTTACAGATTACATTCTTTTCGAATTCCAATTTATCAGATTCGCTAAAACAAATTTCAATTCCATAGTTTGCCAGTCCTTCAGAAATAACTGCTTTTGGCGAGAAAAGAGGAATTATTGAAAATTCGATCCATCCTTTCTTTCGATAAAATTCACGGTCATTTATTGAATGATAAAGATGGTGACCGGGATAGCCTTCGTGGCAAACATAGCCAAGTATCTTCTCGATTGTTATCGGTATATCTGTGTTCACCTGAATCACACTAACAGCATTGCCCTTGTACCAATTGTAGGCACCCCAAGGCTGACCTCTAACATATTCGATCTTGAAAGAATCATTCGAGGGCAGTTCAAAGTGTCTGGATGTTCTTTGTTTGCATTCGATAATCGCTAGCTTAAATACTATGTCTAATTTATTTTCAGGTATTACAAATTTCTGACGGAAACTCAGCCATCTTTTGGTTAGACTTCCATTTCCGGGAATCATAGTCTCAAGCTCATCAATTATGTCTTTGTAGTACTCAGGAGAATAAGTAGGGCTGATGCAATTATATATTAACCAAGATTCTTTATCGAAATTCATTTTTTTTCCACTAACAAGATCAGTTCTTGATATCATAGAAAGAAGAAGATACTTCAAATTATTTGATCTTATTTTATCCTCACCAGATTTTGAATCAATTGATTTGGCTAATATTTGAGCGTAATCCTTGATTTTCTCTAAGCTTAAAGTGTCTTTTAGAGCAATTTTTTTTAAACTATCAGGACCAAAATAACCATCAACGAAATCTTTATCATATCTTCCTAAAGCAAAGCATAGCTTCACATAAGATGCTCCGATAGTGCTTAAGTTGGTGGAATCAATAAAATCGGGTTCTCTTGAGCATGACATTAGAGCCACCAGCAAGAGAACAAAGAAGTAATAATATATTCTGTTGAAATAATTCATATTCGTTTTATCAAAATATCAAAAGTTCAAATTTAGGAATAATTTCAAGAAATTTTTAATTCATGTTTAAGGTGTTCAAAAAAATCGGAAAAATTTTCGTAATTTTGAAATCATTTTTAATATTAAAATAAGAAAAACCTTATTAATGGCTATAGAAATACAATTTAAAGATAAAAATTTTGAAAACAGAAGTCGCACAGCTGATGAATTTGCCGAGATCGCTCTCGAAGTTCGCAGAGACGTAATAAAAAGTCTCTATCTGGCAAAATCAGGTCACAGCGGTGGATCACTTGGAATGGCCGATATATTCTCAGTCCTTTATTTCGGTGGTTATCTCCGCTATAATCCAACTGAAGGTGATTGGCAGGGTAGAGATAGATTTGTTCTTAGTGCTGGGCACATTTGTCCGGTTTTATATTCGGTGCTTTCACGTGCCGGGTTCTTCCCAACAGCAGAATTATCAACACTTAGGAAATGGGGCAGTAGACTGCAGGGACATCCTGGATTAGATGTTAATCTTCCAGGAATAGAATCTGCGGCAGGTTCACTTGGCCAAGGTGTTTCAATTGCTGTTGGTATGGCTCTTAATCATAAATATCTGGAAAAAGATGATAAGCTTGTGTTTACTGTAAGTGGCGACGGTGAGCTTCAGGAAGGCTCATGCTGGGAAGCTGCTATGTCAGCTGGGAATTATGGCTTAGATAATCTTTGCTGGATCGTTGATAACAATGATTGTCAGATCGATGGCAGAGTTGCAGATGTTATGAGTATCTATCCTTTGGATAAGAAGTTTGAAGCCTTCAACTTCAATGTGATAACCATAGATGGTCATGATTATCAACAGATTATGACTGCTTTAGATACATTCCGAGAAAATTTTAAGAATAACTCCGGCAAGCCTACAGTTATTATCGCTAAAACTTTGATGGGTAAGGGCGTTTCATTCATGGAAGATAATTATGAATGGCATGGCAATCCGCCCAACGAACAACAAACAATTGATGCTTTAAAAGAAATGGATTCATAATTGAGATGATATATGAAGTTTAATCTATTTATTATATGCCTGTTCTGTGGTTTTCTGGCTTTATCATGCAATAAAAGCGCAGACCAAAAGCCGGCAATCGTTGATTCTGCTAAAACTACACAGAATAACCGTTCTGCCAACTCTGCTCCAATAGAAAATCAGGGTGTTGCCTCTGAGGTAAATGAAAGGATTAACACCGACTATAATTCAGCTGTTATTTCTCTGAATATGCCCGGATCTCCTCTTGATCCCAACAAACTTAAAGTTTTCATTCCTGACAAAATACCCGGAGCTAATCGCTCACCGATCAGTACTGGTTCAATGATGGGGGACAATGATAAACTTTTCACTACAGCTTCATGTAACTATTCATTGATCAAAGGCGGGTTGGTGGTAAATATCCAGGATTATGGCAAATATGAGAATCTTCCTTCTCAGGACAAAAAGTTTTTTTCTACAATGCCTAATGAACCAGGTTATGAAACAGAAACTGTTGTTACAAAAGAAGGCAAAGGATTCATATTTTGGGATAGTGAAATAAGAAACGGAAGAATGTATTATCTTTTAGCTAACAGATTTGTTATTAAAATAGAAGCTTACACTCTGCCTCCAAAAGCAGGAGATATCATCTTCTATTTCAATATGATAAATCAAAAAGGCATACTCAACGCAGCCTCAGGAAAATAAGAAATCATAAGAGTTAAAATTTTTAAAAGAGAAAATGTCAGAATTAAAAAAATACGGGTATAAACCTACCAGATTCGGCTTTGGACACGCTTTAGTCGAATTAGGTGAACTACATGACAATGTTGTCGTTCTCGGTGCTGATATCACTGGTTCGGTATTAACTTCATTTTTCAAAGAGAAATTTCCAGAAAGATTCTTCTCAATTGGTATTGCCGAGCAGAATGCAACAACTATTGCCGCAGGATTGGCTTTGTCCGGTAAAATCGCTTTCTTCTCGAGCTATAGTGCATTTGCTGCTTTTCGCAATGCAGATCAGCTTAGACTTTCTGTTTGTTACAATAATGTTAACGTCAAAATCGGTGGTGGACATTCCGGAGTCACAGTCGGGCCAGACGGTGCTACCCATCAGTCTCTGGAAGAAGTGTCTTTCCTCAGAGCATTACCAAATCTTACTTTAATTGTGCCATGTGATTACGAAGAAGCTAGAAAAGCAACTTTGGCTGTTGGTATCAATC
Organism: uncultured Ignavibacteria bacterium; assembly: GCA_903862655.1. Classification (GTDB taxonomy): domain Bacteria; phylum Bacteroidota; class Ignavibacteria; order Kapaibacteriales; family UBA2268; genus CAIOZA01. The sequence goes on from CAIOZA010000142.1 coordinate 45,237, forward strand.
CTGGTCCAGCTTACATCCGCTTTGGCCGATCTGCTGTCCCGATGTTTACTACTAAAGCAACTCCTTTTGAAATTGGTAAAGCACAAGTGTTTAACGAAGGAACCGATGTTGCGATTGTCGCTTGTGGTATTGTTGTATGGGAAGCTATGCTTGCAGCTGAAGAACTGAAGAAAAAGCATGGCATCTCCGCCAGAGTTATCAATTCTCCGTCAATTAAACCGATGGATGTTAAAACCATTACCGATGCTGCTTTGGAATGTGGTTGCGTAGTTACTGTTGAGGAACATCAGGTGCATGGTGGTCTTGGAGCCGCAGTTGCAGAAGTTCTTGTTAAGAATTTTCCAGTTCCCATGGAATTTGTCGGAATTCCCGATACTTTTGGTACTAGTGGTGAACCAGATGAGCTGTTGGAAAAATTCGGACTGACCTGGCCTACAATCTATGCTTCAGCTTTGAAGGCAATCGAACGCAAGGATAAGGGCTTTATCGGCTACAGATTAGTTAAGGACATACCTCAATACAAAGAAAATATGTAGATTATCTCATCCAAAATAACATCCCTTCGTTTTTTTCAAAGTGAAGGGATTTTTTTTATTTCTTACATTTATTTAAGTTTATTTCGTTAATATTATTTTATTTGATTTTCTCAGATTTAGGTTTAATTTCGAAATGAAATTATTATTCTTATTTTTAATGGTGGCAACTATGAAACTATTTTCACAAGATGCTTTACCCGATGACAAGATAACATATAGACCTCCTACCGTTGCCGGATCTTTTTACCCAGCTGATCCAGCATCTCTAAGATCAATGGTTGATAATTTCATGACTGAGCTAAAAGGACAGGATGTGCCATCCAGGGAGATTATTGGCATGATAGCTCCTCACGCCGGATACGTTTACAGCGGAGAGGTGGCAGCTAAAGCTTATTGTAAATTAATTGGTCATAAGTATGATGTTGTTATTATCATAGCTCCCAGCCATCAGATCGGTTTTAAAGGTGCTTCAGTATTCAGTGGTGATGCTTATGTTACTCCTCTCGGTGTTGTTAATGTTGATAAGGAACTTGCTTCCGATATTGCATCTGTCAATCCATTAGTTAAACTTTCCATGGATGGTCACAGATGGAAAGGGGATACACCCGAACATTCAATCGAAGTGCAACTCCCATTTCTACAGATCTCAATTCCTGGTACTCCAATTGTTCCGATTATCATGGGAACTCAGGATGCCTCGACTCAGGATGCACTCATGCGAGCTATTGTGTATTCAATAAAAAATTCTGGTAAAAAAGTTCTACTGCTCGCAAGTTCCGATTTATCTCATTATCATGATGATGATAGTGCTGTTGCTATCGATAGTGCCGGTTTGAATACTCTATACCGTTATGATTATTTTTCTTATCAGATTCAAAACCTCTCAGGGAAATATGAGGCATGCGGCGGAGGACCAATCGTTGTTGTTATGACTGCTGCTGAGCAACTGGGGGCAACTTCTGTTGTTCCGGTTAATTATTCTCATTCCGGCAAAACTGAAGCAGGAAAGAATCAATCTAAAGTTGTTGGATATTTCTCAGCTCTAATGATTAAAGCCACAGAAGAAGAGGTAGATGAGACTCCATTCTTAGATGATTCTGATAAAGAAATCATTATTACCATTGCTAGAAAAACTGTTGAAAATATTGCCAATAAAAAGGAGAATCTTATTAGCAAAATTGAATCGTTACCTCTCAGTCTTTCAGTCCAAAAGGCAGCATTTGTTACCATTGAGAAGCATGGTGCTCTTAGATCATGTATGGGGCATACCTATCCGACAGAATCACTGTTCAATGAAGTTAAATATGCAGCTAAATTGGCAGCAACAAGTGACTACCGTTTCGGTCAGATTCGTGCATCCGAACTGGATAGTCTTGAATATGAGGTTACCATTCTCTCACGTATGAAGCGCGTTCTGGATATTCGCAAAATAGAAGTCGGCAAAGATGGACTTCTGATTCGAATGGGGAACTATCAGGGACTATTCTTGCCTCAGGTCGCATCAGAAAGAAGCTGGGACATCGCAACCTATCTCGAAAATCTTTGCTACAAGGCAGGCTTGCCTAAAGACGCTTACTTTCAACCGGAAGCCCAGCTGTTTTCATTTAGGGCATTGGTAATAAAAGAGGAAAAGAAATAGAAAATCCGAATATCTATAATTTAAATACCGTGTCTTTGATACATTCACTACATTTCGCAAATTGTATTAGTATTTCTCCCTTCCTCGAGGAAGGGTCGGGTAGGTGTTGTATTAATATTAGTAAATTGGGATTAAAAAAGGAAAATATAAATACCCGATGCAAAACGATGCAATTTGTATTCAGCTACGTAGTAGCGAAATCTTAATAGAAAATAAATCAACAAAACATATCAAAGCTCCGTAGGAGCGACATAAAAATATAAAAACTCGTTGCAAATAATGCAAAAAGTGCAAACCCAAAATTGATATTATAGATAAATCAGGTGGTTAGAGGAATTTTAAATAAATCAACATTCATTAAAATAGCGAAAAAGATGCAACTTTTGCTGCAAAACAAAAAAAAATCTTAAATATGCAAACTTAATTGAAAAACCACATTCCGTCTTTCTCCCCAGCTGGCTGAACTGAAGTATGCACCTTTAAGTATGTAGTTATTATCCAGCAGATTATTGATATAGATAGAGGGCTCTACAAAAGCTTCATTCTGCAGATGGAATTTATAACCTATTGATACATTGACCAGATGGTATGGACTAACGTGAGCTTGAGTATTAAAGTCAAATAACCCTGTTCCATATTCACTGATATTCTCGTTCCCATTAGTTAATCCAGAACCAAACACATAGGAAGCGTTTAAATACCAGTTTTTGGGCTGGTAGTTGATTTCTGCAGAAATAGATAACCTTTGGTCGTGGTCAAGATCGGTCGCCTTCCCAGCGTCTGTTATGGGCATAAAACCACCGGTTATAGCTCCGCTTCCATAGGCATGAATAATCGATGTATTTAGAAAAGCTGTTAACGGAATGGTTGGATGAGAGTAGGATAAACCTAGTTCGATACCGGTAGTCTGAATTCGTGATATGTTTACCTGGGTTTTTATTGAACTTGATCCAATAACCTGATCATCAACTCCAGGTGTCGCATTCTTTAAAAAAAATGCGGTTTTGAGTATAATACCGTTACTAAATGTATGAAGGAATGTTCCTTCGTAAAAATCATCGTTTTCAGGTAGTGTTGGAACAGCATTAGAAGTACCAGTGATCAGTCTTAAACCCTCAGTGCTGGTCGGCATGAAGAGCTTACCATAATAAATGTAGATTGTGTTTTGAATATCCAAGAAGAAATTCATTTTTATTCTTGGACTGAATTGATTCAGTAAATTGACATTTGGTGCGATATGCTGATCATATCTGCATCCCAGATCAACTCTATACCAATCAAATGGTTGATATTCACACTGAGAAAATAAACCAAAATCTGATCCTGAATATTGAGATTGAATCTCCGGACCGGACTTGAGTAATGAATCTCTTGTTATAAATAGCTCATTACCTGATGTTGAGTTATAGGTTAATCCTGTAACAATTTTTAATTCCTTCGATAACCTATCCTCGAATTTACTTCTGATCCCAAATGTATTAAAATCTCTTTTTTCTGAAAGTGCATATCTGTTGGTATCATCCGGTATCTGGAAAGAAGTCGGGCTGGAATTACCCACATTGTATTTCAGTCCCCCCTGACGGGTGTAAAATCCAATAAATAAATTCTTTTCTCTGTTTTGATCGGAAGTTATGGTATGAAAGTATGAAATTGTCTGAAAAGCATTGTAACTTGATTGGTTATCTGCAGCAAATCCCTGAGTTCTAAAATCAAATGGAACCTGATTTTGAGTAGTTCCATAATTTAAATTCACAGTAACATAGTCATTATTTGATATTGGGTAGTCAAGTTTACTATATAGAAAATAATCAGTTCCATGGTCATTGAACAGAACTGGAGTCGGTTGATCGACTCTTCTGTCTGTCTCTTGTCTGGCAAAAGAAACGAAATATCCTAACAAACCAACGTGATTGCTTAATGATAGTGATTGACCATTGGAATTAATTGCCCTAAACGGTCCAACTCTTCCACCGAGAGTATCACCTCTGATCTCAGATGAAGATCCAAAAGGTAGATCAATACCTGGTTTAAAAGGAGAAGTGCCATTCATAACCAGATAACTGCCCAAATAACTTTTAAAATCCAAATGGAAATGTCCGGTAGGAACGATAGTCTGAATATCCATTATTGCTGCGGTTTGTCCTCCATATTCTGCTGGGAATCCTCCAGTCAGTATAGTCATTTTTTCTATAGCTTTCATGTCAACTATTTCGTTCAATCCACCAAAAATTCCCAAAGGAATCTGAACATCATCAATATAATATGAATATTCACCGTGCTGTCCTCGTATATGAATTTCACCAGTCGGTGCTTTGACGGCTCCTATAACATTCTGTTGAATCAAATCAGATATTCTGAGAGTAGGGGAGGAGTGAAAGGTCTCTGTATTAAAAAGCAGATTGCCAGTACTAACCTGAATTTTCTGCATTTCTAATAATTTGTAGGCTGAAACTGTTACTGACTCTGATGTGACAATATGATTAGGTTTTAGGAAAATTTTAATATGATTGAAGTTGGAATCAATATTTATAGAATCATTAAATTCTGAATACTCTTTTATTGAAACGGACAGATTATACTTACCCGGATTTAGATTAGAAATTCGCACTTGACCTGAAGAATTTGTAAATAAAAAAGCACCGGTTATATTGTTCAGCTTAAGAGCAACTGTAGCTGAAATGATAGGAGAAGAATCAACAGAATCATAGACAATGACAGTGAAATCGATCATCTTGTTCGCTGCCTCACTGATGTTATCACTAAATAAATTTTCAGTTGAAAAAAATAATAAAATGATTATAAGAAATATGAATAGTTTAATTTGAATTTTAGACTCTTGATTCATTTATTTTATTGATGATAAAGTACTATGATAACTTATTTGTCGGTATGAGACTAGAAAAAATGATAAATATTTTGAAAAAAGTCAAATTCTTAATAAAAAAACAGCCTGGATCAAGGTTGGTTCAGACTGTTTAAAAAGGTATTGTGGGCTTATTTTAGTATTTCACAAACTTCTGGGTTTGATGCAATTTTCCCTGAGAAATTTGCAGAAAATATACTCCAGCTGATAAACCTGAAATATCATAAGTGAAATTATTATGGATCTGCTCATTTGCCTTGAGAGTGAATGATTCAATGAGTCTTAAGTTATTACTATAAATATTACAATCAACTTCATCCGAAAACATAGAAGAAATATTTATTGTGATCTGTGTGTTAGCAGGATTAGGCAATATAGATACAAGATTAGTTGCTAAAGAATTATCTTTAACATCTGTACCAAGATCAGGCATAAGCCATTTAATAACGTCACCATTTGCAGATGAACCAGAAACAAAAAACTCAGCATTGTTATGTACTGCCATGCATGACATAGTGCTTGTATTTTCAGGGTCGTTTTTCAAATCTTCATAAATGAACACATCCTTTACGGTAGCAATATTCCAGATTTTTGCGAAATATCCGAAAGTACCCAACATATATTTGTTACCATTAATAAATGAGATTTTGATATCATCAGCCTGTTCTGATTCACTACCATCACTAAATTTTGTTAAACCTGGTAGTACTTTGATGAATTTCCAATCGGGAACACTATAGAGTCTGACATTATTATCTCCGCAAGCAACAGCCAAAATATCATTATTTTTGGAAAATGAAATATCTGTCACACCATTTGTCCAATCAGGGTTGAAAATATCGCCGTTAGCTTCTTTTTGCCAATTTTTGATGTTATAAATATTGATTTTGTCAATGTAGCGGTTTGATACAGCCATGAATTTGTCATCAGTTGAAAATCGAATTGCATTTATTTCTTGTCCCATATCGATTTTTCTGACTACTTTCCAATCATTTGTACTCAGTATTACTGAAGAATCCTGGCCACTGCCTAGAACAAGCAAATTCCCATCAGGTGAAAAAACAACAAGTGAATTAGAAGAAGCAAAACCAGATTTGGTAAAGACAATAGTGTTAGTAACTAAATCCCAAATGTTCAGCTTTGCTTCTGGAAACCCAGAAACAGAAGCAAGAAATTTACTGTCAGGTGAAACATCAAGGCTTTTGATTGGATTCAAATGGCCTACTAAAGTATTTAATAGTTTTCCGGAATCGATGTTCCAAAGCTTTATAATCCCATCTTCGCCACCGGTTGCAATGAATTTATTATTTGGACTAATCTTGACATCATTAATTGGACTGGTGGACATATCGCCGATATAGTCTTTGTAAACTAGATTTGGGATTGGGTTATCCAAATCGAGTTCGTAAACCTTATCGAATTTCTGTCCTAAAACTTTGTTATCACCAAATGGGCTGAAAAATGGATATTGTCCAAGGAAATTAACTTTTTTATCAATAGTTTTAGTAGCAAGATCCAAAGATTTCACATAAAAATTCTCATAGAAAATGAAGAATTTCTTTCCATCTTTTGATTGGAACATCTTATTAGGTCTAAACTCTGTGGTTTTAACGGAGAATGTCTTTGAATAATCAGTAGTACTCAAGATACAAATTTCGTTTTCAGTTTCGATTGTAGGATCTATGTCACCAGTTGTGACAACAATGGAGTTACCATCAGAAGTATAGTCGCAATTAATTAAGCCATTTGTAAAATTTGTCAGATAAATTTTTGAAGTATCTTGGAAATTGCAGACATACATGGTGCTTTGAGTAGACACAATGAAGTTTTTATTGTCAGGGGAAACGGAAAAATCATAATTAAAATAAGTATCTAATGCTGATTCTATAATAACTGAATCTTTCTTAAAGGAATACAGGTCAAAATAATTGAGACTAAAGAATTGTGGTTGAATTTCAGCAACAAATAGTTTTGAACCATCCAGAGAAAACTTGATGTTTGTAGGATATATACCTAGGATATCTGTAAATATCTTTTTATTTTCGGAAATATTCCACACATCTAATTGCTTTGCATTTGAGGAGAATACAGCTAGTAGTTTAGAATCAGGAGAAAAAGCAATTGGGTAAATATTTTCAGCAGGCTGTTCAAATATTATTTTTTTGCTAATTAAATCAAGCACTTTGATTTTTTGGGGTTGCTGGGTAAAGAATCCTCCCAGATATTTGAATTCTGATGAAATGCTAGCGGCAGAAATATTTGCTCTAACACCTTTATTATTCCAAATTATATCAAAAGGATATAATTGTGATGTAAATGCATATATACAAATGATCAAAGTCAAATTAAGTTTAGATTTCATATTGTACTCGAAAATTGGTTAGTAAACATTTGCAATTTAATTGATTTTTAGAAAAATAATAAATTAATCTAGTATTAATCTGAATGAAAGCCTAGTTTTTATAACAAAATCAACTAGATGACTGTTGTTTTCTTATTTCATTGAGTAAATATTTCTCATTTTTATTTATTACTTCAAAGAATATTCTAAGTGTTTCATCGATAAGGATTTTCTGTTCAAGGATTTTGGTGTGATAAGTTCCTTGAATGTCCTGTAACTCAGAATACATAGCCTTCAGCTCATCTAGAGTATTAATCCTATTAATTTTTAACTGAATATCAAGAACTTTCTGAAAATCTGTTTTTATACCCTTTCTCTTTCTTCTCTTCCGCCATAACATTAATCCTATGATAACAGTATATAAACCTCCTGCACCAGTACCTATTTTAGCTAACAACTCAGCATACTTTTCGTAGAACTTTGGGGCATTTTTGTCTAAATATCTCTTTGTACCTTCATGTAAAGGGAAGGCAAAATTGATATTATTAAAACTTTTCCCATAGGTTTCCAGGTCAATTAGGTCAGTTTCTTCAACAGCTGTTTTTACAAATTCGTATATAAACTCATCATCAACCTCCTCTCTGCAAGCGAGAATAAAATCCTGTCGTATTGTTAAAACAGGACTCTCAGGAAATTCACCATAAGTTCCCTTGGGTAAAAGATACGGAGTAAAAAACTTGTTGCGTAAACAAAAGCCTTCAACTGATGATCCATTCTTGTACATTCTGTAGTCATCAAGACTGAATAATTTGAATTCTTTCCTTGAATTAAAGAATTTGTTAAGTCGATTATTTGATGAGAAACTTACGGGGATGATTCCAATCTCGACATCATAAGGCAATGCTTGATCTTTTTTGTATGCACCGTAAAAATCAAGTTTCATGATGCTGTCACGAGCTGTTTGGTCGAGTTTTAAAAAGTCAGGATCCTCACGGTTGAATTTACTCATCAAGAAGTTGACATTTTTTAAATTAACCCCCAGATCTATAAGAATATTTTGAATGAAATCTTTCTCATTGCTTAAAATTAACACCTTTGAATTGACAAATAAATCTTCGATAGAAACAGGATTTAATTTTTCTTTGTTATAAGCAATGTATAATATTCGAGAACTTAATGGAAATACAACTCTGATCTGGTTATGATTATTATTGATTGTGTCTTTATTTATATAATTATTATTTGTTATAACTGCCATGTCATACTTCGAACTATCCATAAGATGTCTGACATTATTTGTAAACTGAAAAGTCGTGTTAGTATCGAGCTTAGCTTTGAATTTTTTGCCAACTCTTTCATAATTTTTTTTGATGATTTTATCTAACTTAGAATATTCAGATATTCTTTTCGATGAGGATACAGCAATATCATAATTGTTTTTATTACTACATGAGAGTAATGAAATCAATACCAGTAATGACACAATCAGTTTTAGCTTTTTCATAATCGTCATGGATCAATTTATGATTAAAGAATATTTTATTATCATTGATTTAGATTGTCCGATTTAATTGTTTTATAATCTACTTATTTCTTATAAATTTTGAACAAATAACCGTGAGTATAAATAATGTTCTCGATTCTATCTTTTTCTGAAGGATTTACATTGTCCCAAATATTATTATTCTGATTTTTGTCATTTGAAATATCGAAATATTTTTGTTTTTCAAGATCCGTGTAAACAAAACGTCTGTCCTTTAAGAATATTCCAAATCCTTCAAGTTCCCATTTCCTGATGTCATTTGTATTAAGAGATATTGCAAAACGGTCTTCGGGTATTGGCTTTAGTAATGAGTATCCTTTTAGGCTATTGTATAACTCCAAATTTTTAGGGGTTGAGTTTCCGCCAAGCAAATCAATAATGGTCGGATAAATGTCAAGATTGGCAACTGTTCTTTGCTTATTAATTCTAAGATTTGCAATTAACTCTGGAAATTTATCCGATAATGCTTTTGGGATATAGATTAACATAGGTATATTCTGGATCTCATCATAAAATGAATATAAACGGTGAGTAGAAACATGATTGGGACTATCAGTTTCACCATGGTCTGCAGTTATTATAATTAAGGTATTCTCAAGAAGCTTTTTACTCTTAAGAAGATTGAACAATTTCTCATAACCGCAATCCAAAACAGCAGCCGCATTACGATATTTAGAATCATAATTAGGCTTATTTGGCATCAACTGGCTTTCCTGCTGAAACGGGAAATGCAAAGAGTTGGAATTGTACATAGCTCCGAATGGTTGTTTGTTAGATAGCTCACTAATAATCTCGCAAAATTTATTCATTGCGGCTAATTCATCAATGCCATCATTGGCAGTTTTCCCACTAATATTCTCACCGGTAAAGAAGTAATCAGGTCTGGGAGAAAAAAATAATGGAAAGTTTGCCCATTGATAGAACTGGGCAGAAACAACAGCAGTCGTCATCCCGGCTTTCTTCTCCCAATCCCAGATCAGTGGCATCGAATGAAGTTTGGTTTCTGATTCATAAGGAGCAACTCCCGTTTGAATGGATGTTACAGAAACATCAGTTGCACTTGAATTAGTAAAAGCATTTTCAAAATATACACACTGATCTCCATTTTCTTCAACCCATGATTTTAGTATGGGCATAGGGCAATTTTTATCTGCTAAATCGAATGCTTTTTTTCCGAAGGATTCGTTCAATAAAAAAATAATATTGAATTTATATCTTGGAGTAAAATATTCAACAGCTGTCCGATTTGGCTGATGCAGACCTGATGGCGGGATCAATCGCATTTTGTTAATTGATGAAATAAATGAAGTAGTAATATCTAATCTCTTATTATTAGATTTTAGGGTTACATTTGTTAGAACAAATAAATAAATGACTAATCCAACTAGAAGAACTATAAGATTGTTCTTCTTGGATGTTTCGCGATATTTTACTGTTTTGATGTTAAATATAAAATATACAATTGCCCAAAGGGCGAAGAATACTAGTATATCCCAGTTTAGCAGATACTCTCTAAGATATGCCTTTTGATAATTGGGATTATTAACAAAGAAGAGAATTTTTGATAAAGAAAGAAAATCCCCAAATTCGAAAAATACTGCTACACTCGCAATCAAAAGGAAAGATAATAAAAAAGTAACTATTATAGAAAAAATTATTTCATCACGTCTTTTTAATATTCTTTTAATTTGATAGATTGATAAAAAGAAAATTAAACTTAATAATATTCCTTTCGCATAAATATATAAATTGAGTTCATAGATTGGATCACGTTTGAAGGTGCATACAAATTCGATTGAAGTAAAGAATATAAAAAGGAAAAACCAACCTCTCAAAATATAAGAAAATAAAATAAGTTTGATTATATCTTTCGAAAAAATATTCGTGAAAAGTTGCTTAATCTTATTCATAGTATCCTTTGGAAAAAAATTATGATTTGAACAAGTTGTCCGACAATTATTTTTTTAATTTAATAAATATAATTCAAAAAGAAAACTAAAATTACATTGTGATTTCAGATTAGTTTACCATATTTTAGCTTATTCGTATTTAGGAAAGATAGAAAATTCTATGAGTAATAATGATATATTAAAAAAATTACGAGTCGCTCTCCAACTTAGAAATGATGAAATAATAAGAATCCTAGAACTTGTAGATTTCAAGATTTCGAATAGTGAGTTAGGTGCTTTATTTAGAAATGAGGACCATCCTCATTTTAAAAAATGTGGAGACCAGATTCTCAGAAACTTTTTAAATGGACTGGTAATCCATCTCAGAGGTCCCAAGTCTGAATCTCAAGAGTGATTTCTTTCAATTCGATCAATAAAGTCAATGAAGAATTGGAACTTAATTCTTCATTCAGATATTTATTAGTTAATTTTGCGTATGGATGAGGTATTCAAAATGGATTTTATATTTAATTTCAAATCATTTTAATTTAGTAATTATGCGCCAAACTGACAAAACCAAAAGAAAGAAACCATCAAGAAAAAGTATAGTAAGCTACGAAGTTAAAGAAGCTAAAGAGTTGATGACCTTTTTGTCCGATATAATGCCAGGAAAGAGCAGAACGGCTATTAAGTCCCTCTTATCCAATAGACAAATCATAGTTGAGGGAAAAATAGTCACGAAATTTAATTTCCTCCTTTCGGTCGGTCAGGAAGTTTTAATCAATCCAAATAGACCCGCTAAAGAAGTCAAATTAAAGCATTTATCAATCATCTTTGAGGATGACTATCTTATAGTTATCAGAAAGGAACCCGGATTACTTTCCATTGCTACTGACCGAGGAAATGATGTTACAGCTTATAGTATTCTTAGCGAACATGTCAAACAAGAAGATCCTTTTAATAAAATTTATGTGCTTCATAGATTAGATCGTGAGACGTCTGGCATAATGATGTTTGCAAAGAATCAACAGGTAAAGCAAGCACTCCAATCAGATTGGCAGGAATCGGTTGCTGACAGATGCTATATGGTTGTTGTTGAAGGTCACGTGGAAAGAGAACAAGGAACTATTACTTCATGGCTAACAGAAAATAAGATATTCAAAGTGTTTTCAAGTCCAACTCCAAACAATGGACAAAGAGCGGTTACACATTTTAAAGTCCTAAAAACCAATCCAAAATATTCGCTGGTAGAAATTAGACTGGAAACCGGGAGAAAAAATCAGATTCGTGTTCACATGCAGGATATTGGTCATCCTGTTGTCGGAGATAAAAAGTATGGAGCAACTCATAATCCAATCAATAGATTAGGGCTGCATGCTTATCTGCTATCATTCAAACATCCAATCACTAACGAAAATATGCGGTTCGAAACTGGAGTCCCTCCAGAGTTTGATGCAATGTTTAAATAAAGAATCTGCACTTAATTTATCTGGAGTTTTTAATTGAAGAATTATGATGTTGTTATTATTGGTGCTGGTCCTTCTGGTCTGTTTACTGCCATTAACATCAATCCCAATAAATCAGTTATGATTTTAGAGAAAATGGAAAAACCAGCAAAGAAATTATTGATTTCCGGTTCAGGAAGATGTAATGTTACAAATACTGGATCAATCAAGGATTTCTTCAAACATTATGGAGATAATTCGAATTTCCTGAAACATTCTTTGAATACTTTTACAAATCAGGATCTGATTGACTTTCTTTATTCTCAGGGGATGAAAGTAGTTATCGATAAGAATGGTAAAGCATTTCCTGAAACACAAAAGGCATCAGACATACTAAATATCCTATTAAATCAATGCGAAACAAAAAAAATAGACCTTTACATAAATCAGGAAATTTCAAGAATCAAGAGATCTTCCAATAAATTCATTCTCAAGACTCAGGATGAGGAGTATCTCTGCGATTATTTAGTCATCGCTACCGGAGGCAAATCCTATCCGAAAACCGGATCCACAGGGGATGGATATCAGTTTGCAGAGTCTCTGGGTCACACAATAGTTGAACCCAAGCCTGCATTGAGCCATGTTAAAATCAAGAATTATAAATTTATTGATTTAGCTGGTGTTTCACTGACAGATATTGAGATTTCATTATATAGGAACAATAAAAAGCTCAGATCTCATGTCGGTGATATTGGATTTACTCACAGAGGACTTACCGGACCAGGGATAATTGATTTTTCTAGATTCCTTGATTCAGGAGATATACTCAAAATTAATTTTGCTTCAAGAAATTCTGAGGAATTGAATAAGCAATTTATAGAAGCCTGTCAAAAAGAGGGAAAACAGTCGATTAAGAAATTTCTTAAAAATTTATTTTTACCAGAAAGACTTATTCTTTCAATAGTTAATGAATTGAAAATCCAACCTGAAGATCAACTCGCAACAATAACAAAACAATTAAGAAACAAACTTATGACCTCATTTTGCGAATTTTCTTTTGAAATTGAATCTATTGGTAGTTTCGATGTGGCAATGGTTACCAGCGGTGGAGTGTCATTAAAGGAAATATCTTCAAAAACTATAGAATCTAAAATAGTTCCACATTTATACTTTGTAGGTGAAGTATTGGATATTGACGGAGACACAGGTGGATACAATATACAAGCGGCATTCTCTACCGGTTACTCTGCAGCTAAAAGCATATCATCTGATAATTGAATTATTTCTCAGGTGATGCCTCTGATGCATATCTAAGCAATTCTTTCATGTCCCAGCTAGGAGCATCATATCTGAACCATTTTTTTTCAACAAAGAAATTATAATATTTCTGACAAGCCATGGCTATTGCTGAACCAAGATTTAAATGATCCCTCCAGTTGACCCATTCTTCGAAGCATCCATTGATTCCTGATGTTGTTTCAATTGTTCCGTGAACTACTTTATCCTTAAAATTCACCCACCACCAGCTTTCCGGAAATATTTTTTTGTCCATCGTAACTCCGGGTTCATAGCTGGTTTTAAGATAAAGAGTATCTCCACAATATTCTTTGGATACCTCTCGTACAAAGTTCAGTTGTCGAATCAGCATTGTGTCACCTTCCGCACCATGCTCCGGTAAAGATCGTCTGAAGTTAGAGAAAAGAAATGGTCTTTCATTTGGAAGAGCATTTGTAGAATGGAAATTAAAGGCTGCGATGAAATCTGAACCAACCGATGCCAGTTCAAGTATTTTTGAACTGATTAGTTTGACTTCTGGAGCTACCGTGTCAATCAAGCTTTTATTATCAGATCCACTTTTTCTTAGCCATTGCCGCTCCAGATCAACTCCAGTTGGAGCAAGTCTGGCATTACCTTCGACAACACCATCAACATTTACAATTGGGATAATATTGAAAATTAATTTTCCCAAATCTACTTTCTTACAGCAACTATTACAATCAGTAAGAAGATAATCTATCAAACCTTCAAGTACAAATGAACTTCCTGTCTCAGAGGGATGTGTCCTTGACTGTATCCAAATTCGTTTTTTGTTTTTGTCGTCAACTTTAGGGTCAGTAATTGTAATTAGATTCAGTGGACGATTATGACTGGTTTTACCAATAAGATCGACTTTAAAAAATGGATTCTTTATGTGCTTTTTAATGAAGTTGTTCAACCTTCCTAACGAATAAGGATAATACCTTGCAAGCCAAACAACAGAAGAATCGAATCTTTTTTGGATTGAATAATTGAAATATCCTTCGCTTCCTTTTTCAGGTATGACTTCTTCGGGTCGTAAACGTTGCCATGTTTTGCGATCGTATGAATATACAGGTAAAACATAGTCTCTTCCTTTCCAGCCGTCACCGACAATTATGACTCTGGAAACAGCTTTTGTGCTAACACCTTCTAACTTAGTGTACCACCAATTTCTAAACTTGGGATTCAAATTATGATTATTGTTATCATCCTTGACCTGAACGTGCCATTCAAGAATGCCACTCATGGAGGAATCCTCAGTTGAATCAGAAGGAAATAAACTATTTAGATCAACAGGGAGACCTGCTTCAGCATTATTTGAAGGTTCAACTTCTTCGACTACTTCCTTCTTACTTTTCTTCTTTTTATCCTTTTCCTTTTTCTCTTTTTCGGCAAATCCGATATTTGTCAATAATGACATTGAGATAAAAATTAATACAGTAAGAGATAAAATTCTTCGAATGAGTTTGATCATATCCATAATTTTGCTGTTTTTTGAAAGAAGAAAATGTTTAGGAAATAATTAACTTGCTTAAAATAGCTTTAGCTGTGTTTTGTCCGTCTATAGCCGAAGAAACGATACCCCCTGCATAACCGGCTCCCTCACCGCAAGGATATAGATTATCTATTCCGACATGGACGAAAGTTTCCCGATCACGAGGTATTCTAACCGGAGAACTTGTCCGCGATTCGAGTCCAATAACGTTTGCTTCAGATGTAAGAAACCCTCGCATTTTTGATCCAAAGCTTAGCAAACCAGCTAGTAAAGCACCATTTATGTCCTTAGGAAATAGCCTGTTTAAATTTGAGTTCACTAATCCTGGAATATAGGAGGACTCCATCAAACTTGATGAGGATCTGTTAGACAGGTAATCAACTAAACGCTGAGCAGGAGCTTTCAAAGGGTTCTCTTTGTTGTCGGTAAAGAATTTGTGTTCCAGTTCCTCCTGAAATTTTAGTCCTGCCAAAGCTCCGAATTCTGAATATTTGGTAAAATCGCTACTGTCAACTGTTGCTACTATGCCCGAGTTTGCAAATTTTGAATTACGTTTGGACATAGACATCCCATTGACGACAAGTTCTTTGTTAGCCGTAGCTGCTGGAACAATGATACCACCGGGACACATACAGAAAGAAAATACTCCACGACCATTTGACTGTGTAGCCAATCTGTAGCTTGCAGGGGGGAGATCATACTCATTGGATCCATATTGAATTTTATCAATCAGATCCTGAAAGTGTTCAATTCTGAAACCTACCGCAAAAGGTTTTACTTCAATAGTTACATTTTTTTCGTGTAATAAATAATAAATATCCCTAGCCGAATGGCCAGTTGCTAAAATAATTGAATCTCCGAAATATTTATCAGTATTGTTCACGACAACACCTGAAGCAGAATTATTATTAATGATAATGTCAGTTACTTTTGATTCGAAATGTACTTCGCCACCATGTTGGATAATGGTATCTCTAATGCTTGCAACAATTTTATGGAGTTTATTTGAACCAATGTGGGGGTGGGCATCAACCAATATATCTGGATTTGCACCATGTTCGACGAGAATATTCAGAACTTTCTTTGTATTGCCACGTTTATCAGACCTTGTGTAAAGTTTACCATCAGAATAAGTACCAGCACCACCTTCGCCGAAACAATAATTAGAATCTGGATTAATAATACCATTCTGCATTATATCCCGAAGATCTCTTCTTCTGGATTGAACATCTTTGCCGCGTTCAAAGACAATAGGCTTTATCCCCATCTCAAGAAGTTCAAGTGCGGCGAAATAGCCAGCTGGACCTGAGCCTACAATAAGAATTTTTAACTTGTCTGAGACATTGCGATATTTACTTTTAATTGACTCTTTTATAGGGGGATCCTCATTACAATACACATCTGCCAAAAGTTGATATCTTGGTTTCCTATTTCTTGAGTCGAGTGATCTTTTTAAGTAATCGATATGGGATATTTCATCTGGATTAATTAAGCCCTCACGGGCTATTATCTTTCTAATAAGCAGATCATCATATATCTGTTCTGGTTTTAATTCAATGGTTACAGTTTTAATCAATCTTATTCTCTATTTAAATATTAAAAATTTTTAGTAAATATTGGCTCGTTGTTGTCACTGATAAATTTTCATCAACGAATCTCATTTTTTTATTCAATTACCTTCAGAGCGAAGATCTATCAAATCTTCATTTTGAGTTTGAAGCAATATCAATCTGAAATAAAAAGGCTATTGGTAAAGGATTAATCATATACACAAATGATAGAGTAGGTTCAATCTTCTTAGGAGAACGAACCAAATTGTTCAGTCATTATGTAACGAAAAAAATCATAGTCATTCTGTTTGAGCTGAAAGTGCTGTTGATAATTATTATAAATACTAAATACAACTTAACAAAAAATTTGGAGAAAATAAATGAAAAGTATAAGCGAATTCATGTCCATTTTCTAAATCAGTAAAATTTTACGTAAATACTAAACGTTATATAAAATTAACTCAATAGTTTAGTCACTATAAAAAAAATAGAAATAATTATTATGAGAATATCTGCACTAACTCCCATGCTTTGGACTATTGAGCTTAATGAAACAATTGAATTCTATGTGAAATTACTGGGATTTTCATGTATTGAATATAATGAAGAATGGGGTTGGGCTGCTATTACCAAAGATGATATAGGTTTAATGATAGCTAAGCCAAATGCAAATACTAATTTCATAAAACCTTTCTTTACTGGATCATTTTATTTTAACGTTGAAGATGTTAATGAGTTATGGCTTGTATTAAAAGATAAGGTACAAATTTGCTACAATCTTGATGATTTTGAATATGGTATGAGAGATTTTGCCATTTATGACAATAACGGCTATATCCTCCAATTCGGTCAAAGTTCTACTGTTGATAGTGATTAAATATGAAAAAATTCAGAATTTTTTATAATTCACCGATAGGAAATCTAGAAATTGTATTTACTGATAATGGGTTAGAGAATATCATTTTTGTACACATGATGACCGATTTGAGATCTTGTTGTCCTGGCTTGAATAGCTTTACAACTATTGCCTCAAATGCAATTGATAAAAACCTAGATAAATATCCTGAAAGTGTTAAAGAATGTATTATTCAGTTAGATGAGTACTTTAATGGATCAAGAAAGGAATTTCAAATTAAATTAAATCCCAAAGGTACAGAATTCCAGCATAAGATATGGGATATAGTATCTAAGGTGTCCTATGGAAAAACAAGTACATATCTTGATGTAGCAATTGAATTCGGTGATTCAAAGTCTGTAAGGGCTGTAGGAAATGCTAATGGAAAGAATCCAATACCGATCATAATTCCTTGTCATAGAATAATTGGCACAAAAGGAAATCTAACTGGGTATTCTGGTGGTTTACTGCGCAAACAATGGCTTCTAGCGCATGAATCAAAACATGAAGCAAATCTTTTCATGTAGCGTTTTTTGCTTTGTAGTCCCACTAGTAATCAAATTTGTCTGAATGTATATTTATGGCAAAAGATTTGATATGTCTAAACGTGTTTTTATATTTAATTAATACAGGATATTATTTGTTTTCAGACGATTTATATAATGATGGACATTATCTTGGTCAAAACCTAACTTCTGATCTGGAAAAGCTATTATCGAACTGCCGAAAAAATTTCCAGGGTGTATTCGATGAAGATATGGTGCGAAAAGCATTTCTATGGTGTACAAACACTCATAAAAACCAAGTACGTAAGTCTGGAGACCCATACTATACCCACCCATTAAACGTAGCTCAGATAATTGCAAAGGAAATGCCTTTAGATGATATCTCAGTAGCAGCAGCTTTATTGCATGAAATTACTCGTCATGGCGGTCCATATACATTAAGAGATCTTCATTCTGAATTTGGATCTACAGTAGCCGAAATAGTGGATGGTGTTCAAAAAATTCATCATGTTGAAACATACAATATTGAAGAACTCGATAATTATCGCAGGCTTCTATTGTCATTATTCAAGGATGTAAGAATAATATTGATCAAACTTGCCGATCGACTACATAACATGAGAACTCTGGATTATCTTGATCCGGAAAGACAGAGAAAGATGAGTAACGAAACACTAGAAATTTATTCTCCCTTTGCTCATCGGTTCGGTCTTGGAAATATAAAATGGGAACTTGAAGACTTAGCTTTCAAACATCTAAATTATGATGCCTATAGACGTATCAGAGAAGCTATTCAGCTTACGCGCATGGAACGTGAGGAGTATATTAACAAGTTTATTCTTCCAGTTAAAGAAAAGCTCAATAATGACCCTATGATACTAGCATTAAAAACAACGTTTGAAATTAAGGGTAGACCAAAGCATATTTATTCGATTTATAATAAAACAATTTTACGAGAAAAGGCACTGGATGAGATCTATGACCTTTTTGCTATAAGAATCATCCTCGACACAGATTATGATCATATATGTTTTTTGGTTTTTGGTATAATCTCCGAGTTGTATCAGATGGTTCCTGGAACATTCAAGAATTATATATCAAGCCCCAAAAAAAATGGCTATCAGTCTATACATGCAGCCTTTTTTGGTAGTGATGGTAAACCTGTCGAAGTTCAGATTCGAACCCGTTCAATGCATCTTGTATCTGAAAAGGGTGTAGCCGCGCATTTCAAATATAAACCAGGATTTTTACCTGCTGGCTCAGTAATCCAAGATGACAATATTGAAGAATGGCTAGATCAGGTCAGAACTATATTTGAAACTTTAGGTGATGAGCCTCCTGAGACTCTGATAGCAAATGTAAGAAGAACATTGCTTTTTGATGAAATTTATGTTTTTACTCCTTTAAATGAACTCAGGTCTTTTCCTAAAGACTCAACTGCCCTTGACTTTGCCTTTGCTATTCATACTGATATTGGCCAGCATTGCATAGGTGCCAAAGTTAACGGAAGAATTGTGCCTCTAGATTGTAAACTACAAAGCGGGGATGTAATTGAAATTCTTACTTCTCAGAATCAGCTTCCATCCAAAGATTGGTTACAGTTTGTTGTAACTCAGAAATCGCGAAATGCTATTCAAAAGTACTTGAAAGAAACAATGAAAGAGGATATTGCAAATGGTGGAGCCATCTTTTACGAAATCCTTAAGAAATTTAATTTAGAATTAAATGAAACTGAGACTCAAACATTACTCGATCATTTTCATACAAATTCAATTGATGAACTTTTCATAGCATTAAACGAAGAGTTTCTCGATTCTGAGCACCTTATATCCGTTATCAGCGATGCTTTCGTTCTTCCTAAGTTAGCACAGAATTTTACTCAGGGAATAATGCATCATGATATTGAAAAATATAAAATGGATCTTCCCCTTAAAATGGCTACTTGCTGTTATCCATTACCTGGTGATCAGATAATTGGGCAGATAGTCCCCGGAACGGAAATCATAGTACACCGAAGTATGTGCAATCGTTCGATAGAGATGATAAGCTCAAAAACATTTGCTACTATGAGATTAAATTGGAAAAAAATTGAACGAAAAGCTTTTACTACCAAGATTGCTATAAAGGGTGCTGATGGTAATTCTATTAATCAAAGTGTGACCAATATTGTTTTAAAGATGAAGAACGTTCAGATCCAGGGATTTAAGTTTTCTAACAATGATGATGAATTCACTGGTTATCTTACTATTAGCTTTAAAAACATGCCTGATTACATGGATCTTTTTGAAAAATTGAAGCAGATTGATGGGATAAAAGTGGTAGATCGATATGTAGAATAATATTTTGATTGTCTCTGAAGGAAAAAATGTTTATTTTTGAAGAATAGTTTATTAAAACATTATAGAAAAAAGCTGTGAGTTTAGAAATCATTTTGTTTATAGTGCTTGGTGTAATGGGTATAGCAAGCGGATTTGTAACAATTACATCCAAGAATCCAGTCGTTTCCGCAATGGCTCTGGTCTTCCATTTCTTTATGTTAGCAGGGCTTTATCTAAATATGCATGCACAATTTATGGCAGTACTCCAGGTGCTAGTATATGCAGGTGCAATTATGGTTCTTGTTATATTTGTTATCATGCTTCTAAATCTTGGTGATGAGGAAAAACTTAAGGAAAAATTCAGTATTAGAACTTTTGTTGCTGTCCTTTTTGGAATAGTTCTGTTAATTCAGTTCGTAATAATTTTTCTAGCTTCATCAGGTAGCAATGTTTTAAAAGAATCCAATATAGGATCAGTTGAAATGATTGGTAATGAACTTTTTACTAATTATCTGTTCCCATTTGAAGCAATTTCATTATTACTTTTAGCTGCTATTATCGGATCGGTTATCCTTGCCAAAAGGAAAGTAGATTAAAATTATTTAGAAAACCATTAAAAGATATTTTATATGCAAGAATCAGTTCCATTAAATTATTATTTAATACTATCGGCAATCTTTTTTGTTATGGGAGCCGTGGGTGTCCTAACACGTAGAAATGCCATCATCATCTTCATGTCGATCGAGATGATGCTCAATGCTGTAAATCTAACATTTGTATCCTTTTCCTCATATAATTCTGATCCTGCAGGTCAGATGTTTGTCTTTTTCGTAATGGCTGTTGCCGCAGCAGAAGCAGCTATTGGATTAGCAATTGTATTGGCTCTTTATCGAAATCAACAGACAGTTTATGTTGACAAAGTTAATTTGATGAAGTGGTAAAAATCAAAAAAGCTAAATAAATTTTAATCAGATTGTTTTTGGCATTAACTAACCGAAAATTTCAAATCTTTTAAGTACTTAGATTATTAAAGAAAAAAGCCGTTTGCTCAACGGCTTTTTTCTTTAATAATTACATGATTTGATTATCAAATTTTATCTTAAAGCCTTGTCATTTTCACCTATTGAAATTCTCTTTGCTCCAATGAATCGTTTGTCATAATAAGTGCTTTCTAGCGAAGATACAGTTACTCCATATCTTGAACTGGCATGAGCAAACAGATTGTCGCCAAGATAAATTCCAACGTGAGAAACAAATACTTGTCTTCTTGTATTGAAGAAAATAAGGTCTCCAAACTGGAGGTCGGCTCTTTTTATGGGTTTACCAACGGTATATTGTTCATGTGCTGTGCGTGGAAGATGGATTCCGGATGTTTCCTTGAACATTGTAAGGACGAAAGCTGAACAATCAATAGCTCTGTCAGACGTGCCACCAAAATGATATGGAGTGCCTAACCAATTTGTTATGTTATCAAATAATCCCTTTTTATCAACTCCGCCATCAGTTGTGTTGCCTTGTTCTGTTATACCTTCAATATAGGCTAGATAAATATCTTTGACACGGTCGACATCAATCACAACATCATCTTCAAGTGCTAACTCGTTTAAGTCTTCGCCTTCATCATATACAGCTTCCTGAGTGATAACACCGTTGGATGCAATGTCTCCACCACCATAAGCATATTTATTTAATTCATCTGAATTTTCAATAGTAGCTAAAGCCATATTTCGGTTTTTCTGAACATCATAATGACGAGATACATTTTTTGATTTCTTTGATTTTTTTGAACTTTTCTTAATTGTTTTGGAATGTGAGGATTTCTTACCTGAGGCGGATACTAGATCTGAAGGACTAATAAAAATTAATCCTGGAACAATAATCATAATTGTCACTAATATTCGAAGTCTTTTGGTAAATATATTCTGCATTCTTGTCTCCCTTGTTTAACACACTTTTCTCGAGTGTAACGGTCTACCCGCATGTAGTAAAATTGATACCAGAAATTTAAGTGTGATGATGAGTCTGATTTGTTCGTTTCCTTTTTTTACTGTAGTTTAATTTTAAGTCAAATAACCAAAATCTAAACTGTAACTTTCATCATCTAAAAACATTATTATTACTATTGTCATTTTTTACAAAGGCAAGAAACAAAATTCTGATTGAGTAAAAAAACTTTTTATCAATTATGAACATATTTTAATAATCAATTCATATTCATATTCAATTCATAAACTATTATATTCCAAACGGGATTATTCCAATAGCTATAACACCAGTCAAATAAAAGCTGTACGACGTATGACCATGCAAAATTAAATTCATTTTCTAAATTTTAGGTATAACCAAGAATATAGTAGTTCATTTTGAATTCATACTAATTCATTTTTCTAAGGAGGAAGGTGTGTAATATTTTGTACACTTTTTAGACAGGTAATTCTTGAATTTTAAAATTGGCAGATTTTTCTGCTTTGAAATCCTGAATATTTTTACAGCTTTGAGCTGTAAATGTATTTATTGATTAAAAAATAAAATAAATTATAGAAAATAGAGTCAAATCAACACTTAGGATATTATTGATAAATCTAGCTATGTCATCAAGTTTGATGATGAAATCCGAAATTATAATAATTTTTTTTTCATTTCAGAAAATTAAGCACATTTATTGATATATCTTTTTGAAGTCCTATTCTAGGCAAATTTAAAAAGTTTTTATTAAATTATTTTTTAGGATAATCTAATGCGCAAATGGAGAATTGAAGATTCAATCGAGCTTTATAGTATTAATGGATGGGGACAGGAATATTTTTCAATTAATGAAAAAGGTAATGCTGTTGTTACTCCAACGAAAAACAAGGAAGTAAAAATTGATTTAAAAGAGTTAATTGATGAGCTAGGTATTCGTGACGTATCTACGCCGGTTTTGCTTAGATTTCCTGATATTCTTGATGATAGAATAGAAACCATAAACAGTTGTTTTAAGAGAGCTTCTGAAGAATATAAATTCAATGGAAATTATTATAATATTTATCCAATCAAAGTCAATCAAATGAGGCCTGTCGTTGAAGAAATTATGCGATACGGTAAAAAATTTAATATCGGATTAGAGGCTGGTTCTAAGCCTGAACTTCATGCAGTACTCGCGATTACATCCAATCCTGAAGCTCTGATTGTTTGCAATGGGTATAAGGATGAGGATTATATTGAATTAGCATTATTGGCACAGAAAATGGGAAAAAAGATATTCCTTGTCGCTGAAAAACTTAATGAATTAAAACTGATAATCAAAATTGCAAAACGCTTAAAGTTAAGGCCAAATATTGGAATCCGCATCAAATTATCAACTTCTGGTAGTGGTAAGTGGGAAGATTCAGGTGGTGATCAAAGTAAATTTGGATTGAATGCCAGCGAGCTTTTGGAGGCAATTGAGATTACTGAAAATGCAAAAATGATGGATTGCGTCAAGCTGATTCATTTTCATCTTGGTAGCCAAATTACTAAAATCAGAAAAATTAAAAATGCATTACGTGAATGTTCCCAATTCTATGCTCAAATCAAGAAAATGGGATGTGATGTTCAGTTTGTCGATATTGGAGGCGGTTTGGGTGTTGACTATGATGGAAGCAGAACATTTAGTCCCAGCAGTATAAACTATACTATTCAAGAGTATGCTAATGATGCTGTTTATATGCTCAAAGAAGCCTGTGACAAACATAATCTTCCACATCCAAATATTATATCCGAAAGCGGCAGATCATTGACAGCTCATCATTCTATCCTTGTATTTGATATTCTTGAAACAACAACTACTCCAAAATGGGATTATGATCAAGTTGTCGGTGAGGATGATAATGAAATCGTAAAAGAACTATTTTCTTTGCTGGATAAACTATCACCAACAAATATGATGGAATCGTGGCATGACTCTCAACAGATCAGAGAGGATGCGTTGGATTTATTCAGTTTGGGGATGATTGATTTAAAAACAAGAGCACTGGCAGAAAGATTATTCTGGTCTATAGCAGATGAAGTACTAGGATATAGTATTGAGCTAAAACATCAGCCTGAGGAATTTCGTAATCTTGCCAGAATGTTAGCAGATAAATACTTTTGCAATTTCTCACTCTTTCAGTCATTGCCTGATTCATGGGCGATAGATCAGATTTTTCCTATCATGCCTCTTCACAGGTTAGATGATCGTCCGATAAGAGTAGCAACTCTTCATGACATTACTTGTGATTCTGATGGAAAAATTGATAATTTCATTGGTGTAAGAAATTTTGCTCAATATCTTCCGGTGCATGATTTTAAACAGTCAGAGCCATATTATCTTGGAGTTTTTCTAGTGGGTGCTTATCAGGAAATTCTTGGTGATTTGCATAATCTTTTTGGTGATACAAATGCTGTTCATATTGTAGTCAAAGATGATGAATATGAAATCAAGCAGATTATCGATGGAGAAACTATAGCTGAAGTACTGGATTATGTTCAGTTCGATGCAAAGAAACTTGTAAGGACAATGGAAACATGGGTTACAGCAGCCGTAAAAGCGGGAAAGATATCACCTGAAGAAGGCAAAGAGTTCTTATCGAATTACAGATCGGGTCTTTATGGATATACTTATCTTGAATAATGCACTGTAAAATAGTTATCAAAAAGGCTCTGAATTATTAAACTCAGAGCCTTTTCAATTTTAGACCTTAACTTACTTTTTAATGAATTTCCTGGTTATATCATATTGTCCATTGCTTATTCTTACAAAATATGCACCAGCAGATAGATAGGATGAATTTATATTATATGAATAATCCAAAGTTGAATTGATTCTTTCGCTTAGGATTTCAGTGCCATTCAAATCAAACACTTGCATGCTAGATTGACCAAGTTCGAAATTAATTTTGATTGTTACATCCTTCTCGGTTGGATTAGGGAAGATTGAAACAAAATAGTCAAAATCCTGATCCGGGATAAAAGTTATATCACCAAGATTAAATGAGTATGAAATGCCCTTTCCAAAGTCAGGATTGAATGCTTTAAGGGGTTTTGACTTAGGATCCAGGATTCTGATAAATCCTGATCCTTGCTCAGTATAAGCCCAATAAGAAAGTCCCATATTGTTGGCATCTAATAACTGAAGAGTATAACAGCCTTTGGGGAGTTTAAGAGTATCAAGATAATTGGTTTCTGGACTTAAGTCGGTCTTTGAAAAAACAACTTTATCATTGATATCTAAAACCTGATATGTGTAATCAGAAGGACGTCGGTTAGTTTGATAATTTAAAATAATAGTTTCAGGGTATAGGTCAGGTAAATTGAAAAATGTCCAGAACTTATTTGTTTCGGGATTATCATCCATTTTGGAATCTTCCAACCAAGCTTCCAATTCGAATTTTTTGTTTGCATCACCTATCCAGAAACTACTTCCGGGTATGGGTAGACTAATTGTTGATTTTTCCTGCGAAAGTAGTTCACCATTCCAATTATAAATAAATTCCTGTCCACCTGATACTTTGTACTTGAACTTTATTGAATTGACCGTTTCTTTACCATTATTTCTGATTTCAACCATAGGATTAGAACAGATAGGTTTTTTTCTGGAATAATATGGCTCTTTATTGGGTGTAATCACCTGATTGATCTCGATATCTTTATTGAATTTTAAGTCAGAATATTCAATTAGATCCATTGAAACTATATAATTTCCACTGCCCATACCTTGATTATTTGCCGGAACTTTTGAAATATCATAATCGAGTTTTACAGAGTTACCAGAAATATTTTTAGTTATTTCAATTTCATGATCGCGCACTAAATCTCCAGGACACCAGCCTTCTCTCGAACCGGGCCATGTGCCACCCTGAGGATAAACAGGATTAAGAGCACATTCATCATTGAGGAAAATATGCCAGGTCGATACAGTATTATCATTGACTAAAAAAGAGTGAGTGTTGTCTTTCCATTCGCAGCAGTGCGGATAGTTCCCATCATTACTTTGATGGCCATGACCTGTTAGCCTTGTTTTAACTTTAAATTGCTTTGCATTTTCAAAAAGCGGAACATTTACTGCTGAGAGCCTAATATTATCTGATAAATCTTTATATGAATATGAAGCAAACCCTCCCCATATTCTATTAATATTCAGAACGTCCCTTGGCGTGGTTCCTTTGATGAATAGGAATTTCAAATCTATCAATTCCTGCTGATTGCCAGCAGAAAGATCTACGTTTCCTTGTAGTAGGGGAGCATAGTCAGTAACATCATAAGTCCATGTAAAACCTGTTGGACCAAGATCCAAGTTAATACCATAAGGTGTAATAAATCTTCCAATTTCATATTGATCAGTTAATTCAAATGGGGGATTGTAGAATTTCAATTTGTAGTTTTTAAGGTTATTTTCAGGCGTTACTAAAGTTGAATCGATAATCTTTCCATCAGAATCGAATTTGTACGTATAACCTGATTGCCAAACATATTGAACATTATCAGTAACTACTCCATTGCCCTGAACTTTATAGGTAATAATTGAAATTGGGGGGTTTGTGATATCATAATTTATTACTGTTGAATCAAGTTGGGATGTATAAGTACCCCTCAAAAATTGGAGAGTTGGCACATTGGGCGAATCATTCACATTTAAGGAAACATTCTCAGGTAACATAGATACCCATTGGGGACATCCATAGAGTTTTGCCGGGTATTTACCTGTTAGCGATTCATCAGTTAATTCCGTTGATTTATCTAGATCCATACTATAATTAGCTACAAGATTATTATAATTTGGATGTGAAGAATTAATCTTCTGATCGAACCAGTTTGTAATTGTAGTTGCCTCTAAAGCTTCATTCCACACACGAATCTCATTTAACGCTCCTTTCATCGAAGAATTAGAACTAGAAACATCTGTCAAATTAAAAGCTTCAATGGTTTTGATTGTATTTGCTGGAATATTGTCTGTATAAGTTAGTCCCCGTAGTTCGCCATTAACATATAATCTTATTCTATCTGAATTCTTTGCTTGGCTTCCGTCATAAACAAAAGCAATATGAGTCCACTCGTTTAAAACAATTGCTGAACCTGCATTAGCATAGGTGTTATTTCCATTGCGAATAATACAGTAAATCTGTCCAACTTTATCGCCTAACTCAATATGAGTTGAATTCGTACCAAAAACTCTGTTCCAGTTTTCCCATTGATCAACTCTAACCCAGCCTTCTAATGTAAATTTCTGTGCATTAGCTAATTCTGAAATTTTACCACATTCAACGTAATCATTGATACCATCGAATTGTAAAAAATTATCGGTAGTGTTTGTAATAAATGCTTTTGCAGAAGGTCTTCCCATCAAAATTGGTGCTGTCCCTGATTTAAGTTCGAAACTAATGTCTATCATAATATTAGACATTCCAGTCCAATTAAAAGATTTGATAAGGTTAAAGTCGTTCCATCCGGAGTTTAGATTTCTTGTTTCTTCTTGATAAATAGTTACTAAAGAAGAATTAATAAAACTGAGTAGGGTGCCAACTGGTGCATTTCTAATTTTAATTGTAAAATTCTTAAGTGTGCCTCCAGCATCTTTTGCAAAAATTTTAATTCTGTCTATATTCCCTTTTGTGAAACCAAATGCCTTTAGTTCCTTTGAACTAATAACAAATTGTGTTCGGTATAAGGGTGATCCGGTTGTCAATTCTGAAGAGTCAGCACCGATATTGAATGTTTCTTCATTAACCGAACTGCTGATTATCCTTGAATAATATTTTTTCTGATAAGTTGATTTTGTTGGTTTTGAAGTAAATTGAATTGAATCAGGAGCTTCCCATCCTAATTTGAAATAAGGTGCTTCGTTCATGGTTGAATCGAACTTGCCTGTGTGTTTGTACACAACATGGTACGTAAGGTAATCCCATTCACCGCATGAATAGTTGTCTTGAGTAGTTCTTGGGTCACATTTTAGAGTATTTAGCATTAAAATCTTTCTAAATTGTCCGGGATTATCGGGGAATTTGTATGTTCCTCTTCTGCCAGTAATAGAATCGAATGAAAGGGTTTGTACAACAATTGTATCTTGTGCAAACAGAAAATCCGGTAATAAAACACAAATAACAGCTAGAAAGAATTTTAGCTTTACTGATTTAGTCATCATATTAAATCCATATTGTAATTTAAAATAATATATTAAACAAAATTAATAATTCCGGACTAAATTTTTATTAAATATTATTATTTAAGTCAAAAAAAAGACCGCTTTTAGCGGTCTTTTGAAAATTCACAATAAATCTTCTGAATAATTTACAGTGTTTCACATGGTAATTTTTGCTTTGCAACCCATGCATCAAATTTTTCAATTTGTTTAGGATCTGTTAATGTTGCTCTAATTTCTATATAAAGATTTTTGAGGCAATTACAGAGAGCAGTTTTATCAATTGTAGCATCTAAATCAGTTTTCAATTGTTTGTTGATAGCGTCAAGTTCAGTTTTTGCAGCTGCTCTAGTCATTGTACCAGCTTTAACTGCAGCAATAATCGGTTCTCTTGCGGCTTTAGCTGCATCAACTGCTGCTTTTCTTGCAGCAGCACCTGCATCCATAACACCTTTTACGCAGTCATGGTATGTGGGCATTAAATCACCGATTGTTGTCATTTGTTCTCTTGTTAATCTAAGATCCCAAAGTAACATACGAAGCTTAAAGCCTGGACCCATTCTGTCTTTCATTCCGCCCATTCCGCCTTTATCGTCTGGACGTCCATCCCCTGGTTTGCATCCATCAATGAATTGCTGAGGATAAACCTGAAGGTCATTAGACAAATCGCCATAAACTGTAAATTCATTTGCATCAAATGCATTCATAGTTGCATCTGAAACAATTTGGTTACCGTTCATCATCTGCATATTTTGAGCAGGATTAACGGAGTCGTTTTTGCAGGAATAAACTCCAATTACCATTGCAATTGTAAAAATTGCAAAGAGGCTGGAAAATAATACTTTTTTCATAGAGACCTCAAGAATAATTAAAAAATAAAAAAAATCATGTCATTGTGTTCTGTATGCAATTACACAAGTTAAATTCATTTGTTAGAAGAATTTTCCGAAAATTATGATTAAAATTTCAAAGATTAAATTCTAACTAGCTAGCATTCAGTTTTCAAATGTATAGACAAAATAATTTTACTTTGGTTTAATTTTACTAGTAATATTTTTTAAATTTCTTTATTTTGAGAAAATATTTTAAGTGATAATAGAAAAATATGGATGCAAAAAGGAAATATAAGATACTGATTATAGAAGATGATTCAATTGTTTTAGCAAATCTGGGCTATATTTTTGAGTTGGAAGATTATAATGTTGTAAAGGCTGTAAATGGCATTGATGGCTTAGATAAAGCCACAACTGAACAACCTGATTTAATCGTTTGCGACATCTCAATGCCAGGAATGGATGGGTATCAGGTATTAGAAAAATTAAAAAGCAATCCAGAAACATTTAGTATACCATTTATTTTTCTTACTGCAAGGGTTGATAAAGCAGATCAAAGGCTTGGTATGCAGATGGGAGCCGATGATTATATCACTAAACCATTCGAGGCGGATGATATTTTAAATGCAATACAATCAAGACTACAAAAATATGAAAATCAACGAAAAACTTATGAATCAAGAATAGACAGCATTAAAAATGTTGTATCTACTACTCTTCCTCATGAGCTTAGGTCACCACTTAATTCAATTCTTGGTTTTACACAAATCATGAAATCTAACTTCAGAGAACTGACTGAAGACGACATCATGATTATGTTGAATAATATTGAGAATGCAGGTAAGAGGATCTTGAGACTTATTGTTAACTATCTCTTCTTCAATAGACTAATGCATCAACCGGATACTTTTGTTATAAAGGATCAGGGCGTGTTGTCAACTTCCATGTATATTAATACTAAATCTATGGAGATAGCAAAAAACTATATGCGTGAATCTGATTTAAAGCTGGATGTTGAAAACGCCTCGGTAAGATTGCCTGATGAATGCTTTCTTAAATTGGTTGAAGAAATTACTGACAATGCTTTTAAATTCTCTCAACCTGGTTCTGAAATCAATGTAACCGGAAAGAAAATTGATAACCTATATTACTTGACCGTGGCTAATTTTGGAGTGGAATTTACCTCGGAACAATTCAGTCAGATTTCTGCTTTTGTTCAATTCGACAGAATAAAGTATGAACAACAGGGATCGGGTATGGGACTTGCCATTGTTCAAAAAATTCTCAACTTATTTGCTGGAAAGCTGGAGATGTATTCGTCTCAGGATAGCAAGACGGTGGTTGTTGCTGTCATTCCAATGTAAGTAAATTTCACTACATTTAATTTTTCAATAAATCTTTTGTTTTTTTTGTGTAATTTTTATTTATAGAATCAGAGTTCAATATATCTTTGATTATTTCTTTATATTTATTTTGTTGATAAAAATACAACAAAGCCTCTTTGGCAGCATTACTAACCTTGAAGTTCCAATAGCAGAAAGCATCAATAATATTAATTCCTACTTCCTTATCAAAATAGTTCAGTCTTTTTAAAGCAGTAATTGAATTGATTCTGGTTTCAAATTCATAACTAGGGGATGTATATTTTTTCAATTCATCAATATACTCCTTCTTACCTGAACCAATAGCTATTTCTAGCCATTTCATTCTTACGTTCTTACCTCGCCATCCTTCTTCTTTTCCGACTATATCTAGATACAAATCGATATCTTTTGGATAGGATATGGTTAGGTTTTGAAGCGCATATTCAATATTTGCAAAGGAAGTATCCTTGAGAAGCTTTTCGTAATCACGTCTTATTTCTATGTTAATATCAGTTACATTGTCAACAACAGCTCTTCTTACCAAGGCATCAGAATCATAAATTGCAGCTTTAATATTTCTCAACGATGTTGAATTATCATCTTTTGAAATTTGGTTTAAAATTTCGCTTTTAGTTAGATGAAACTTTTCATTTTTATATAAACTGTTCAGTAAATTCCGCTTCTTTTCAATTGGAATACTTCTAAGCTCAACAAGAGCATCATACCTGTCAATCATATCCGGAGATTTAGTGGCTTGTGCCGCTAACTCAGCATATTCTCGGGTGAATGTCAATTTTTTCAAAACTTTATTAGCCGGATCAAATAAAACAAAATCAATATTCTTTCTTTGAGGATTGGGAATGTTGATTATATTAAGCTTATCATTAATCCATACGCGAGCTGTATCAAACGAGCCATCCCGATAGTATACAAAAATTTCAATTGGCATTTTGAATAATCCAACTAACTCATCAGTTTGGTGAATCTGTTCAACTGTTACTTGGGTATTTCTTAATAAGTTTTCTTCATCTTCTGATTTATATGAAACTTTGTAATGAGGTTCACCACCACGATATATCCATTCCTCGAAAAACCAATCAAGATTCATCCCTGTTGTGGTGTAAATAGAACGCAATAGATCTGGAGTTTCTGCATAATTATGTTGAAATTTATTTAAATAGCTCTTAATCGATAAATTGAAATAATTATCCCCTAAAACATATCGAAGCATATCTAGCACCAGCGATCCTTTCTGGTAAATTCTATTTGTACCGGCTCTGCTTGACGCAAGTGGATAGTTATTTGTTTTTGCTTCGCTAAATGCTTTATCCATCTCGAGTCTTCGGTCGTTCTGATAGTATTCTATCCCAAAAATACTTTTTTCAAATTGTTTTGCGTAATAAGTAGCGAAACTCTCAGTCAACCAGACATCTTTTGGGGTGAGATGAGAAATACAGTTTCCGAACCATTGATGAGCCAGTTCGTGAGCATTAACGTTAATATAATTTCTCTGCCAATATGCCCTTCGGTTGATTACCATGTAATCTCCAAAGATAGTAGATGTTGTTGTCTCCATTGCTCCAAAGAGATAATCGTGAACAGGTGCTTGTCTGTAAAGTTCGTATGGATAATTGAAACCTAATTCTTTTTCGAAAAAGTCGACCATTTCAGCTGAGTACTGGTACGTATCATCAAACCTGTCAGCTTGGTCAGGATATATCCAGAGTTCTACAGGTAAACCGGATTTTGTAGTTTTAGTTTTGAATTCGTAGTCACCAATAACCAATGCTGTCGAAAAGAAAGGATGGTTCTTATTCATTCGATAATGCCATGTCTTCGTTCCATTAGAGCTATCTTTCACTTCAATCCGAACACCATTTGAAAAAACTTTATATTTTGAGTCAAAATTGACATACATATCAACAGTCAATCTGTCATCAATAAAAGGGAGCCAATTATGTGGGCGGTGAGCCCAAATCTGCTTCCTTTTGATATTTAATGGATCATTCCAGCCAACAAAATATATTGGACCTTCTTCAGGAGAAGCTTCATAATTGAAGATAATATGATATTCTTTATTATGCTCCAGCTTTGTTTTTGGGTAGATGATGACATCACGATCGGTAGTCCTGTATGTGATATCGACATTGGGAATGGATATAGAAAAGAATTTAAAAGAAGGAGCATAGAAAACTATAGAATCAGTTTGAAATCTTTTTGTCAGAACTGTAAAATCGGTTTGAGCTATGATTTTATTCCTTTTAGGCTCGATTGATATATTGGCATCGAGATGAATCAACTTTACAATTAATTCAACAGGTTCATTAGCTGTTTCATTGAAGTAAGATTTGCTAAGTTGCTGTGCGAATGTGATAAGGCTGCTTAGCAAAATAATTATTATTAATATTTTCAGTTTTCTCATCTTAAATGCCAAGTTTTTATTGGTTAGAATTTTAATTTTGTTATTAAAGCTTGAAATGTGCAATTAGTTAAACAACAAATTAAGATAAATATATATTTTTTTAGCTGAAAATTAAAAATTTATTCAAATTTCCTTATATTTGCAAACTTATAGATTTTAGAATTTTTGGAGTAACTTTAATGAATATTTTAGTTTGTATTTCACGAGTACCTGATACTGCCTCGAGAGTCATTGTTGGGTCTGATGGGAAAACTATTGACCCTCAAGGCATTAAGTATATAGTAAACCCTTATGATGAAATTGCTTTGGAAGAAGGACTTCGTCTTCGCGAGAAAAACGGTGGTACAGTTACTGCATTAACTGTTGGTGGAGAAAGTTCAAAGGAACAATTACGTACTGCATTAGCTATGGGTGTAGATTCAGCAGTTATTGTCAAAACTGATTCGAGTTTTGATTCCTTTTTTGTTGCAAATAATATCTCAGAATACGCAAAATCAATTAATCCTGATATCATTTTATTAGGAAAGCAGAGTGTCGATTTTGATTCTTTGCAGGTACCATCAATACTTGGAGAATTATTGGGACTTCCTTCAGTGTCAGTTGTTACAAAACTGGCAATTGAAGGTAATACTGTTACTGCTGAACGGGAAATCGAAGGAGGTAAAGAGGTTGTTGAAACTTCATTGCCTTGTATTATAAGTGCTCAAAAAGGTTTAAATGATCCAAGGTATCCTAAATTACCAGATATTATGAAAGCTAAATCTAAACCAATTGAAGAAAAGGATGCTGTTAACTCAGATGAAAGAGTTACAGTAATGGGGATTGAAATTCCATTAAAGAAAAGAGCTGGAATTATTCTGGGTGGTGAAGATAAGGATATCGATGAAGTTGTTCGTTTACTTCACGAAGAATCCAAAGTTATTTAATTATTATTTGACAACAAGAAAGTGAAATCAATATGAATAAAATATTAGTATATCTTGAAGGCAATAAAGTAGAACTGAAGCGTGCATCCTACGAAATCGTTTCTGCCGCCCGTACTTTTGGACTACCTGTAATCGGATTAATAATAAATGTTGTTGAATCTCAAGTTCAGATTGCAGCAGAATATGGATTGAAAGAATGTATCATTGCTAACTCTCCAACTCTTAATAATTATTCCTCAACTGCTTATGCCTCTATTATTGCCGAAACAGCCAAATCAAATGGATGCGACGTGATTTTATTCGCCGGTAATGCAGCAGGATTGGAGCTTGCCCCGAGAGTATCTGCGAAACTCGATGCAGGTTATATATCAGATTGTGTGAAGCTTGAAGTCGCAAATGGGAACTTCATTGCCAAAAAACCTGTTTATGGCGGAAAAGCTCAGATCATTGCTAAAATTAATACTGAAAATAAAGTCTTTTCACTGAGACCCAATGTTTTCACAGCTACAACAGAACCTGCAAGTCTAAGTATCACTACAGTAACATCTTCAATAGGTGAAGCCGATGCAACTTCAAAAGTTATTAATCTTGCCAAGAATGAAGGCAAGCTTGATGTCCTTGAAGCTGATGTCGTTGTGTCCGCCGGCCGTGGAATAAAGGGACCAGAAAACTATATTCTTATAGAAAATCTTGCAGAAGTCTTTGGTGGAGCAGTTGGTGCTTCCCGAGCAGTTGTCGATGCAGGATGGCGACCACACGGGGAGCAAGTGGGGCAAACAGGTAAAACAGTTTCTCCGACTTTATATATTGCAGCTGGTATATCCGGTGCTGTACAGCATATGGCTGGTATGTCCACATCAAAAGTTATTCTTGCAATTAACAAAGATAAAGATGCACCAATATTCAAAGTATGTGATTATGGACTAGTTGGTGATCTTTTTGAAGTAATACCTAAGCTTACCGAGAAAATTAAAGCTATCAAAGGTTAAAATAAATCTGTCCCTATCCCAATTTGTTATAGCTAGCAAATTGGGATTTTTTTTATTTACGTCCGATTTATCTTTTGATTTCTGATTTAATATTTGTAGTTTTAAATTACTGCAATAATCGTTATACTTATACAGTCAATAACATAGTAAAAGAACCGAAATAGAATTGAGCAAAATAAATGGAAAAAATTCAATTAGTAGTTTTAGGATTAACAGCTAGTCCCGCAAGTAATAATGCTTATGCCCTTATATTAAAAGAACTTGAAGGCAATAAAAGGCTCCCAATAATAATCGGTGCTTTCGAAGCTCAAGCCATAGCTCTTGAAATGGAAGGAGTTGTTCCACCTAGACCAATGACACACGACCTTATCAAATCCTTGATAGAATCATTCAATTCATCAATTACTGAAGTTTTTATCAGTGAATTGAGAGATGGAACTTATTATGCTAAATTGATTTTCGAAGATATAGGTCTTGAGTTGGATGCCCGTCCAAGCGATGCAATTGCTATAGCTGTGAGATGTAATTCTCCAATCTATGTGAATGCTGATGTTCTTGCTGAAGCAGGTATAGTAACACAAGCTGATGAAGCTGATTCTGACGAAATAGATGGTGATAATGATTTGAATTTTGCCCAGCCCGAAAAGAAAAAATCAAATAAACCGTTAACAAAGACCGATCAAATCCAGAAAGATTTAGACAAAGCCATAATTGACGAAGATTATGAGAAAGCTGCGACATTACGTGATGAATTGAAAAAACTTCTTGAATCATCGTAAATAAATTCAAACAAATATAGATAATCCAGAAATTAATTTTTTTTATAAGTTTTAATTCTTAATTTTGTAATCCTTTTTTAAGGCGTTGCCGGAGTAGCTCAGTCGGTTAGAGCAATGGAATCATAATCCATGTGTCGGGGGTTCAAATCCCTCCTCCGGTACTAAGAGCATAACAAGTCTGCCTAGTATACCAAACGGGATATGAAATTTTTCATATCCCGTTTTTTTACCAAACATTAACAAAAATTGCACGATTACAAATAAAAAAATCCCGCCGAAACGAGATTTTATTGAGTTTAATTCTTATTTCGCCAGTTTTATCCATTTTATAAGATCGCTAAGCTTTGGCTTCTTGCCATACATTAGTATTCCTACTCTGTATATTTTAGATGTTGCCCATAGAGCCCCAAAGAATGTACCGATCAGCAGTACAACCGATAGAGCAATCTGCCAGAGAGGCACATTGGTAGCTGCAACTCTGACTATCATCAGAATAGGAGTAAAGAAAGGAATCAGCGATAGAATCACTGCAAGCGGACCATCTGGATTTGCCATAATTGCCGGCATGAACATCATAGGTAAAATTATGGGTAACATAACAGGTGTCTGAAGCTGCGCGGCATCAGATTCCTGATCCACAGCTGAGCCAACTGCGGCGAATAAAGTCGAATAAATGAAATATCCTGCTATGAAATAGAAAATGAATCCAAGTATCAGACTTATAGGAATGCGAGGTATGTCAATCGGTAGCTGTGGCACTTGTGCCATTTGCATGCCTCCTGCGAGCACTTCGGGTTTGGGCATGAAGATCATTATTATCGGACCTGCAGAAGCAAGGAGTATGCCTCCAACGACCAACCAGAAGGTTACCTGAGTCATTCCAACCAATCCGATCCCGATAACTTTGCCCATCATTATTTCGAAAGGTCGGGCAGATGATGCGATTACTTCGATTATTCTGTTTGCTTTCTCTTCAATTACGCTT
This sequence comes from uncultured Ignavibacteria bacterium, assembly GCA_903862655.1. Lineage (GTDB taxonomy): Bacteria > Bacteroidota > Ignavibacteria > Kapaibacteriales > UBA2268 > CAIOZA01. The sequence continues at coordinate 81,988 of CAIOZA010000142.1, forward strand.
CGCATAACTAATGAACCGTACAGCATCATCATAATATAAATGAAAAATCCTAGAATATAACCTATTCCGGCGTAAGCTTCTGTGTAGTCCTTTTCGGTTCCTTTTGCTGTGATTTTTTTTGTGCCGATATCAACACTGACGTCAATCATATTGATAACGGAAGTATCGGTGCCATTCTGTATCAGTCTTTCTTTACGGATAATATTATTCAGGTGTTTTTCCATCAGAGTAATAAAACCGATGCCACCTCCACCTCGCGTATAAACCGTTACTTTTGCAGATTGCAGGAAATCATCGGGGATAATAAGATATCCATCAATCTTTTCGTTTAGAACCTGCTCTTGAAGCTCATCCTCAGATTTTGAGGTCGGTAATTCAAATCTATCCTTATCTCTTAGAATGATCTTTTGATCGAGTTTCAGATTGGTTCTATCGAGAACGGCAATCTTCTTCTCCGTCGAATTTTGAGTTAAAACACTGGATGCAACAGATATTCCGAGGAAGGCCAGAATAATAAGAGGACCAAGAATTGTGCTTATGATAAATCCTTTGGACTTAACTTTGGTCAGGTATTCATGACGGATTATGGTCATTATTTTTGAATTATTTGCCACTAGTGACCTCCTGTTTTGAAACTACATCAATAAAAATCTCATGAAGGCTTGGTGCACTAACCTCGAGCTTATCTATCTGAACCTTATTCATAACTTTTAGCATTATATCATTTAGTGATATCTTTGTACTGTCATATCTAAATTCAACTCTGTTCTGCGTTTTGTTAATAATCTTTAGGTCACCTATATCAGAGATAAAAGAATCATCACCTTCGAACTCCAGAAGAATTGTGTCACGCCCATATCCGGACTTTATATCACGAATCGAGCCATCAAGAACTTTCTTGCCTTTATTCACAAGGCATATGTCATCGCATAGTTGTTCGGCTTGTTCCATAATATGTGTCGATAGAATAATCGTTGTTCCTTTCGATTTCAGGTCAAGAATAATACTCTTTAATAAATCAGCATTGATAGGATCGAATCCTGAGAAAGGTTCATCAAGAATCAATAGCTTTGGATTATGAAGAATGGTTGTAATGAACTGAACTTTTTGCTGCATTCCTTTTGATAGCTCTTCGATTTTCTTGTTCTCCCAGTCGGAAGCATCAAGGTTTTTCAACCAGAATCTGGCATTGGTTTGAGCCTCGCTTCTTGAGAGACCTTTAAGCTGACCGAAATAAATAATCTGTTCTAGAACCTTAATCTTCTTGTATAATCCGCGTTCTTCGGGAAGGTATCCCATTTGATTCTGATGAGAGAGTTGTTGTGGCTCTCCAAATAAAAATATCTTTCCTTCATCTGGGAAAAGAATATTATTAATCATACGGATCATAGTTGTCTTACCGGCACCATTAGGTCCGATCAAACCAAAAATGGAGCCCTGATCGACATCGAAGCTGATGTTATTCGAGGCAGCATAGTCCCCGAATCGTTTAACTACATTTTGCACCTGAATTATTTTCATATTAACCTTTGTAACTTAGAGATTGTTAGTCTAACGAATAATCATAAAAAAAGTTTCGAAATATTATCTAAAGTGTATTTTATGCATTTCATTTTTTAAAGTTTTTGAGATAGTTCTTTGTATATTCTGTTAAAACAAGTTTCCCACTCACTAGAGCCTTTTCTTTTAATAAATCTTCCCAATTTTCTGTTCCATCCCAAAATAACTTCTTTAACTCGTGCATAGCATCAATACTTGATGATCTAAATTTTTCTGCAAGGTTACTTATTTCAGCATCCATTTCTTCAGCTGATGGACAGACTCTATTGAAAAGTCCTTTTTCCTTGGCCCACTGAGCAGTGTACCATTCGGTATCGATAGTCATCTGGGAGAAAGCCGATACACCTATTTTTCTGACTATGGATGGTGCAATCACAAATGGCCCAATTCCAACATTGAATTCGCTAAGCCTGATTGTTACAGAATCAACTGCAAAAGTATAGTCACAAGCTGCAACAAGACCAATTCCACCACCAATAACCTTACTATGAATCCTGCCAATCACAAACTTTGGACATTTGCGGATAGCATTTATAACATTTGCAAAACCACTGAAGAATTTTGTTCCATCATCAAAATTATTTATTTCAATCAGTTCATCAAATGAAGCACCAGCACAAAAAGAACTTTTTCCAGTACTCTGGAGTATTAAAGCTTTTATTTCTTCATTCTTACCAGCTTCTTCTATAGCATTTGCAAGATCCGAAAGTAAACAACTTGGCATAGAATTGCCTTTTGGATGGTAGAAAATAATTCTACTGATATTGTTCTCGATAGTCTGAGTAACTGAGCCATTCTCCATAAAAATTATAAAATAAAATTAATAAAAAACGAATAAATTAAGTGTAAATTAATGTTAATTAAACAAAATCTTATAAATTGTATTAATAAAAATCAAAAATACTATAAAAATCAAATATTTTACAGTATTTTTGTATCTTGTAATTAAAATGAATTATAAAAATATTGTTAAGGCACAATGGCATTCAATCTTTTTTCAAATGATGTTGCAATTGACTTAGGAACTGCAAATACTTTAATCTGGATGAAAGGGAAAGGGATAGTTCTGAATGAACCATCCATAGTAGCTTTCGACAGAACAAATAAAAATATAATCGCCATTGGCAAAGAAGCTCAGGCGATGGTCGGTAAAACTCACAGAGATATTAAAATCATCAGACCACTAAGAGATGGAGTAATCGCTGATTTTGACTGTGCTGAAGGTATGCTCCGTAATTTAATCCGAAAAATTTCTCCAAGCTGGCAGCCAGCTCGCAGAATTGTAGTATGTGTCCCGTCAGGAATTACTGAGGTAGAAAAGAGAGCCGTACGGGATAGTTGTGAGCATGCTGGTGCCAAAGAAGTTCATCTTATTGCGGAACCGATGGCAGGGGCTATAGGAATTGGTCTTAATGTGCAGGAACCAATCGGAAATATGATTGTTGACATTGGCGGTGGAACTACCGAGATTGCTGTAATTGCGCTATCGGGTATTGTTACTGATGAGTCGATAAGAATAGCCGGTGATGAGATGACAGAGGCGATTGTCCAGTATTTTAAGCGTCATCATAATATTCTCATTGGTGATAGAACTGCTGAAACAATCAAATGTGAAGTAGGATCTGCCGTTCCTCTTGAAGAAGAAATCGTTATTGAGGTTAAGGGCAGAGATCTTGTTTCCGGAATTCCAAGAATGATTCAGGTAAGTTCAGCAGATATCAGAGATGCTTTAAGCGAAGCAGTAGGACAGATTGTGGATGCAGTATTGAATCTGCTCGAAAGAACACCACCAGAATTGTCTGCTGATATTTTTGACAGAGGAATTATGCTTACCGGAGGTGGAGCACTTCTTAAAGGGCTGGATGAACGGTTACGCAGAGAAACATCATTACCTGTCCATGTTGCTGATGATCCACTTACTGCTGTAGTCAGAGGAACTGGAAGAGTATTGGAGAATCTGAATGAATATTCTTCAGTATTAATAAAAAGTACAAGATATTAAATTATTTTTATAGAGGATGATGCAGCATAACGATTCCTCAATTTACACATCAATGAATTAAGGCTTTCGATGCAGGGCTTAATTGATTTTGTCATAAAGTTCAAAAATTACATATCTTTTGTCGCGCTGGTAGTTATCAGTCTTTCTTTGATTTCTATGGGTAGTATCAATAAGATAGGTGGGTTCAGAACTATAGTAATTGGATCAATGGGTTGGTTCCAGGAGATTTTTGCCTGGGTACCCAATCCAACCGCTGTTAAAAACGAGAACAAAGCTCTTCGTGAACTAAATTTGCAATTATCCACTGAAGTTACTAGAATGCGTGAAGCTGTTGTTGAAAATAGATCGCTCCGTGGCATGCTTTTCTATGCACAGAAACCTGAATATCCATTTGAAACAGTCGAGATAGTCGGTAGAACTACTCTCCAAATGCGTGACTACATGATGATCAATAAAGGGAAGAACAGCGGACTTCTCGAAGGAATGCCTGTTCGTACTGACGCCGGTTTAGTTGGAATTCTAATTGGAGCCAGCAATAACTATGGTCTTCTTGAAGTAATTCTAAATAGAGACATTAAAATTTCAGCAAAGTGCCAAAGGAGTCAATATTCCGGATTGATAGTCTGGGAGGGAGGTGAATTCCTTTTAATGAAGAATGTGCCGAAGTCTTATGATATTAAAACTGGAGATATTATTGTTACTTCCAATTACAGTCAGAAATATCCAGAAAATATTCCTATTGGCGAAGTAATTGTTTCCCGGGAAGAAAAGGGAGAATTATTTCTAAAAATTGTGGTTAAGCCATTAGTAAATTTTGCTACAATTGAACAGGCGTTTGTTTTAAAGCATCTGCCAAATCCTGAGAAAAGTTTGCTAATAACCGAGATTGATGATAAACTTAAATTAAGAAAACTTGAAGCAAAGAAAACAGATAAAATTTATTTCGAAAAGAAGAAGAAAACTCAAACCGAAAATAAGAAACAATGATGAATTTATTGCAGGACACACAGTTAAAGCGTAATGAGGTTAGAAGGTATATAACCTATGCAATTCTATCCGTTGTTCTTATTATTGTGAATCTCACAGTTCTTGATTTTGTTGCAATAGGAAATATTACTCCTGATCTGCTACTTATTCTCTGCGTTTGGATATCCATTCAAGAAGGACAATTTATAGGTGTATTCGCAGCTTTCATTATTGGACTGACACTTGATATAGTCTCAATAGATGTGATTGGCACTAATGCTCTTACAAAAATACTCGTAGCATTTGTAGCTGGATTCTTCTATAGAGAAGGTGAAGCTTTTAAAACAATCGGTAGTTATAAATTTCTTCTGATTGTTTTCGGAACTGCAGTCCTTCACAATCTGCTTTATAATTTTTTCTACCTCAAAGTCAGTGATGCTTCATTTGTTACGTTTTTCATGAAGTATGGAATTGCTACTGCACTTTATACAACCGTGTTAGGTATTTTCCCTATGTTGAGTAAAATCCCACGTAAGGGTTATTAATACTATCTAATTCTTCAATTCAACTTTATAAAATATAAGCCGTCTTGTTTATGTTATGTTTGGGATTTAAATAGACAATTAATATTGTTTCCAGTGTTATTTACATGTCAAATCAAATTAACCCAAATTGTCCATTAATCCACTTTTTCCAATCATGTGGAATAGAGTATTTTTTGTGTCATACTGTGAAAACGAGAATTTATAACTTAAATAATATAAGAAGATTCCTGTATTAGCAGGTACGACAAACCGGATATTGTATTGCCTCAATTTTGATAGCTTCTAATAAATAATTTAGTATAAATATGTCTCCATATTGAAGTCCTTAAAAGTCTGAATAAAAAAAAAGCTGATGATTTGTTCATCAGCTTTTTTTTAATTGAGGAAAAATATACTATTTTATTTTTGCGATTTTTTGTGCTTCAGGAAAAAGTTCAGAAGCTTTAAGTACTTGCTTGTCCATCGAATAAAAGACCTGCATGAACTTGCTGCGATTCCAGATTGATTGTGCAATATATGCTTTTATGTATGTTTTGAAGAAATCCTCATCAATCTTATAAGCTTTATCATCCCAAGTGATACCCTTAGTAATGGCAAGTTCTTTAAATTCTTTCATTGCATTGTCATTAAGGGAATAATTCTTCATAAAATCAGAATAGTTATGCTGATATTTTGCTCTTAAATCTTTCCCCTTACCTGAGAAGTACAGATTGGTAAACTCGAAAAACAGATTTTTCTTTCGAAGTTCTGCACCAAATCTTGTGATCGTGTCCTGGTCAACGATATAATCAGGAGTAACTCCGCCACCACCAAAAACAGTTCTACCATTTCTTGTTTTGTAGAGAGGAAGTGAAGATAAGTCAATTTTGTCGGCTTCTTTTTTAGTAGTGTCATTAATTCTCTTTACCTGATCTGTGATTTTAGTATAGGCATCGTAGATATAAGATCCTTCTTCCAGATTGAGTCTACCTTCAAGATGGCGGTACTTATCTTTGTCGTGGTAGGGTCTCTGAATACATCTACCGGATGGTGTGAAGTACTTTGCAATAGTTAATCTGAATACAGAGCCATCTCCAACTTCGTAAGGGCGTTGGACTAAACCTTTACCGAATGAAGTTTCTCCCACAATCAAGCCTCTATCAAGATCCTGAATTGCACCCGACACAATTTCACTTGCAGAAGCAGAACCGGCATTCACGAGCACAATAAGAGGTAATTTTGAGAATTCATAACCACCACGAGATATATATACTTCATCGAATGTTGCTTTTCTGCCTTTTGTATAAACGATAGTATCGCCTGCTTTACTGAATTCATCAGCCATCATGTAAGCCTGATTTAGCAGACCGCCAGGATTATTACGAAGGTCGAGTATAAGACGTTTCATACCTAATGACTTGAGGACGTTGAGTGAGTCCATCATCTCATCGTGAGTGGTCTGTGCGAACCTATTAACAGTTATAATTCCAATGTCAGTTCCTTCAATCATGAAAGAAGCATCAACAGTATTTAATGGAATTTTATCTCTTTCAATATCGAATGGGATTAGATTCTTTTCGCCGGATCTCATTACATCAATTTTAACGAAAGTACCTTTCAAACCCCTTAGTTTTTTTGGGACTTCGTTTCTGTCCATTCCAACCGCATTAATTCCATCTATTTTGATGATTTTGTCACCAGATAATACACCAAGCTTCTCACTTGGACCACCTGGAATTGGTGATACTATAACAATAGTATCATTTAATACATCAAATTGGACGCCAATGCCATCGAAACTCCCTTTAAAATCTTCATCTACTTTTTTCTGTTCTTCGGCTGAGATATAAACTGAGTGAACATCAAGCTCACCAAGCATGCCCTTAATCGCGGCTTCAACCATTTTTTGTGTATCAACTTCCTCAACATAATTCTTACTGGCAGTATTAAGAACCAATTCTAATTTGCGTACCTGATTATATATGTTGTCACTAGATATCAGTGGTTGTATGTATACACCAATTAATATACCTACAACGATAATAGTCCCGAATAAAAATACTTTTCGCATAATGCTCCAAAAATTTACATTTTGTGATCTGAATAACTTATCTACGTTTAATTTCAAAGTTGGTTTCCCGAAATCTCACTTTAATTAATATTATTGACGCAATGCATAGTCAATAATTATTACAAAATTAACAAATTTTCATAATAATATGTCAGTAGTTGTAACTAGATATTACTTAATTATCTGAAATTGCTTGGTGAATATTCCCTGATTGGTCGAAAGTACTATAATATATGATCCCTGAATTAATGAAGAAACATCGATGTCGATCTTATAAATACCTGCTTTCAGAATTGAGTGATATGCATCTAATCCTAGTTGACCGTAAGGATTAAATATTTTTATAGCAGTTAGTGATTCTTCTGATAACCCGATATTCACAGATGCAAGTAGATTGACAGGATTTGGATACACATTATCAAGGAAGAAAGACTGCGGAGCTTTCTTTGTGGTCAGAAGCATTTCAATATCACAGGCTGAATTGCCATCACGAAGTAGTTCTGTAGCTAAGCCGGATAATTTTATTTTTGAAGAAATGCATTTAAATGATAATAACAGTGAATCTTCAATAACTTTTTTTGTAACAGTTGTTGGTTTGAAACAAACTGATATATACTTTATATCTCCGGGATTAAGAATTAATGGAAGTTGATGTTGTGGAATAGAAAATTCAATGTTACGTGCTAACGCAATATTATCAAAAGTTATAGTTCTGATTCCATAATTCTCAATCCGGAATGAATCACACACAAAATGCCCAATAGGTGTTCTTGAGAAATCTATCAGATTGTCATTTTTATCTCCACCAGTTGATATTGATAGCGTGTAACCGGGTATAGTATCCCGGAATGTGACTATATTTTTCATTGAGTCGATAGCTGTGATAGAAATTAGGGCATCCTTTGTTGGATCGGTAACATCCAAAACATAGGTGAAAACTTTGGCTGAACTTGTTACATTAGTAAGTGTGCAATTCTCTGTTTGTTCGGTAGTTATATTCAGTAAACCTGAGTCAATGTTTGCAGAATCTGTGATTGATATAGAATTAACTGTGTCACATGGACCCTTGATAAATGTTATGCTAGGACTTTTCCTGTCAGAAACAGATGTCAGATTTAGAATTACCATATTGGCATTAGAACAACCATCAAAAACAAATAGTGTATCTGTAATAGTTGTATCTGAATTTAAGGTTATGCAAATATCAATATCGGTCTTGTTCCCCGGGGTCATAGTAAAAAAAGTATTTATACTACGGGAGAAATTCAAAATGTTCTTGAATTCTGGCGGACTTAATTTATGACTGAATTTACCATAGTTTATAAGTTTCAATTTAAAACAATAAGCTCCCCCAGAACGGATTGTATCTGTTAGATAATATGGTAGTTCCTGATTTTGAGTCTGATACTGACCAATGGTAAACCCAGGTATATCAAAGCTTTTATTGGATTTAATGCCAGATGAGTCAGATGCTTTTATCAAAAACCGACCATCTTTACGAACGTCAGTTAAAGTAGCATTAAATGCAACAGATTCAACCAATGGAGTGAAATTAGGAATAGAAATATCAGTATTAATTATAGAATCAGCAACAACACTCAGAATCCGCAAATCCTTGTCAGATGACCTTTCAACAAGACCCTTAACTGAATAGCATGAATCCACTGATGTAATTTTGGGTGGTTTATAATTAATCGGTATGAACGTCATACCTCCAAGATAGCCATAAGAATTTGCTTCACCATAGCCATAAACATAAACACCCATTGTGCTATTAGCAGAAACCAGGTGAGTACCATCGGTAACACTTAAATTAGCATAAGAATAACCTGAATTTTGAATCGGTTTAAATCTATTGGGTGCCACAGTTGAATTATCAAGTTTAACAGAATAGATTGAAGTATCCGCTACTATGATTGTAATATATTGAGCAGTATAGATCTTATTTCTGCTCTCCCACGCCTGAGCATTAATAATTCTGCAGGTTTTAATAAACTGTTCCTTTGGTGGAATAAGCAACATAAAAGGATCGCCAATTGGATAAGGAGTGCGACTGCCTTCTCCAGATGATTTTTTAAATTGAAATACAGAAATTGGTTTATTGGCTTTAATGATACTAGGTGTCAAACCAACAGGAGATTCATATAATCCACTTTTATTTAATATTACAATATTCCCATTAATCGAAACCTCGGTAGTATCGTAAGCTGCTAGAATTCTGAATAAATCATCGCCTGTGGTTGTGATGGATACAGGTTGAATAAAGGGGACAATAAATGCATTTTTACCCCAATATTTGAAAGGTTGCATCTGCTCAACCAGACAGTCTCTTGATGCTCCATTCTGAGCTAATGAATAGGGTAAACTTGCACGTTGCTGGCCACCAAATAAAGCTATTGGCTTATCTGCATTAATCTCAGATCCTGTAAGATCAGGATTGTAAATATCGTTGTCAATTTTTGACTGAACAAGATAACAATCACCTTGGTTCAAGGTGATTTGAAAAGGTGCTATTTTATTCATGTAGGTTTCAACTGCAGGAGTAATTGTTATATTTGTATTATCTTCAACTGCCACAATTACAAATTGTGAAGGGGTTCTAGCTCCAGCATCTGTATCTGCATTATAGGACATAACCAGATAATCCATACTTAGAACTTTTGTCGGAAACACATTAAATGCGTCGCTGGTGTATTGAGCCTGATTGTGTGCGTAAACAGTAATATCATCATTACTTGTTATATGAAAAGATTGAGGAGCAATCTTCTCAGTTTGGTGCTGACTCCAAGATGGGTCATCCGGTACTAGAAAACCAACAAGCTCATAAGAATCATCTCTTAATTTGAAAGTAAATATCTGTCTTGGATCATTAATAACAAAATTCTGAGTAAAGGGAGTGCCATTCATGTTCCTGTACTGAATTACACCAGATGTCGGGACAGTAGAAGTGATAAATATAAAAATTGAATCCGTATTTGCATTAAAGCCGCTAGCATTCGAATGAAAGTTTGGCATAAAAGTCAGCCAAAAATCTTTTCCTTGAGTCGAAAATTCTTCATCCTGAGCAAACAATGAACTCGATAGGATTAAAAGAATTGTAAATATTGAAACTTTCAAATTTCTCAAGACCGAAAATTTCTCTATTTTGTTTAGGAATGTTTTCATTTAATAGTTTTTTATTATTTTTGACAACTTAATAAGACAATTATTTTATAAAAGGTCTAATCTTTAAAAGTATCTACACATAACTCTCAATTTAGTTATATGAAAAAATTAATTCACTCAGAAATTTTACAGGAGAGGCTTACAAATAAAGAAGCTAAATCAGTCGATAGAAAACCTGTGTATGTTATGATGTCGAATATTCGAAGTCTATATAATGTTGGCTCTATGTTCAGGACTTGTGATGCTGCTTTAGTGAGTGAACTGATTCTTTGCGGTTTTACTCCACATCCACCAAGAATGGAAATCGAAAAAACAGCTCTGGGTGCGGTTGACACTGTGCCGTGGAAGTATTTTAACAGTGATATAGATGCTGTAAAATATTTGAAACAAAAGAATATTAGGGTGATTGCTTTAGAAATCACTGATAAAAAGAGAAGTTATTCGTCATTAGAAATTGAGGATTATCCACTCTGCCTTGTTTTGGGAAATGAACTAACCGGCATTGATCAGGAACTTCTTGCTCTTTGTGATGATGCTATAGAGATTGAGATGCATGGTGTTAAGCATTCTCTCAACGTGAGTGTGGCTGGTGGTATTGCCATATTCGAAGCAATTAGAAAATGGAAAGAAATTTCAAATTATTAATAGGATATTATGAATATTAACATAGCAGTTCCCAATAATCCTGTATTCAGTAAATTATACTCGAATGCTGAATTTATAAATAATTTCAATAAAATTTCGATTTTTGAAGTAAACGAATCAGAAATATTTAATCTTTTATATGGGGAGAGAGTCGATATTGCTTTGATGACACCTCTTTCCTATGCTCAGGGTATAAAAAGCTCTGATTTTAGGATAATACCCGGACCTGCTTTTTCTTTAGAAGGTTTTGGTGGATTAGCTTCGATATTCTTCCAGAAAGGATTGCAATCTATTGAAAGTTCAGTCAGCCCGACTCCGGATGATTATTTGATACAAATGGGCAGAATACTACTGTCGGAAAAATTTGATATCATCGTCAATCTACAAAATAAAAAAAGTAGTATTGATGATTTGTTAAAAGATTTCCATAGCGTCATTGCTTGGAATGATACTGAACCGAAGAATGATTTATTGGATATTACAGAAGAATGGTACGATAGTTTTGAAGTACCAATGCCATTGTGCTTCTGGGTATGCAAAGCTGATTCTCAACTTGAGGGGATGGAAGAAATAGTAAAAAATTTAGCTGTTCCAGGGTTGCCAACCGAAGAAGAAATTAATTTCGATGATGGTGAGGCTCATCATCACGAAGAATTCGGACCAAGAACAGGAAAATTAATCTGGACCTGGAGTAATGAATATGAAGAGATTCTAGAGCAGACATTACAACTTCTCTATTTTCATCAATTAGTCGAAGATATAGCTGCAGTAAAAATATTACACCGAGACTGAATCAAAACTATTTAAAATCGAATTTATATCAACTTGCCCGAGTTTTTTATTTAGATATTTAGATTTGATATTATCCAAAGCTGAGGCAAGATCTTCAGCCTTTATGCCAAGTTTCAATGATGACCATGCCTCAAGATATGCAGACAACTGGTCGGCAGCTCTAATCAATTGACCATCGATCGGGTTATATTTATCATCGTTGTATTTCTCATTCATATCATCGGTTGATTCCGCTCTACAGATGATCCCATCTTCATTCAGGTATTTATCATCAAATTCATCTCTAGTAAAGTATTTTATTTCGTCACGCCATGATGACTCAATAAGTGGAAGAATTTCTTTATCTGCTAAATCTGCTTCTATATCTTGAATTAAATTTTTGAATTCTTCCGATGACATTTTGACTGGAGAGATTATATCTCGTGTTACTGCTTCCGGCAAGTCGTGGAACAATCCACCAAAAAAATTGTTGTACATTCTCTTTGACCCAGCATTATTGTCTCTTGCGAAGAAATATGAAATACAAGCAACAAATAATGAATGGCCCAAAACTGATGTTTTAGGTAATCTTGGAGTCTGCGACCATCTCGTTTGGAATCTCAACTGGCCACAAAGATCAATAAAATCTGACACAGGTCTGCGAGTTATTAGTTTTCTCATGCCTACCAAATCGAGTTTTGAATCTATCATCCCAAGCAAATCCAATTCAATTTGGTTGATCTGATAACCTTCAGGATTTGCCTGTTTAATGATCTTTAGAAACTCCCAATAGCTGGAATAAATATGTGATGCTTCGAGAATTCTTAGGCTGAAAGGATCCAGAGATGTTTCATCGTTTAGGAAGGAATGAAATTCCTGTTTGATAGTTTCATCTTCAAATTTTGATTCAATACTTTGGTAAACCCATTCATTTAATTTATGAAATGTGTCTTTGTAATCAATTTTCAGTTTATAAAATATTGGGGATTTGATGTCGGAAATAATTATTCTTCTTAACAACTCGAATATACCACCTTTGATAATATCATCCCAGTTTACATAATTACCATTTTGTTCTTCGTATTTTCCAAGAATATATGCAATGAACATTTTGTGAGCATGCTTATCCATTTCAATTAATTCAACGGTTCTTATCTTATCGTTCCAACGCTGAACAGTAAATCCTTTGAATAATTCCTTTACGATGTTAATATTAGTAATCATAATATTCCAGAATTAAATAAATAAAAGTTGAACTAAAATATAGATTGGAAGTAAGATAATCAAAGAAAACTTAATAATATATTCAAAAAAGTGAGGCATATCAACTCCGTTGTGTTCTGCCATAGCTTTTATCATGAAGTTCGGACCATTGCCAATGTAAGTCATTGAACCAAAGAATACGGAACCTAAGCTTATTGCTTTCAAAAATGATTCAGGGATTCCGGCTACTAGATTTCCAGTAAATAATGCCGGATTGGCTTCGACCATTCCCTTGGCAAGGGAGTGCATTGTTACGGCTGTAGGTGTATTGTCCAAAAAACTGCTGAGAAATCCAGAAATATAATAGAAAAATGTTGGAGAATTTTTCGCTAAACTTGCAGCGTTGGATTCAAGGTAAAGTATACAAGGTATCATTGTAATGAAAATCCCAAGGAAAAGATAAGCAACTTCTTCGATAGGATGCCAGCCAAAATTATTCGATTTTCTTATTTTCTTTGAAGTAAATTTTAAAGAAGAAACAATCATCAATACAATAATAACATCACGAATAATAGATAAAATTTTTGCATCGATATTGAAATTCTGTGGTGTAAGGATAACCACTGCCAGAATCACAATTCCAAGCCATAAGAAGTTCGATTTACCTTCAACTTTAAAGTTCATTGCCTTGAAATTTGGATGATGGAGTTCTGATTCTTCTTTTCGGAAATAATATCGATCAATAAAAAAGAAGATTGTAATTAGAAGGCCATTAACAAAAAGCCAAATAGGAAATAATTTCAAAAACCAAAAGAATGGTGCTCCTCTAAGGAATAACATAAATAATGGGGGGTCGCCGACTGGAGTTAATAATCCGCCTGTATTGGCAACAATTGCGATTAAAAAAAGAAATGTATGTGTTTTGTATTTCCTGTGCTTTAATATTTTTATCAAAGGGTGGACAATTAACATTGCCGCTCCTGTTGTTCCCAAAAAAGAAGCAAGAACGGCACCTAAAACCAGGAATATAGTATTAGTTTCAGGGCGTGATGTGATATTGCTATCTAAGTGAATTCCACCAGAAATTACAAATAATGAACCTATTAATATTATAAAAGGAAAATAATCAAAAAGTAATGTATCAAACATAACATGAGTGTACCCGGTTAGAATTGCCCATAAAATAACCGGTAAGGATAATACCACTGAAACTAATAATTTATTAATGTTCTTGTGCCAGAAAAATTCAAGTACTAGTGGGAAGATAGCTATGGTAGCTAACATAAGTACAAAAGGCAATGTGAATATCAGATTAATATGGTTAATCATTTGACTTTTAAATGTTTCTAAAAAAAACAAAATAATGATTTTATTTCAATTTTAATTACTCGGAACAACAATTCAATGATTAGAATATAAATATTAGACATGACTAATTTTCACAAAATATAATTTTTTTGATACGTTTTATAACAAATAATTGATTATTAAGACAATCTGACTGATTTTAACTTTACTAATTATGATATTCACAATCATCATATACTAAGGATTAATTATGACAAAATCGTATATACTCTTTGCTGTTGTATTTACTTCAATTTTTGTGTTACTATCATCGTGTGCATGTACTAAAAAAGAAAACCAAATGATTCCTAATGATTTTCATCTAAGATTCGGTGCAGGAGGAGGATTTACCGGGATTTGGTCCGGTTATTTCATAAATCAGGATGGAAATGTGCTAAAGTGGGAAGGAAAAATGGGTAATGAGAAATTTCAAGATTTCGGAAATCTTTCGAATGAAGCTATGGGTTATATCCTGAAAGAAATAAAAAGCAAAAACATTATGATGATTAACATGCAAAACACTGGAAATATGACTATGTCAATTAATATTACATTAGATAGCCTTGAAAACAATATTCTCTTTACTGCGGATTCATCAAACGATACTTCAAAAGTACTTCAAAAATTCTATCAAAATCTGGATAGTACAATTAAATCAATAAAAAAATAATTATTAAATTTAATTATGAGGATGTTATGAAATTGTCTACTAATAATTTACTTTTGACAAGGCTTTCGATACTGATTCTTGTGCTTGCGATTTTCAATGCGAATAGCTTTGCTATTTCTAAAAAGATACACAATGTTGATAAGCAACAATCGATTTCAATCAGCCCAGAAAATTTGAATTCTATGGCTATTAAGTTAAGTAAATTCCAAACAGTCGCCAAATCGAATCAAATTTTAAATTCACCCGATTTGCCACTTAATTCAGCAATGAATTCTAATCAACCAGAAGCATTTTTAGGCGATCTTTATATTGAGGCTAAAGATAATTTACCATTCTTTATGAGCGGAGAAACTCTTGAGAAAAATTCTTCGCTTCTTATGAAACAAAATAGTTCAAATAAAATGTTGAACTCAAATGGTATTGCTATCTCTTACATTCAGGAAAAGAAGGAATTATTTAAACTTATAGATCCACTGAACGAATTGAAAATCAAAGAAACCGTTAAGGATAAGGATGGAAATTATCATGTGAGGTTAAGTCAATCATATAAAGGTATACCAATATGGAGCAAGGATATAACAGTGCATTATGATAAAGATAAAATATACTTAATTAACGGCAGGTATATCCCGACTCCCCAGAATGTAGATATTAATAATTTCAAAATATCTTATGAAGTTGCTCTTAAGTCCGTTCGGGATGATATTAAGCCTATAACTTCATCAAATCTGAATTCTAACCTATTCCCAAATTATACCGGACCGACAGCAAAAAAATATATCTGGTGTGATGAAACAAATCATCCATATTTAGCTTGGTTCGTTGAAATAAGACCTAACATTGTTGATGACTGGTATTACTTTATAGATGCAATTACAGGAAATATTCTTGAAAAATATAACAATACAAAACAAGATGGCCCTGCCACAGCTAATGCTAAAGATTATCTAAATCAAACCGTTGTTGTTAATTCATATTTAAGTAATGGTGCATATTACATGATTGATGCTTCCAGGCCTATGTTCAATGGTAACATCAGCGATCCTAAAGGTGTGATAATTACTTATGATAACAAGAACACTGATCTAACAAATAATTCAAATCCTGGACCTGTATCTTCAAGTAATAATCAATGGAGCGATCCTGTTTCAGTTTCTGCACATGCAAATATGGGAAAGTCTTATCAGTACTATAAAGACATTCACTCACGTAACTCAATTGATAATGCTGGAATGACAATATATGCAATAATTCATGTAACTGATGGTAATCAGTCATTTGCCAATGCATTCTGGAATGGACAATTTTTGGTGTTTGGTGATGGTGGTTCTTATTTCAAACCTTTAGCCGGGGCACTTGATGTCGTTGGGCATGAATTGACACATGGCATTGTCACTTACAGCGGAGAGCTCGAGTATAAAAATCAATCAGGAGCCTTGAATGAAGCTATTGCGGATTGGGGTGGTGTGATGGTTGATAAAAAAAACTGGCTTGTCGGCGAAGATGCAAATCTGAATGGATCGATAATTAAACACAGAGATATGTCGAATCCACATAATGGAGAACAGCAAGGACAACAAAACTGGCAACCTGCAAAAATGAGTGAATTTCAGACTATGCCCATTACTTCTGATAATGGTGGTGTTCATATGAATAGCGGCATTATTAACAAAGCTACTTATTTAATCGGAACAGCTATTGGTAAGGATAAATTGGAGAAGATATATTACAATACATTATTCAAGAGATACCTGAGCACACAGGCACAGTTTATTGATATGCGCCTTGCAACTGTCAAATCTGCAACTGATCTTTATGGTGCAAGTTCGACTGAAGTAAATGCTGTTAAAAAATCTTTTGATGATGTAGAAATATTTGATAAATCTGGTACAAAACAAGATCCGGAAAGCCCTTCAAATCCAGGTGAACAATGGGTTGCAATTGTTGCTGCTCCACAGGATCAAAGTGACCATAGCCTCTATGTTGCAAAGGCAAAAATTTTAAACAATACAACTGATATTAAACATTTAACCGGAACACAGGTTTATTCAGGTTCAGGCAAAGCAATTACAATTCCAGATGATGGATCGCTTATCCTTTTCGTCGATGCTAACAACTTCATTCGTGGAATTTATCCAAATGGAACTAGTGAGACAGTCATAAGTCAAACTGGTGAGTGGAATTCAATTTCCATATCACCGGATGGCAAAAAGCTTGCTGCAACTTCTAATCTTAAGGAGCCTAAAATATATTTATTTGATTTAGTAGCTGGAACAAGCAAAACAATAGATTTATATGTACCTAGCTCTCAGACAACTGCTGATATAAAGCCTCAATACCCTGATGCAATAGATTTTAACTTATCGGGAAATCTTCTTATTTATGATGTTGCTAACCGTGCTATGAATACTGATGGTACTTCCTATAGTTATTGGGAGATGAATCTTTATGATCTTACGAGCAATATCATCAGCAGAGTTCTTCCTACTCTCGGAGAAGGAATTAATATTGGCAATCCTTCCTTTGCAAAAAATAATAAGTATGTTTTTACTTATGAGATGGACGATGTCGTCAACAATATGCATTATATCAGAGGGCACAATTTGTTTTCTGGAGAAGACGATGTAATTGACTCATGGAATTATAGTACAGATAACTGGGGAGCACCTTGCTATTCTGTTGATGATAAATATGCAGTTTACCAATACTATGATCCCAATGTTTTAAATTATTATATCTATAATGTAACTCTATCTACAAATAAATTAAAAGGTATTTCCAGAACGCAATACTTAGTCTATGCCAGACAGCCAAGACCATTCGCTATTGGTAAGCGACCAGTCGGTGTTGATGAATCAGAAAATTCAAACTTTAAAAGCATTTCAGCATATCCCAATCCGACCAACGATTTGGTAAAGATCAATTTTGAAATAGTTAGATCTTCAAATGTAAGTTTGAAAATTATAAATTTATTTGGATCGGTTGTCAAAACATTAATTAATAATAATTACATGATTGAAGGAAATCATAGTGTTGACTTATCAACTAAAGAATTAGCATCTGGTGCGTATTTAATCATTATGAAAACAAACCAGCTGGTTGAAACAATGAGATTAATGGTAGTAAATTAAAAACAATTAATCCATCATTCAAAAAGGTCTGCCCAGAATATTGTAGTGAACCCCAAAAGTTTTTGTCTAACTTTTGGGGTTCACTACACCCCGGGCAGCTTTTTTTTATTCTAGTCCGACTGGCACGGCTGGCAAAACCGCTATTTCATTTCTTCCGTTTGGCAGATCCACAAAATCTAAGATCCAGAAGTATTTAGAGGTGCCGTAATTTTGAAAAAAAAATGAATTGCAGTTTGTACTTTTGACCAAATAGAATGAATATCCAAGTATAACAAATAATTTAAATATTTGCTTTTAGTTTCGTAATTTAGGGTATACTAAATTTAGATATCTTACTGTAAAGTAGAATTTAATCTTTTCCATTCTTTATTTTATAGGAATTTTATACTATGAAATTTATACTCAAAATAATATTGCTCTTTTGCTTGACAATCGGAACATTGCCACTTTATGCAGTTGACATCAACTGGGATGGTGGTGGAGACGGTACTTCCTGGTCGGACAAGAAAAACTGGGATTTGAAAGCAGTACCAGGTCTGGGTGATCATGTAATCATATCACTTGCCGGAAGCTTTACCATTCGTCTTACTGCTAATGTTTCAATTAAAGGTCTCACTCTGGGCGGAGCAAGTGGTAGCCAAACTCTCGATGCGAACGGCTTTTTATTAGCCCTTGGAATTGATTCAAGTTCTGTTCTCTCTAATGGCATTCTACTTATTGGTGGAGCGACGAGATCTGACTACAATGTCCTAACAATTGACGGGCCTCTTGGATTATATGGAAGAATCGATTGGGGTAATGGCTCTATTTACTCTACAACATATTATTTACCACCAGCAGGCAAAATAATCACAATTGCACCTGGTGGCATCATGCAGTGGTTAGGTTCAGATGACAGAGTTATAAGCTGTACTTTTGAAAACAAAGGTACTCTTCGATGGGAATCAGGTAATACTTTCTATTATCAGGGCTATGATGTTTCTTCTAGTGGATCATTTGAAATAGAGCCTACCTCAAAAGTAAAAATGAGCGCAAGGGGTATTAATAGTCAAGGACCCTGGATCTTTAAAAATACGGGAACAATAACAAAAAAAGGTAAAGATACAGTTGAATTTGAAATAGATCTTAGAACTATTGGGGGATCAGTAGACGTTCAGCAGGGAACTGTAATTCAAATAGTTTCATCTAGATGGGAGAATGCCAAAATATCTGTAGCTGATTCAGCTAAGCTTCATTTAGGTATATTTTCAAATAATAATCTGGTAAAGCATACAATATCCGGATCTATTTCGGGAGAAGTGAATGGCACATTTCTCATATCAGGAAATAACAGTAGTGGAAGCTATATCACATTAATTGCAGATACAATTAAAGAGAATATTATTGATATTGCCGGTACAGGATTACAAATCGGCAGCTATACTCAATTAGCTGATAATTCAGGTACACCGCCTTACGGTGCACTTGTTAATCGTGGTCTTATGCGGATAGTCGGCGATCAGAATCACTTAATTTCAGGAACATTTATTAACGAAGATACTCTTAAATGGGAATCTGGGAAGATTACTTACTATACAACAGGTGCATTCACTAACAAAGGTTTGTTCTTAATGGCACCAGACACAGATAATGTTTTTATAGCAGGAGGAATTAATGGTAATCGACCAGGTCCATTTTTTAATAATGGAACTGTAAGAAAACAAGGGAAATCGATTGTTACATCTTCTGTTGATTTCTTTTCTATAGGTGCAAATGTTGAAGTATTGGAAGGCGTACTCCACCAAACAAACCTCAGTCGATGGGAGAATTCAAGTGTGTTTATCGATTCTGGTGCAACTTTGCAATTGGGTAGTGATGCTGTCTATACTAAACATATCATTGCCGGTACTATATCAGGTCAACCTAAAGGATATTTTATTGTTTCAGGTTGGGGACAAAGCAATTTACTCTCTGATACAGCAATGGCTGGTGAACTTAAGATTGGCGGAACAGGGATACAATTAGGATATGCAAGATTAGGCGGAAATGATTTTACACCTCCTTATCAAGCTCCGACTAATAGGGGTTTAATGAAATTTGTAGGCACGCAGGAAGTTAGAATTCAAGGAGATTTTATCAATGAAGATACAATAATATGGATGTCAGGTACTTTAAATTACAGTAATTTTGCTAAATTTGAAAACAATGGGTATTTTGAAATGAGTACCTCCAATGACGAAAATTTTACTTCAATCTACGAACCTAAACTACCACTTTTTAATAAAGGAATTATTCGAAAATTAGGAACAAGTAAGATAACAACAAATGTTAATTGGCAAAATAGCGGACAAATAGCTATTGTAAATGGTTCTATCATATTTCAGAACCCAGGGAGACTTGATACTGACTCAATGGGAGTAATCTCAGGATCCGGTTTATTGGATATTTATGATGTTCAAGGATATTCATATATACCAGGATCACAATTAATTCATGATGGCATAACTGCTCCGGGACCTGGCAGCCTTGGTGCAGGATTAGGTACTTTAACCATTCGTGGGGATCTCCCTCTTAAGAGAATGGAGTTTGAAATTGGTGGAGCAGATTCTGCATCCTATGATCAGCTCATCCTTTTAAATAGTGCTCCTGCTCTTGACACAACCAAAGCTTATGTTGATCTGATTAACGGATTTCAACCTATTCTTGGAGATTATTTTGATGTAGTTCATGGTGCTGTTACCGGAAAACTCCAGGAATTGATTACTAAGCCAGGAGTTGATCTAATAGATACTTATCCTCCGAATCTTGTCCGCTTATTATTGAAAGGTCCAGCCTATAACGATTTGACTGTGCGAATCGGTTCCGGCTCAGCTTATGCCGGCGAAAAAGTAAAACTACCAATTATTCTGAATGATCCAACTTCCGCTGTAGCTCAGGGGATATCGAGTATTACTGTTCAATTTACTTATAATGCTACTTTATTAGAACCAATTGTTCCAACAATTGGAGGTGCAATAGTTGTTGATCTAAGAAGTACCAATGTTACTTTTGCTGTTCCTTCAGCCACAGACACCATTCTTGGCTATGTAAATTTTCGTGCGGGTCTGGGTGATGCCTCTTCAACTCAGCTGCATATTGATACTTCATATAGTAATTTACCTATAACGAAAATCAAGAATATTGATGGCGTTTTCAACTTGCTCGGAGTTTGCAATGAAGGAGGAAAAAGGTTATTAAATCCTTCCGGTTCTCTGAATTTAAGTCTTCAGCAAAATCCGATAAATGGAAATTCTCTTTCAATTTTGCTTCATACTGTAGAGAAGGGACATACTCAAATATTTTTATCGGATATTCTGGGTAATTTAATACGAGTATTCTTTGATGAAGAAATAATGCCCGGAGATAAGGCAATGGACTTTAATCTTGAAGGTATTTCAAATGGAACATATTTTCTAACATTAAAATCACCAACAAGACAACTCTCAAGAACAATGGAGGTTCTAAGATGAAAAAGATCATTATATATTTCATATTAACCTTTTCATGTGTTGCATCGATGCATGGTCAGGATAGTTTGTATGACCGTTATGGGCTATATTTTGGATATGTTGTCAATCTTCACTCGACTAATTTTACTGCATTGCCTGAAATACCCAATTGCTGTCCTAATTTTTCGAGTGGTATTGGTAGTGGTATTTCTATTGGAGCATTATATGAAAAGCCAATAGGAAAAAATTACTTTGGTGGTATTAGATTTGGATATATGGGTCATAGCGCAAAACTAAAAGCAATTGAAAGTACAAATATAATTGTTAATGGTGTTAGTCAGAATGGAGAATTTGCTCATACAATAGATGCAACTCTTAGTAAAATTAGTATCGAACCTCGTTTTGGAATTTGGTTATTTGATAAATTCAATGCTACCATCGGATTCAGTATAGGATATTTGCTTTCTAAACGATATTCACAAGAGGAAGTAACATCAATTGGTTCATTTCTTGATTCGAATGGGATTGATTCGAAAAGTGCATTACGAAATGCCAGTTCAGGTGAGTTGAAGGATGCATCAACAATGCTTTATAATCTGGTTTTATCGGTCGGTTATGAATTACCATTAAATGCCAGAGGGACAACCTCTCTAGTTCCTGAAATATCCTACTCATTAGCCCTCAACAATGTTGTGAATGGTTTATCATGGAAGGCGAATGCTCTTACAATTGGTGTCGCATTAAAATTTTCAACAAAGCCATCGCCATTAAAGCCTATTGTATATGACACAGTTTGGGTTCGCGATACAACAATCAAGTATATAGCTGGTCTAACTAATCCAAGAATATTCTTAAATGGAAAAACCTTTAATAGTATTCAGAAGGATGGAGATGTCATCAACAAGATCACAACCGTTACAGAAAACTATGTTAAGGAAGAAGCTGATCCGCATTCAATACAGGCAAATGTTATGGCTTCAGGGCTCGACGAAGAAGGTAATGAAAGTCCGGTAGTATCCATGAAAATAGAAGAATTCATGGAAGATCAGTCCCATACACTTTTACCTTTTATTTTCTTTGAAAATTCACAATCTAATATTCCTAAGAGATATGAAGTTTTAACTCAAGACCAAACAACGAATTATGCTTTGAAGTCATTCAGCCGTCAAAATGATTTAGATGTTAATCATCGTTTATTGAACATTATCGGAAGAAGGATGAAAGAAAATAAGAACTCCAAACTAACTCTAATCGGTTGTAATTCTGATTATGGAGCTGAGAAAGGAAATCTGTCTCTCTCAAGTAATCGAGCTCAATCGATACGTGACTATCTGATTTCAGTCTGGGGTATTAGGGAAAATCGTTTTACAATTGAAAAACGTAATCTCCCGGAAATTCCTTCTAATGTCAAGTCTGAAGATGGTCAAGCTGAGAATAGAAGAGTAGAATTAAAGTCGGAAGATCCTTCATTGATTGATTTATTTACTGTAAGTGATACAACAAGACATGCTACACCACCACAAATAAGATTGAAAAATACATTTAATTCTGCAAGTCCACTTAAATCATGGACAATATCAATTAGCCAAAACGGATCAGTTATCAAGTCATATAGCGGCGATGGTACTCCGCCACAAAGTATTGACTGGGATTTAATGAATGATCAGAAAAATATGCCTAAATTTAATTCACCGATGGAGATTAATCTTTCAATTAAAAATGAGCTGGGTGATGAAAGTAACTCAACAACTGTGCTTCCAACAGAGATACTCACATTACGTCAGAAAATGCAAGAAAAATCTGCCAATTTGAAGATAAATAAATATAATCTGGTTCTGTTCAATATTGGAAAATCAGATATCACAGAGGCACATCAAAAGACAATTGCAATGATCAAATCAAATTTAAAAACAAATGCACAAGTTCAGATTGAAGGCTATGCCGATCGATCAGGTAATTCTAATTCAAATGTGAAGCTGGCAAAAGAAAGAGCAAATTCAACAGCAAAAGCTCTTGGCAGAAGTGATGCACGCGTTATTGGAATTGGGGATAAACGATTATTATATCCCAATGATACACCGGAGGGGAGATTCCTTTGTCGCACTGTACAAATAGTGGTTCAAACGCCAGAATAATAGTAATTATTTTGACAAAAGTTGATTAAATTCAGAATATAGTTTTAGTCACAAAATATCGTCCAGACTTTAAATTCAACAACATAATATTGGGAGGTGGCAGTTGCCTCCTCCCGAGCTGTTTTTGAGCATATCGTCATCTCCACAAATCATGTCCATCTCCTTTTGCAGATCGACACAAAGCGTCCCGTCTGCAAAACCGTCGAGATCATTAAATCCGTCTCGTCAAAGTAATTCAAAAACCTCTCCGGATCCGCTAGGTACGGCTGGCAGAACGCTACTTCATTTCCTCATTCGGAGTAGCACCAAAACGAAAATTAAGAAATATATAGAGGGACAGGAATGTAATAATTAACATATCCTGGATATTGAAACTGCACTTTTGTATTTGCTTTTATCAAAATCAAAATTTATAAATAAACATAATTTTGGAGCAATACGAATTAATTATGGTGAAGTCCAATCTTTTTCTTTAACTAACTTGATCTAACAACCTCTTAAACCTAATCCTGTTATACCTTTGTGCAAAGATGCAAGGTAAATTGGCAACAAAAGCATAAATAATCATTATGATACCTGCCCACCAGTAATTCCAGATAAAAAAAACAGGGGAGAGAAGAATAACAATCCAATGTACAGCTTCGGCGCGGCATACTTCGAGTATAAACTGATAGATGTAATCAGCATTAGTTGTAGTCAATCTCTTTTTACGAAATCCCTTTTTGAACAACGCAGAGCCATCAGGAAGTATCTCTTTCCATGTTTTAATTTTGAAATAAATTTCGTAAAAATCCCCTTCATTTTCCCATTTTCTTTTGCGAAATAGCCAGTAATTCGGGTTAATAAATTTAGCAGGGAGCATTGTCCCAATATATGCAACGGAAATGTGAATGAAGAACCATAGCACAAAATCAATAATTACAATCCATATTTGGGATAAAGTGATTAACATATCTTTTTCATGATGAAACTTCTCTTGATTTCCATTCAATTTTTTTATTTAACAATTTGAATATTAGTGAACGGGTGAAGACAACTGAGAAGAAAAATAAATGCACTGGAAAGAGAAATGAAGTTAACCTTCGGAATGAACCAATTCTGCTCTGCATCCAGAAAATCTGAACTGTGAACTGACCATACAATGCAGGCCAAACATAACTAGGACTGTTTCCAAATAATGATAACACAAAAAATATAGTAATAATGAAACCACTAGAAATCCATATGATTATATTTAAGAGAGTTAGGATCGGAATTTGACCGGCACCGCTGGCAAATGCTTTCGACCAACCATTAATGAGATTTATCAATCCGTCCGGATACATTCTAAATGATAGACTACCAAATCCGCCGAAGCACTTGAGGCATATATCTGCATCTAGAAATTTCTCAGCCATGAACATATTCTCCAGAATCCGATTCCGGACAGATTCATGTCCATTAATTCTATAGTAATTTTCACGATTGACAATAAGTGACTGACCGAATAAGCCTGAAGGTGTGAAAGCATTCATTGATCCGTTCATGATAATATTAAATATTGCCGAAAGTTCTTCATAAAGTTTTACTATTTTGTGATAAGGAGCAACGGACATAACGATATTCATTTCTTGACTTGACTCTAGATATGTATCGACAATCATTTTCAATCCATCTTTTTCGACTTCTGTATCAGAATCAAGAAAAATCAAAAGATCAGACGTAGAAGCATTAGCACCCTGCCAGCAAGCCCATGGCTTACCGAGCCAACCGTCGGGCAACTGTTGGGAATCGATTACTTTGGCTCCCTTCTCAATACTTATATCTTTAGTCTTATCCTTAGAGAAATCATTAACAACAATTATTTCAGCTGGATGAAATTCCTGTCTATTTATTGAGTCCAGCAGTTTTCCGATATTAGTTTCTTCATTACGTGCAGGAATGATGATAGCAATTTTAGGATATTCAACAATTTCAGGATTGAGTTTGCAAACAGGAATTCTAAACAAAAAATAATAGCCGCTCAGATAGAACAGACAGGTAATAATGATAAGCGAATATGATAAAATCTCCAAATTTATTCCTTTTCATCAGCAAGAATTGATTTACAGACATTCTGTCCACATAACAGAACCATAGGCATTCCACCACCAGGATTGACAGATCCTCCGGTAAAATAGAGATTTTTATATTTCTTGCTCTTTTTAGGGAGTTTAAATCCGAAATTTTTCATCATATCTGAAACTACACCATAAATCGAACCACCATTTGAATTATACATACGTTCTATATCGATTGGAGTAAGAATGTGTTCATAAACTATATGCTTGCGTAGATCGGTCAAACCCATTCTTTCGAGCTTATCAATAACGACTTCCTTCAATCGATAGTAATCTTCCTGTGTATATCTATTCTTTTCATTAATATATGGAATATGAGGCAATACTTTAAGTCCTGAACAACCTTCAGGAGCAACTGTCGGATCTGATTTAGAAGCGTCAACAAGATAAATTGTCGGATCAGGAGGAAGTTTTTTTTGTTTAAAAACTATGTCGAAATGGTGCTTCTGATCACCTGAAAATAAGAAATTATGATGAGCTAACTGAGGATACTGAATATCCAAACCAAGATCAAGGACTAAACCCGAACAGGCAGGTTCAAATCTTCTAAACTTTTTTAGGAATGATTCATCTTCGTTAAGAAGATTTTTGTAAGCAGGAATTCCTTCCATATTGGAAACAATGATATCTGCTCTGTGTATTTCATTTTTGGCTTCAATAGCCGTGACTCTGTCCTTCTCCTTAATAATTCGTCTTACTTCACTATCGAAATTTATTTTTATACCTAGTTCATCCATGTACTTTTTGAAACCAATAGCAATGTTGTACATACCACCTGGAACGTACCACAGATCATATTTGAACTGAATAGTTGGCATCAGATTCATGAATCCGGGAGCATCATAAGCTGAAGAACCAACGTATTTGATAAAATAGTCCATTATATCTATCAGATATGGATTTTTTAAATACTTTACAGCACTTTTATGCATAGTTTTGAAAAGATCTATATTGAACACTGCTGATAAATCATAATACTTCATGAAATCACGTGTACTGTCTAATCCATTATCGAAATAGCCTTTTGCTAGAATGTCGTATTGTTGTTCGGAGTAATCCAGGAATTTACGGAATTCATTGAAAGTATTTGTGCCATATTTGTCTAACTGATTCTTCATCAGATTCATATCAGGATCGAGATCGACGATGGTTCCATCTTCGAAGAAGTTACGCCAATGAGGACGAACTGTCTGCATCTGGAAATAATCATCCATATTTCTACCAGAAGCTTCGAAGAGGCTTCTGAAATACTGGGGAAGGGTTAATATTGATGGACCGAGGTCGAACACATATCCTTGCTCATTAATAGTATTCAATTTGCCGCCAATTTTCTCGTTTTTCTCAAACACCTCAACATCATATCCATTAATCTTCAACATAATAGCTGCAGATATACCGCCTAAACCAGCACCAATAACAATAACCTTTTTGCTCTTTCTTTTAGAATCATTACTCATGATGTTTCTCCGATTTTATAATCTTTTAATTTAAAATCTTTAGTGCTTTTTTCAATAGATTCAGAGTCGTTTTATAAGGAGGATAAGCAAATTTCTGATCAAAAAGAAAACTCTTCTTCATCACAGATTTTTTTTGGCTAAAAGTATCGAAACTGGCTTTTCCATGATAGTTTCCCATACCACTGGCACCAACACCTCCGAATGGTAATTCATGGGACATGATCGTATGAATAGTACCATTGATACAAACAGAACCAGAGATAGATTGATTGATTACTTTTTCCTGCTGCAACTTATCATCAGAAAAAAAGTAAATGCAAAGTGGTTTCGATTTCTTAGAACAGTTGAATAAAACGTCGTCTAAGTTATCATAAAATATAACAGGTAGGAGAGGACCGAATACTTCTTCCTGTATTATCTTTGAGTTCCAGTCAATATCTGTTATAACTGTTGGTGAAATATATAAATTTTCCTTATCCTTGATTCCACCTGAAATAATTTTTCCTTCAACCATCAGTGCTGATATTCTATCAAAATGTTTTGTATTTATTATATGGGAGAAATTATCACGATCAGGATAGAACTCATCAATTGTCGATTTTAGTATTGGAAGAAAACTGTCTTTCAAATCTTTGTGAAGAACCAAATAATCGGGCGCAACGCATGTCTGACCTGCATTGAAAAATTTCCCCCAAACAATTCTTCTGGCTGAAACTTCTAAATTAACTTCTTTGTCAACAATACATGGATTTTTGCCGCCAAGCTCTAGTGTTACAGGTAGTAAAAAAATTGAAGCAGATTTCATTATTTTTTTACCAACATTAGTACTGCCTGTAAAAAAAATGTAATCAATTTTATCATTAATTAATGATTGAGTTACTTCAGCGTCACCTTCGACTACAGCAAAATACTCTTCATGGAAATTATCTTTAATCATTGAATAAATAAGATGAGAAGTATTAACAGCAATTTCTGATGGCTTAGCAATAACACAATTCCCTGCAGCTAAGGCTCCAACAATTGGAGTAAATAATAATCCAAATGGATAATTCCATGGACTAATAACAAGTA
Organism: uncultured Ignavibacteria bacterium; assembly: GCA_903862655.1. GTDB lineage: Bacteria > Bacteroidota > Ignavibacteria > Kapaibacteriales > UBA2268 > CAIOZA01. The sequence goes on from CAIOZA010000142.1 coordinate 110,272, forward strand.
CAGTTCCATAGGGAATATGATGGATGAAACTGCTCCCAGGCTGATTAATGAGTGCAGTCTTTACTCTCTGAGGTTTACTCCACTTTTTGAGTTGCTTTATCGCAATCTGGATTTCTTTAAGAACATAACCGATCTCACTGGTATATGCTTCCGTTGTACTTTTATTGAGATCTTTCTTCAAGGCATCAAGTATTTTGCTCTCGTTTGATTCAATCATCTTGTACAAATTAGTAAGAACATCCAATCTGAATGAGATATTTCTGGTTTTTCCTGATTCGAAAAAGCCTTTTTGCTTCTGCAACAATATGTCTGATTCTATCTGATGCATTTTATAAACTATTTAGGCTTAATCCTTCTTTTTTGAGTATTAGTTCGGAAGATATTCTCCCTGATTCAAAAATTGTTGGTAATCCGCTCCCTGGATGTGTACCACCACCAACTAAATAGCAATTACTAAACTCTTCAAATTCATTATGAGGTCTGAAATATAGTAATTGTCCCATATTGTGACCTAAATTGAAGGTTGCACCATCATATACATCCATTTTATTCAACCAGTCATCAGGTGTAATAATTCTTATTTCTTCAATGTGTGCTCTTATATCTTTCATTTCTGTTTTTGTTTCTAACAAATCCAAAAGTTTTTCTTTAAATATTTCTTTATTCTCATCCCAATTTATTCCACCACTGGTATTGCCAATGGGAACCAATACGTAAACAGCAGATTTTCCATGAGGAGCAAGAGAATCATCTATCACACTGGGATTGTGAACATAGAAAGAAGGATCTTCAGGAATAATGGTATTGCTCACAATTTCAGTTACATTATGCTTATAATCTCCTGCAAAGAAGATATTATGATGGTTTAGATTTTCGTATACTTTATCTAACCCTAGATAAAGCATAAATGTAGAGCATGAATATTTCATCCCGGATAGCTTTTTGTTAGTATATTTCTTTCTGTCTTTGGAATCAACAAGGTTCTTCATAGCATGAGCAAAGTCAGCATTAATTACAACATAGTCAGCTCTTTCTTCAGAGCCATCATCGAGAATAACTCCTTTGCAGACATCATCTTCGATAATGAGCTTTTTTACTCCCTTAGAAAGATGGATTTTTCCGCCAAATTCTTGTACTACCTTTGCCATTGCCTTCGAAAGCTCATTCAAGCCACCATGAATATGAAACACTCCTCCGCCATGTTCAATAAATGAAAGAATACTGAACAAACCTGGGGCTTCCCAGGGTGACATACCAATGTATTTAGCCTGGAAAGTGAAACAGATTTTCAGGACATCGTCGCTGAAGTATTTGCCTAAGACATCGAACAAACTCAGATGTCCATCGAGATATGGCAAAGCTTTTAGAAGCCTTGTAGATATATAATCAGTAATTTTTCCATAAGGAACCTCGAGACAAGGAATGAGCCTGTCATATTTCTTTTTTTCTCTTTCGATGTATTTATCATACCCATCCGAACTTCCAGGGAAAACTCTTTCAATTTCTGCTATCATTTTTTCTTTATTTGTAGAAGGTATAAAAGTTCTATCATGGAAAACCAGCCTGTACATTGGTTCTAGTTCAATGATTTCAACATATTCATTTAGATCTTTGTTACATAATTTAAAGAGACGTTCCAGAACATCCTTCATAAGAAAAAAAGTGGGACCTATATCAAACTTATAATCACCAGCTTGAATAAATCCATTCCTACCCCCAACAATATCCTTTTTTTCGTAAATATTAACATCGAATCCCTTTTGAGAAAGAATCATTCCTGATGACAGTCCACCCGGACCGGCACCAACAATTATAACCTTCTTACCTTTCATGATTTCCCTTAAATTAATTATTAATTAACCATATTTATTATTATGGAAAGTTGTTCCTTATTCAAAGTAATTTTTGCTTTATCAAAACTTGGTGGCCCCATAAAACCTTTAGCATCATTAGATGATCCCAAGCCTTCATTAGGAATGCCTATTAAGTTAGAGTTCACTTTCCCATTATTGTCCTCATCATGATGAACACTGATTGCATAATCACCATAGGGCAGATTCTCGAATGTGAATGATACTTTATTGTCTTTGATAGGCATAATGAATTTTCCATAGGCTTTATCTTTTTCTTTTGGGAAGGCTGATTTATCTTTAGAAGAAAATATCAATAGCCTTGCTTTGCCATTATTGTTCTCAAATCCATTTACCTGAACAATTATCTTACCAACCTGTGGTTGTGAATAGATTAATCCAGTACAAACAAATAATACAGTTAATACGGAAATTAAGAATAATCCAAGACTAATTGGAATCGTTGAGATTTTTCTGATTATCATTAATTCATTTCCTCATTGTTAATATTTTGAATTAGAAATTAGCATTGTAAATCAAATAAATGTAAAAGATGATAACGAGTGTATGATCTTCACCCAATTCTGAACACAGAACGAAAAGAGATCATTTGTTATTAAAAAATTGATTTTCATACTCCACCGGAGTTAAATAACCTAAACTTGAATGTAATCTTTGTCTGTTTAAAAAAACTTCAATATAATCAAATAATGCTAATTCTGATTCCGATCTTGGCGAAAAATTTCTGTGATACACAAATTCCTTTTTCAATGAATGAAAAAATGTCTCCGTACTGCATAGTCTGAGTGGTGTTCATCAATAAATTTATATTTATCTTCTATGCTTTCGAAAATATGCCGAGTGCTTTTTTTTTAAAATATCAGGTTCCTCTCGTAAAACCAGATTTTCCCTTGTTAGCTTTGAGATTTCCTCTTCTGCAGGTGTTTGGTGTCCCTTGCCAGCTCAGCTACCTTCTTTTCTTTATTAACTGTTAGCTTCGCTGTATGAATTTTGAAGTTTTTGTCGAATATTCGTTTATTTCGCCTATCCCTTTTGATCTCCTTTCATTTCTAAATATTATATTTAACAATTTTTCCTCTCTCTTCCTACTGTCTTATATCGGGTGAAGATCATGACATTGAAGATATGTTAATTGAATTGAAATATGGTAACTGCTCTTTTTGTGAATAACTCAATTTGTTAATTTAAAAAAAAATACACATGAATTCAAATTTGTTTTGGAGAAGAATAAAAAATTGATTAATTTAATTGTGAAAAAAATAACAACTTTAATGAAATATTTTTTTGATTTGTGATTTATAATGAAAACGGCCTCTGAAAAAGTAGTACATCGTCTTATTCTTTACAAAAAATTACTGAAGAATTTCCAGTCAAAAAGTGTCAGAAATATTTTTTCCCATAATTTAGCAGAACATGCCTCACTAAACCCTGCACAAATCCGAAGAGATCTCATGCTTGTTGGATATGACGGTTCAACGGTATCAGGTTATAATGTTAATGACCTCCTTTTTTGCATTGAGAAATTCCTTTATCCTAATGAGATACAAAACGTTGCCTTGATAGGTCTCGGAAACCTTGGTAAATCAATTCTGGATTATTGCTATGGGCGGCATCCCATAATAGCTATCAATGCTATTTTCGAAAAAGATCCTAATAAAATTAATCGTATAATATGTGGAACAAGATGCTATCATATCGACGATCTTGAAATCATAGTTAAAAAGAATAGCATTAAAATTGCAATAATAGCAATTTCATCCTCAGTTACAGAAACTATTGCTAAAAGACTGATTGAATGTGGTGTTAAATCAATTATTAATTATTCAAATGCATGTCTCAGTTTTCCGGCAGAAATTTATGTTGAAAATAGAGATATGATGTTTGCTGTAGAAAAGGCAGCATTTTTTTCAAAAAAAGAAAAGGAAATTTAGAATGATAAGTAATGAAAAAATTCTAAACAAATATCCTGACCCGAGAAGAGAAAACCTGATTCCACTTTTACAGGAAATTCAGGAATTACATGGTTACGTTTCAAGAGAAACAATTATTGAAATCGGAAGTCATTTACCGTTACCTGCCAGTAAAATTTATGGTGTAGCTACTTTCTACAATCAGTTTAGATTTAATCCACCCGGAAAGTATCATATTCAGATATGCAGAGGTACGGCATGTCATGTTAAGGGATCTTCGAATGTACTTGATATGCTTCAGAGGGAATTGAAGATTAAAGCAGGAGAAACTACGCGTGATGGCATGTTCAGCATAGAAGTTGTAGCGTGTCTGGGTGCTTGCGGACTAGCTCCGGTAATTAGTGTGAATGGTGAGTTTCATGCAGATGTAAGTAGTAAAAAACTTCAACTAATTCTAAAGCAATTACGGGCAAAGGATAAAGGAAATGGCTGATTTAAAAAATTTAAAGTGTTGTAATGAATGCTGGCACAATAAGGATAATCCATGTTTTCATTTTATAGATTGTATAACTGGAAAGCCGGTTTGCCATAATGATGTTGATTGTGAATTTGAACAATCCAAGAAAATGTCCCAATTAAAAAATGAAAATTCAGAAATCATAATAATTTTTGTTGGTTCAGGAACTTGTGGATTAGGAGCGGGAGCTGGCAAAACTATAAAAGCTATTAGTAAATATATAAATGAGAATGATGTAGATGCCAGGATTGTTGAAGTTGGATGTATCGGAATATGCACTGAAGAGCCATTAGTAGATATTCAGATGCCGGGTAAATCAAGAATTTCTTTCAAAAAGATAACTGAAGAAAAAGTAAACCTGCTTTTGGATTCTGTTTTTGGAGGAGATATTCCTATTGAGCATGTATTAGGGCAATATAATTCAAGATTGTCAATTGACGGGATACCTTTACTTAGTGAGCTCTCATTTTTCATGCATCAGACTAGATGGGTCCTGGAAAACATAGGTATAATAAATCCTGTGAATATAAATGAATACATTGCGAATAATGGATTTATGGGTCTGTCAAAGACACTTCAAAACTATACTCCAATTGAAATTTGTAATCAGATTCTTGATAGTGGCTTGCGGGGCAGAGGTGGAGGCGGTTTCCTTACCGGCAAGAAGTGGCACATGGCACAATCTTCATCAGCAGAGCAGAAATATTTAATTTGCAATGCAGACGAAGGAGATCCAGGTGCCTTTATGGATAGAGCATTGATTGAAGGTGATCCTTATAAACTGATTGAAGGTATAGCCATTGCTGCTTATGCCATAGGTGCATCAAAAGCATATGTTTATCTGAGAGCAGAATATCCTCTAGCAATTAAAAATTTGAAAATTGCAATTTCCAAAGCAATTGAATATGGTTTACTTGGTTCGAATATCCTTGATAGTGGTTTTAATCTTGATATTGTGATAAAAATGGGTGCAGGTGCTTTTGTCTGTGGTGAAGAAACTGCTTTGATAAACAGCATCGAGGGTAAACGGGGTATGCCTAAGCCCAGACCTCCATTTCCGGCAGTGAAAGGATTATTTGGCAAACCTACAATTATCAATAATGTAGAAACACTTGCTAATGTACCCAAAATCATTCTTAATGGAGCAAAATGGTTTAATTCTATAGGTACTGAGACAAGCAAAGGTACAAAGGTATTTGCCTTATCAGGAAATATAAATATAACCGGGCTTGTAGAAGTATCTATGGGAACAAGTATTGATGATATTGTTTATACCATAGGTGGAGGTATTCCAAATAATAAATCACTCAAAGCAGTTCAGATCGGTGGACCATCCGGTGGATGTATTCACACATCAATATTAGATATCGAAGTTGATTATGAATCACTAAAAACAGTCGGGGCAATGATGGGGTCAGGTGGTTTAGTGGTAATGGATGAAGACACCTGTATGGTTGATATAGCAAAGTTTTTCATGGATTTTATCCAGAGAGAAAGCTGTGGAAAGTGTATCCCTTGTAGAGAAGGCACTAGAAGAATGCTTGAAATATTGGAGAAAATCTCCAGTAAACCAAGTAAGGGGAAATCTATATCTCAACTAGAAAGATTTCACTCAATATTACATCTCAAGAGTTTAGCTGAAGTGATACAAGACACTAGTCTCTGTGGTTTAGGAAAGTCTGCACCAAACCCAGTTTTGAGCACTCTTCGTTGGTTTAGCGATGAATACGATGTTCATGTCTATGAAAAGAGATGTCCTGCAAAGAAATGCAAGGATCTGCTTGTTTATCAAATTGACAATACTAAATGCAATGGTTGTACAATTTGCTCGAAGAATTGTCCTTCAGATGCAATTTTAGGAGAATTAAAGCACCATCATTATATCAATCAGGATAAGTGTATTGGATGTAGTGCTTGTTTGGATGTATGTAAACCCAAAGCCATTTTTGTAAATTGATGATGGAGAATTAAAAGTGTTTAATATAGAAGTTAATAGTAATTTAATTGAAGCAAAACCAGGAGAGTATATACTATCAACTCTGAAAAGGGCTGGGATTAAAGTTCCAACTTTGTGCCATCTGGAAGGATTAATTCCGTCAGGTGCATGCAGAATGTGTGTTGTTGAAGTAGAGGGGATGCATGATTTGATACCCAGTTGTGCTTTCCCGGTTTCTGATGGAATGAAAATCAAAACACACTCAGCCAGAGTGGTTAAAGCTAGAAAAACCATTGTAGAATTATTACTTTCAAATCATCCTGATGACTGTCTTTATTGTGTTAGAAATGAGGACTGCGAACTGCAGAAACTTGCAAAACAACATGGAGTAATTGAACGTACTTTTGCCGGAGAAAAAAATAAGTATTTTCTGGATATGTCAAGTCCTTCGATTGTTCGTGATCCTTCAAAGTGTATTTTATGTGGTAGATGCGTCAGGGTTTGTGAGGAAACACAGGGAGTATCGGCAATTGATTTTATTGGCAGAGGCTCTAAGACAAGAATAGGAACAGCTTTTGATGAAGGACTGAATATTTCGAGCTGTATCAACTGTGGTCAATGCATTATGGTATGTCCAACTGCTGCCTTACGGGGGCAGAGATACATAGAAGAAGTCCAGGAAGCCCTAAGAGATCCTAAAAAACATGTTGTAATTCAGCATGCTCCGGCTGTGTCAGTCACACTAGGTGAGACTTTAAACTGTAAAAATGGTGCTGATGTTAGTGGTATAATGACTTCAGCTCTCAGGACACTAGGATTTGACAGAGTTTTCGAAACATCCTTTTCAGCAGATCTAACAATAATGGAAGAAGCATCAGAGCTGGTTCAAAGAATAAAAACTGGTGGAACATTGCCTATGTTCACCAGCTGTTCCCCAGGATGGGTGAAATTCCTGGAACAATTCTATCCTGAATTTATACCAAATCTATCTACCTGCAAGAGTCCACAAATGATGCTGGGAGCTGTAATCAAGAGTTATTATGCAGAAATTGAAGGGATTGACCCTGATGATATTTATAATGTATCTGTAATGCCTTGTGTTGCCAAAAAGTTTGAAGCAGGACGACAAGAGCTCTCAAATAATGGGAAGCCGGACATAGATGCAGTTTTAACAACTCGCGAACTTGCAATGATGATCGAAACAAGTGGAATTGAAGCCAATTCTTTATCTCCAAGCATAGCCGATAACCCATTCGGCGAAAGAAGTACAGCCGGTAAATTATTCGGTGTAAGTGGTGGTGTCATGGAAGCAGCTATTAGAACTGCAAATTTCCTCCTCACAGGTTATGAACTTGAGCAATCACAGATTCTGGAAATACGTGGACTTGATGGAATAAAAGAAACTATAGTTCAGTTAGGGGATCTTACCTTAGGTGTAGCAGTTGTCAGTGGATTAAATAATGCCAGAAAAATACTGGAGCAAATTAAAAAAGGTAGAAATGATCTGCATTTCATTGAAGTAATGTCTTGCCCCGGTGGATGTATAGCAGGTGGTGGACAACCAATAAAAACTGATATTGAGCTAATCAAATCGAGAATGAAATCCCTGTATTATATTGATAAAAGTGAGCCTGTTCGAGCATCACATGATAATCCTTATATTAAAAAATTATATGATGAATATCTTGAACATCCTTTGAGCCATAAAAGTCACAAATTATTGCATACTAGTTATTCTGAACGTGAAGTGCTGATTTAACAATAATTGAAATGAGTAAAATGTATAATAAATCAACAAATCTGTTAATTACCACAATCAAAGAAAGATGCAGGGTGTGTTATACCTGTGTCAGGGAATGTCCGGCTAAGGCTATAAGAATTTCTGGAGGTCAGGCTGAAGTTGTACCCGGCAGATGTATTGGATGTGGAAATTGTGTGAGAGTATGCAGTCAGGATGCTAAACAATACCTTAATTCAAGGAATGAAGTATTAGAATTGCTGAAAACTGAATCCATGGTAGTAGCCTGCATCGCACCAAGTTTCCCAGCTGATTTTTATGATATTACACCGGAAAAAATGGTGGGAATGTTGAAAGTAATAGGTTTCGATCATGTTTATGAAGTTGCTTTTGGAGCTGATTTAGTTGCCAGAGAGATGAACAACTTTCTAGATTCTTCTAATGGGAAAAGACTCATTTCCACTACTTGTCCAGCAGTTTTTGAGTATGTGAAGTGCTATCATCCAAATTTAACAGAGAATCTGGCTACGGTAGTTTCTCCAATGATAGCAATGTCACGTGTAATTAAAGAAATAAATGGTAGGGATGTTAAGATTGTCTTTATCGGACCTTGCATTGCAAAGAAAGCAGAAGCATCTGATTTGGAAGTTTTCGGCGAGATCGATGAAGTTCTTACCTTTAAAGAATTGAAGCAGATATTTGAAGAATTACAGATTGTTTCCAAAGATGTTCCATCCTTTCCATTTGATGGACCAATTGGAGGCAAGGGTGCTCTATTTCCTTTGAGTAGAGGAATGATGCAATCTGTTGAAGTATTTGAAGATCTTATGAAAGGTGATATTGTTTCTGCAGACGGTAGGTACGAATTTATTGATGCAATCAAGGAATTTGAAAGTGGTGATTTAAATACAAAATTACTTGAACTTCTTTGTTGTAATGGTTGCATAATGGGTCCAGGAATGGTTACTGATGAACCTGTCTTCAGAAGACGCTCAAGGATAAGCAAATATGTAAGAAATAGAATGAATGAGATTGATCGGAGTGAATTTAATGGCAATATCGAAAAGTTTTCTAAACTGAATTTATCGAGAACATTTATTCCAAATGATCAAAGAACTTCATTACCAGATCCAGAGGAAATAAAAAGCGTTCTCATCAGAATGGGCAAAGTTACATTAATGGATGAGCTAAATTGCGGTGCCTGCGGATACGAATCCTGCAGAGAGCACGCAATTGCAATTATCGAAGGTTTGGCAGAAGATGAAATGTGTCTCCCATTTAGCATTGAAAGACTACATAAAAGTGTTAAACAGTTGGAAGTTTCTAACGAACAGCTTGCAAAAACAAGAGAGGCATTGAATCAATCAGAGAAACTCGCATCAATGGGCCAACTTGCTGCAGGTATTGCTCATGAGCTTAACAATCCTTTGGGTGTTGTTCTAATGTATGCAAATCTGGTTCTTGAAGATATTGACAGGCAATCAACAGCATTTGACGATCTGAATATCATTGCACAAGAAGCCGAGAGATGTAAAAAAATAGTATCAGATTTACTAAATTTCGCAAGAAAAAACAAAGTAGTATTTCAACCTGTTAATATTTGTGACATGGTTGATCAGTGTCTAAAGGTTACTCAAGTTCCTACAAATATTTCAGTAGAAATAGTACATGAATATAAAAATCTAACGGCAGACATTGACAGGGATCAGATATTACAAATAATGAATAATCTTATTACTAATGCAATTAATTCTATGGCAAAGGGTGGCAAACTTATTGTGGTTACAAGGAAGAACAATATGAACATCGAAATAATTATTAAGGATTCAGGGGTTGGAATTCCTGATCAAATTATTGATAAAATATTTCAACCATTTTTCACCACTAAGCAGATTGGAAAAGGTACAGGATTAGGACTAGCTGTTACTTATGGGATTATCAAGATGCATAAGGGTACGATAAAAGTTAAATCAAATGCTGATCCGGGGAAAGGACAAACCGGTACGACTTTTACAGTTATTCTTCCTGTAGAAAACTCTACAAATTAGTATTAGTTTGAATATAGATTCTTAATATGTAAACATTAAAAGAGAGAGTATTGAAGTGAATAAAAAAATATTATTAGTAGATGATGATATTGATTTCCTAAATCAAATTGAAATTCATCTTAAGAATTCAGGTTTTGATGTTGCTGTTTCGGAAAGCGAGAAAGATGCAGAAAAACTACTGCCTATTTTCAATCCCGATCTGGTGATAACAGATCTTATGATTGATAATTTCGACGCTGGATTTTTGCTGGCATACAAAGTAAAGAAATTCAATCCTCAGATTCCTGTTATTATTGTTACCGGAGTCACGCATGAGCTTGGTTTTAAGTTCTATGCCGGTACACAAGAAGAGCGTCAATGGATCAAAGCAGATGCAATTTTAAATAAACCAATTAGATATGAACAGTTATTAAAAGAAATTTATACACATTTACATTTAGATTAGAATATGTTGACTTTAAAAGTATTAATTGTTGATGATGAACCTGGAATGAGGCAAAGCATTCAGCGTGCATTAGTAAATTATAAAATGAAGTTGCAGGACATCGAGGAAGAAATTAGATTTGAAATGTCTGTTGCTGAAAATGGTGAACAGGCACTAACTCAAATTGCTGAATTCAAACCTGACATTCTGCTTTTAGATTATAAACTTCCGGATATGACCGGGCTTGATGTGCTGGAACAATTTGACAATAAAGATGAGCAGATTCTCACCATTATGGTTACGGCTTATGCATCTCTTGATACGGCTGTCAGTGCTATAAAATCAGGTGCTTTTGATTTTCTAGCTAAACCATTCACACCAAACGAATTAAGATCAACAATAAGTAAGGCAGCACGTAATCTGATACATTCAAGAGAAATAAAAAAGCTTCAAGCTGAAAAACGTCAGGTACGTTTTCAATTTATTTCTGTGCTTGGTCATGAATTGAAGTCTCCATTGGGTGCAGTTGAAGGTTATCTAAACATGATAAAGGAAAGAACCATTGGAATTGAGCTTGAAAAATATGATAATATGGTTGATAGATGTCTAATCAGGACAGATCAAATGCGAAAATTAATCGGAGATCTGCTTGAGATGACAAAAATTGAGTCAGGTCAACGTCAACGTGACCTTCAAGAAATCAATTTATCTGAACTCGTAAAAACGTCAATCGAGTCTATACAACCTGATGCTGATCGAAGGAATATAACAATTAGCTTAGTTATGGACTCACATCTGAACATCATTGCTGACAAATCTGAAATTGAGATTATTTTAAACAACCTATTCTCCAACGCAGTCAAGTATAATAGGGATAACGGAAATGTAGATATTTCAATTAAGAGCTTTGATCATGAATTACAAATTATTGTCAGTGATACAGGGATAGGTTTATCTGAAGATGATATTCATGCCTTATTCAGGGACTTTGTCAGGATAAAAAATCAAAAGACTAAAGATATTCTAGGAAGTGGATTGGGGCTTTCTACAGTGAAGAAAATTGCTAATCTTTATAATGGAGATATTATTGTGAAAAGTACACCTGATATAGGAAGTATATTTACTGTAAAATTAATTAAATAAATTTATTTAATTAATTTAAAGTGACATTTCTTCTCATGAAATCATTGAAAATATCAAGCATTATGAAAAATATTTTCTAATAGGTTATAAGCTTATAAATATACAATAGCTATATGATAATCTATCGCATAAAGATATAAGAATAGAGAATCGTCTTTTGTGAATCTACTGCGTAATTCAGGTTTATAGGCCATTTCCATTGTTCCCAAGCTCCAGCTAGGGAACCTATTATATTTGAGGTACTTTACAAACTTTATACTTTTAACATCATGCCAACCACTTGTTTCTGCCGTTCTCGAACAAATCGGCATCTCCACCAATCACGTCCATCTCCTTTTGCAGATCGACACAAAACGTCCAATCTGCAAAACCGTCGAGATCATCAAATCCCTCTCATCAAAGAAATTCAAAAAGCTCTCCGGCTCCGACTGGCACGGCTGGCAGAACGGCTGCTTCATTTCATCTGTAGGCAGATCCACAAAAACAAAGATCAAGAAGTGTTTGGAGGAGTAGTAAAATATCTTTTACATACTTGTCTTGGTTTACAATAACATTCCTTCAATATTATATATAATTATTCTTTAAGTTTATTCAATATTTGACGATAAGCATAATTCCCTTTAGCTCAGATTTTTATTTAGATATCCATTCTTTTTGAGGTTCGTTTTATGAATAGTGACAATATTACAAAAGAAGAGCTTCTGCAGGAATTGCAGGAGCTTAAAGTAGAGAATGAATCCCTGAAAATTAAATCTCAAAATTTTATCATAGAACCCAATCAAATTGAAGAATCTTTAAATATTAGTGATGAAAGATACAGAACTATCCTTCAAACTGCAATGGATGGCTTTTGGCTTACAGATTCTCAATTAAATTTCCTTGACGTTAATGAAACGTATTGCCGGATGAGTGGCTATAGCAGAGAAGAATTATTAAAAATGAAAGTCTCTGATGTAGAGGCTATTGAAACTCCGGAAGTTACAGCCGTTCGGGCAAAAAGAATATTTGAACTTGGAGAAGACCGCTTTAAATCCCAGCATTATCGAAAAGATGGGACTAAATTTGATGTTGAAGTCAGCATTCAATTCAGAAATATTGATAAAGGATGCTTCATAGCATTTATTCAGGATATCACAGAGCACAAAAAAGCAGAAATCAGTTTAAGAGAAAATCATCGCTTTCTTGGAAATCTTATTTCCAACCTACCTGGTATGGTATACCGATGTAAAAATAATATTGATTGGTCGATGCAATTTGTTGGCGAAGGATGTTTAGCGCTTCTCGGATATAAACCAGAACAATTGATTCAATCGGGAGAAATTGAATTTGGAGACTTGATACATCAAAACGACAGGAAAATGGTTTGGGATACTGTTCAGTCAGGAATTCAGGCAAAGCAGCCGTTCCAAATGGAATATCGCATTATCGATTCAAGTGGAGCAGAAAAGTGGGTTTGGGAACAAGGCTATGGGGTTTACAGCAATGCTGGTGATTTAGAATTTTTAGAGGGTTTCATTTCTGATATTAGTGAACGTAAAAAAGCAGAGAATGAACTCATAGAATCCGAAATAATGATTTCTTCGATAATAAACAGCACACCGGATTATATTTGGTCGGTAAATATTCAGGATTTTAGATTATTGACGTTCAATACAGGAATGCAGAATTATTTCACTACCAATTTGGGGGTTGTTTTAAAACCCGGGATGACTCCTGGCGATGTTTTTGCAAATCGAAAATTAGGCGATATGTGGAATGATATATACAGAATTGTAATTAGCAAAGGTTACCATTCTTTTGAATATACTACTTCAACAGGCAAGAGCATCATTCATTATTCTTTGAATCTTTTAAAGCATGGTGATACCGTTTTTGGAATTTCAGCATTTGGTAGAGATATTACAGAGCAAAAAGTTGCTGAAAAAGCAATACAGGAATCACATCGATTGCTGAAAAGCACTTTCGACAGCCTGCGCGATGCTGTTTTCATCATTGATTTTAAAACAACAGCAATTATAGACTTTAACATTGCTGCAACCGAAATATTTGGCTACAGCCAAGAAGAAATGATAGGCAACTCAACGGAGTTTCTTCATATCAATAAGGACGCACTTGCTGAATTTCGCAAACATCTGTCTGCCGGAATTGCAGAAAAAGGATATTTATTTCTCCCAGAGTTCAACATGAAGCGTAAAGATGGCACAGTCTTTCCGACCGAACATGCCGTAACACCAAACATAGACGAAAATGGCGTGCACATCGGCTGGGTGAGTGTAGTGCGCGACATCACTGTCCGCAAGGAGGCTGATGACAAACTGCGGGAGAGCTTGCTTACTCTGGATCATGTTGAACAGTTAACTCATATTGGTCATTGGACTGTTAATATCATTGATGGCTCCTTTTATCATTCTGATGAAACCAAGAGGATATTTGGTTATGAACCGTCGGAATATACATTATCTGTTGAAGAAGCTATCATCGCCTATCATCCTGATGATCGCGGTGATGTAATCAGATATTTCAATAGAGCTATCGAAACAGGTGAAGGGTATGAATTTGATTTGCGGGTTATTCAGCCGGGTGGAAATATAAGATATGTGCATTCCAAGGGATATGCTGAGAAGAATGAAGTTGGAAAAGTCATTAGGGTTTACGGAGTGTTTCAGGATATCACTGAGCGTAAAATTGCAGAACAAGCTATTATAGAAAGCAATGATTACAATCGTCAGTTATTTAGTTCATCGCAAATTGGGTTAGCGCTGGCAAAAATGACGGGTGAATTAGTTGATATCAATCAGGCTTATGCAGATATAATTGGATATTCCATTGAAGAATCTTTACAATTAAGCTATTGGGATATCACCCCTGAAAAATATGCAGTAAAAGAGCAAGAACAATTAAAAAGCTTGTATGAGAACGGTTTTTACGGACCTTATGAAAAAGAATACATCCATAAAAACGGAACGCTCGTTCCTGTGGTTTTATCAGGGAATATTATTGAACGCAACGGCGAAAAATTCATTTGGTCGAGTGTTGAAAATATTACCGAACGCAAGAACGCAGAACAAGCACTTAAAGAAAATGAAGAAAAATACAGAACTCTTTTTGAAACATCAAATGATGCCATTATGCTGTATGATAACATTGGTTGGGTTGAATGCAACACTAGGGCGTTGACAATGTTTGGTTGCTCCCGTGAGCAGTTCATTGGTTCAAATCCAATCAACTTCTCACCCCCCAAACAAGCCGATGGCCAGTCTTCGGCAGAATTAGCTATCGTAAGGATAAATATTGCTTTCGAAGGAAAACCTCAATTCTTTGAATGGGAGCATTGCAAGGCTGATGGAACGCTTTTTACTACAGAGGTCAGTCTAAATCGGTTAGAATTGGAAGGCAAACCTTATATGCAGGCAATTGTGCGAGATATTACCAAACGTAAGGAAATGGAAAATGCCCTGCAGACAAGTGAATTAGAATTCAGAACTCTTTTTGAAAAAGCTAGCGAAGGTATTATTTATCTGAAACCCGATATTGAAATTGTTGAAATAAATGAAGCGTTTGCAAAATTGCACGGCTACACAGTCGAAGAAATGCGAAACATTAAATTGCAGGAACTTGATGTGGAAGATTTATCAAATGTTAATCCTGAAAGAACGAAACGTTTGGCAAACGGTGAAAATATCAGTTTTGAAGTGAAGCATTATCATAAGAACGGTTCTATTATTGACCTTCATGTATCAGCGTGTTTGGTAAAATTTAATAACGAAAACACATTTGTTGCTTTCCATCATGTTATTACAGAACGCAAATTTGCTGAAAGAGCATTAAACTCATTAGCAACTAATTTTGCAGGTCTATCAGGTAAGGCATTTTTTGAAGCCATATCGAAACACATTGCCACAGAAATGGGAATAGACTATGTATATGTAGGAGAATTAACTGATACTAAAGCTTCAGTTAATGTGCTAGGTGGTTTTGCTTTAGGTGAGGCAATGGGTGAAATGCTTTACAGTCTGTCAGACACCCCTTGCAGCGATGTGATAAAAAATGACACCTGCCTATATCCCACAGGAATACAACAACAATACCCGAAAGACTATTTATTGCAACAAATGGGAATAGATAGCTATTTTGGAACTCGAATTTATAACAAAGAACAAGAACCTATAGGATTATTGGTAGCATTGCATTCAAAACCATTGAATAATTCTGATATTTTAGGTAACCTATTTGGTATTTTTTCAGATCGTATTGCTGCGGAACTACATAGAATGCATGCTTATGAAGCTTTGCATAAAAATGAAGCTATACAAAGAAAAATGGTTTCAAATATTGGCGATGTTATTGTAATTATTGACAAAAATGGAATAAATAAATATAAAAGTTCAAATATTGAGAAATTGTTCGGATGGAAACCTGAAGAGGTTGTTGATAAAAGCACTTGGGATAATGTTCATCCTGACGATTTGCTCATTGGGCAAAACTTAATCAGTTCTATTAGTAGTGAACCTAATGCTTCGGGAAGTTTAGAGTTACGCTATCGTAAAAAGGATGATAGTTATTGTTGGATAGAAATAACTATCGTTAACTTATTGCAGGATCCTGATATTTGTGGACTATTAGGAAATTACCATGATATTACCGAACGAAAAAAAGCAGAAGAAGCCCTGAAATTAACAAGGTTCAGTGTCGATCATGCTTCCGAGGCTATGTACTGGCTTACTACGGACTCACGCATTATTGACGTTAACGAAGCTGCATGTAAGACGCTAGGATATTCTCGGGATGAATTATTGCAAATGAAAGTTCAGAATATCGACATAAACTATAATAATGATGTATGGACTCAACATTTTGATGCGCTTAGAAAAAGTGGTTCATTGACATTTACTACAGAGCACAGGGCAAAAAATGGACAAATTATTCCTGTAGAAGTCGTAGCAAACTATGTTTGGTATGGAAATGAGGAATGCAATTGTGCCTTTGTTCGCGATATTACCGAACGCAAAAAAGCAGAAGATGAGATTAAATTGCAAAATATTTTATTGAAAACCAATCAGGAAGTATCTATCGATGGAATATTGATTGTTGATGAAAAAGGAAGTATTTTGTCACACAATAAAAAATTTCAGGAAATATGGGAAATACCTCAGGAAGTTATTGATTCTAAATCAGATGAAAAAGCTTATAATTCAGTTCTTCATTTATTATCTGACCCTAAAGCGTATCTTGAAAAAATTAAATATTTATACAGAGTTGAAACTGAAAAAAGCTATGATGAAATTCAATTAAAAAATGGGAAAATTTTAGAACGATATTCAGCCCCAATGTTGGACGATTTAGGTCAATATTTTGGAAGGGTATGGTTTTTTAGAGATATTACCGAACGTAAAAAAGCAGAAGAAGTGCTACAAGCCACCACTGCTAAACTCGAAACAATAATTATGGTTTCTCCGCTTGCTATTACTGTAATTGATGTGGATGGAAATATTCAATTATGGAACAAAGCAGCGGAACAAATATTTGGTTGGACAGCGCAGGAAGTTATCGGTCATCCCAATCCAGTTGTACCGGCAGATAAACAAAATGAATATTCTACATGGACATCACAAATTCTACAAGGAGAGACATTAACCAATCAAGAAGCGGTTCGTGTGCGCAAAGACGGCTCGTTTGTTAATATTAGTATTTCATCAACTTCGATACTTGATGTTAATGGAAATCTTATTGGACGAATGGCAATTCTCACAGATATTACTGAACGCAAACTTTTAGAAGATAATCTTAAACAGAGCGAAGAAAGATTGTTAAGTTTCATAAATTCTGCTTCGGATAGTTTTTATCTTCTCGATGCTAATCTTAACTTTATTGAGATAAACAGAAAGGCATTGGAATTTATTGGTAAACAAAAAATTGACATAATAGGGAAAAATATTGCAGACATAGTACCGGATATAAAGAGTTCCGGAAGATATGAAAAACACATGGAAGTTATCAAAACCGGGAAACCGTTTACAATAGTGGATTTTATACCACATCCGGTCTTTGGAGATAAGCATGTCGTTCTCAATTCATTTAAAGTTGGTACCGGGTTGGGTGTTATTGTATATGATATTAGTTTACTAAAAAAACAGGAATTAGAATTAAAAAAACTGTTGCAAACAATTGAAAGCACAGAAGTTTCTATTGTAGTCACCAACACTGACGGCGATATTGAATATGCAAATCCATTCTTTACCCAATTAACAGGCTATTCAAAGGAAGAATATTTAGGAAAAAACCCGAAAGTTTTAAATTCTGGAACTCATACAGATGAATTTTACAAAGAATTGTGGAGCACCATTAAATCGGGCAATACTTGGGACGGAGAATTTTGTAATCGTAAAAAAAACGGTGAACTTTATTGGGAAAAGTCAATAATTACACCTATTAAGAATGAAAAAGAAGAAATAATAAATTTTGTTGCAGTAAAATCGGATATCACCAATGAGAAAAAACATAAATATCTCAATGATATTACGGTCGAAATATATGCAAAGTCTGAACATCAAACAATTGAAGAAATTCTTAAATATTCAATTGAATTAGCTCTTCAGTTGACAAACAGTGATTTAGGGTATTTTCATTTTGTAAATGATGATCAGGAAACAATATCATTACAAGCATGGTCAGCTGAAACAATGGCTATATGTGATGTCCCGAAATTAGATAAGCATTATGATATTAGTAAAGCTGGTGTTTGGGTAGATTGTTTCTATCAAAAAAAGCCGGTCTTTCACAACGATTATTCAAATTTAATACATAAAAAAGGCTTACCGGAAGGTCATGTAATTCTCACTAGGGATTTAGCAGTACCCGTTATTATTGAAAATAAGGTAGTCGCCATTTTTGGAGTAGGAAATAAAGGTATAGATTATGATCATTTAGATGCTGAATTTTTATCCATATTTGCTGAAAATATTTGGAACGTAATCAGACGGAAGAATACAGAATTTGATCTTATATCTTCAAAAGAAAAAGCTGAAGAAAGCGAAAGACTTAAAACTGCTTTTCTGCAGAATATGTCGCATGAAATACGGACACCTCTTAATGGTATTTTAGGCTTCTCAAATTTACTTCAAGCTGATGATTTAACAAAAGAAGATATAAAAGAATTTACAGGGGTTATTCAAAATAGTGGCCTACGACTGATGGAAACGGTCGGCAATATCCATGATATTTCAAAAATCGAAACCGGTCAAATTGAAATAAAAAATAAATCATTTTCATTAAATGCTTTGATGTCAAGTTTACTTACTTTTTTCTCTAACACAGCAACAATCAAGGGCGTGATATTAGATTATCATGTTGCATTGAAAACTCCGGATTCTTTTATA
>CAIOZA010000143.1 GCA_903862655.1 uncultured Ignavibacteria bacterium
CATTATGCAAAGTAAATGTTTATGTAAAGTGATTTAGCTAACACGTTCTTATCCAGACGGTTTGTTAAAAAATACTTTACATAAAAATATTAGAATTTCTTCAGCCAGGTAACCAAATTTTCGTTTTGGATCCACATTGGTTCTTCGTCGGGATTGACATTAACGTATGCTTTTTCGAGAGCCTCGCGTTTTTGTTTGGAATCTGCTCTGGCATAAATTTCTGTGGTTTGAATGGAGACATGTCCCAGGATATCACGGATATATACCAAGTTTACTCCGGCCTGGAGTAAATGCATAGCTTTCGAATGTCTAAGTGAATGACAACTGATTTTCTCAGGAATAATCATTTCATTCTCTTTTCTGGCCATCTTTATGTATTTCTCAACAATATGATTGATGCCAGCTCGGGTGAGCTTTTCCTTTCTGCTATTACTGAAAAGAGGATACATATTGGCGAACGGTTCGGTCAGCCGATTCTCTTTCAGGTAGTTTTTAAGATGCTCAATTTGTGCATCTAACATCGGTACGAGTCGTGCTTTATTCCCTTTACCTATAATTTTAATTGTGGCCGGTTTATTAAGTCTAAGCATTGAGGGTGTTAAATCAATAATTTCCTGTACCCTTGCCCCGGTATCATACATTAGAGAAAGGAGCGCTAAATCGCGCCTTCCTTTTGAGGTCGCTGTGTTTGGTTGTTGCAGGAATAATTTTATTCCCTCGATTGTCAAGTAGTTGATACTCTCCTTTTTGGATTTCTTAAACTTGACAGATAGTATCTTTTGGCATTCATGCAAATAATCCAAACTCTCATACTGTAAATACCGATAAAAAGAATGAATTGCTGCCAATCGTGAGTTCCGTGTTGAGTCACTACATTTTCTTTGCTTCTGAATCCAGTCAAGAAACTCGATAACGGTTTCTTTCGTGATTTTCTCCAGGGTCAGGTTTTCAATTCTCACATGCTTTTGATTTTGGGTAAAATCCAGAAGCAGAACAAAAGTATCTCTATAAGAAGCAATTGTATTGGCACTTGCACCTTTTTCGTTTGGCAGGTACTTGGAAATAAAATCTGATATATACTTTGAAAAATCAGTCGGCTTCATAATTCTTAAATTTAGGGAACACATCTAAACAGACAGTATTTACATCTTTAATCAATTCAGGATACATATTTGCCGTTAATCGGACATAATGATTTGTGGCTCCCAGGGATTGATGCCCCAGATAATTGGATAGTATTGGTAGTGATGCATAAAGATCAATCCCGGATTCAGCCATAGTTGCAAGTGAAGTAACAGCGAATGTATGTCTAAGATCATGAATGCGTGGCCCTTGCAATCGCCCCATATTGGGAATACCTGCATTATAGAGACACTTTCTGAACCAAACCCTTACAGCTTGATGACTAAATTTACCTCCATCAAGTTTGACGAAGAAGTATCCGGATTTTGTTCTCCCTAGAGGAAGCATATCCCGATATCTTACATAATCTTTACAAACAGAAGCAAGGGAGTCTGAAATTGGGATGATACGTTGTTTCCCATTTTTGCAATCTTTCACACGCAAATAATTTTCTTCCAGGTTAACATCCTCGGTTTTCAGAGCCAAAGCTTCACTTATGCGCAGCCCAGTGCTATACAGGAGCCGAAGGAGTGCAGGAATGCAATTGACGCAGGAATTCATATGGATAGAACTTGGCCTTAATTCATCACTTGCTTTAAATATGGCGTCAACCTCTTTTTGAGAATAAATGTATGGGATGAATGTATTTTGAGGAAAACGTGGTAGCTTGGGTATATATGACTGGATTCCTAAATCACATAGATATGATGAAAACTGTGCAAGAAGATTGATTCTTGTATATTGATAAAAATCAGACTCATTTGACCGCTTTTTACCCCATATCTCTGCAAATTCTTTTGTTATTCCTAAAGATACTTCCTCTTTTTCTGCCGCCAAACGATCAATTTGGGCTAAGATGACAGTACCCGTTTTATATTTAAAACCAAGTACTCTTTTCATCTCAATAAATTGCGATAAATGCAAGCCATATATGCTCTTAAAATCCTTAATCATAAAAGGTTCCTCCTTTCTGCTCATAAAAATCAGTTGGTACCGGAGGAACATCAAGCATGCACTGCCGCATTGATTTGAGGTCGATTCTGAGATAATATCTTGTTGATTCTGTGCTTTCATGCCCAAGTACTTCTGAAATTACCGGAAGTAAAGTGCTTTGTTCCAGCATCCTAAATCCCAGACTATGCCGTAGGGTATGAGGTCCGAACCTTCTGTCTTTGATGTTAATTCCTGCATTTATAAATGCTCTTTGAACAACATGTGTTACTACATTACTTGTATTAAAATGACCATAGGGTGGTTTTTGCGTCAATAATACATATGGTTCTTCTGATTCTGGACGCCCATATTTCAAATAATCAATAATTGCATTGCCGACATCTGGCAACAATGGTAGTATTATCGCTTTCCCTGTCTTAAATTGGTTGAATTCAATAGTACTGGTATCCCAATGCAGGTTCTCAAACTTCAACTTACAGATGTCTGAGGCCCGAAGTCCCAGTCTTGCAGCAATAAGAATAATAGCATAATTCCGTTTACCAGTTGCGCTGCTTCGCTCAACTGACAAGATTAGTTTTTCAATTTCATCTTGCGAATACGTTGATGGTAACTTCGGTTGGATAACAGTCTTGTATCTGGGTATTTTTTTTGAATAATCCGCAGATAAATGTTTCTGATCAAATGCATACTTCAAAAAACTGCGGAGTGTGGTAAGTATGGTACAAACGGGGACGCTTTTATTGCGATCCAGTTCTCCAATAAATTGAAGTAAAACGGCCAAGTTGATATCACTAATAAAACAGATACCTTTTTCATTACAATAGCTCCAAAATCGCAAAATATTGCGCTCATAGCAGTGAATACTAATTATCGATAATCTTTCTTCTATTCTTTTGTAGTCAAGAAAAACAGAGATTATCTCACCTATCGGCCCACTAAAAACGATTGGCTTTTTATATGGACGGACACGAATTTTGATTTGACCTGTCTCCTGAAATTCCGAAAGCATCATAATGCTATTGTAAAATTGTTTTTCACTTTCAGAAAGTTCCGCAACACTTCGATCCTTAAACGCATGATAAAGCGCTTGTTCTCCTGCATTTTTATTAAAGCACATTATCCCATTTGAGACAATAAAATTTCTGATTCGCTTCCAATTTTTCCTGTAAGTGTCAACCGTCCTGGATGAATAAGACAACTGAGATTCAAGAAAATCGGCTGCATTAGAACTCAATTCATTAAAATCATTGATTTGTTTGTTCATAATACAAATTAATTTGAAATGTGAATAATTCCAGTAATAATGACATTATTTCCGGAAAACTCACCAAAACAAATTCTCATTAATTGATTTATCTTAATCAAGACGAATAGATCGTCACGACAATTCAGGAAAATATTATGTAAAGTATTTCCCATCAAAACATCTGGATAAGAACGTGTTAGCTAAATCACTTTACATAAACATTTACTTTGCATAATG
>CAIOZA010000144.1 GCA_903862655.1 uncultured Ignavibacteria bacterium
ATCAGATTTTAGGAACCGGATCAGATTTGCACCGCAAAATAAAGTAGGCCTGAAATCTCCTTTGGGCCAGGTGTATTTGAACCCTCCTTTAAACTTCATTGAAGATGTGTGAAGATGGACTTCCTCAAATGCTTTATTGGCTTCTATATAACCAGTACCGTAAAAGTAATTCTTTGCAAATTCGGCAGAAACCTGAAACGACATCTTCTCGTTCAGATCGGGCATAGAGGCATTTATCGATATTCCTGCAGAAACAGAACTGGCCATTATAAAGCTAATATCTTCATAAACAAGTATATCTGTAAACTTCAAAATTGTATTGTTCATTGATATAAACGGGGCAAACCGATAACGCATAACAGGCAATAGCTTTTCATAAATTATGCACTTTTCACCGTCACATTTAATGTCATGGTATCTTTTAGTGATATCGATCAACGACTTATCTTCAAATCTAGCCTTGTTGATCAGCGGGAATATTTGTGGACAGTCGCTAAATGCATATTTGAGCATGCCCACAAAATTCTTCGAATCCCGAATATAATCTTTCCCTTCAACCGATATGGTTTTACTTTCGTTGGTCAGTTCGATCAATTTCCCATCCGATTTTTCGATAAAATAATGATTTTGAGTTATATCCGCATAAAAGTACAAATCAGAAATACCATTGACCAGATACTCCAGAAATAATTGGGTTTCTTTGTCGTTGACCTTGATACTTCTCGAAACATAATATTTGCCATCAATAAACCTGTAACCTTTAATGGTCTGAGGGGTAAATTCCTGAACAGTTGAATTCAGGTCTACCTTAAAGTCGCACCTTTTTGAATTGCGCGTGTCGCCCCGGTAATCGATTAAACCATGAATGGTATCATTGGCATTGGTGATCACATAACCTGGCCTGAAAAGTGTTTGACCCTGTAAATCAGATAAATATAACAATAGAAGTGAAAATAACAGGCAAACTTTTGATAATAAATTCATAATAAGAACGTTACGATATGTATTATTTTATGTTTATAAGTGAGGTTGCTTGGTTAAAATTCGGGAACAAATATGATTGGATTAATTGAGAATAATAATGATATTATTAATAAATTTTAAATCAACATTAATTTAAAATTATTATGAATAATGCAAATCATCCTATAAACCTGGCAGCGTCTTTAGACCTGTCAGCGTTTATAGGATGTTCACGATAATAAACTCTTTAGACCTGTCAGCGTTTATTGGATGTTCATGAGGATAAACTCTTTAGACCTGTCGGCATTATTGGCCAGTGTATTTTTTTAAAACCTGATATTGTATTTTATCTTAAACCGTAATGCATTGTCGTTCATAACATAGCGCTCAAGTGGCTGGGAAATACTGGAGGTCCACACAATATAGATCTCGTTACCCGGAACAATGATCCACTGAAACCTCGACTGTACACCAATCGTTTTGGAATAGTTGTCGTATTGTAAATAATTGTAAAGTGTGATATCGGGACTAAAAAGGATATTGGCATTCACCTGAT
>CAIOZA010000145.1 GCA_903862655.1 uncultured Ignavibacteria bacterium
CAATGAGCATGAAATTCCATGGAAGCACCAGGGATCCGCCACTCCCGTTGTCATTTAAATCATTAAAAAGAATGCTCGTCTTGTCTGAGGGTTTGTAATTCCAGAATTTCTCCTGAAATCTAAGCGCATTCTCAAATGATCGTACCGTATGAGGAACCAGATATGAAGTGTTTTGATCCAGAAACACCAACTTAAGGGTTGGCGTTTCAAATTTCTTTAGATTAATGTTGTCCTGTGCAGAAAGGGATAATGGAATAAAAAGGAGAAATAAACGGAATATAAAAGCAAAACCTGAACTGCACAAATATTTAACGAGTCTCATTGAATTCATTTTTTTTCATAAAATCTAATCAGGCCATGCCGTGGTATCGAATTGCCATTAAACTTATGTCATCTGATTGAGGGACATCCGCCTGAAATTCGGCGAACGATTTAATTGAGTTTCTCACACCTTCTTCAATGGGAATGAACCGTATGGACTTGAAGGAACATCACTAAATGCTCTTTCCCATAAGATTCTATTTTAGAATGTTTCGAAGATCTTGAATACCAATCCCAAAAATAGAGTCAGAGACTGGTGAACTGCTGTTTCTATTTACGGATACCCCAGATTACTCATATTACTTAAGTTACTGCAAAAATTGCTCATATTACTTAAGTTACTGCAAAAATTACTCATATTACTAGAGATACCACCTAAATTGCTCATATTAGAGGAGTTACCGGTATTACTCAGATTACTATTTGACTGGTTGCTCGTATTACTGGAGTTACCGGAATTACCCAGATTACTCGTATTGCTAGCACTAGAGGATACAAGATTATTTGTTGATTTTTGGTATTCCTTGAACTGACAGCGATTTAGCATAAATGATATCTCATTCTCCGAATATTCGGGTAAAAGTACATTAGCCTTATCATGATCCATTTGAGCAATTAATATAACTCCTGTATTCCCTAAGATTGCCGGAGAATAATCTTTCACTTTTACAACACTAAACTTTAATGCGTTAGTATTATAGCTTAACAACTTACCATTTGAATCTGCGGTTTGAGCGTTCGTCTGATTATTCGAACGAATACTAATTTCACGGATCTCACCTGGGTTTTCACCCTTTGAACATGAGAAACGAACAAGATCATTGATTGTTTTAAGGTTCCCTGTTAATGCTGCTAACTGGATTGCTTTAATAACCAGCTGGTCACGCATAGATTTAAGTTGTTTAATGTCATCTTCGTGAGCGTTGAGTGCAATACGATTATCTATTATTTTAGTCATATTTTCCAACACCTTCGTCACCACATTGTCCCTCTGCTTAAGACCACTGAAATAGGCACCAAAATCGTTCATTGTTTTCTCAATATCCATAGTGGATTCATCCGATTTATTAAGGTAGAAACCACTGAGCAACGATATAGTAGATTCGAGCATATTGTCATTATTCCGGATAAAATCGGCATAGTCCTTAAGTGCATTTACAGACTCAGTTTCGCCTGGCTGAGTCCCCAATCCGGTACCAATAAATCCAATAAGAGATTCGTCGATGGTGTTGCCTACCCGTTCAGTAAAAAGGGAAAAATAGGTTAGTGTCGAGATGAATTCTTTCAGTTTTGTCGTATCCTGAAGAAGGTTGCTTCGAAGTTCAATATCTTTTTCAGTCATCTCTGATTTATGGAATTTGGCAACTTTTCCAAAAGTTCCTGACACCTTATCCTGACGATTCCCTGCATAATTCCCGGGTATTCCAATCAGATACCCGGCAGCAAGGGCTATAAAATAACCAAAGGCTAAAAGTATTTTCGTTTTTATTTTCATATTTTTTTAAATATTTAATAGAAACAACAATACTCAAAAGTTGTTCAAAAAAAAATTATAATTTTAAAGAAACCATAAATTCATCATGCGAATTTACCGGCCGGTAAGCTTTTGCATAACCAAAAGAGAGGGTAGAATAGAGTCCTTTAAAGCCCAGTTTCCGAAACCGGATCGGTTTTAAGTTTAGCTCCATTGATAACTTTCCGTAATTCAGAGCCGAAATTTCATCAATCTTCATCCCGGGGAAGCTCGACATCTCGCGATATTGCTGAGACGATCGATAGTCCAGGTAGTTATTCCCATATCCACCAAA
>CAIOZA010000146.1 GCA_903862655.1 uncultured Ignavibacteria bacterium
CGGGCAGTTCGGTAAGGTATTCGGCTACTTTTATGCCCGCATGATCGAGTTGCAGCAGCTCAATTTGTTCATGTCCACCTTCGGCACAGAGTATTAAACCAAGGGGTGTTTCTTCTCCTGTTTGTTTTTCGTATTTGTCGAGCCAACGGAGGTACAATTCCATCTGACCTTTATAGACAGCTTTAAATTTTCCCAATTTCAGTTCTATGGCTATCAGGCGTTTTAGCTTACGATGATAGAAAAGCAGGTCGAGGTAAAAATCTTCACCGTCAATGATCATTCGCTTTTGGCGTTCTGCAAAAGTAAAACCGCTGCCCAGTTCCAAAATAAATTGTTCGAGCGAAACAATAAGGCTGTCTTCGAGGCTTTTCTCACTGTACATTCCTTTGAGTCCGGTAAAGTCGAGAAAGTAAGGGCTTTTAAATACCATATCTGGTGAGATGGCTTCGCCCATTCGCATATTTTTTAACTCAGTTTTAATAAGGTGGTCGGGCTTACCACTAATCAAAGAACGCTCATAAAGCATTCCGTCTATTTTTTCTCTGAGTGCATCCCTGCCCCAGGTTTCATTCATTGCCAGGGTAAGGTAAAATTCTCTTTTCACTTCTTCTTTTAAGGATAACAGTTCAATGAAATGCGACCAGCTTAATTTGGTCGCAGCCTGCGACACAATCTGAAAATCTGGAAAAAGCTCAGCAAACTGTATCATTCGCCGTATATTTCGTTCTTGAAATCCCCGTTTCCCATATTGCTGCTGTAATTGTGCCGCAAGCTGCGACACAATTTGATTTCCGTATTTGGCTCTTTGTCCTTCAAGCAAATCAATGTTTATTCGTTCACCGATTTTCCAATACAATAAGGTTATTGCAATATTGGAAGTTTTTGCAACATAGGTCTTCGCTTCTTCTACAAGCTTGCAGATATCGGAGTACAATTCATTTTGCGGATGTTCTATTTCCATACACGTTATAAAGTTCGACAAATCAGAAACCACTAGAGTTTCCGCCTACCAAATGTAGTGAAAATAATGCATTATTATCGAACTCAGGCATCTTGAATTTTACCCCGACCGGAAGTGAATTCTCCGTTATAAATACCAAGACCCGCGATTCTAACGAAACGGGAGTCCTGATCAGAAAAATAAGTTTGGCCAAAAAGCCTACCTTACCTTACCCTGTTACCACTTCATCTATTGTTGTGGAATAGTGCTTTTGATGCCTTACTGTTTCAAAATCCTTTTTTCTCAGCGCATAGACTGTTCTATCTTTTCGTTTTAACTTAAGAAATCCGTGTTTTTTTAGTTCTCTACCTAGTCTCTGAGCGGCTGCTTCAGTAATAGGTATTTTAATATCATCAGCAAAAAATTTCAAAATTTCAGTTGCTGATAAAAAGTCTGTTGCCTTCTCCAGATTGCATGATTCAAAATAATAAAGCAGTAGATCCTCTTCTACAGAAAGCATTCGATATTGTTCGTTATTTACATTGATTGCATCAATTTCTGATCCGTCAAACCAATATTTATAACCTGATTTACATAGTGAATATGCTTGTGAATATACAAGATCAATTGATTTATTGTGTTGATATTCAATAGCACTCACATCAAAACAAAGGAATCTTCTCGAACCCGTAGTGTCATTAAGAAATTCTTTATGATTTACCGATCCCATAAATGAAGCTCTTCGAACAAGATTTTCCGGGTGATAACCATATGGTCTCCGAATACGGATTACATTTTTTGTCATGCAATCCTTGAGTGCGCCCATGCTGCTTTTATTTAAGGATTCAAGCTCATCAAGATTGATAAATAAGCACTCAGATAGCATTATTGACGTATCTTTATTATCTGGATTTATTGTGCCTGAAAAAGCATAATTCTTTAACGAAGGTGGAACCAGATTCATTAACCAGGTTGTTTTTCCTATTCCCTGAGGTCCCGAAAATACCAAAGCAGTATGGTTTACCACTTCGTCCTGTATTGCACCGGCAACAACTGCAACTATCCATTTTTTAAAATAATTTTGGAACATTTCATCATTTGTAGTTGTGACCGTCGCTGCATATTCTTTAATATGGTCAACGGTCTCATCCCACTGAGGTAGATTCTCAAAATAATCAGCAAAAGGATTGTATATGGGCGAAAATTTTGAATTAAGAACCTGACGAATAAAAGTCGTTGTTGCAGGTATCCTTTCTTTTTTCATGTAACCACACATTGTATTAACCATTCGATCTGCAATATGACAATATTGTTCATCTTCATGCAATTTATATTCTACTTTTCCGATTACTTCATTATGTCTGTAATGCCCCATACTACTGAGGTAATCTTCAATTCGGGTAATAACATCAGCTTGTTGATCTGAAGCTGGCCCCAATATTAGAGTTGAATCTTGTGGACTAACCTGAAGATCGAAATTTGGAACTTCAGTCTGCTTTATTTCAGTATTGTTTGTACTATATCTTACTGGTAATAACCTGTCAGACTGTATTATTTTATTATTGTTTCTATCTTCGAGGTTATCTCCGGTAGGTAAAAATACTTCTTCCATTAATATTTATAAATTTAAAAATTGACATTATACACCGCCTATCGGGTGCAGATTTATTTCTGGGTTTAGGGCCCCCGCCGTTAGTTGTGTTCATGGTTGTTGGTGTTCAATGTTTGGTTTTTGTTTTTTTTATCTATTTTCTGAAGTGTAGCCTATTAAGGCCGGTCACGGGAAAAGTTTGTTAAAGTTTCGTTATTCATTGGATATTAGCTTTATATGCATTCGGTAAAATCAACCCGATGGTGATACGCTCTTCTTTCCTGTTTCGGTGGCTTGAAACCAGGCTTAGAGTCTATGAGGTCCTGAATAAATTTGACTCCTTCTGTTGATGTAAGTAGTATAAATGCATTGTTTATGAATTTGCCACGCTGAACAATTGGTTTTGGTTTATGACTGAAATAACCAAGGTCTACGTATAAAGGTTCTGGAATATTAATGTGATTTATCACATCCTCCATTCGTAAAAATGAGAGTAATTGATTTTTGCCAATATTTCTGTTGACAAGTTTTGCGGTTAATGATGGCTTATACCATATTTCTCCTGGTGTAAACATGTAATATGTATTTTATTATTATTGTATTACGCCTTCTTTTTACAGCGAAGGCACACTGTTTGGTAGTTCAGGCATTTACCTCCTGCCACCGGGACTGCTTCAATCCTGCCGCACAACATTTTAGGGCTATTGGCTCGGTGAAGAATTTTTGGATGTCTTTGTATGAGAATGATTTTATTCAGCACACTACATCTTCTTTCCTCCCTTCTGAACTTTGATTTCGGATTCAAACACCATTAATTAACCACGTGTTTCGAAATAAACTTCTGAATGTCTTCCTGGCTGAAGAGGATTTTGGCACCGATCTGTGAAAATTTTATTAATCCTTGGTCACGATAGTTCTGCAATGTCCGGATGCTTACCTTTAGGATCTTACATGTTTCGTTGACAGTATAATACTCATTCTTTTTGATGGTAGCTCCTGTCACTAATTTAGATACCCAGTTTTCTATGTTGGATATTTTTTCAATTAAAATACTGTACTCGTTTTTTGTTATTACTTCGATATTCATTTTTAACATATATTGATTGCACATTCATTGGTCATTTGAGATAAGATTATTGCGTTACTATTCGCTGCAAATATCCTACTGAATGACGGGACCAAGATACAATGGGAAAGTGAGTTGTGGCAAACTCAGTTATAAACAAAAACTGCTTTTGTTTTTTCTTGATTTCGAAAAGGATAAGGGTGTTACTGGTAAGTAACTCCATGTTGATACTGAAATTCAATTAATTAGATTTTCTGGAAGAAGGCAGGGGGGGTATCACCAATTCTATAGGAAAAGACGGGGGTAGGGTATCTTTTAAGTACCAAAAATTTGAATTGGATTTCAAGGGATATTAGAAGTCAGGATTTCGATGATTGCAAAATCATTGGTATCTTGCATCAGATAAAATTTAATTTTTATGACTGATAAATTGCTTGCTGAAAATAGTGGATATGAAAGTTTAGTTTCCAGGATTTCTGAGACTTATGCCAATGGAAGGCAACGAGCCATTCAAACTGTAAACTCAAGCATGGTTGAAACCTATTGGCAAATCGGACAATATATCGTAGAGTTTGAACAGTTAGGCAAATTTAAAGCTGAATATGGTAAAGCATTGCTTACAAATTTATCCAAGGATTTGTCCTTAGCGCA
>CAIOZA010000147.1 GCA_903862655.1 uncultured Ignavibacteria bacterium
ATCGGCAAAATTCTTAAATCATCTAAAGATAATTGCACAATAATATATTGTGGAACTCGCAAACGAGTTGAGCAGACGGCTAAAGATCTAAGGGAGCTGAAACATCACATTCTTGCTTATCATGCAGGGTTGCCCGATGATCAGCGAAAAAGAGTACAGGAAGAATTTATCTCTACGCCCAATGCCAGTATCGTAGCTACAAATGCATTTGGTATGGGTATAGATAAATCCAATGTACGTAATGTTATTCATACCGATTACACAGGGACACTCGAAGCTTACTACCAAGAGGCTGGCAGAGCAGGCAGAGACGGAGATCCTGCCGATTGTTTTCTTTTGTTTAAATCTGCTGATAGAATGTTGCAGGAGTATTTCATTAAAACTAACTTTCCATCTTATCAGGAGCTAAGATCAGTTTATGAAACAATATACGATACTGCTCAGGTAAGCATTGGAGCCAGATCCTACAATCCTCTTTATCTAAGTGACAATGAAATAGGAGTAAAAGCAAGCGTTTCATCGAATCTTGTCAAATCATCACTAAAATTATTCGAAAATGCCGGAATTCTCTACTCCGGAATGCCTGGCGGTCTGGGACAGATGAAGATTACAGTTGATAAGGATTATCTGTATAATTATTATGAGACCCTGAAAGAGTCTGAACAGAACGTATTAGAATGTCTTCTGCGTTACGTCAGCAGGGAAGCATTCTACAAACCAATTGAATTCGATGAAGCCCGTTTCCTTTCGAAGTTTATGCTCAATGAATCCGCTTTCAGTCAGGCTATAAGGATTTTTTCTTCAGCCGGAATTTTGCATTTCTTTCCTCCGGCATCCGCCAAGGGAATCATGTTTGCTCTCGAAAGAATGAATTTCAAAAATGTTCCTATGAACTTCGAAAAACTTGATCTACGAAGAGAATTAGCCTATAAAAAGCTGGATCTGGTAATTCAATATTCCGAAACTACCCAGTGCAAACGTAACTTCATTCTGGGTTACTTCGGTGAGACTGACATTTCAGGCGTTTGCGGCAAATGCGATTCGTGCAAATCACATTCTAAGATCGACCTTAACTATTCCAGCAAGAATGAGTATCTTATCGATTTGTTACTTAATGCCATTTCAGAGCTGGGAGACAAATTCGGCAAAAATGTTATAATCGATTATCTGCTTGGAAAAAAAGGAAAGATGATTCAGGACTGGAAGCTGTTTAAAGGTAAGTTCTATGGTGAAGCTAAGGATAATTCAAAATCAGAGCTTTTATCTGCCCTGGAAATTGCCGAACATAACGGCTTGATTTCAATTAAGTCCGGACTATACCCCATACTTCAGATAACTAAAAAAGGTGAAACTCATCTTGGAATACTTCCCAAAAGGCTATTCCCCAAAAAAGAAGAGGCAGACCACAACGTTCAATCCGCATATAAAATTCTGGGTGATCTCCGTAAGGAGCTTGCTGATAAGTTGTCATTAGAAACACGTGGAATTGTGTCAGACCGAACTTTACGTCTGATTGCCCGCGAGCTCCCTCAGGATAAAGCTTCACTGCTGGCTATAAACGGTGTCAGTCAGGCTTTTTCAGATAATTTCGGAACTTCTTTCCTGAATGCTATCAGGGCGATGACTACAAGTGATGATTATCCTATTGAAACAGTTACTGTTTCAAATATCAGACATTTTGAACTGATAAAGAATGAGTTTTCAAGACAAACTTCACTTACGAATCTGGCTAAGATATTAGAGATGACTGTTCCCGATCTGGCTAAACTTATTCAGGATATACTCCAATCAGGCGAAAAACTAAGCATTTCTCATATTATACCGGACTCTGATTATAAAGAAATACTCAAAATTGCCCGATCTAAACCACAAATCATTCTCAAAGACCTAAGAGCTTCTTTGACAAAAGATATTGATCTTCCCATACTTAGAATAGCACTGGCAAAAGCCAGGAGTGAATTATTTATCTAGAAAAATGCAGAATAGTAATCAAATTTCTACTTATGATTCCCTATTTTATCCAAAACAGATTTGATCGATGAATAAATATCGTCGATTTCACCGACTCCATTTATCATCATAACTTTGTCCTCATTCTGGTAAAAATCTATAAGTGGCTTTGTCTGTGCTTCATATACATTCAACCGATTCTTTATCGCTTCTTCCTGATCGTCATCGCGTTGGTAGAGTTCACCATTATCGAAATCGCAAATACCTTCCACCTTTGGTGGGTTGTAAATAATATGATATGATCTGTTGCATGAACGGCATGTTCTGCGTGCTGTCAGCCTTTTGATTAATTCGTCAGCAGGAACCGACAGAACAAGCACTCCATCCAGATTGTCTCCTAGCTCTTCGAGCAGTTTGTCGAGTGCTTCTGCCTGTTTGACTGTACGTGGAAAGCCATCGAGAATATATCCATTTGCATATTCTGGTTTTATTATTTCATCGTTCAGCATTCCGATTACTATTTCATCGGGAACTAAGTTCCCGCCACCCATATACGACTGTGCTTTTTTCCCGAGTTCTGTACCAAGCTTCCGGTTCAATCTAAACAAATCACCCGTTGACAATTGGACAGTATTATATTCTTTACAAATACGTTCTGCTTGTGTGCCCTTGCCTGCTCCGGGAGGACCAATAAAAATTAGTTTCATAACAAATTAATATTTTGAGATAAAAACTTTAATGAATTTTAAAATAAGAAATTAATTCATTCTTTTCAAGTCATTTTCATTTTTTCATTGATTTAATGCTTATTTAATGTGTTTCGAATTCCTTAACTTTGTGAATTGGTTAAATGATAAAAACAAGAGAATGATTAATAGTATATGTGTTTTTTGTGCATCGAGCAAAAATGTAAATCCATTTTTTCTTGATTCTGCTTTCAAGCTTGGATCTGAACTAGCTAAGATGAATATTGACATTATCTATGGCGGTGGCAAAGTAGGGTTAATGGGACGTCTTTCCGATGGTGCACTTGCCAATCGCGGTAAGGTTATCGGCTTTATACCGGAGTTTATGGTAGCAAAGGAATGGGGCAGAGATGATATCGATGAACTGAATGTGGTTGAAACTATACATCTTAGAGAATCTAAATTGATTCACAGTGCAGATGCGATTATTGCACTTCCCGGTGGTATCGGCACAATGGAAGAGCTGTTGCAGGCTTTAGCATGGAAGTTCCTCGGCATCATCGATAAGCCCGTTTACATCATCAATCTCGACGGCTACTATGACGATCTTCTCAGAATGATGGAGAAATCAATCTCAGAAAAATTCATGGGTGAAGCATTCACTATATCGTGGAAGGTCTTCAATTCTATCGATGAGGTTCTGACCGAAATTAAATCTGTTAATGAAAGCAATAAATTTTCGGATTTTATTCCCGATCAAAATTTAACTTGAAATTAATGTATTGGTAGGTTAAGCATCCTTGCTTGACCAAATAGAATTTTAAACATAAAAATAATTAAATATATCAAGATATAACATGATAAGACACATAATATTGATAAAATTCTACGATGAAGCTGACGGCAGATCCAAAGCCGAGAATGTGCAGCTTGTAGCAAAAATGCTCAGAGCTCTACCGGCACAGATAGAAACAATCAAAAGCTTCGAAGTCGGAATCAATGAATACGATTCTCCCAGAGCATTCGATCTTTCGATTTTTGCTGATTACGATAATTGGAATGATTTGGAGTTCTACATCAAGCATCCGGCTCACGTTGCAGTAGTCGAATTCCTTAACAAGGTGCGCGAGGTTACACATTCCTGCGATTATGAGGTTTAACGGATAAATGGAAGAAGCAAAAGTCTGGTCGAATTCAAAATTTTTCACTAAGTTCCTGTTGGTTCTGGCTGTGCTCCCATGGCTTGGATACATCACAGTCGGAATCATTAACGAAGACTTTTTAATATTAAGTTGGATGTCGCCTCATACATTCTTCGAAGCATTCAATAACTTCTTTCAACGTGAAGTCGGTGGACCATATTGGCGTCCCGTCGTTTGGACTCTGGACACGATGACCAAGTTCCTCTTCCAATACAACTCTATCCCATATCATATCACAAACATAGCCATCTATGCTACAATTTGCTGGCTATTCTACAAACTCCTTCAAAAGCTGGAGTTCGAGGAAATATCTGCCCGCATCGGAGCATTTATATTTACGATTTTACCTGCACATGAATTATCCGTCGCATGGATCGCAGGACGCACCGATACCGTAATGGCTCTGTTCCTGCTTCTGTCGTTGCATCTATATCTAAGACCAGAAAAGAAAATCCTTCTAATCATATTATCAGCATTTCTTTTTCTGCTTTCAATCATGAGCAAGGAACCTGCTTATGCCGCAGTTCTGCTCCCATTGCTCTTACTTCTGAAAGAAGATACAAATAAATCAAGGATAAAACCTGCTCTATACGCAACAATCACTGCATTTGCTCTGGTTTCGTTTGTGCTACTTTACAGATTCTTCGTAATCGGCGGAACTCCTTTCCAATCCTCGAACTTCGAGAGTATAAGCTTATGGAAATTTGCTCAGAACTTCCTCCTATATATTCCTATTAGCTTCATACAGGCAGACCAGTTCGAGATTATCATTTCTTGGCTGAGATCAAATTTTGTCTATGCTCTTTTCGGCTGGACAATCGCATTTTCAGTGCTTTATCTTGTCATCAGAAAGCTAATCACACTTCGAGGAAAACAACTGAAGCTCTTCCTCTTCGGGATAGGATGGTTCGTCATTTTCATCATTCCTGCATGTGCCAGGTTCGGGCAGTGGTATTCGTTCACAGCTTCTATGGGATTGATTATCGCAGCTCTCAGCCTGTTCAAAATAGATTATCGCAAACCACTGCATCAGGCTGTAATGCTCATAATCATCATCACAGGAATTTTCTCGATCACCGTTACTGCTGTGCGAGCAGGCAAGTGGCATCACGCAGCGAATGTTGCCCAAACATCGCTCTCGAATCTCAAATACAAACCTGCGACAGTTGATACAATGATCTTCCTTGCCGTTCCCGATAAGATTGACAGAATTAACACCTACAAAATCGGTTTCACGCAGGCTGTCTGGTACTATCTGAACAACAGAAACATCGAAGTATCGCCACAGCTGAGAATCGAAATGCAGAAGGACACAAAAATTACCTATAAGATACTCACTCCAAGCCAAATCGAGCTGACAGCCACAAATGCCCGTTTCGTAAACTACGGCACAATCTCGCGTGCTGTAATCAAGGACGAGAAGCTCTCCTATCGCGACGGTTTCCAGACAATCGAAATCACAACCGAAACAATGCCCCAAATCACGACCAAAGCCATCGTAAATATATTAGACACAACGCTTCTGAACAAAATTTTCATTTTCGATGGAAAGCAGTTTGTGAGGCTGAGGAAATATTAGAGAAGTTATGTAACTATTTTATCCTTTGATGTGTCTTTACTGTAATAATGGTAACAAATTGAATCATTACTTATTCTGAATGGATTATAAAATGAAAAAAATATTTGCTATTTTGTTCTTTATTGTCATAACAGTTATCATTGTTCAAGCTCAGGTAGTTAAATATTATCCTGCAAAAGATGGATTAGATTATATTTTATCGGAATATAAATCTGTTATTGGAGACACAGCCCAGTTATATTCAATTGTAAGCCATAGATGGAATGAGTTCGATTTTTACAATAATAAGGGATTAAGCCGAAATTGGGGTTATACATTTTGTACAAACGATAGTTGTTTTGAATTCATTGTTACGAATATTGACAATGTGAATTCCTATATAATTAAAAGAAATTTAAATTACTTTGATGATTACGATGACTTCCCAATTCCGGTAGACTCAATAAATTGTTATAGCGACTCACTCCAATATTTAAGATGTGATATTTATAATACTGTATGCTCTGAATATAGTTTATATAATCTTGGTTATAGGAATAATTCAACTTGGATATTTATTTTTATTAGCGGTTTTGACACCACAAACAACAGACCTATACACGAAGTAAGTGATCAACATGTTTATGTTTTTAACAATACAGGAGATTGCTTTGTCGGCAATATGGATGTTAAAGATAATCCTAAATTGAAAAATAATTCTAATATAATTCTTTCTCCCAATCCTTCTCACGATTTCATTGAAATTTCTGTAGGGACACGGCGTGCCGTGTCCGAACAAAGCGATGTTAGGATATATAATGTGTTTGGGCAGAGCGTGTCCACCCCTTACCCCACCCCAGCCCTCCCCGCTAGCAGGGAGGGAGTAAGAATCGATGTCTCCGGCTTGGCTCCGGGTATTTATTTCGTGAGGATTGGGGATAGAGTTCGGAAGTTTCTGAAAATTAATAATTAAAATATTTAATGGAATTATTAGTTATTTAATTAAAATATGGAATAAAAATTCGATATGCCAACAGTATTGAGAATAGTAGTTTTTAGGTTTCATTTTTATTCTGATGAATATAATGAACCACCACATATCCATGTAGCAACTCCTGACGGAGAATGTAAATATTAGCTCGATCCGGTGAGATTAGCTAAAAGTATGAACATTAAACCTCATACAATCAGAGAAATCGCAAAACTTGTTTACGAAAATGAAGATTATTTAAAGGAAAAATATAATGAGTATCATAGCCACTGATCAAATAACTGAGACTGAACCTATAGCTATTAATGTTTGGGTTAAGGAAAGAATGGTATATACTGAACTAACCGACTTCAGAATAATAGCTTTTCCGGCGGACAGATTCAAAATTTTAAAAAATGCTACTGATGAACAGCTTCAACAGGTCGAATTACGTCTGAATGGTTATGCTCTTAGATGGGAAGAATTGGACGAGGACATAACAATCAAAGGAATTCTTGAAGGAAGATTCCAGCTTCCGGGATAAATAATTCAATTTCATTGAAATTTCCGTAGGGGCGAACGGCCGTTCGCCCTTACAAAGCGAGATCGAAATCTTCAATGTTTATGGTCAAACTGTATTGTCTGTAGTGGTAATTCATGAATTGCCCCTACGAGTGGATGTCTCCGGCTTAGCTCCAGGCATGTATTTTGTGAGGATGGGGGAGACAGTTCAAAAGTTCATAAAGTTGTAAAGATATATTCAGCTACGGAGTAGCGACCTGTTTGTAGAAAACGGAAAATAAAATGAACAAGAGCTCCATCGGAGCGACCTAAAAACATCAGAGATAATGAATGTATTTGGTCAAATCCTGTCCACCCCTGTCTGCTCCGCAGCCACCCCCACCAGCGGGGGACAGAGAATCGATGTCTCCGGCTTGGCTCCGGGCATGTATTTTGTGAGGATTGGAGATAAAGTCGAGAAGTTTATAAAGTTGTGATGATACTTAGCAATTATTTCATGTTGCTAAGCTTAATTCTCAACTCAGTTCTCATTCGTTTCGAATTCCTGAAGAACGAAGTAATCGGCAAGCGATTCGTCTATTCCATCCAGGAAGCGGCTTGGTTTGGATAGCACCAATCCCGACTCGCGATCGTATACATTTATCGGATAACTGACAAAGAGCTGATCCTTGGCTCTTGTTGATGCCACATAGAAGAGTCTGCGTTCCTCTTCCAGGTTCTCCAGTGTGTCGGCAGCCTTAGATGACGGAAATTTCCCATCTAGTGCCCAGATTATGAAGACTACCCTCCACTCTAGTCCCTTTGCTGAGTGTATGGTTGAAATAGTCAGGAATTCTTCTTCCTTTGACTCTGCTTCTATGTCCACGACGGTTTCTGTGGGCGGCTCGATTGCCATATCATTCAGAAAATCGGAGATGCTTGTGTACCTTCCGGCAATAGCAGCGAAAGTTTCTATATCTTTCTGTCTCTTCTGCCAATCATCATACTTTGCTGTCATCATAGGTTTGTAGAAATCAGATATCATGTTCGCTTTCTCTGCGATTCCGATCTTCAACTCTTTCAGATTTTTTACAAACTCAAACAAGCGGTTCACTCCGTCCTTGCCTTTGACAGCATAATTCAGATCAGTCTTTTCTTTCAGATTGAAGTCCGGATCGGATATAATGTCCACCATCTTCGAGGCAGTTCGCGGACCAACACCCTCGAGCATGAGCAGAAGTCTGTGCCAGCTAATAACATCCTTCGCGTTGACCAGAATCTTGAAGAATGACACCATGTCTTTGATGTGTGCCGTCTCCACGAATTTCATTCCACCGAACTTGAGATAGGGTATATTGGCTTTGTTCAGCTCAATTTCGAGATCGAAAGAGTGGTAGCCCGATCGAAAAAGAATGGCGATGTCCTCTAACGCATAGTTCTCCTCACGAAGTTCAAGTATCTGCTGCACTACGAATAGTGATTGCTGACGCTCATTTTCGGCAGCGATAATCTTCGGCAAATTATCGGATTCACGCCTTGAGAAGAGCTCTTTCTCATATTTGATTGAGGCACTTTCTATTATCTTGTTTGTCATATTCAAAATTGGCTGAGTGCTGCGGTAGTTTTCCTCGATCTTGAATACCTTGCAATCCGTGAAATATGATGGGAAAGTGATAATATTCTGATACTCTGCTCCGCGGAATGAATAAATACTCTGTGCATCATCGCCTACAGCCATAACATTCTGAGATTCTCCGGCCAGCTGGATAACAATATCATGTTGAAGTCTGTTTGTGTCCTGATACTCATCAACCATTATAAATTTATATTTTGCATTCATTTCGCTTTTTATCTTTGGGAACGAGAGCATCACTCTGTTGAGATTCAACAGCAGATCATCATAGTCCATCATGTTGAACTTAATTTTGTAGGCATTGTACTGACTGCAGAGTAAAGCAATGTTGTCAATATCATCCATAAAATAAGGATAGTCGTTGATCACGATGTCCTCAACAGTTTGACAGCGATTTACCGAAAGATTGAATATTTTAGCAAGAGTGTCCTTTCTGGGGAATCTCTTCTTAGTCTTATCCAGCTTCAATTGCGAGCGGAGAAGATTAATTGTATCCTCGGAATCAGTCGAATCAAGCATCGTGAAATTAACATCATAACCGAGAATTGTGGCATACTTACGAAGAACAAGAAGTGCAAATGAATGAAATGTACCTCCTGAAACTCTCTCGCATCTTCCGTCAAGCATGATTGCAGCCCGACGGAGCATCTCTGCTGATGACTTTCGGGTAAAAGTTAGAAGTACGATAGATTCCGGTGGTATACCATCTTCAACCATTCGCGAGAGTCGATAGATCAATGTCCGTGTCTTGCCTGTTCCTGCACCGGCTATAACGAGTGCAGGACCAGTTTTGTGCAGCACTGCTTCTAACTGAGCCGAATTAAGTTCGCTTTCATAATTTATTTTATAGCCAATGGTTCCGGAAGACGGCTCATAGCTTGACTTTTTAAGTTGAAGTTTTTTCATTTCAGAGTTATATTAATCATATTAATAACAAAATTAAGCATTGAACGTAATTAGTTTTAAACCAATTCAATTTAATACTAGATTGACGTAAAAACAAATATTTAGAGGTAAGACGTGAAAAAAATTATTATACTATTTCTTATAGCTGCAATAGCAAGTACTGTAGCTTATTCACAGACTCCTTATAAAGCTAAGGAAGGTATTAGCACAACATCAATAGCAGCTAAGAAAGTAGCCTCCGATGCCAAACTGATGATAGTTGGAACAATAGCCGGACAGGTGCCGGCTATACCGATAGTATTAACGTTTGACGAGTCTAAAGGTACATGTACGGCATGGATCTATGCTTTTAGATCAGATTCAAAGGATACAATGCTTTACTATATCGCGACAAAGTTTCCTATCATTGGATTAACAGCTGTAGGAATTCCATTGAATACATCTGCCCTCAAATTACCATTTAAACCTGATTCATCACTAGATGGCAGGACAATGATTGATAGTGATATTATGATTCAGGCAGTTCGAAATACTCAGAAATATATCGACTTCAAAGCAAAGAACGCCGATGCAGCACTCAAGATGACAGGACTTGCTGTTCAGCCAAATAACAATCAAACAGTCTGGGGTGTTACAATTGCGGCTACTGCAGGAGAGCTACAGTGTATTATTAATGCTGAGACAAGCGCAGCTACTTGTTTTGATTTTTCCTCTGTCGATGAATTAACATCATTAAAATTAACTGTCACACCTAATCCGGCATCTGAAACAGCGGTGCTGACAGTTCCTATTGCTTATAGCTATTCGAATGCTACAATAGCC
This sequence comes from uncultured Ignavibacteria bacterium, assembly GCA_903862655.1. Taxonomy (GTDB): domain Bacteria; phylum Bacteroidota; class Ignavibacteria; order Kapaibacteriales; family UBA2268; genus CAIOZA01. Next base: position 10,229 of record CAIOZA010000147.1, read on the forward strand.
ATTTTCGATTCTCAGGGAAGAATCGTTAAAGCTTTCGGTTCTCTGGAATTGAATTCTACTGGTCAGACTGCCTTCCAGGTTGATAACCTAAGTGCCGGAGTCTACTATCTCATGTTCAGCAATGGAACAGACACAGACGGCTGTTCGTTTGTTGTTGTGAAATAGAAAATGAGCTTTTGAATTAGGGCTAAAAACCTTAAACAATTCACATCTGCTTAGCCAATGCGGAGGAGTGTTGCAGAGCTGACTTGGGTGGACACATTTTGTCCATATAAATTGGAAATTCTAATGTCGAAATCGACATCAACCGTAGGGTTAACCCTACGGTTGATGTTCGAAATATCTATTTAATCAGCGGCTGTGATTGGGGATATATATAGATTTAAAACTTACAATTTCTTCAGCCATGCCGAAAAGAACACATCCGAAACAAAATATGATCCCTTTTGGGTATATATCAGCTCTTTGTCCAGAAGTGATTTCAGAGCCTGGCTGACTGTGCTTGTAGAACTCAACTGATATTTCCTGATAAATTCCCCGGAAGTTGGTTCTTTTATGGAATCCTCTCCGGCGATGGCTCTAAGCAGTTGCCATTGGTGGTTTGTCAGAAGGCTTCTGTAGCTGTGATATATTGATTCATTTCCATTGATAATATTGTTCAAAGTTGTTTCGATGTCCTCAGCTTTTATCGTCTTTAGTCTCTGCTCAAACAATCTGTTGCATAAAAACTGTACATAGTAAGTGTGCGTACGAGTTTTGCTGAGTATTGATTTTGCTTCTTTGTCCGATATAGTCTGCTTGCCTTTTCTGAATTGTTTGATTATAAAGTCTATATATTTTTTTTCATTAATTTTTTGCAATTCAAAAAAATCGCTGCTCTGGTAGAATGGTCTTCCTGCGTCGCTGAACATTGAAATCAGAAGATGCTTCTTACTGCCCGAAAAGACGAAATTTGCATTGGAAGAAGATTGAATATGCGAACGCAGCACAGCTTCGACATTTTTCTCTGGATATTCGGATATTTGCTGAAATTCATCGATGCAGATGTAAAAATGCTTTTTTACAGACTTGATATATCGGAAAACATCATCAATCGTGCTGAGGGCTTCATCATCGTCACTTATTTTCAGTTCAATCGATGGAAGATTTGTTGTAGAGTCAATTGTCAGAGAGGGCGTTATCCTTGTCAGTAATGACTTAATCGCGACAAATGACTTCATTGTCAGAGTTGCTGACTGCTCGAAAATACTTTTTGCAAATACTCTTGTGAAGGAAGCCAGGTCTGTCGTAGGCATGATATCGATATAGACAGGAACAATCTCATTCTTCGACTGCATAATATTCTGAACATGTTTAACCAGAACGGACTTGCCGAGTCTGCGAATTGAAGCCAGAACTACATTTCTGCCATTAGTGGCAGCATTCGTGAGTCTTTTGGTTTCCATCTCCCTGTCGCAGAAGAATTCCGGTGAATCGTATCCAAATATCACGAAAGGATTTTTTACGTCATTTCTTATATCGTATGTCATAGTATGTATTCCATATTTTACGTTACATGTTTTATATAACGTAAAATATGGAATTATAGTTTATTTTACAAAAAAAATATGTTTTTGGGAGGTAGCTCTGTTGAGGATACTCAATTACTCTGGGATTATTTCAGTGAAAACATCTTTGGATGGAACTGTAAAATAGAAGCTGGTACCTTTGCCCAATCGTGACTCTACGCGGATCTTACCGTGGTGTTTATCTACAAATTCTTTGCATAAAACCAGACCAAGTCCAGTGCCCGGTTCGCCTTTTGTGCCTATGGATATTATTTTTTCGTCAATCTTGAACAGCTTTCTGCGGATTTCTTCGCTCATCCCAACGCCATCATCTTTGATGCAGATTTCCACCATATCGTCATCAATAACATTTGAAGTGATGTCAATATGTCCGCCTTCATTGGTGAACTTCAGTGCATTTGAAACAAAATTGCGGACGATTGTGTTTATCATATTAAGATCAGCAAAAATAAAAATGTTCTCGTCAGTATTATTTAATAATTCTATCTTTTTGGTTGAGGCATTCGACATCAGAATATCCATCGGTATATCGATAGCATCCCGTAAGGAGAGATTTTCGGGATTGAACGGGATTGCACCATTCTGAATCCTGGACCATTCCAGAAGATTGTTGAGCAAGCGGTTCAATCTATTGGCATTTATATTCAGTTCCGACAGGAACTCGCTAAGATCTGTAAAGCTAAGGTTATAGACTTCCTTTGTCAGCATTTCGGTTAACATCAGGAACGAAGACAATGGACTTCTAAGGTCGTGGGCAATAATTGAAAAGAATCTATCCTTGCTTGCATTGAGCTCCTTCAGCTGAGTTGCTGATTCCGATAGTGAAAGATTGAGTTCCTGAACCACTTTCGCTTCTTCTTCTATTTTGTCATGTGAAATCTGAAGCTCATCGATTAGCTTTATTTTCTCATTCTCACGGATTTTATCTATTGTAACGTCCTGTATAAAGCCCATTAATTTGTTTGGTTTATGATAATCGTCAAAAAGAACTTCATTGGAAGTGATAACGTAGCGGACAGAACCATCAACCCGGATAATTCTATGTTCAAACTCAAACATTCCTGAACCTGAAATTGAGTCTTCAATTCTGCTAGTATATTCTTCAAGATCATCGGGATGAATGAACTTCTTCATTATTTCGTAGGAAGGCTCTATCTCGCCAACCATCAAGCCGTAAATTCTATAAATCTCGTCAGACCAGTAAGATTCACCAGATTTGAGATTTACCTCCCAGCTTCCCAGATGAGCAAGTTTTTCTGAGTAAAGGAGGCGCTTTTCATTATTCTTCAGAATTTCCTCAAAATGTTTTGCTTCGGTCACATCACGTCCAATTGCTTCATAGGTACGCACATACTTGCTTTCATCTCTCACCGGAATAAACGTGAATTCCATCAATCTGTGCTGACCTTTTCTCGTAATCCATGTCAGAAGCTGGTTTTTGACGATTTTTTTTCCGCTCTTCAGCATTTCGATTATATTGATGCTGGTTTCTATCGAATCCGGATGAAGAATTTTGAAGGATAGACTCGAATCTTCCTGGAATTCCGATAGTCTGTATCCAAGCAATTGCTCAGCGGCAGGGTTCAGAAATATAATCTGACCTGTATCAGCTTCCGCTCTGTATATAGCTTCACCTGCGTTGAGTGTTAATCGTTCATAAGTATCACTCAATTCTCTAAGCTTGTTCTTTAATTTCTTGCTTTCGGTTCTGTCTATTATTGTTATCAGCCCATGCGGAGTATTGTTCTTTGTGAATGGTACTATGATATAATCCAGCCAGATTTCGCGACCGTCGTAGCTTTCTGAGAGAATCTCGCCGTAAGCTTTTTTGTCGGTTTCCATAACAAACTTAAATTCATCATAGATAGTCGAAGTGAGGCAGATTATACTTTCCTTGAGAGTAAGTTTCTGCATTTTGTCGAGCTCTACACCAAGTATCTTGCAAAAAGAGGTGTTTACAAATACGCAATCACCATTACAGTTGTAAGCCGCTTTACCCAAAGGAGATGCTTCAATAATTTTGATGTTAAGATCGAGTTCATCCTGGATTTTCTTCTCAAGAATTTTTCTTTCGGTGATATCTCGTGCAATACCTGTTGTGCCCAGGATTTTGCCTTCCTGATCAATGATTGGTGCATTATGAATTTCTATCCAGCTGTCTTCACCATTTATCTCTAAATGTTCTTCTGTACTTATCTTTTTTCCTAGTGTCATCACTTCTATATCGTTCTGAAGATGTCGGTAAGCCAGATCATCAGGGAAGACATCGTGATCGTTTTTGCCGATTAATTTATCCGGATCGTTTTCGGGACTAAGCTCTGCAAGTGTTTTATTTACAAGGAGATACTGTCCATTCTCATCCTTAAACCAAGAGTAGAAGGGGAGGTTGTCGAATATTGCACGGAAATGTGCTTCTTTAACTCTGAGAGCGTTTTCAGTTTTAAGTCTCTCGGATATATTTCTCGATATGCTGAGAATCACTTCTCTGCCATTGAGGTCTATTATACTGCTCTTGGCTTCAACTGGAATTATCTCACCGGCTTTATTCACATGGAATGAATCGAATGTTATAACTCTTTTCTCAATAAGCTGAGCCAGTTTCTGAGGACGAATATCCTGAATATGTTGTGGCATGAAGTCATACAGAGTTGAGCTGGTAAGTTCTTCGTAGCTGCATCCAAAATGCTGTATGGCTGCATAGTTGGCTTCAATTATCCTTCCGTCGAACTCATGAATTAGCACAGGATCGAGCAAATTGTCAAGAATAGTCTTGAAGTAGTTTCTGGCAGCACGAAGCTCCTTTTCGATACTTATTAGCTTTGTAATATTCCTGCAAACGATAATTGTAGCTTTATAAGCACCATTCTCATCAAGATCGGGTGTAGCTGCGATGGATAGAATCTTTATTTCTCCGTTTGGACGGGTAATATGTAATTGATAATTACTGCTTTCTCCGCGCTTACGTTTTTCGGTTTCGTTACGCAGAAGCATAATCTGGCTTTCGGGAACGAGATCGATCAGACTTTTGCCTGGAAGCTCACCGTGAGTAACACCGAATATTCGCGATAGTGCTTTGTTGCAGTATATAATGATTTCATTTTCATCAACTACGAAAAATCCATCATTGATGTTTTCAATGAGTCTGTTATAGTCTAATTTATAACCCTGCTCTATGAGTGAACCAGTTGTACTCCCGCTCTTCATTTCAGATGCCTTATGTTTGCTCTCAGCCAAATAAATACTTAATTAAATTAATGTAGTTTAATATTATCGGCAATATCGTGAGTATATTGAGTTAAGTTATAAAATATTAGCGTTCAATCTATAATTTCACAAACTTACCGACTCTATCCCCAATCCTCACAAAATACATACCCGGAGGCAAACCTGATACATCAATTCTAACTTTTTCCCCTCCTTTCCAAGGAGGGGTGTCACGCAGTGACGGGGTGGTCTGGATTTCTCCTAGAACATCAAATATCCTCACATCGCTTTGTAAGGGCGAACGGCCGTTCGCCCCTACAGAGATTTCTATGAAATCGGAGGTGGGATTGGGGGAAATGCTGAATATATCATTAGAATTTATTACTTCATCTGTATTTGTAATATTTTGAATATCGATCTTCTCTATCTGAGTTATTGAGAAATATGAAATATCATCATTTTTCATTTCTATTAAAAGTGAATCCGTTTCGGCTGGTTCGGTTTGAGCATTCAATTTCAAAATCCAGATATCTCTGAGTCCATGGTTATTTAAAACAGCACCATCATTAGAACCCGATCTGCCTGATAGAACAAAACCACCGTCTTGAGTTTGAACAATTCCATTAGCATAATCAGATTTACTGCCGCCATAAGATTTCTGCCAAATAATTTCACCATTTAAGCTCAATTTAGCAATCCAATAATCATTAGAAACAGTATTATTGATATGACCTGTCATGTCGCCACCGTTGGATTGTGTAGAGCCCAAAATAACATATCCATCCTGAACAACAAGTAGTTGACAGAAATTATCATCTTCCCCAAACCCAATGATTGGTTTCTGCCATAGCATTAACCCGCTTGAATCCAATTTAACAATCCAGTAGCTGTTCATCCCAATAGAGCCAATAAGATCTCCATCGATAGAATTTGAATTGCCTACAATAATGCATCCTTTATCCTTAGTAATCTCTACGCCTAGTGCATAATCATTACCACTTCCGCCCAAAGAATTTGTCCAAACAATTTTACCTATACTATCTAATTTTACAACCCAAATATCATTATTGCCATGACTTTTGATCACATCACCATTGTCAGATAATGAATTGCCTACTACAATAAATCCATGGTCTTCTGTCTCACGAATTGAAGTTGGTTTATCTTCATCACTGCCACCTAGTGCTTTCTGCCAAACTATATTACATACAGAATCTAACTTTACAACCCAGAAATCCCAGGTTCCATTCTTTTTAATCCCCTTTAGATCCCCATCCGTTGAACAAGTAACACCTAACAGAATATATCCTTTATCTGAAGTTGAAATGAACGAAGTTAAATATTCTGAGTATGAGCCACCATATGACCTTTGCCATTCAATACCACCATTCTTGTTAAGTTTAATTATCCAAATATCATCAGGATGATTGCCCGGAGCCGGATTTTTTGGTGAAGATCCGGCAACTATAGCACCAGCATCGCTTGTAGGTATAATCTGAAGCCCTAAATTGCCATTTTCGCCATACACTATCTCCCAAAGCAGGTAACCGGTGTCACTGTATTTTGAAATAAAGTTTTCATTCTTGTATGATCTGTTGTATTGATGTCCACCAATGATATAACAATTATCTAATGTCTTTTGTACATTTGTATAATCAAGGTCAATATCTTTGTTCTGAGGTTCTTGCCACTCTATTACACCATTCGAATTTATTTTAACAATCCAAAGCTTACCGGTTCCTGTATTCCCAATAACATCGCCATCAATCGAACTTGTTTCACCAAATATCATATAACCGCCATCATCTGTTTGTTGAAGCGATATAAGAAAGTCCTCTTTACTGCCACCAAATGAATTCTGCCATTCTATCGATGGAGCTTTTTGAAGATGATCGAATTTTATGCTGTCAATTTTTGATAAGTTTAGATACCAAGCATAACCCATTTCGATGACAGTCATCATTCTGTCTTTTTCAAAAAAAGTATTAAACCGGATTGAATCAATATTACATGAATGATATGTATATTTGAAACTATCCTGACAGTAGGCTTGCATCAAACATTCTTCTGTCTTATTGAGAAAAGCAAACTTTCGGATATCACTCGAATTATAATCGCGGGTTGTGCCGTCAGACAAATAAATTCTTAGGACTTGCTCTGCATTAGCAGATGATACAACAAACAAAAGTGTGATAACCAATAATAATGTTTTCATAATTTTTCAATCTATTTTTGTAAAAAATATTTACATATTAATATAAACATAACACAATAAAACACTATAAGTTACAAAACAATTAAAGATATTCCTTTTCTAAAATTGTCACACCCGTACATACTAAGACACAGAAAAACGCAAAACGTCTCACGGATTTTGAAAATACATTGGTATGAGTTGATGGATGCCGAGAAACAGGGATTGGGAATTTTGGGGAAAATGAAGGAAAAATAACAAAACGCCCGAAAACGGGCGTTTTGTTATTTTATAATATTAAATATTTCCCTAATATATCTCCGGAACGTAAGTATTTTCGTCAATCGGCGGCCTCAGGTAACTGCCTGTGATTTTGCGCTCAGGCAATTCCATTGGAGGAGGTGTTACATCCTGATACGGGATTGACGACAATATATGATGTATGCAGTTCAGACGCGATTTCTTTTTATCGTCCGAAGGCACATTGAACCATGGTGACTGCTTCGTATCAGTATATTTGAACATTTCGTCTTTAGCGCGTGAATAATCTTCCCATTTGAGCCAGCTCTTAATGTCCATTTCGCTCAGTTTCCAACGCTTTGAGGGATTCAAGCCTCTTTCGCGGAAACGAACTTCCTGCTCATCATCGCTTACGGAGAACCAATATTTCAGCAGGATAATTCCCGATCTTATTAGCATTTTCTCGAACTCAGGAGTAGATCGTAGGAATTCCTGATATTCATCGGGTGTGCAGAAGCCCATCACATACTCAACACCGGCACGGTTGTACCAACTTCTGTCGAATATGACGGTTTCACCGGCAGAAGGAAGATTTGAAACATAGCGTTGAAAATACCATTGAGTAGATTCCTTGTTTGAAGGCTTATCCAGAGCAACCACGCGTGCACCGCGTGGATTGAGTGGTTCGGTGATTCTTTTAATAACTCCACCCTTGCCTGCTGCATCACGACCTTCGAAAAGAATGACTACTTTCAGTCCTTTATCTTTGACCCAATATTGCCATTTGACAAGTTCATCCTGAAGCTTTGCTAGTTCAGCTTCATAAAAACTGTTTGTAATTCTGCCATGTTTATTGAATTTTGGAGTATCTGAAGGAAGTTCCACGATTTCAGATGAATTTTCATTCGGAAGATTTTTCTCTTCCTTCTTTTTGTCTTTCTTGTTTTTGTGCCCCATAATATCCTCCAATAATCTTTAAGAATAGAACAATATATTTTGAATCATTTTTTTAACTTTGTTGTCTGTTCAGAACTATTTTACGGGCTAATTCCAGTGCATCGAGTGTGCTTTGTGGATTAGCCAGCCCCTTACCAGCTATTGCAAATGCCGTGCCGTGATCGGGCGATGTACGTACAATTTTCAATCCTGCAGTGAAGTTAACTCCACCACCGTTAGCAGAAAATTTTAGGGGTATCAATCCCTGATCGTGATACATAGCAACAATGCCATCATAGTTCTTATATTCACCATGAGCGAAGAATCCATCCGATGCGAAGGGACCGCTGACATTTGCGCCACTGTTTCTGAACTCAGCAATCACAGGATCTATGATTTCTTCTTCTTCTTTGCCCAGAGAACCACTTTCTCCAGCATGTGGATTCAATCCCAGAACAGCTACAGCCGGATTATTAATACCATAATCCTGAGCCAATGATTTATTAAAAACTTCAATTTTTCTTTTCAATAAATCCCGAGTCAGAGTAAGTGAGACCTTACTTATCGGAATATGTACTGTTGCTAGAGCAACTCTCATTGAGTCAGTCGAGAGAATCATCAACTCATCTCCACCGCCACAGAAGTCAGCAAGCATCTCTGTATGCCCGGGATATCTCCAGCCTGCAAGATAAAGAGCTGATTTTGCTACAGGCATTGTTATCATTGCATCATATTTACCGGAAATAGTCCTCTCAAGCGCAAGTTCGATAGCTTCTGCAGAGAGCTTTCCGGCATCTTTGTCAATTTTACCGAAATTGATTTCCGGCTTTGTTTGACATTTAAGCACAGGAAACAGCAAATCTCTAATTACAATACTATTATCGGTATATTTCAGATCAAAATTAATTTTTTTTGAATATTCTATGATTGTGTCGAGTCGGCCGGCAATAGATATTGAAATATCCTTACATTCGGGACGGGTTATAAAGTCTGGAAGTGATTTCAGCATGACCTCGATGCCGATTCCGTTGCAATCGCCAATAGAAATGATAAATTTCAAGTTCTATCCATTAATTGTAATTATTGATATGTACAAAGGCAAAACTACAAAAAAGATAGATACAATTCAGCAAAAAAAGTGAGTTAAACTATCTTGCATTTGTATAGGAAATCCAATATATTTTTCATTCATTGCCGAAGCCTCCAATAAAAATCCCCAATTGCAGTGTACAATTGGAGATTTTAAAATAAACTGAATTTGTGAGTGTTTTTACTATTTCATAATAACAATCTTATCTACTATTGCATTTCCATGGGAACTAACAATGCAAAGATATACACCCGGCTGCAAGTGACTTAGATTAAGATTAAAGTTATGTGCTCCTTCAGGAATAAATTGATCGATAATATCAGATCTTAATGTACCCAACATATCCATAATTTTTACTTGAACCATTCCACTTTGTTGTGCATAATACTTAAGCATTACGTTACCATTAGTAGGATTAGGAGTTATATTCAAATTTTCCTTAACAACAGAAGCATAAGGAACATCAGAAGGAAGTTTTAATATTGAAAAATTCTCGCTGGTTGCCAATAAATTATTGTCTTTCATGCTTTTTACGACAATCGAATAATCTGATCCCTCAGCTAGAGTTTTGGGAACTTTCCATCCATATGCGTTTGTTAAACTTAGTAAAATATTTTTAATAACTAATACCTGTGTGCCATTCTTTAACAATGTAATCGACACAGAATCAGAGATATTTGTTTTCCATCTGATCACTGCAATTGAATCAGAATAATACTTATCGGAGATAACTGGCTTCGTAATTGTTATTGATGGAGCTCCTGTTGAAAAACTAAAGATTGGTGACCAATCACTTGAGATATCACTATAATTTGTCTTAACTCTCCAATAGTAGGTCTTGTTTGATTCAAGATCCAGAGAGACGCTTGTTTCTATTGTTGTAGGTTTTAAAGTATCCTGATCAATAAAAGAAGAATCAGGAGCAATTTGATAAACAAAATTAGCGTATCGTCCCGTAGGTGTCCAAAGAAGATTTACTTTTTGGTTATTTATCAATAATGCATTGTTACTAGGAGACATAAGAACGGGAGCATTAATAACTGTCGATTCTCTTCTAAATCCAATGATGTATTCACCAGTGTCAGATGCCATTGCAACTAACATATTATCATTGGGATCAAATGTAGTTGGAATATCGATAAATATGCCGTTGCCTTCAGTTTTTCTGAAAAACACTTTCATGCTGTCGTATTGATATAATGGTGGCAGAGTAGAAACATCAAATCTGATTTCACCACTAAATGAATAAATATTCTCTGTATGAACCGTAAACCTTCCGGGTACAATTACAGGTGCCTCACCAACAAATCTGGGGTTCATAGTTGCACACTCATACTTCTTCACTTGGCAAAAATTGTACATAAATGCATTCATTGTTTCTAAAAATATAACAGTACCAGTTTGCGATTTTTTGCTATTGAATTTATAAGTGTTACCTTCCAAAAGGTCTCTCATTATCACATCGCCAACTGGCTGACAAGCGGGTAGCTGGTATTTAAGACCTCTATAACTGTAATAATATGGCGGTAGAGATAATTCATAAACAATCTTTTTATCAGGAGTAACTTCTGTTACTGTTCTGAACGGACCAGATAGAATCATTCCCCAGTTAATCAAAGTGTTTCCGTTGGGCAAACGTTGAGCCGAGCCCATAGCAAAAGTAGCAATATCACCAAGTGGATGCTTGAATTCCCAAGCTAAATTCGCTGTTCTATTTTTTTCATCCACAGAATATTCAACAGCACGGGAGAACGCCGGATCTTTACCGTACCCATCATCAAAAAATAGGAAATTACCATTAGGAAGTCGCTTTATGTCATGCTGTAAACGAAAATAAAGTGGTGCAAACTCCTCATGCTCACCTTTGATTGCAAAATTACTTTGATTGCCTCCAAATCGCCAGATGATTTTGCCGGAAGTCATGTCTATTTTTACAATTTCACAGGTGGTTGCAAATGAAACTAACAGGTTCCCATCTGTATCCAGATGATATGCATTTGCATGAACATGTTCGAACGTTGCATTCAGAAAATTGTCTAAGGTTTGAGTTATTGGAATATGGTCTAAACTTCTCCACTGGAAGATACAATTTTTGTTTGCATCGAGCTCCTGGATTACAGAACCTATGACTGTCGCATTAGGGTTGCCTCCGGTTACAATCTTACTCATATCGACAGGTACAACTTCATACGAAAGCATCATATAATTGCCATTTGGTAACATTCTAAATTCATGCGTATCCGACAAATATCCATTCTTACACTGAACACTGTCAATAAGATTGAATTTCGAATCCAAAATATAATCAATAACTTTTGCATTTTGGACTTTGAAAGGACCTACCTGATGAACATCTCCTACTCCAATAGCACTTGCATAAGTGAACAATCCATTAGGTGCCATTTTAAAATCAATTCCACCCAATATAGGTTTCTGATAAAAAAGTGGTTTAGCGACACTGTCGAGTACTAATAAATAAGTAGGTGTGTTGGGTGCTATGTTGAATGTTGTTAGGAATAAATAACCCGGTGATGGATTGACCAGTGAATCAACCTTTATTACAGGGAAATCAACGGGAAGATCTCCAAGAACTTCTGGAATATTAACATACATCAGTTCTTCAACTGTTGATAAAGGTCTGCTATCAATTACTGATACAGGTTGAGAAAATGATAATTGAGTTATGATTACCAGTGTTAGTAGAGTAAATAGAATTTTCATAGCTTTTCCAATAATGTTTCTTTTAAATTATAATATCGCAAAATTAGTGCTTTTGTTACAAAAATATGAGATTTAATTACATTTAACTAATAACACCACTAACATACTCAATTGTTTTGGGATGCTTTGGGTGATTCAAAACGTCTGACGCCTCACCATGCTCGATTATTTCTCCATCATACATATAGACGATATAATCGGCAATTCTTTTTGCCTGGCGAAGGATATGTGTTACAAGAATAATGCTGTAATCAGCTTTCAATTTAAGGAACATTTGTTCGATATAAGCACTTGATTGTGGATCGAGAGCAGACGTTGGTTCATCACCTAGAATAACCAAAGGCTGAACCGCCAATCCTCGGGCAAGGCACAACCGTTGCTGCTGACCGATTGAAAGCTTAGAAGCAGGGCTGGAAAGCCTGTCCTTTACTTCGTCCCAAAGATTTGCTTCTTTCAAATAAAATTCAACAATCGATTTAAGTTCATTTTTTTTGGTTGTTCCATGCAACCGGGGACCATAAGCTACATTGTCAAAGATTGACATAGGTAGTGGGTAAGGCTTTTGTGAGAGTAATCCCATTTTTTTTCTTAGATGGGTTACTTCAGTTTTTGGACTATATATATCCTCTCCATCGACATATACCTGTCCTGTTACATTAACTTCATCAGTTGATTCAATGAGTCTGTTAAGACATTTTAACAGAGTAGTCTTCCCACAGCCCGATGGTCCGATAATAGCTGTTATCTGCTTATTGGGAATATCTAAATTAATATTTTTCAGTGCTTGTGTAGCACCATAGAAAACATTCAAATTTCTTACTTTTATATTTGATTCCATTTCTATTCTATATTTTGTATTTGTTATGTCTGTTTGTTAGTAACCTGGACAATAAGCTAATGCATAGGACAATAATTGTCAAAATAAGAACGGCAGCAAAAGCACGATCCTGTACTTCCTTGATGGGACTTGACAGCTGAAAGAAAATCGTTAGAGGAAGTGTTGCAGCAGAATCAGTCAAACTCGTAGGTATAGAGTCACTATAACCGGCTGTGAACAAAACAGATGCAGCATCTCCGATGGCACGTCCAAAAGCCATTAAGACTGCCGTGAGAATCCCGGGTAATATCTGCTTTGCATTCACCTTAAACCCTGTTTCGAGTTTGGTTGCGCCTAGCGATAGAGAAGCATGAAACAGACCTTCTGGTATTGTTTGAGATATTTCATCGATTGCTCTTATAATAATTGGCAGAATAAGAATACTGACAACGATGATCCCGGCGATTAGTGATGCTTTCAGTCCGAAGAAAATCATTAAAGTAAACCCAAAAGCACCATAAACTATTGATGGTACTCCCCAAAGTACATCAAAACATAGCCTCAAAACTGCTGAAACTTTTGAATCTGCCTTCAAGTAAACATTCATTAGCATTACTACCGGTATCCCCAAAGCAGTAGCCAATGCTGTGGCTCCTCCGGCTATGTAAAATGAACCTATAATTGCATTGAGTATGCCACCCTCTTTGCCTAAATAGTAGCCTCCTTTTGGAGTTTGACTCACCATAGCCAAGTTGAATGAAGAAAAGCCTTTAATAATAATACTGGTTAATATCAATACTATTATTGACACTATCAGAGTAGCGGATATAATCATCAATACAAGGAAGAATTTTTCTTCTATTACTTTTCTTTTCATTGTCTAAGATTAATATTTTAAATATTTAATCAGTCTGTTCAGGAATAATTTTGAAACGAGATTAAAAAAAAGAACAACGGCAAACAAGACTAATGCTGAAAACATCAAAGCTGAATCATACAATGGTATAGAGAGCATTTCTCCATAATTATTTGCAATCAATGCTGGCAATGGATATCCCGGATCAAAAACTGACTTCGGTATTTGTACTACATTCCCTACAACCATCAATACTGCCAGTGTTTCACCAAAAGCTCTTGACAATCCAAGTATAATGCCTGCAATAATCCCGGGTATAGATTTCCTCAGAACCACAAATTTTATCGTTTCCCATCTTGTTGCGCCCAGAGATAGTGAAGCTTCTCGCAGCTCTTGAGGTATTGTTTTCAGGATTTCAATGAATACCAGAATAATATTTGGGACAAGCATAATCGAAAGTACGATACTTCCGGCAAGGATGCTATAACCCGTTGAATGTACCCCAAAAAATGGAGCCAGATAATCTCTTATGAACGGAACAATTATGATCACACCCCAAACACCAAGAATCACAGAAGGAAGCCCTGCTAGTATATCAATAATAGGAAAGAATAAGTTCAAAACTTTTTTACTTGCATATTCTATTAAATATATCGCTGTCAAGAGGCAGACAGGTACCGATATAATTAATGCCAATAACGACACATAGCAAGAACTTACAAGAAAAGGAAGTAAACCAAATTTACTTTTAAGCGGATACCAGTCAATAGAAAATATGGAATTGAAGAACCCATGGCTTTCGATTATCGGATAGGATTTTATCAATAATCCAATCCCAATTACCAGAACTAAAGAGGCACTTATAGCACCAATGAGATAGAACAAATAGTATGCTAAGTTGTTGGTACGGACTCTTGATCTGAGTGAAGTTCCAAGTTTAAACATTGCATTTTGCTCTAAAATTATTGAAAACTTATTTGATTTTATTTATTGATGATGCAATCTTTTCGGTTGATAGTTCAATATAACCATTGCTTTTCACAAACTTCTGACCATCTGTCAGAATCCAGTTTAGAAAATGAATTGTTGCCGGATTAGCAGGCTTTCCTTTGGATACAAAGTACAAATCTCTGGCCGGAGGCGATGGATAAATGTTGTTTGCTATTGCCTGAACAATTTGATCCTGATTATTGTAGAATTTCTCAGAAGGCTCCAATATTCCATTTTTATTCAAATCTAATGGAATAGCGAATAATTTATCATTCATGGCTTTAGTTTTAGGATTGTATGCAAACCCAATATTATTATATCCAATTCCATTAACATCATTTTGAACAGCCTGAGCAACTCCTGGATCACCAAAAACACCAACTCCTTTCAAGTCTTCCTGTTTTTTCCCAAGCAACTTTGCCCAGATATCAGCAGCACCGCAAGCATCTGATCTTGAATAAACCTGAATAGGAGCATTAGATTTTGAAGGATCTCCAATTGCTTCTCCCCATGTTTTGATTTCATTAGTAATGAATATCTTTATCAAGATTTCAGTAGTCAAACCCTTTTGCAAAATATCATTCAAAACCGGATTTCTGGCGTTAATAACCCCAACAACAGCATCTTTGACAACAGGTACAAACCACGCACCTTTATCTACTTCTGTCTTCGAAATCTCTCTTGAAACCATACCCAAATCAACTATACCGGATAAAGCATCGGCTATACCTTTTCCGGCTCCACCGGCTGAGATATCTATCTGAACATTTGGATATAACTTGTTGTATTCTTCCTTCCACTTTTGAGCCATCGGATACAAAGCAAATGCACCGGACATTGATATTTTCCCATTGATTTCCTTATTTATTGTCTTTACCTCTTCGTTTTTGCTGCAACCAATCAATAGAGCAAAAAATAAGCACATCAGTATTTTCATTTTATACAAAATTTATCCTTTCAATTAAAAAAATTATCAATTATTTTTTTAGAATCTTTTGTCTTACCAGATAATCCAAAATACAACTTACAGACTCATCAACTGACAATCGATCTGTTTTTACAACAATTTCAGGATTGTCAGGTTCTTCATAATCGGAGCTGATACCGGTAAAGTCAACAATTTCTCCGACTCGGGCTTTAGAATAAAAACCTTTAGCATCTCTCTTCTCGCATATTTCAATTGGAGCATCTATAAATACTTCTACAAAATGAAAATCGGATAATATTCTTCTTGCAGCCTGTCTGTCCTTTTCAAAAGGAGAGATAAGGGAGCACATAACATTAACACCGGATTTTAATATCAATTTAGCAATCTCCGCTGTTCTGCGAATATTTTCACTCCTGTCAGAATCAGTATAGCCAAGATCTGTGCATAGTCCTTTTCTTAGTATGTCTCCATCCAATAGAACACTATGATAACCTCGTATTGATAATTCAGCATTTAAATTCTCAGAAGTAGTTGTCTTGCCGCTTCCGGACAAACCAGTGAACCATAATACAAATGGTTTTTCCTGATTAAAATTTCTTTTACCTTCTTTGCTCAAATCATTATCAATTAATTCATTTATCATTCCACATCCTACTGTTAAATTGGTCAATCTGTCAATTATAATGAAAGAACCAAATTGCTTGTCTGATTTATAATTATCTATAAATACCCTGCTGTTGCAATGAATATCAACTATTCCAACTTCGTTGATCTCCAGCTTGTCTGCAGATATTTGATTGAAAGATTCGAGGTTATATTTATATGCAATGTTTCTTATGTTAATATTAGCATAACCAAAACACCCTTTGATTATATAATTTCCATTTTTCTCAAGTGGTTTAGCATCCATCCAGATAATCGTGGCGTTCACATCCGAATATTTAACAAGTTCAATTTCTTCAGATACGATGACATCACCTCGGGAAATATCTATCTCATCTTCAAGTATCAATGAAATCGAATCACTCTGAATCGCAGAATTTACAAATTGAAAGCCCTTGATAATACCTTTGACAGTTGTTTTAATGTCCGACGAAGATACTTTGACTCTTTGACCCAAGGACATATTACCCGAAATTAATTTTCCGGAATATGATCTGAACTTTCTCATTTCATTATCAGTTAAACTATCCATTGCCGATAACTGATAACTGTTTTCTTCATTAAAAGATTTAATAACATATTGTACTGCAAATCTTGATGAAGAACTGCCATTTACACTTTCAAATTCCAGATCATCAAGCCACTCATACGCAGTTAGACCATTGTACCATGGCATATTCTCAGAGCGGTTCAATAGATTGTCCCCATAAAGTGCAGAAATGGGAGTACAGGAATATGATATATCGGACATCCCGATTTCAGAAAGATCCCGCATCAGCTTGGAACAATCCTCTTCAATCGACCTGTAAATGTTTTCGTCCCAATTCATAAGATCGAATTTATTTACAGCGAACATGACACTTTTAATCCCCATTAAAGCACAGATCAGCGTATGTCTGCGGGTCTGCAAACCTAATCCCTTGCGTGCATCTATTAGGATTATACCGGCATCACAATGAGAAGCTCCTGTCGCCATGTTCTTGGTGTACTGTGTGTGACCGGGAGTGTCGGCAACAATGTATTTCTTATCACCCATTGTAAAATATCGGTAAGCCACATCTATTGTAATTCCCTGTTCACGTTCAGACAATAGTCCGTCTAGCAAAAAAGAGTAATCGAGAGCATTAATGTCCTTTCCATTCTTTTCTAATTCTAATCTCAGGGACTGCAACTGATCTTCAAATATCAATCCGGCATCGAACAATAATTTTCCTATCATTGTTGATTTACCGTCATCAACGCTGCCACAGGTAAGAAATTTAGTGACTTTATTCATCAGAAATATCCTTCCTGCTTCTTCTTTTCCATACTACCGTTTTCATCAAAGTCGATCAATCTGCCAATTCTTTCGGAGAAATGTGTTGTTTCAAGCTCGCGGACGATATCCTCGAGTGTTTCTGAGTCTGATTCTATTGCTGCTGTAAGCGGATAGCAGCCCAAAGTCCTGAAGCGAACCTTTTTCATCTGCACAACGTCATTGGGATTTAATTCAAATCTATTATCATTAAGATTTATCATCTGGCCGTTTCTTATCACTACCTCACGTTCCTTCGCAAAATAAAGCGGTACGACATCGATGTTCTCCATCAGAATATAACGCCAGATATCGACTTCAGTCCAGTTTGAAAGAGGAAAAACTCTAAAGCTCTCATTGGGTTTACGTTTAGTGTTGAACAGATCCCATAATTCAGGTCTCTGCTCTTTGGGATTCCAGGAATGATTACTGTCTCTGAAAGAAAAGATTCTTTCCTTTGATCGGCTTTTTTCTTCTTCTCTTCTTGCTCCACCGATTATAATGTCAAATTTATATAGATTCAAAGCCTGCTTCAAAGCATCTGTCTTCATAATGTTTGTATAGATCGAGCTCCCGTGAGTAAATGGATTGATATTTTGCTTCAATCCTTCTGCATTCTTATAAACCATTATATCTATGCCATAGATTTTTGCAATCTTTTCTCTGAATTCAATCATTTCCTTAAACTTCCAGGTAGTATCCACATGCAGAAAACGCACTGGTGGCTTGATCGGATAGAAAGCCTTCATTGCAAGGTGCAGCATCACACCGGAATCTTTACCTATTGAATACAAAATTACTGGATTCTCCGCTTCTGCAATTGCTTCGCGAAGAATATAAATACTTTCGTTTTCAAGATCTTTCAAATACTCGTACAAATCAATAAGCTCCAAAAATTCAAAATGTGTTTATGCTTTCACGTCATATAATCCATGCATTAACAATTCTATGAGAAAAAAGTTTCATATATTTTAGCATAATCTTTGCGAATTCTATCTTCGCTCAATCCAAACTTTGCTAGATCATATTTATGATTACTTTTAAAATTACGTTGCTTATCAGCAGTAATCCCTACACTTTCAATAAGCTCAGCCGTTGGTTCTATTTCAATAAATTCAAATATTTCGTCCATCAAGGCTTCAAAATCATTCATCATTCTATCGAACCTGACAACTTTAACCTTAGATGTATTAATCCTTCCACTTACAAAATCATCATGGAATCTCAAGCTGAGTTCCAAGAATGCATTATAAAGTCTTTCGATGTAAAATGAACGCTTTTCCTCTGGCAGAGTCCAGAAGCCATACCTGCCGTCCAATACACCTGTCACCAGGCTTAGTCCTGATGGTACCGTGTCCATAGGGTCGCGCAGAGTATATAATATCTTTGCATCGGGGAAATGTTCCAGGAACTCAGGCAATCTGATACCGAGCGAAAAGAGTTTTGCGACAACCTGATGATGTTCCTCACCTATAAGATTTCTTTTCCAGACTTCTTTAAGCCAGTTGAAATCCCGCTTCGATGTATCTCGGAACTTGGGATCAAAATCATTCTTCAAATCTTCCTCTGCCCAAGCCAGGAAAAAGCCATAAACAAAGAATCCATCGAAATATCTGAACAATAATGAGGGATCATCTGTTTCTATAGCTGTTAAATTTGTTTCATGTGCAGCATGACCATGAAATCGTGCTGGACTGACTTTTTCCATAGATGGTAGAAATGGTTTGACCATTTTTTGTATTGTTAGTGCCGGGAAAAGCATTTTCCACAATTTCATCCCAACTCCAACTTTGTTATTTACTAGGAATCGTTGAAGAAAGGTGGTTCCACTTCTTGGATTTCCAACAATAACAATAGGTTTGACTATTTTCTGTTCCTTGATTCTGCTAAATAAAAGTGAATCCAAAGTCATCCCGATACCAACTATCACTCTTAGGAAAATTAAACCTAAAAAAGTGAAAATAGGTGTTATCGGCTTTTTAAAATTCTTTGCTATAGCAACATAGGCTTTCGCCATGTAAGAAAGCATCTTAACTCCTTGATCAGAATCGAATTATGGAAAAGGCGATAGACAAACCTGCACCGGTTCCGCCCATCAGACATAAATCACCGCGTTTCACCAAACCGGCTTTATGGTAAATTGCTAATGTCATTGGTATAGAAGCCGCTATGCAGTTACCATGCAACTTAATAATATTTGCTATAATATCCTTTTTAAAACCAAACATCTGAGCCGCATCTACGGCATGTCCTGAGGCTTGATGAGGAATAAACCAGTCAAATGAAGATGGCTTAAAGTTATTGCGTTCCAAAAGTGTGCTCAGTGTTTTCTTTACACTCGATAAAGCAAAGCGGAAAACCTTCGTGCCCTGCATCGAAAACAAATTGTCTTCAGGTTTTGTTAGTACAGGATTATTGGGTGGATGGTTTGTGCCACCGCCTCTAAACTCTGTCAGTTCAGCACCTTTTGGATAGGTGTTCATTTCCCAGTCAATCCATTTGCTATCTTCTCCGGCTGGCGTTGGCTCCAAAATAACAGCTGCTGCTGCATCACCAAATAAAGAAGCACTTTCCGGTTCCTTTAGATTCCTCCAGGGCGTTCCTGCTTCCGAAGAAACAATAAGTATTCTTTTGTAAACACCACTCTGAATCAATGCTCCAGCTGTATTCATTGCCACAAGAAAAGACAGGCAGGTAGAATGAATTGACCACGACGGAATACCATCATATCCTAAAGCTTTTTGGATAAACACTGAGCTGTCCGGAATCAATTGTAATGGAGTTGTAGAAGCATTGATAATGCAATCAGGCGGCGGACCATCCTGCAAAGCGTCTTTTGCTGCTTTAGCTGCCATAATGTCCATCGATTCTTCAGCTATTCTTCGTTCCGATATACCTGTTCTGGAAACAATCCAATCTTCGCTAACTCCAAGCAAAGGAGCAAGCTCTTGGGACGTTTGGATTCTCGGTGGCAGATATAAACCCGTATTTGCAATTTTGACATTAAACATAAAATGCTCTTATTTGCGATATTAATAATAATAGATTATTCATCATAAGTGTAAAGTAATAATAGTATTTGATAACACTTTACAGATTTACAAAATAACAATAATATTGTTGAAATAAAACAAATACATTGCTTGGCGATGGAGGCATTCTACTTTTTAAGCAACTATTTTCCAACAACGATAAATTATGTTATAAATCATCATTTATCTGGGATCTAATTTTCTGATTTTTTTAGCTTTTCTCGGCTTATCCGTAAATTTGCTAAAAAAAAGCTGCCCCTAATAGAGACAGCATTTTTTATATATTGATCCTGTGTTTAGATTGGTCATAGGCTTTTATAGTGGCTCTTTTTATATTTTGTATTGTCATGCCAAGCCTTTGATCTAATGAATCAAACAAATCAAACTATAGACAACACTCTATAACTTCACAAATTTGCTGACTTTATCCCCAATCCTCACAAAATACAAACCCGGAGCCAAGCCGGAGACATCGATTTGTATTGTAGGGGCGGGTTCAAAACCCGCCCTAATTGATACCAGGGTTTGTCCAAATATATCATATATCTTCACATCGCCTGTAAGGGCGGGTTCAGAACCCGCCCCTACGGATATTTCAATGAAATCCGTTGCCGGATTGGGAAATATTAATTGTGTTTCATCATTATTCGTGTAATTCTCCTCTATTCCATTTATCCCCTGCAAGCCGTCTTCGTTGTAAACTACAAGGTTTTCGCACCTTAAAACTTCATTATAGTTCATAAACCATTTATTGTTATGGTTGTCAACTTTAATGTTGTACGCAGGACCATATACAACTTTAAAATCTTTACCGTCAAACCTCGCCAATGAAGTGTTTGTTCCTACCCAAAGATTGTTCTTTTTATCCCTAACAATTTCACCAAAAGATTTATAATAGTAATCAGTATTTGAAGTGTCAATATAGCTAAATTTATCATCTTTTAATATGATTATGCGTTTACTTGATGTAAAATACTTTGTACCGGCAGAATCAATACAAATTGACCAGACTGCGGAATTATAAGGTGTTTTAAAAATAGTTTGCCAACTGTTGCCGTCATATTTAACAACACCTGCTTCTGTACTGAACCAATAAGAACCATCGTCATCCTGAGCCATTGTGTATATAGCATTATTCAGCAATCCTGAATTAGTATCATTGAATATACGAGAATTTAATCCATCGAACCTGATGATGCCACTATTGATATTACTAACCCGAAAAACAATCCACAAATTATTCTCTTTATCCACAAATATCGGAAATAGATATTTTGCTAATGGAAGTGTAGAATTCTCATGATTAAATAACTCCCATGTTTTATCATCGTACTTAATCAAACCACGAGAAGAACCCATCCATTTATTGTTTTTATTATCAACAATTATCTTGTTTAAAGAATAATCAGGAATATCTGAATTGTTAGTATCTAAAAATTGCCATGTGTATGTATCAGTTCTAAAAATCCCACCATATACTAGAGAAATCCAAATTTGATTAGTTGAATCAACAGCATAATAATAAATATTTCTTTGTGGCAAAGGTGAATTATGATAATTCCAGGAATTTATATTGGCTGCGATGGAATTATAATTAACAATAAAAATTAATATTATTATTATAAATTTTGATTTTTTCATAACTTCTTACTCTCAAAAAATAAAAACAGGAATTTGTTTAACTGCACCGCCGGCATTCAGCCGGATGAAATACATTCCTTTTGATAATCCAAATGAACTAAATGTCAAAGAATTACTACCAATAACATTGATACCGTTAAATATCGTCTTAACAAAACCACCTAGGATATCATAAACATCAAGATTAATATTAGTAATACTATTAATTTCAAAATTTGAAGACCCAGTATCAGAGATATTCCGTTTACAAATGCTTTTGTCATTTTTCTTATTATTCAAAAATACAATTGTATTTCCTATATAACACATGAAAGATAAAAAAGTTACAAGAATTTCAAAAATAAATGAAAATAAATTTAAATAGTAGTGTTTTTATGATTGCTGATATTTATATTAGTATAAACTAATATAATATTTAGGTTGATACCGGGTATATAGTTTAACATAAAAAAAGCTGCCTTTGTGAGACAGCTCATTAAATTCATCATAAATTCACATCAAATTAGAATTTATACTTCACAATTGCCTTCATGTACTGTGCTCTTTCGAATGCACTCGGATCGGGAATATTCTTCTGACTCATGCTACCAATCATCTGCTTAACAGATTTATATTCATGTTCATTCATCCATTCTACTATTTCTTTTTCGATGTCTGTCAGATAATATATTCCATTCTGCAATAAAGCAGAGCAGAACATTGTTACATTAGCGCCAATCATAAGCATTTTGATAGCATCGTAACCCGTATGGATACCGCTTGTAGCGGCTAAGTCGGCTTTGATTCTTCCTTTGAGTATGGCAATCCATCTCATCGGGAGCTTAGAGTTTGGTGAATGACTCAGCTGAACCTGAGGTCTGATCACTAATTCTTCGAGATCAACATCCGGCTGATAGAAACGGTTGAAGAGAACCAACGAGTTAGCACCGGCATCATCGAGTTTCTTTGCCATATTGACCATATTGGTGAAGTATGGGCTAAGCTTGACGGCAACGGGAATTGTTACTGCGGCTTTGACTTCTTTTAAAATATCGACATAAGAATTTTCAATTTCTTCGCCTGATTGGTTTGAATCAGTTGGTATATTATAGATGTTCAATTCAATTGCGTCTGCACCGGCTTGCTGAAAATCCTTTGCAAATTTAGTCCAGCTGCCTGGTTTTGAACCATTAAGACTAGCTATAATAGGAATTTTCACTGCTTCTTTGGCTTTGCGTATGTGCTCCAGATATTTTTCCGGTCCTGCGCGGTATTCTCCGGGTTCAGGAAAATACGTAAGTGCTTCTGCAAAACTGTGTGTGCCTGCTGTTGTATGAAAATCCAATTCTTTTTGTTCACCGATTATCTGCTCTTCGAAAAGAGAATAAAGTACAACTGCTGATGCTCCGGCATCTTCCATTTTTCTGATATTATTGAGATCCTCAGAAAGCGGAGAAGCTGAAACAACAAGAGGTGACTTAAGATTAAGCCCTAAGTATGTTGTTGTTAAATCCATTATTAACTCCTGTTATCTTTTGTAATATTTCTAATTTTCAATTTTTAAGGGAGGAGAAGCTAATCTCCTCCCATTATTTTAACTATTTTGTTTCTTCTTCCTGAACTTCAGGGTTAAATCTTCTGTTTGCCAGATAATCATAGAACTTATAACGATCTTCAACAAATGTCTGAGTCTGCTTGAAGTATTCCTTTGCAATTTCAGGATGTGATACCTTGAGCATCTTGAATCTGTTTTCGGTATTCAGATAATCAGCCACAGGTAGCTTAGGTGCTTTAGAATCCAATGACATTGGATTTCCACCCTGAGCCGCCAGGACTGGGTTATACCTGTATAGCAGCCACTGGCCTGAGTCAACAGCTAATTTCTGCTGTTTCAAAGGTGCAGTCATATCGATTCCATGAGCTATACAATGACTGTATGCAATGATGATCGATGGTCCGTCATAAGCTTCAGCTTCGAGGAATGCTTTGAGTGTGTGTTCGTCTTTAGCACCCATAGCAACTGATGCAACGTAAACGTTGCCATAAGCCATTGCCATCATTCCTAAATCCTTTTTATTTGTAGGCTTACCCTTCATTGCAAATTTTGCAACTGCACTTAGGGGTGATGCCTTTGAAGCCTGACCACCTGTGTTTGAGTACACTTCAGTATCGAGAACGAGAATGTTGACGTTCTTTCCTGATGCTATAACGTGGTCTAATCCACCGTAACCGATATCATAAGCCCAACCGTCACCACCAACAATCCAAACTGTTTTCTTCACCAGATAATCTTTTACAGATAGTAATCTCTTAGATTCGGGGCTACCGATTTTCGATACTATCTCAACGAGTTTCTCAACTCTCTTACGCTGATTGAATATATCCGATTCATCTTTCTGTGGGCTATTCAATATTTCTTCGGCAAGTTCATTACCGATTTGAGATTTCAATTCATTAACAAGCTGCCTTGCAATATCCTTCTGTTTATCAATTGCCAAACGATATCCTAAACCAAATTCAGCATTGTCTTCGAATAATGAATTCGACCATGCTGGACCTCTTCCTTCGGCATTCTTTGTATAAGGTGTTGTCGGAAGATTAGCTCCATAAATCGATGAACATCCTGTGGCATTTGCTATAACTGTATGGTCTCCAAATAGCTGTGTGAGCAGTTTAATATATGGAGTTTCACCGCAACCCGAACATGCACCCGAGAACTCAAATAGTGGTCTCTGGAGCTGTTGTTGCCTTATGTTTGACAATTTGATGTTACTTCTGTCAACTTCCGGTAACGACAGGAAGAATTCCCAGTTCTTGGCTTCTGATTCTCTCAATGGAATCTGAGGCACAAGGTTGATAGCTTTTAGTGATGTATTTGATTTATTCTTAACAGGGCAAACTTCAATACATACTCCGCATCCTGTACAATCTTCCGGAGCAACTTGAAGTGTATATTTCATTCCTGCATATTCTTTGTCGCGTGCTTCCACTGATTTAAATGTTCCAGGAGCATTTCCAAGTAAAGCAGGATCATAAACCTTTGCTCTGATTGTTGCATGAGGGCAAACCATGAAGCACTTACCGCACTGGATACAAATTTCTTCATCCCAGACTGGAATTTCGAAAGCAATATTCCTTCTTTCATACTGAGCTGTTGCCGTAGGCCATGTACCATCCTGAGGGAAAGCACTTACGGGAAGTTCATCTCCACGTCCGGCAATAATCTCACCTATAACATTTCTTACAAATTCCGGAGAATCTGCCGGTACTGGCAAACTCAGATCAAAAGTTGCAGATACAGTATTTGGTACCGGAACTTCAAATAAATTCTCAAGAGAATTGTCAACTGCCTGGAGGTTCATATTGACTATCTCATCGCCTTTTCTGCTGTATGATTTGACAATTGAATCCTTGATAGCCTTAATAGCTTCTTCTCTGGGCAATACACCGGAAATAGCAAAGAAACAAACCTGCATAACTGTATTAAGTCTTCTTCCCATTCCACTGGCTTCAGCCACTTTTTGTGCGTCAATAGTGAAGAGTTTGACTTTCTTCTTAATAATTCTTTCCTGTGTTGTTTTGGGAATATTATTCCAAACTTCTTCAACAGACCAGGGAGAGTTAATAAGGAAAGTTCCGCCTTCACCGATATTCTTTAGCATGTCGTATTTTTCCAGGAATACTGTCTGATGACAAGCTATAAAGTTTGCTTTATTAATTAAATATGTAGAGCGAATTTTGTCCGGACCGAACCTTAAGTGAGATACTGTTAAAGCACCAGCTTTCTTTGAATCGTAAACATAATATCCTTGAGCATAATTATCTGTATTTTCACCAATAATCTTAATGGAGTTCTTGTTTGCTCCGACTGTTCCGTCAGAACCAAGACCATAAAACATAGCACGGACAACTTTATCTGATTCAATTGATAGTTCAGTATCATAATCAAGACTTGAGTGGTAAACATCATCGTTGATACCGACTGTGAAATTATGTTTCGGTTTGTCGAGTTTAAGATTATCAAATACTGAAATAATCATTGATGGCGTGAATTCCTTAGAGGATAATCCATATCTTCCACCGACGATTTTAGGTATTTCAGTGATTCCAGACCAACCATTACTTACTGCTTCATAATATGCATTGATAACATCAAGATAAACTGGTTCGCCTGTTGCACCTGGTTCTTTTGTTCTGTCGAGTACAGCAATTTTCTTAACTGATTTAGGGATTGCAGCAATGAATCTCTTCATATCAAAAGGTCTGTACAAACGAATCTTGAGAACACCGACTTTTTCACCCTGCTTGAGCAAATAATCAATCGTTTCATGTGCTGGTTCACAGCCCGACGCCATAAGAATAATTACTTTATCTGCATCAGGAGCGCCATGATATTCAAATAACTGATATTGACGTCCTGTGAGCTGGGCAAACTTATCCATATGCTTCTGAACGATATCAGGGCAATCAGTGTAAAATTTATTCATTGTTTCGCGGTTCTGGAAGAATACATCAGGATTCTGAGCTGTTCCGCGTAGAACAGGATGATCTGGTGACAAGGCTCTGTTTCTGTGTGCTTCTATAAGCTCGGCATTCATCATCTGGCGCATAACATCTTCGCTAAGAAGTTCAATTTTCATTTCTTCATGCGATGTGCGGAAACCATCGAAAAAATGAACAAAAGGCAAACGAGATTCAAGTGTTGATGCTTGAGCGATAATTTCAAAATCCATAACCTGTTGCACGGAGTCAGCGGCTAAAAAGGCAAAACCTGTAGTTCTTGCTGCCATAACATCACTATGATCACCAAATATTGATAATGCATGGGTGGCAAGTGTACGTGCGCTAATATTAAAAACGGTGGAAGTTAATTCACCTGCAATTTTAAACATGTTAGGAATTTTCAATAGAAGTCCCTGAGAAGCTGTAAAGGTTGTAGTAAGAGCCCCTGCCTGAAGTGAGCCATGTACTGCACCTGCAGCTCCGCCTTCACTCTGCATTTCGCAGACTGTGGGAATAGATCCCCAAATATTCTTTATTCCCTTAGATGCCCATTCATCAGCCCATTCACCCATATTCGAGGATGGGGTTATTGGATAAATTGCAATTACTTCGTTAACACGATAAGCAACATAAGCAGCGGCT
This sequence comes from uncultured Ignavibacteria bacterium, assembly GCA_903862655.1. Classification (GTDB taxonomy): domain Bacteria; phylum Bacteroidota; class Ignavibacteria; order Kapaibacteriales; family UBA2268; genus CAIOZA01. The sequence goes on from CAIOZA010000147.1 coordinate 37,527, forward strand.
TCGTTACCATCAATTGTTACATAAACTTTGTCTTTCATTCAAATTCTCCTATAAAACATTTGTTTGTTCCTGGTATATTTATCTTTTTCTTTTAATAATTGAATCAGATAACAAAATTACGAAACTTATCTGATTATTTGATTAAATATGTTATGAATAAATTAATAATTCATAATATTGTAACTCCTTTTGTTTATTAGAATTAAGAATGCCCCAATAAATAATCTGCAAATTGTATTCATTGTGTTGCTATTTAGATAAATAATTTTTTTTCCTATTTTCTGTCATAGACAAAGACATTGTTATAAATTTAATATGAATAATAAGAAATAAATACTACAAATATCATAGCATTACTAAAATCTAGAGAACAAAGCTGGAAAACAAATCTTATTTTCCTGATTATTGCTCAGTTTATTGCTATGATAGGCATGAGTGCTTGTGTGCCTTTCCTGCCAATATATGTTCGTCAGCTTGGAATAACCAATATTCATGAAGCCCAGTTCTGGAGCAGCATTGTTTTTGCCGGTCCTTATGTCCTTTCCATCGTTACTGTTCCGATTTGGGGAAGTCTTGGCGACAAATACGGACGGAAGAGTATGGTAGTCAGAGCGATTATCGGGCTTGCAATTGCAATGTTTCTCATGGGATTTGCCCGAAATGTCTGGGATTTATTCTTACTCAGGGTGCTTCAGGGTGCCGTAAGTGGTTTCATAGCAGCCTCTTTGGCTTTTGTCTCGGCAGAAACACCTTACGATCGTTCTGGGTTTGCAATAAGTATGCTTCAGAGTGCACAATCAGCAGGAGCTATAATAGGACCATTCGCCGGGGGAGTATTTTCTGATTTATTCGGAATCAGGCCCGTTTTCTATATTGTTTCCTTTCTTTGTTTGATTAGTGGTATCTTGATTATCTACTATGTTCACGAACAAAATTTTATTCCTTCCGGGAAAATGCATTCTTCTGTCATTCAGAATTTGAAGTATATTATTGCCCAAAAAGAATTAAGAATGTTACTCATTCTCGTAATGATTACTCAAGGTGGAATTCATTTCACATCGCCTGTTTTTCCTTTTTTTGTAGAAACACTCCACGTTCCAAAAGAGTATTTTTCTACTATCACCGGCTTTTTAATAGGCACGGTAGGGATATTCAGCATTCTGTTTGCTACGAAGTGGGGTAGACGAAATGATACAAAACATTATAAGAAAACTTTAATCGTATCATCGGCAATAGTTGGAGTGTTTACGATTCTTCAGTTATTCATTACTAACTGGATTTGGCTGTTTCCGATCCGAATGATTATAGGCGTATTTGTCGGGGCTATCGTACCAACGATTTATTCAGCATTGAGTAAACGTTCAAATGCCGATAATGTCGGCGGAGTTATGGGGATTGCGTCTAGTGGGAACCTGCTGGGTGCATTGATCAGTTTTCTTCTATGTGCAGTGATTTCGTCTCAGTTTGGATATGCATGGGTTTTTATCTTATCGGGTATAACTCTGCTTTCAGTAATTCCAATTTTAATAGGATTTAAGCCAAATTCTAATGAAAAATTATCTTAAAATTAAATTATAGCTAAATAAT
>CAIOZA010000148.1 GCA_903862655.1 uncultured Ignavibacteria bacterium
AGTAGTTCCCAAGCGGGCCTGTGCATATATATTAATACCATTATGGAAGAATTTCTGTTCATCATTAATCTTACTATAAGTTCTTGTTTGAGGAAAATATCTTAACCAGTATTTGGAATAATTGACAGAAAATTCTAAACCAATTTTAACTTCACTTCTACCAGATATAAATTTGTAAAATGAATTGATTCCGGCTTCAATTGTAGGACTTGAAAAAAGACCACTTCCACTATTATCATTGAAATAAAAGTTTCCGTTTAACTGATAGAAAATACTTTTATTCAATGCTGAAAAGAATTTTATATCAGCTCCAACCAAAGTAGCATTATTCCCCTGAATAGATAATGTATTATAAATGAAATCATTAGAATCAGATAATGGGTTGGTGATAATTGGAGACTGAATATTTCTCATATAAAGTGAAGATCGGACATTCCAGTCTTTCCGTTCTATATTTGTACCAAACATAAAAAGAGTGTGTGTTTCATTTTTTAAGTCTAATCCTTCAACAGGTGATGGTGAACGCTGTGAGACAGAAATATCGGCAAATACAGATATACTATCATGCATGTAATATTGCGCTTTACCTCCCATCGAATTGTAGAATCTATTCACCTGGCTGTTAATTCTAATACCTCCGGATAACTCAAAATCTTTAATTGGTCTTGCAGTAATGTGTCCGAAAATGCCTAAATTAACACCTTTAAGTTCCTCGTTAAAAACTGATTTGTCAACAGATGTGAAATTAAAATCACCACCAATTCTAAGAGTAAAGAAACGTGTAAAATTTTGCTCATATTTGCCTGTAGCTCCCAATACTCTGCTCATAACTGTAATTTTGTTTGAGCTATCATTTAGACCTGTTATGAATTGATTATTGACCAAAGAAAAGTATTCAGCATTAGTAAAAAAAACAGAAGCAGAAAATGCAGAAGCAGTTTCTATTTCTGACGAAAGAATTGTACTTCCGGACAAAGTCAAATCATGTCTGAATAGACGTTCATTATAATTTTGATACAATGGACTAGCAGATATTGGATCAAAAATATTTGGTGAATTAGTAGGATCAATCCCACCGTTCAATCCATTGCCATTGTTTGTAAACATTTCTGTCAATGAAATACTGGTATTATCTGAAGGATTCCATCTTAAGAAACTTCTAAGATTCCAGTTGTCCATCCATTGATTATTATATTCACCTTTTGAGCTTTGCTTTCTAAAACCGAAAGTAAAATTTATATTAGGTAAAACATTCTGGCTAAAAACGCCATCGGAAGATAAATAGGAATAACCGGTTTGAGTGAACATCAGTTTTGTATATGGCGACTTTGTATTATAATTTATTTCCTGAGCATTGAATAAAGCTCCGGATGAATTATTAGAGAATATTACTGCATCTGATCCGGTAATTATTTCCAGATTCTCAAAGAATTCAGATGGGAAAATATTAGGATTAAATGAACCATAAGGATTATCGGACAGGGGTCTTCCGTTAAATCTGAAACTCATATCTCTTGCACCACCCCCAAGAATCTGAAGTTGATTATTTGATGCAAATCCACCAAGTGTTAGTGGATACGATGGAGTATTATGATGAATTATTTCATACAACCCTGTATATTCGAGCCAAAGTAAATCACTTTTATTAATTCTTCTGTCAAAATTAAATGGCAATAGGAATAAGCTACCATGATTACTCATAGGTTTGTAGATTTTTGCAGTATCCTTGGGAATTTTTGATGTTGCTGTGTCAACCTGAGAGAAAGCAGAAAGACTAAGAGATGTGATCAATAACAAAATGAAAAAGCTGTATGCAACTTTTACATTGAATACAGCTTTGTAAATATATTTACTATTGCTCTGGAACATTTATATTAGTTCCGTTTGTTCTCCAATATCGGCTATATCGGTGTCTGTGAGTTCTACTCCCTCGACCCCTTCTTCAAGTTCATCAATTTCTTCATGACTTACGGTTGTTATGTCTGCGATTGAATCACCGGCTTCGAGTCTGATCAATCTCACACCCTGAGTGTTTCTACCGATTGTCCTGATATCTTTAACATGCTGACGAATAAGAATTCCGTTAGCAGTGATAACAATCAGATCTTCACTGTCGTTAGCAGAGATCAATCCGATTACTTTACCGGTTTTCTCAGTAACATTCATGGAGATAACACCGCGAGCACCACGTCTGGTTAATCTGAAATCTTCATATTTGGTTCTCTTACCATAACCATGCTGTCCGACAACGATTATCTGTGAATCGGCTCTCTTAATTGCGACCATTGAAATCACTTCATCGTCTTCTTCAAGATTAATACCGATAACTCCGGCGGCTGTTCTGCCCATTGCCCGAACATCACTTTCACGGAAACGGCAAGCTATACCATTTCTAGTACCAAGTATAATGTCGTTAGTACCATCAGTAATTCTAGCTGAAATCAAACGATCATTTTCATTTATGTGGATTGCAATAATCCCAGTTTGTCTTACATTCGCGAAGAATGAAAGTTGTGTTTTCTTAACTGTACCCAATTTTGTGGACATGAAAATAAATGTGTTTTCATCAAATTCTTTAACTGCTAAGAATGCTGTTACTTTTTCTGTCGGATCCTTTTGGATAACATTTGAAAGAGAACGTCCCTTTGCATTACGGCTGCCTTCCGGTAAATCGTAAACTTTAACTTTAAAGCAACGCCCAAAATCTGTAAAGAATAGAAGATGATGGTGGGTTGAAGCCTGGAACACAAACTCAACGAAATCGTCATCATTTGTACCGGCTCCACTCAATCCGCGACCGCCTTTCAACTGTCTGCGGTATGTGGATGCTGGTGTTCTTTTGATATTTCCACGATGAGTAATTGTTACAATTACTTCCTCATCGGCAATCATATCCTCAACTGTAAATTCGCGGGAGTCCTGAACAATTTCCGTTCTTCTTGGATCCTTATATTTTTCATTCAGAGCCGATAATTCGTCTGAGATTATCTTCATCTGAAGTTCCTTGCTTGCTAGAATAGCCTGCAATCTTTGTATTGTCTGAATAACTTCTTTATATTCGTTTTGAATTTTTTCACGTTCTAGTCCGGTAAGTCTTTGCAGTCTCATTTCAAGAATTGATTTAGCTTGAATCTCAGAGAGTCCAAATTGTGACTGTAATTTTTCAGACGCAATTTTGGCATCAGGAGAACTCCTGATGGTTTTAATTACAGCTTCGATATTATCCAATGCAATAATGAAACCTTCGAGAATATGAGCACGCTTTTCGGCAGCATCAAGCTCAAATTTGGAACGTCTTACAATGACGACGTTTCTAAAATCAATGAAATGCTGGATTATATCTTTTAAAGGCAAAACGAGTGGTCTTCCATTGACAAGTGCCAGCATGTTTGCACCAAATGTAACCTGCAATTGAGTATGCTTATACAGATTATTCAAAACTACTGAAGGGATTGCATCACGTTTTGTCTCAATAAAGACACGAATTCCGTCTCTATCTGACTCATCGCGTATATCTGAAATGCCCTCAAGTATTTTATTGCGAACCAAGTCAGCAATTTTCTCGATTAATGTAGATTTATTAACCTGGTAAGGAAGTTCATTAATTATTATAGCAGATTTTCCATTTTTATATTCTTCTATAACAGCTTTGGCTCTTAATATTATTTTACCTCGCCCTGTTGTATAGCAATCTCTTACGCCCTGATATCCATAGATAATTCCTCCTGTTGGAAAATCCGGTGCAGGTATATATCTAATTAAATCTTCAACAGTTAATTCAGGATTATTAATTAAAGCAATAGTAGCATTTATCACTTCGTTAAGATTATGGGGCGGAAGATTCGTTGCCATACCGACCGCAATACCACTGGCACCGTTAACGAGAAGTGTTGGTACAACAGTTGGAAGAACGGTAGGTTCTTCTAATGTTTCATCAAAGTTTGGTCTAAAATCAACAGTACCTTTATCGATATCCAGTAGTGTCTGAGTTGCTAAAGAAGTCAATCTGACTTCTGTATAACGCATAGCAGCAGGAGAATCGCCATCGATTGAACCAAAGTTTCCTTGCCCATCGACTAAAGGATAGCGCAGGGACCATTCCTGAGCCATTCTAACCATAGCATCATAGACTGCAGTGTCGCCATGGGGATGGAATTTACCAAGGACTTCACCAACGATTCTTGCTGATTTTTTGTAAGCTCTGTTGGGCTGCATACCCAATTCATTCATAGCAAAAAGTATTCTACGATGAACCGGCTTCAATCCGTCGCGAACATCAGGAAGAGCACGAGACACGATAACGGACATTGAATAGTCCAGATATGAGCTTTTTAATTCGTCTTCTAATATTGTTGGAATGATCTGTTCTTTTGAAAATAACGCCATTTTTCCACTTGATCTTATTTAATTAATAAATCTTACAAAATTAACGAAAAATGGCGAGAAATCTAAATATTTGTGCAATATTAATAGCATATTTTTAAAGTATTTATCCACAAATTTTTTTGAATATTTCAATATATAATTATTTAAATAAAAGAATGTGATATTAGAATTCAAATTATTAGCTAGTCAAAATATATTAAAAAAAATTATATTAGCAAATGACCAAATATATTTATATATAAATATGAATTGATTTTTTGATTATTAAAGACTGATTATTACTGAAGTAATATAGATTTTTTGAAATATTTGTAAGCGTTGTCTTACTTTCGTTCTCCTGTTAAAATCGTCAATTATTATGTCTGAGAACGGTAAGAAGGTACGCTCCGGAAACGGGGCGTTTTCCTTTTTGCTTTCAGGCAGGGTGTTTGACGATACCTAACAGGAGAGCATTTAAGCGGAAATGCCCTTTTTAATATAAATCGGGATAAATAATTTAATCAATTTATCAAGAGGTATGTCATGAAAAAGTTTCTGTTTTTAATTATTTCAATGTTTGTTTGTGTCAAATTTGCTACTGCAGATGAATTTTCTCTTATTTGTTGTGATTATTTTACAGTATCAACCGAAGTTGTTGATACTTGATGTGTAAAGGTAACACTTCATAATCCATTTTGTGGTGATCCTATTATCATTTTCACTCAATGGGATCCAATAGTTGGAGACTATGTAGTTCTTCATCGGGATTCAATAAATAGAAACGGCAGTAGTTCATTTATTTTTTGCCCAAATGATTCGACAAAAGTTGTAAAATATAGAATCAAATAAAACCATCATAATGATCCTAATACACCATATTGTCCGAAGGGAGATGGATTTTATGAGGGTTTCACGATGTTCACAGGGGAAGTTAATTTATCTGACTGTTGCCCGTGTCCCACTAACCGAGATAGCTGGTTAACTTATGTGGGTAAGCGAGACAGAAGTTGTCCATCGGGTAGTTGCAGAGTCTTTTTAACCGGAATAAATTTTCCCGAAAATATTACCTGTTACAACAATTATATGATTGAATATCCGAATCAGACGATGTCAGGAATCCTAAATTTAGAAATGAATCCTCCTTGGACTAAATCTTTCTGCATTGGTAGTGGAAGTTCAACTTTCAGAATATTTCTTCTTAAAGGAAGCTATCCAGGTGTGGATGATTGTATAATATCAAAAACAGTCAGCTGTGATTCAACCGTTGTAGAAGTTGATACAACTACTTCAATTTGTCCTTTAGATTGTCCAGAGGCTTGGTCAATTGAATCTTCCAGATTCTATACTTTGAGTAATGGATGCAATATTAGAGTTTACTATAGGAGTAGGATTGCTTGTCCACCTTCTAATTATCAAGACCTGCAAGTAACAAAAATTATATATTTTAATAATAATTGCTTGTCTCTGACAGAAAAGGAACTATACCAAAAAGCGGTTTATAGACTAATTGAAGAAGACCCAATGGGTTTTAATCCTCGCCCAAAAACAATTGGTTGCTTTGATACATGGAGAATAATGAATGCTTCATGTTGGAAAACTGAACTTATGGGTGGACCATTCGGAGAAACTGTAATAGTTAAAATAATGTGTAAGGACTCAAACTGCTGCATCCAAAGGTATATGGTTTGTAGAGACAGTACGCAAACACCATCTTTAAATATAGTCCCAATTGGTAATCCAATAATACCTAATCCAATAAATTGTTCGGTACTACCAGATCAATTAACAAATAAAATGCCTTGGGTATATTTCCAAGGTTGTCATACAACATGTGATTGGCTTCAAATGGAACATTATTGGGATCCTATTACAATGAAAACATCCTTAAATGGAACAATTGAAAACTTTAAAGGATTACTGGTTTTAAATCAAGGTTCAGTTCTATTCAACTGTCCGAAGAGTACTTGCAAAATTCAGATTGATATTTTCAATTTACTCGGACAATCTATCTATTCATTCAATGAATCTTCTGGTGAAGCAACGAAAGAAATTGATATTTCAAACGTTATCAATACAAAGGGTTTATTTTTCTATAGAATCTATATAGATGGAGTATTGGCTGGAACAGGCAAGATTATTAAATAATTTATCAACCATATTGTGATGGGGTTTTAAGCCCCATCGCAATCTAATTAAGAATCATATGAAAAGTTTTATAACTATATTTCTTTGGTCATTAGCATTATGTTCAAATGTTGATGCAAAAATCCTTTGGGAAAAAGTCTGGGAAGAATTTGATAGCAATTCTATCTTGGAGATTAAAAATGCTGATTCATTAAATGTTGTTACACTTGTAGGTATCGAGGGATTTTATACTCTAGTTTTAAAATCTGATGATGGTGGTAGAAATTGGCGAAAAATATTTACTGATTCTAATTTTCATAATCCTGTTCATATGCCCCGTTCAATGTCTTATCCTGAGAAAGGGTTCATAATTGTTTTATGCGATTCGGGAACTTTTATTAAATCAACTGACGATGGAATTACTTGGAAAGAAGGAGATATTAAAGAGATACATACTTCTAATATGACTGCAAAAGTTGATATGTTCAATCATGATCATGGGCTGATGTATGACAACAAGAAATATTTCATCTCTCATGACGGTTTCGAAACTTATAAACAAATATATCTTCCTGTTTCTTGTGTATTATTAGATTTTCAAATGCTTTCAGAAAATTTTATTTTTTTGATGGCTGTTTATTATGATGGCAATCCAAACTATGATGAAAAATTCTTTAAATCAACTAATGGAGGAAATTCTTGGACAGAGTATTACTATCCTGACTATATCTTTCCAATGAAGATTAAATTTGTAGATACTCTATACGGATTCACAGCAGGATTACAAAGAACGGGATTTGGAGATAATACTTATGATTACATTTATAGAACAACAAATGGTGGCGAAACGTGGATAAAAGTTCTTGATACACTTTGTTGGCCACCTTTTGGATTAGAAGATATTGATGTTCTTGACAGGAAAACTGCAATTGCTGTAGGACAATTCGGAAAAATATACTGGACACAAGATGGTGGGGATTCTTGGCAGAGAGACTCAAATGCTTTAATTGTTAACCAGTTACCTCCTACTATGAGAGTATGTATTATAGATGAAAATACTGCAATAATAGGGGATTACTATAATGGTATATGGCGGTCATATCTAGCTACAGATGTGGAGGAAGATAAGGAGCCAAACCAAGGCATCTTTTTATATCCAAATCCTATTTCATCCGGCAATAAATTGCTTCTGAAATTAAGTTCAGAAATTCCAGATAATTATTCTTTAATCCTATATAATGCCCTAGGGCAGAAAGTAGGTTGTGAATATCAGACACAAGAAACAAACACAGTAAACCTGGAATACGACACGTCAGGTTTACAGAGCGGGATATACTTCTTGTTTATTAAATCAAGAGGTAAAAGTATTATGAAAACGTTTATTATTGAGTAAAATATTCTAGAATTCAAATTGGATACCAATACTTGGAAGAATTCCAAATGATTTATTGTAAACAACTGACTGAGTTCTGAAATCCCATCTGCCACCGGAAATATTTTTTGTATTAAAAATATTCTGGACATCTATATATGCATCCAGAGAGAAGTTACCTAAATCGAATCTCTTATCGATACGGACATCTGTTTGATGGAATATTGGTAATCTTTCGCCTTCGTTATATCGGGTATAATCCTGGACACCAGTCGGCAGATAGGGAGTTGTAGGATTGCCAATAGCAGTTCTGTATTTAAATCCGATTTCCCAATTATTCTCGAAACGATAACCAAGAGCAAGATTGAAAATTAGTGGTGAATCATAAGCACTTAGCCTTTCTTTGCCTTCAATTGAAGTGAACATTGATCTGCTGTAAGATATACTGAGTAATCCATACAGAGGAAAATCAGGACGCCATTTTTTTTGTATGAATAACTCAACCCCTCTTGACCAACCTTTTGCTGAATTATTAACGGGTTCTAATCCAAATGGAATATCGGAATAAATATCTTCGAATCCGCCCGGAGTTAGGACTGCCTGAGGACGGAAGATTCTGGCGTCATAGTTTGAATAAATCTTATAATATCCCTCAAGCTGAACTTTCACATCCTCCATCGGAGTATGTTCATATCCAAGGACTGCCTGATCAGCTGTCATTGGATTCAGCTTTTGCCCTGGTGCTCCGATCAACCAGATATATGAAGGAGACTGATAGTAACGTCCTGCACTCATAATTACAGCAGATACGGGATTGATCTGATATATAGCTGATAATCTGGGTGAAAAAAAGAACTTATCCTGAGTGAAACTAAAGTAATCTAATCTTCCGCCAAATGTGACTTTATGCTGACCAATTGTTGAGGTCAATGACACAAAAGTTGCATTCTTGAGTGTGTTGATTGATGAATCAACCTGGAGTGGCTGTGGTACATTAAACTGATCCGTTCTTAAAAATCCCGGGATCAACACATCGTATTTAAGTTGTGAAGCATATTTGAATTGTGAGCCAAAATCAACCAGCCAAAATTTAGCAAGTTGAAATTCAAAATCGGCTTTTAGAGTGTTTTCACCTTCGATAGAATAGTTCTTGAAAATAGTTTGTTTATTGGAATCGTTTTGAAATGTTTTATAATCTGTGAAACTTCTTCCTATAGTAACATTTGAAAATCCGGTTAAGAAAAGATGCTTCCAGGTTAAACCGGCAAAATACTGCTTTTGATCAGGGACTGCCACCTGACTATTTTTGTATTGATTATCGAGGTTGCTGTTGTTTAGATAGACATTGTCCAAAGCAACAATTGATAGGAATGTTAATGAGTTTTCAACATCGAGCTTATAGTTAACTTTAGCCATAAAATCCCAGTATTGAGGAATAAAACCCAAACCGGCGGCTTTGAAAATCAAATCGAGATAACTTCTTCTTGCACTTAGAATATAAGATCCTTTATCGCTGATAGGACCTTCAACATTGAAACTGAATCCAGTGGCGGAAAGTATGGCTTTACCTCCAAAGCGGTCTTCATTGCCATTTCTGAGTGTAATATTCGTAATTGATGAGAGTTTGTCTCCATATTTAGAGCCGAATCCACCGGCACTAAAATTTACGTTATTAACAAAATCGATGTTCACTAATGCAAGCGGGCCACCGCTACTACCTTGAGATCCAAAATGGTTGATGTTAGGAAGTTCAATATTATCGACTACAAATAGATTTTCAAAAGGTGCTCCACCACGCACTACCATATCGTTTCTACCCGGGGCTGAAACAGCTACACCAGGGAGAAGAGAAGTAGCCTGAATAACATCTTCATTTACTCCAGGAGCTCTACGAATTTCTTCGGCAGACAAGGATTGAGATGATGTAACAGTTTCAGCTCTTTTCAGAAAAAAACTACCTCGAACTTCTACACCTTTAAGTTCAATTGTTTTCTCAACGAGGTTTATTTCGAGTTGTGCGGGCTTAACATTTGAAACTATAATATTTGATTGAATAAACTGATTGTAAGCAACACCAGAAAATTTTACTGCGTAAGTGCCTGGACTGAGACCTTTGATTACGAAACTTCCATCAGATTTAGTAATAGCTCCGGATTGAGTACCTTCAACTTTTACGGTAATTCCAGGAATTGGTTTTTGTGTTGTGGAATTTCTAACAATTCCAATAATTGAAACCTTTTTTGATTCGATATTATCCTGTTGTGATCTGGCAGTTGTGCATAAAAGTGAGATCATAAAGAAAAATCCAATAAAATACTTTTCTATACTCATAATTTTTATTCGCTTGTTTTAATACTTAATTATTTTTGAGGTGAAAAAACGGACTAATTTAGTCTTTATTTTATAAATTTGATATTGATGTTTGAAAAAAGAAAACTCACCTAAAAATATTTAAATAGATAAGTTTATCTAGTTCCAAAAAGTTAAAAATAGTGAGAGTGTTCTTTCAATATACATTTATCTTCTATAAATTCAACTCCATTTTCTTCTGCAATGTTTCTAGCTTCCTCGTTGATTATTCCTTCCTGAAGCCAAAGAACTTTAACATCCCCCCTGGATTTTTTTCTTTCCATTGCTTCTTTTGCTACATTTAAACAATCTGCGGATGGACGAAATACATTTACTATGTCAATTTCACCAGGTATGGAGGCTAAATCATGATAAACTATAATGCCTGCAATTTTATCAGCAACAGGATTAACCGGAATGACATCGTATCCTTGTTCTATCATGTAGATAGGAACCCTATGTGAAGTTTTTTCAGTATTTGCTGAGAATCCAACAACAGCTATGGTTTTATAATTTGTTAGAATTTCTTTCGTCGTCATGTTAACCTCATTAGTAATTAAGTGTTGTAAAATTAGTATCTTGCATAATAAGATAATAACGATGGAATAGATAATTTATGAGAAATGTCCATAAAAAAAGCATTTATTTGTTATTCTTAATAGTTTCTTTTGCTTTCTTGAGCATGAAAAATAAGGAAGTTGAGATAATAATCGATAGTCAAATGACATTTGAAGAAGCAACTAAAGAGACAAAGGCACCCAAAGAAGTTTTAGATTCAATGATACTGCTAGATATTAAATATTATTCTTTCGATCACAAAATACATTCCGGGCAGATATTAATTAATAAATCTGTCAAAAGAGATATTCAGGAAATCTTCAAGCGAATTCTTGATGAGAAATTCCCAATAAATAAGGCTATTCCAATTTCTAAGTATAATTGGTCAGATGACGCTTCGATGGAGGACAACAATACATCTGCATTCAATTATCGAAATATAGCTGGAACCAATCGCCTATCAAATCATTCTTTTGGTAGGGCAATTGATATTAATCCACAGATTAATCCTGTATTACATAAAGACGGAACAATATCTCCCTCAAATGGGAAATATGAGATATCAAAAACCGGTACTTTTTCACAAAATAATTTTGTTGTGAAAGAATTTCTTGAAAGAGGCTGGAGATGGGGTGGGAATTTTTCTCAATATAAAGACAATCATCATTTTGATAAAACAAATTAATATATTAAATTTATATTTTTGAAATAAACTACCTTATTAATATATATTTTATAAAAAAGCTATGACTCAAAAAATTGCAGTAGCTCTTATTCATGGAATAGGTAAGCAGAAAGCAAATTATGCTGATCAGATTTCCTATGATTTAAAGAAACTGGCAGAGATAGAGATTCAATCAATTCAACATATCAATCCAGCTGCTGAATTTATTATTGAACCTGTATATTGGGCACCAGTTATTCAGAAGTCAGAGGATAAACTCTGGGAAAACCTTAAAAAAGGCGGAGAGATGGACTTTAAACAGCTTCGTCGCCTTATGATTGACTTTGCAGGAGATGCAATCGCGTACCAGCAAATGGGTAATGACAGATCTATTTACGATGGTATTCATAGAGTTATAGCTAAAACAATTAAAAAGCTGGCAAAACATGCTGGAGAATCAGCTCCGCTATGCATTATTGCACATGGGCTTGGGTCTGTAATTGCATCAAACTATATTTATGACATACAAAATGATTCCCCCCAAAAACCACTATTAAGTGATTTTGTTAAACAAGATTTAAGTGATTTGCCTATTGAACAGTGTCAAACCCTATGTGGATTTTTTACTCTGGGTAGCCCACTTCCTCTATGGGGCCTCAGATATAAGAATTTTGGCATCCCCATTAAACTGAAAACTGAAATTTTATCCAAATATTACTCTGATATTGAACCACAATGGTGGAACTATTATGATAAAGATGATATTATCGGTTACCCACTGAAAACAATAAACAAAGACTACAATAATGCAGTCAATTTTGACTTTGAAGTAAATGTCGGCACTCTAATGACTAGTTGGAATCCCGCATCACATGCAGGTTATTGGAATGATGCTGATGTAATTAATCCTATAGCACGATACTTAGGAGAGCTATGGAAGAAAGTAAATAAATACTAATGAAATCAAATACAAGAAATATAAGAGTCAAAGATACTGAACTAGTGCGACTCAATAAGTTTATAGCCGATTCTGGACTTTGCAGCCGAAGAAAAGCAGACGAACTAATTATCAGCGGTGCTGTGAAAGTCAATAGCATGTTGGTTACTGTATTGGCGACAAAAGTTGGACCAACTGACTTTATCACAGTTAACGGCGACCCAATCAAATCTTTCAAACATTTCACTTATATACTTTTGAACAAGCCAAAAGATACAATTTCGACTACTAACGATGAAAGAAGCCGAAAAACTGTTTTGGATCTGGTTAAGTCAAGTAGTCGCATATATCCTATCGGCCGTCTTGACAGAAATACAACAGGTGTACTTTTATTAACAAATGATGGCGAGATAGCTAATAGATTAACTCACCCACGATATCAAATTGAGCGCATTTATTCAGCAGGATTGGATAAACCTATACATGAAAAGGATGCCTTGGCGATTAGCCAGGGTGTTGAACTTGAAGATTTTAGCTCATCTCCCTGTGAATTATATATCGATCATAAGGATAACGCAAAAGTAACTGTCATATTAAGGGAAGGCAAGCATCACGAGGTAAAAAGAATTTTCGAAGCTTACGGATATGAAGTTCAGAAACTAGACCGAAAATCATTTGCAGGACTAACAGCTCGTGGTTTAAATCGTGGAGAGCATCGCCATCTGACTAAGGCTGAAATCGACAGTCTAAAAAAAATCACAAATATTGATAAATAGTCATTTTCGAATTAAATTTTTTTTTAATTGTGCCGATTATGAATATGTCAAAGAAATTAATAGTGTAAAATGGCAAAAGTTATATCGATTGATAACATAGAAGACGGAATGATCCTACTTGAACCTGTAATGAATAACTATGGGCAAACACTTATTGGTGCTGGTGCTACATTAAGTGCCAAACACAAGAACACATTCAAAACATGGAATATCCTAACAGTTATTATTCAAAATGACGATTCAGAAGATGAAGAATTTGCAATTAGTGAAGAATTAATGGAACTAGCAAGAATCAGAATCAAGGAAAGGATGAAATGGGAACCAAGAAATCAATTCGAGAATGAACTATATGACATCGGTGTGTATCATTTAGCTAGACAAATGAGTAGAAAGCAATGATGAACTATCAACAAATTATCTCTAGGTTGGATGACTTTCCAACTCTGCCAACTATTTATAGTTCATTATTGGATTCAATTTCAAATCCAAGATCAACAGTTCAGGATGTTGCAGATATAATAAGTAAGGATCAGTCATCATCGATTAAACTATTGAAGGTGGTAAATTCATCAATTTATGGTTTTAAAACAAGAATCGATACAGTATCTCAAGCTATCTTTCTAATGGGATTCAACGAAGTAAAAAATATTGTTCTTTCTCTTTCAGTTTTCCAGATTTTCAATTCAATTAATTCACAATCAAAATTCAATGTAGTTGATCTTTGGAAACATTCTATCGGAGTCGCAGTTGCCTCGAGATTATTAGGTGTTACTCTAGGAATTAAAAATGTTGAGAATTATTTCTTAGCTGGTCTAATGCATGACATTGGGAAGTTAGTTTTTTTTAAACTTTTTCCTGATGATTATTCAAAAGCAGTCGATGAGGCTTTCAATACAAATATAAGAATTAAGGATTCAGAGAAGAAATTTTTTGTTATAGATCATGATATATTAGGTGATCTTCTTGCTGAAAAATGGAAATTGCCTATATCTATCCGAAATTGTATTAAACATCATTCTTCCGGATCTATTGATGGGAGAATTGACATTCAAGTTGCATGCGTACACTTAGCCAATGTGATAACATCTCTCCTAGAACTTGGTAACTCTGGTGATGATATTGTTGATGAACCAAATTATAATATCTGGAATGAACTTAGCTTTAAAGAAAATTCGCTTAGAGGACTTTATGAGCAAATCACTTTACAGTATGAGCAATCTTTATCAATATTAACCCTATAGGTTATTTCCTTGAGTCTTGAAAATCAATATTCATTAAAATATAATAGATTGTTCGAATCAGTTTCGAACTTCGTTGCCAATAAATATAATGTCAAGAAATTAAAATATCTTTTAGATGAAGGTCTTAAAGTATATCTTGATCTCCCGGATATGATATCTGTTTCACTTTATTTGTTAAACAAAGAAACATTTACTTTTGACCTTGCCCGAACATATCCTGACCATGAGGATGCTTCCGTGTTCTTTGATGCTTTATTAGAAAACCAATCTGTCGGTAATGCTCTTCGTTTAGGATCTCCGGTTGTAACTACTTTAGATAATGTAATTTCAAATTTTGCCCTACTTCCTTTAGTTTGTTTTGACGGAATAAATGGCTTGGTAATTCTTAGATCGGATGACAAACAGATATTTTCTGAGTTGGCTATACTGAATTTGTTAAACTTCTATTCCTCACTCTATGGAATTTCAATTAATGAAATGGTTGTTTCAGAAAGAGAGACTCAGAATAAGGAAGTAATGGATCAGGTTGTCGCTTCAAGAACTCTTGATCTACAGCACAAGCAAATGCAGATGGGAGATAAATTTTCTAGTCTGACCTCAAGTCTAACAATGGTTCTTCCACATGAGGTTCGAACTCCAATTAATCAGATTCGTGGACTGGCTGATTATTTGAAAAATCACATACTGGATAAGGATGCAGACATAAATGAAGTTGCAGAGATACTTACTGATATTCACGAATCAGCTAACAGACTTAATCATTTATTTGAGAATTATTTATATTATTCCAATTTAATTATTTTATCATCTGATATTAATCAGATAAACTTATTACAAAAGCAATATACTCAATCTGCTGAAACTTACATTTTTGAAATAGTTATGGGCAAAGCAAATAATTATGACCGTCAGAATGATGTTGTTTTGCACTTGGTTGAAGCGACAGTAGCTATTGGAGAAACTTTCTTAATGAAAGTAATTGAGGAGCTTAGTGATAATTGTTTTAAATACTCCCTTCAGAATACGAAGGTAATTGTCAGTTCATATTTCAAAGACAACAAACTCATTATAAGCTTCAAAGACTTTGGCATTGGTATGACAGATGAGCAAACTTCCAATATTGATGCCTATATGCAGTTCGACAGGAATACAAATGAACAACAGGGTTCTGGACTTGGGCTGGCAATTGTTACAAAAATTCTAAGCCTGCACAGAGGTGAATTGTCAATTAATAGTGTTAAAGATGCGTTTACCGAAACTATAATCACAGTGCCTTTAATGAATGAAGGTATAAACGACCTTCTTAATATGTAAAATTTTTTACACCACCACTTCAGTTTTCCGTTTTATTAATTTACCCCCCAAGTTTCATTAAATATTTTCTTATCTTTTGTTTAAAATAATATTTTTTGTAAATTGCAAATCTATAATTTTCAATTATTTGAAAAATGTTTAACAAGATGCTGACGGTGGCAGAAATTACCGTTTAATAATGGAGTACATTATGTCCGAAAATTCCACAATGATCGAAGAGCTCGCATCTAACTCTTTGCAGGATAAAAAAATCCAAGAATCAAGCTCTCCTGCATTTCACAACTTATCATCTTTGGCAAATATTCTCGAGCAAAGTCTTGAAAATCTCGATTTAAGTGATGATGCTTTTTTGGCTTTGACCGAATCATCAGTACAGAATATTAAGGAAGACGAACTTGTTAGAGGTACGATCACATTAATAACTAAAGACGAAGTCTATGTCGACATCGGCTTCAAATCAGTTGGTGTTGTTCCCAGAGCGGAACTCCTCAACTCAGAAACACTCAAAACAGGCGATGTAATTGATGTTTATATCGAAAATATTGAAGATGCAACAGGCACACTCTTACTTTCAAGAAGAAGAGCTGATTTCATGCGTATATGGGATGACATTATCAACCTTAACGAAAAACAGGAAATTGTACAGGTTCGTATTCTTCGCCGCATTAAAGGCGGAATGGTTGTAGATCTTTTAGGCATCGAAGCATTCCTTCCAGGTTCACAAATTGACGTCAGACCGGTACGTGATTTTGATCAGTGGGTTTCAAAAACAATTGATGTAAGAGTCGTAAAGGTTAACCATCCAAGCGAAAATGTTGTCGTTAGTCATAAGGTTCTTCTTGAAGAACAACTTTCCGAACAGCGCGAAGTAATTATCAGCAAACTTGAAAAAGGTCTTGTTCTTGAAGGCACAGTCAAAGCAGTTGCTGACTTTGGTATATTCGTTGACCTTGGCGGCGTAGATGGTCTAGTCCATATAACAGATCTCTCTTGGGGCAGAGTTACACATCCAAGTGAAATCGTTGAACTCGATCAGATTGTCAAGGTTGTTATTCTTGATTTTGATACTGATAAAAAGAGAATTTCATTAGGGATGAAGCAGTTAACTTCACATCCATGGGATACTATCGGCGAAAAATATGAAAAAGGTACAAAAGTTCGCGGCAAAGTTGTCAGTCTAACTGACTACGGTGCTTTCATTGAAATCGAAAAGGGAATTGAAGGACTTATCCACATCAGCGAAATGAGCTGGACACAACACGTAAAGCATCCATCACAGATGGTTTCAATGGGACAGATTATTGATGCAGTTGTCCTCAACATAGATAAAGACGATAAAAAACTTGCCTTAGGCATGAAACAACTTGAGCCGGATCCATGGGAAGACCTGATGAAAAAATACCCCGTAGATTCAAAACATACCGGGATTGTCCGCAATCTAACTAATTTCGGTGTATTCGTTGAATTAGAGCCAGGAGTTGATGGACTTGTTCATATTAGTGATCTAAGTTGGACAAAGAAAATACGTCATCCGGGCGAATTCGTTAAAAAAGGCGAAAATCTTGATGTAACGGTTCTCAGTATCGATCCAGAACAAAGAAGAATTGCTCTAGGACACAAACAAATAAAAGATAATCCTTGGGATTTCTTCGAAGATAAATATAAAGTAACTTCAGAAACAGAAGCAAAGATTGAACGCATTATTGAAAAAGGTGTAATCGTTGAATTACCTGATGGTGTCGATGGTTTCGTGCCGGTGTCTCAACTTTCATTTGCTCCAGTTAAAACCATAAGCGATTACTTCCAGATTGGTGATAAATTACCACTGAAAGTAGTTGAATTTGATAAAGAATCAAAGAAGATTGTTCTTTCTGTTGTTGAATATCTCAGAGATAAAGATCAGGATATCATTACTGCTTATAATGGTTCACATCCTGTTCCAAATGCAGAAAAGTTCTCAATGGAGCCGCCTCCTCCAACACAGGTTGATTACGAGCTTCCTGAAGAGTTCATTAATTATGAGAAAAAAGAAGACAAACTAAAAATTGAAGAAGTAATGTCTGAAATTTCTGAAAGCCCAATAAAAGCAAAAACCGTAAGAACAAAAGCACCCGTAGAAGTTATTGAAACTCCAGTAGAAGTTATTGCTCCAATTGAAGTCATTGAAGTTCCCGTCTTAGTTGACGATATAGTGACCAAAGTTGTAGAAACTCCTGCTCCGGAAACTGAACCAGAAGCTTAATTCTTCCACGATAGAGCATTTAAAAACAGGCTGATTATACAGCCTGTTTTGTTTTATACCCGATTAAATATTTATCGATTAATTTCGTAAATAAAAACTCACTAACAGATGAACTGAACAAATGAATATTTCCTTATTAACAATTGGCGATGAAATTTGCATCGGGCAGGTATTAAATACAAATGCTTCGTGGATAGCAGATGAATGTACTAAGCTGGGAGCAAAAGTTAATTATCACTCTACTGTAGGCGATAATGAGCCTGACATTACATCAGAACTAGACAGGTTACTCTATGTAACAGATATGGTTATTATAACCGGTGGACTTGGTCCTACACATGATGATATCACAAAGGAAGTTTTGGCTGAATATTTTAATGACATTCTTGTACTATCTGAACCAACACTACTTCATATCGAATCACTTCTCACAAACAGAGGTATCACAATTACGGAAAATAGTAGAAAGGTTGCGATGCTTCCAACCAAATGCAACCTACTGAGAAACATGCTGGGGACTGCTCCCGGGATGCTTTTTGATATTGGTGAGAAGTACGTTATTTCTTTACCAGGTGTTCCTTTTGAAATGAAGTATATTATGTCTGATTCAGTACTTCCGTTTATCTCTGAAAAGATCAAGGATGAGGGCGATAAGATTGTTGTATATAAAGTTCTACAAACAGCGGGAATTTCTGAATCTGTTCTGGCTGAATTAATTGGAGACTCTTCGGCTTTTTTGAATGGATGCACTTTAGCCTTTCTTCCAAGCTATAAAGGCGTTCGTCTTCGAATCGGTTCAGAAAGTGATAATAAAGTGGAATGTAATCAAAAAATCAAAATCGTATCTGATTATATCTATTCCAAAGCTGAGAAATTTATTATTGGTGAAGCAGATGATTCGTTGGCATCAGTTTGCGGAAAACTTCTTAAAAGTCAGGGTAAAACTGTCTCATTTGCTGAATCGTGCACTGGAGGCTTATTGAGTGGCGAAATGACATCCATTCCCGGAAGTTCTGAGTATTTTCAGGGGAGCGTTATTACATATAGCAATGAGATGAAACAACAAATGTTAGACATCAATCCAGAAACATTGACCATGAAAGGTGCTGTTTCAGAAGAGACAGCTATCGAGATGGCTCATAATGTTCGTGAGAAATTCAAAACTACAATTGGCATTAGCATCACCGGAATTGCAGGACCCGATGGCGGAACAACGGAGAAGCCCGTTGGGACGGTATGGATAGGATATTCTGATCAGCTGAAATCAATTGCCATAAAATTCAAGTTTGGCGGAGACAGGATTATAAACCGCAACAGAGCAGTATCTGCGGCATTAAATTTATTATTTAAGAAATTAAAAAACCAGCAATGACAATACTTGCTATAGAATCTTCATGCGACGAAACGTCTGCGGCAGTAATCGAAAACTCGGCAGTGCTATCAAATATTATTTCTTCACAGTACTTCCACTCAAAATTTGGAGGTGTTGTGCCTGAATTGGCATCAAGAGCACATTTAAAGGCAATATCACGTGTAGTAAATGAATCACTTGATTCATGCGGGAAAACTATGGCTGATATTGATGCTTTAGCGGTAACAAGCGAACCGGGCTTGATTGGCTCACTTATAGTCGGATCTAACTTTGCAAAGGCTTTGTCAATAAGATATAATATCCCTGTTGTACCAGTCAACCATATAGAAGGACACTTATTTTCGGGGAATTTACAAGAAGAAGTACCATTTCCATTTATATCACTGGTTGTGAGCGGAGGACATACTGCTTTGTTCTATGTTACATCATTTACTTCTTATGAGATAATGGGGTTGACAAAGGATGATGCAGCTGGTGAAGCTTTCGACAAGACAGCTAAACTGCTCGGTCTCCCCTATCCCGGTGGACCGGAAATAGATAAGTTAGCAAAATCCGGAAATCCCAAAGCCTATAACTTTCCACGCTCTATGATGCACAGCGGTGATTATAACTTCAGTTTCAGCGGACTTAAAACATCAGTCAGATATTTCATCCAAAAGGAATTTCCGGATGGTGTGCCTGAAGAGAAAATGCCTGATATCTGTGCTTCTGTTCAGGCTGCAATAGTAGATATTCTTGTTCATAAAGCTATCACAGCCGCACTCGAAAAGAAAGTTAAATCTATCGTAATAGCAGGTGGAGTATCTGCTAATTCCGGTTTAAGAACGAAAATGTATGATGAATCAGCTAAACACAATATCCGTAGCATCGCTCCGATGATGTCATACTGCATGGACAATGCGGCTATGATAGGCTACATAGCCTCTATGAAGCTCAAGGAATCAGGAACCGAACCTTTCTTCGATCTCTCCTTTAAAGTTAACTCAAACGCTCTCAGGGCGAAAAAGAAATAAAATAAATCATCCGATTCTTTTGAACCGGATGATTTTCAATAAAATAGATACCTGTTTGCACACGAATGACATGCTTAGAACTTATGCTGCGACTACTTCTGTAACCAGTTTGGCTGCCTGCTCAAAATTCTCTGCTACTTTGAATGCTAAACCTGAATTCTTGAGTAAGAGTTTGCCTTCTCTGGCATTTGTGCCATCAAGACGGACAATAACGGGAACATTAACTGAGACTTTCTTAAGAGCCTGAACGATACCCTCAGCTACCTTGTCGCATCTTACGATACCACCGAATATATTTATAAGAACTGCTTTTACGTTAGGATCGCTCAACATGATTCTGAAAGCATTTGCAATTCTGTCAACATTTGCTCCACCCCCAACATCGAGGAAGTTTGCAGGGCTTCCGCCGGACATCTGAATCATGTCCATTGTTGCCATTGCCAGACCTGCACCGTTTACCATACAGCCAACATTACCATCGAGCTTGATGTAATTAAGATCAAATTTTGAAGCCTCTACTTCGAGAGGAGCTTCTTCTGTGATGTCGCGAAGATCTTCATATTCTGCATGACGATAGAGAGCATTGTCATCGAAGTTCATCTTGGCATCCAATGCGATCATTGTACCGTTGGTAGTAAGAACTAGAGGATTGATTTCCAAAAGACTGCAGTCGAGGCTTTCATAAGCTCTTACCAGACGAGTGATAAAAGTATTGAAGCTCTTGAATGCATCACCGCTTAAACCAAGACCTATACCCAATCTGCGAGCTTGATAATTCTGGAATCCAAGTTTGGGATCGATAGCTTCTTTCAAGATTTTTTCAGGGGATTCTTCGGCAACTTTCTCGATTTCGACACCACCTTCGGTGGAAACCATGATAGTATTCTTGCCAGTTCCTCTATCGAGAACTATACCTGCATAGAATTCCTTAGCAATGCCGACACCCTCTTCGAGCAATAATCTGCCGATGATTGTACCGGATTCACCTGTCTGGATAGTCTTAATTTTATTGCCGAGCATTCTAACGGCATATTCATAAATAGTATGGGCAACATCATTGCCTGAAATTACATTTACGCCTCGAACTTGTTTTTCGCCAACAAATTGAATTTCGTCGGTTGTAATATCATGGATTGAACCTTTTCCGCGCCCTCCGGCATGAACCTGAGCCTTCAACACGATAGTGTTGCATCCCATATTTACAAAGTCTTCGAATGCACTTTTGCCGGCTTCATCAGCTGTGTACACAACTTTACTCTTCAGAACAGGTACATTGAACCTACGTAGAAGGTCTTTTGCCTGATGTTCATGAATCTTCATAAAATATCCTGAATTATATTGAACAAATAATTTTCTTTTCGGGGAAGTTTATAACTTACAAATTTATTAAAAATATGGTAGATTAGCAAAAATCTCGGGAATCAATTATTATTTGGGATATAATTTACATTGATTGCATTCAGTAATTAAAAAAATATCCTGCCACAATTTACGAACAAAACAAGAGTATACTAAAACAAAAAAACGGCTTTGAAACCGCTTTTTTTTAATAGATTCCCTTTTCAATGGGAATGACAAAATCTCAAATTTGCTTTTATTCAGAAGCTTTTTCTTTCTCGACGACCATCAGCACTTTATCAGCATCGACCTGCTCGCCTGTGGAGACATTGATTTCGGTGACGATACCATCGATTGTGGTGTAGATTGTAGTTTCCATTTTCATGGCTTCTACAATGATCAGACCATCACCCTCGGTAACTTTTTGTCCTTGTTCGACAAGTATTTTTACAATCGAACCGGGCATTGGTGGCTTAACATTGATAATATCTTCGTTTGCTGACTGACCTTCGCCATAGTCATTTCCATCGTTGTGAACTTTATCGAAATGATAGGTAGTGCCTTCAGCATTGACATAGTAATGATTCTTGTCCTCTGCTATGAATACATCCTGCCATACTCCGGAGATATTTATCTTCAAATGATTCTTGTCAATTCTACGGAATTCAAAATTATGCAGAACGTCATCGATGTTAATCGATTTATTGTCTTTTGCAGGCTGAACCTGATGTTTCTTTGTTTTAAATAATAGTTCCATTTATCTGCTCCCTCCTGCGATTTCCCAAT
The DNA here is from genome assembly GCA_903862655.1 of uncultured Ignavibacteria bacterium. GTDB lineage: Bacteria > Bacteroidota > Ignavibacteria > Kapaibacteriales > UBA2268 > CAIOZA01. Next base: position 22,452 of record CAIOZA010000148.1, read on the forward strand.
AGCCGATCTCAAGCCAGGGAGATGAATTAAGCTGTCGTGCAACATGATTGACTGTTTGAGTTTGATTGGTATCCTCTGATAAAGCTGCAGCCGCGAATGCATGAAGTAATGATGCTGTAGAATTGAACTTCAGATCATCGCTGTGAGAATCGATGAAGTTTGTGCATGTATCGCCATCGATGAAATGCTGATTCTCCAGAACAGTCTGCATGAATTTATTGGAGGTCTTTACTCCAAGCACAACGTTGGATTTAAGCGCATTGATCATTCTCAATCGTGCCTCTTCCCTATCTTTGCCCCAGACTATGAGTTTTGCAAGAATTGGATCATAGAAAATAGGAACTTCCGCACCACTGTAAACACCTGAATCGTATCTGACGCCGGGTCCTACTGGCTCTTTCATGAAATGAATTTTTCCTGAGGAAGGCATAAAGTTGTTATCGGCATCTTCAGCATAGATTCTACATTCGATGGAATGACCGTTCTGAGACAATTCTTCCTGTTTGAAAGGAATAGCTTCTCCGGCGGCGATTCTTATCTGTAGCTTAACGAGGTCGATACCTGTTACCATTTCGGTGATAGGATGCTCAACCTGAATACGTGTGTTGACTTCGAGGAAATAGAAATTATTATCTTTATCGAGTAGGAACTCGACAGTTCCGACATTGGTGTAGTTAGATGCCTGAATCACTTTGACTGCAGTCTCTCCCATTCTTTGTCTAAGTTCGGGGCTGACCGCTGTTGAAGGTGTTTCTTCGATAATCTTCTGGTGGCGTCTCTGGATTGAACATTCACGTTCGAAGAGATGAACGAAATTTCCGTGTTCATCGCCAGCAACCTGAAATTCTATATGACGCGGTGATTCGAGATATTTCTCGAGGAAGACGACTTCACTTCCGAAAGCTGTTTGAGATTCACGCATAGCTGCTTCGACAGAACTTTTGATGTCCTCTAACTTATGAACAACACGCATTCCCTTGCCACCACCACCGTCTGAAGCTTTGATCAGCACAGGGAATCCGATTTTTTCAGCCATTTCTTCGAAATCGCTGATATTCTTCGATGATGTCTTCATACCCGGAATGACAGGCACACCGGCTTCGATCATTGTAATTCTGGATTCAACTTTTGAACCAAGTAGTTTCATTGGCTCTGGCTTTGGACCAATGAATACAAGTCCTGCTTCGCGAACTTTTTTATTAAATTCATGTTTTTCGGAGAGAAATCCATATCCCGGGTGAATCGCATCGCATCCGTTTTCGAGAGCGGCATTAATCACAGCATCCATGTTCAGATAGGACTGGAGTGGTGCAGCAGGACCGATGCAGACTGCTTCGTCAGCAAGTTTGACATGCTGTGCAAATTCGTCGGCTTCGGAATACACTGCAAGTGTTGGGATATTCATCTCTTTGCAGGCTCTGATTATCCTGCAAGCAATTTCGCTTCTATTTGCTATAAGTATTTTTTTAAACATATTTACATCCTGAATACGCCAAAATTATGTTCCGGAATTGGTTGATTAAGTGACATTGCTATTCCTAATCCAAGTACAGTTCTGATGTCCAGAGGATCGATGATACCATCGTCCCAGATTCTCGAAGTACTGAAATAAGGACTGCCTTCAATTTCATATTTATTTAAGATAGGTTCGCGGATTGCGGCTATATCTGCATCTGATAGCTTCTGACCTTCCTTCAGCAATTGATTAATCTTAACTGAAGCGAGAACGTCAGCGGCTTGTTCGCCACCCATAACGGAGATTCTTCCATGAGGAAGCATCCATAGCATTCTGGGATTGTAACCTCTGCCACACATTGCATAGTTGCCTGCCCCGTTCGATGCACCGACAATGAGAGTGAATTTAGGAACATTAGCGTTTGCAACGGCATGGATCATCTTTGCTCCATCGCGGGCAATGCCACCATGTTCGTATTTTTTACCGACCATAAAACCAGTGATATTCTGTAAGAACACCAACGGAATTTTTCTCAAACAGCAGAGTTCTATGAAATGAGCTGCCTTCTGGCTTGATTCACCGAAAATAACTCCGTTATTGCCGATGATGCCGACAGGATAGCCCATTACTCTTGCGAATCCTGTGATGATGGTTGTGCCGTAAAGTTCTTTAAACTCCTGGAATCTGCTGCCATCAACAAATCTGGCGATTACCTCACGCATATCGAAAGGTAAACGGATATTTTTTGGTAAAACACCGTAAAGTTCTTTTGGATCGTAGTATGGATCTTCGGGTGCTTCTCTACCGATATCGAATTTAGTTCTAAGACCAATATTTTCAACTATGTTTCTTGCTATATCCAAAGCATGAGCATCATTCTGAGCATAATGATCGGAGACACCCGAAATCTTGCAATGCACATCGGCTCCACCAAGATCTTCATCTGTGACGACTTCTCCGGTTGCGGCTTTGACAAGGGGCGGTCCGCCAATGAAAATGGTTGCCTGATTTCGAACCATGATCGTTTCATCGCTCATGGCAGGGACGTAAGCTCCACCGGCTGTACATGAACCCATCACGACTGCGATCTGTGGAATTTTGTTCGCAGAGAGCTGAGCCTGATTGTAGAATATTTTACCGAAGTGATCGCGATCGGGAAAAGTATCAGCCTGAAGAGGCAGGAACACTCCACCTGAATCGACAAGATAGACACAAGGAAGGTTGTTCTGCAGTGCGACTTCCTGAGCACGGACATGCTTCTTGATTGTCATCGGGAAGTAAGTACCGCCCTTGACAGTCGCATCGTTAGCGACGATAAGACATTCCTTACCTGAAACGACACCGATACCCGTAACAACACCGGCTGAGGGTGCCTGACCATCGTACATGTCATTCGCTGCGAGAGCTGACATCTCGAGAAAAGGAGTATTTTTGTCGCAGAGTTTTTTGATTCTGTCCCTGACAAGAATTTTACCGCGATCTGTGTGGCGGTTCCTTGCGACTTCTGAGCCGCCCAGCTTGACAGCTTCAAGCTTTTCGTTCAGCTCAGCTACAATTTGCTTCGAGTGCTCGAAGTTTTCCTGATAGCCTGCACTTTTGACAGATATTTTAGACTTAATTCTATTCATAACAATCCGGAAAAGTAAAAAATGAAGAAAAGCAATTTACTGCTATTTCTCAAATTTTAAAAATGTAGAGTTGTGAAATAGGATTTTTTTGGGAAATTAGTGGAATTTGATGTTGGATCTGTTTTAGTCAATCAAATTGCTAATAGTTTATTTATTTTTAATGCATCGGACAGACATCCCACTCACTTTAAAGAAATCGGTCAGGGACATATTGATGGAATCGTAGTACAAGTACCTGCCCAATGCGACTTGCGAAGTTATATCCGTAGCAGACCACCAATAACCGCCGAATCCAATACTGCTGAAATCACCATTGAAAAGGCGGTCACAGCCCGGAAGTGCGGAAAAGCCGCTCTCATTGGTCGCACCTTCGTTGGGGTATGCCCAATGGGTAATACCTTTTTCTTTCAGTTTCGCACCTGCAATATTTTCACCACCAAGATATTCACTTAATTCTTCCCATTCAAAAGTACTAGGGATATGCCAACCTATCGGTACTAGGCCACGGGGATCATTAACAGCATACCAGTTATAAAGTTTGCCATAAATTAACCCAAAAGAAGTCTCATTGTTGTAATAACACCAAGCACCAGTTTTTAGACTATACCATTCATCTGGATCCTTTACTTCAGGAATAGAGTCGCCATTACGATAATGATCTACATTGAGATTCTTCAGCATCCAGACCTGAGAGCCGATAGTCAGTGGCTGATACTGATCAATATAGAATATGACACTATCGATTGAGCTTAATATGTAGCTTTTGGGATAGGAAAAAATATAAACATTGAGAATATCGCGAGTGGCACTGTCTTTTTCAAATTTAATTCTTCCGACTATTTCTGTTGGATAATAAGCTACCAGTGTGTCCTGATAATGGATACGCATAACATAGTTGTTCTTTTTGTCAATTACTTTCAAGCTGTCAATATCGCTGAGATTATACTGCTTTGTACTTCCATCCTGAAGATAGAATTTGACGAGTGGTTCTGCTGAATAGAGCTGAGCAGAGCAAATGATAAAGACGAAGATAAGAAGTGCTTTATTCATGATATTGCTTTAAACAGCTTTAATAATTGTATTATTCGGTACAAATATAATGATTTAATTTGTAAATAAAATTAGAATTTATTTGTAGGAGTTAAACTCAAAAATGCAATTCGAATAAATAAATGCGTTTATTTCTTATGTATTCTCGCCTGCGAGGGTTAGACGCAGACCGATACGCTGGTACTATTAATGGTGAAATTGAAAAGTTCATAGTAAAAGTAAAAGCCGCATAAACACTAAGTTTATACGACTTATTTGTGGGCCCTGAGGGACTTGAACCCCCAACCTGCGGATTATGAGTCCGACGCTCTAACCAGTTGAGCTAAGGGCCCATTTCTCAAAACGTGTTTGAGAATAGACTACAAATTTAAGAATTTTTTTTTAAAATTAAACTAAAAATTAAACAATCCGACTAATATTCCGAATTGCATTGTCATTCCACTAGTGTTAATACCTGAAGGTACATTATCCAGAGTGGCTTCCTTATTGTATTTCCAGGTTGGGAGGAATGACATAGAATAGCCGACATTTGCTCGCACCATTAAGAAAGGAGTAAGGGCATATTCCATATCAATATGTGGCTGGGCGAACCAGAAGGTACCTTCTGCTCTTTTGTTATAAGCATTAACTTCATCTTTATTATCTATTTTTGTCCAGTCAAAACTCTTAGAAGTCTTATAGACCTCAAGAGTAGCACTTGACCAGCCCAGATTGACACCAGGTAGAATTGCGAATGATTTGAAAAGTACAATTCCATAATTTATGGAGAAGCCACCGAGACTAATTGAATAGCTGGCACCTTTCAGAGTATCACCAATATTTCTGTTAACATTAGCTGTGCCACCCAACCCAAAAAAACCAACTCGAATATTTGGAATGATTCCAATGCCTGTTACTCCGTGGGCTCCCGACATATAAATTGGATTTTTAAATTCAGGAAGATCAAGTTTATTTGCACTCAACAGACTATTTACTTCGGAATAATTTGCGAATATAAAAGTTCCGACATAACCGGCACCAATAGCAAAGTAATTAGGTCTTTCTTCGATGACAGGTGTTTCCTCAAACTGCATATTATCAACTTTGTCATCTTGTGAGTAAAGATTAATCCATAAAAACACTGATAATAGTAATATTGTTCCAATTTTTTTCATATAGATCTCCGTGATGATTTATTTTTTATATTAATTTCAATGGTATAAAAATTAAGAGCCTAAAATCGTAATGTCAATGTTTTTATTTTAACAGCTCATCATTTACGAATTGGACCTTTGTCAATTGCATCCCTAAAAGTACCAAAATCCCTATTTGGAAGAAGGTCAGGAAACTCATCGATAAAATCCTTTTTTTTGTTGGGATCAAGCTTAATTGCAGTCTGAAGAAATTCGATTGATTGCGGGAAATCTTCTAGTTTTGCATAAACTTTAGCAAGTGAATAATGACCTTCAGACCAACCTGGAGCTAATTCGATTATTCGTGAAAAAGTTTGCTTTGCATCGCTCAAATTATCTATTTCCATCAGAGTTGAACCATAGTCGAATAGACAGTCCAGATTAGTTGGTTCGATTTCCAAAGCTCTTTTATAACATTTGATGGCTTCGTTGTGCTTATTGTAATTATAGAGCAGATCTGCCTTTGCATACCATAAATCAGAATATTCCTGATTGATTCTCAAAGCAGAATCATAATCTTTCATAGCAGAATCAAACTGCTCAAGAGCATCGTAACACACTCCCCTACCAAAATAAGACAAATAATGCCTTGCATTGATTTTAATAGCCTTTGAAAAGTATACGATAGCTTCATTGTAATTACCTAAATCGCCATAAACACTGGCAAGGTTGTACAAAGTATCAACATCGCCTGGTTCTACTCGGAGAGCTTCGACAAATGACTCTATTGCCTCGTTTAGCCTTCCTAGACGTGCGAGTATTATACCTTTGTTGTGATACGACAAAAAGAAGTCTTCGCTGAGAGCCAGAGACATATCAAGACACTCGAGTGATTCATTATATCGTGCAATTTCGTTAAGAATAAGAGCTTTGTTATACCAGAGAAAATTATCAAAAGGTTCTTCCTCTATCGCTAAATCATAGTATTTAATAGCAAGATTAAACTTTGATTCATAATGGTAGCAGAATGCAATTTCCTGATAAGCATCTTTACGAAATTCATCATCTTCTCTTAATTTTTTAAATATAATAACAGCTCGTTTATAATCTATTAAATTCTGATAAATCATTCCCTTGTTAAATAGAACCTCTGAATTGTCCGGCTCCATTGATATTGCTTTGTTGATATTACGCAAAGCATGTTTTGCTAATCCAATCTGACTATAAGTAAGTCCTTTATGAACATAAGCATCAACATCATAGGGATTAAGCGACAACGTTTTGTTGAACGATGAAACAGCTTTACTATATTCGTTCAGGTTATAAAAGATAACACCCTTTTTAAACCAGGCATCGGGATTAGAAGGCTCTAAAGAAAGCCATAGAGCGCAAATAGTCATTGCATCCCGATTTCTTTCAGAATCTATACAGAAATCAATGATCTCTTCAAGTTCATCACTGGAAGGCTTTATACCATTCAAAGAATCAAGATTTAAAGCAGCTTTGCGATAAACCTTTATTTTTTCTTCAAATTCTAAAACCTTAAATTTATCTATTGGTTTATTTCTTTCTTTCATCTTATTGATTAAGTTACTCAATAAACATCTATTGAAAACAGAATTTCAAAAACAAAAATATTTTGAGTTTCTGTTAAATGTATTTGACGGTTAACAATTTCGATATTTTAATTTGATTTAGCAAGAAAAAAAATGTATCTATCTCATTTTGAAATTAACACAAATAAATGCATTATTTAAGTGTTTCATAAATATTTACATAGCTGATATAACGTTCTTCGGTTATCTTTCCTCTTTCCACTGCAGATTTGACTTCACAACCCGGTTCATGAGTATGAGAGCAGGGCATAAATCTGCAATGTTCATAGAAATCTGCGAATTCTTTAAAATAGAGTGTTAATTCTTCCTTTTTGATATTAACAATTCCGAATTCACGGATACCAGGTGTATCAATTATCGAACAATTATCATCAATTCTAAACAATCTGCCAGTACTTGTAGTATGCTTTCCTTTGCTGGTTTTACTACTGACGTCCTGTATCTTCTGAACAGGATACCCAAGTATACTGTTTAAAATGGAAGATTTACCCACACCTGATGGACCTGTAAAAATTGAATGCTTGCCATGAAGAAATAATTTGAGATCATCTATTCCAATTCCAAGATGCGCACTAACAAATATAAGTGGACAACCTAACTGACGGTAAATTTTAAGATCACTATTCAGAATTGCTAAATCCATAAGGTCAATTTTATTAATGCACAATGCAGGTTTAAGATTGCCAACAAGTGCCGAAACGATTAACCTATCAATTAGTCTAGTGTTATAGATAGGATTATCAGCTGACATTATAATCATTAGTATTTCCGCATTCACTGCAACAACATCTTCCCTGACACCTATCAAAGGCTTACGTGATAGCCATGATTTTCGGGTTTCAACATAAATTATTGAGCCAAAATTTATTCCCTTATCCAGATCTGGAGGAAGAAATGAAACTTTATCTCCAACAGACAATATTGAAGCCTTGCCATGCTCTGAAGAAATTGTTCCTGATACAATGCATTCAAATTCTAAATGATTTTCCGTCTGGACTATAAAGTTTTTTCCTACAATTGAAGAAACAATTCCTGATACAGCGTGAATAGGAATAAGTTTATTGGATTTTATCTGAATTCTTTCGAGAGATCGTTTTCCCTTTTGCTTCCTGGGAATTATAGCTTTATGTTCTTGATCCATAATAGATAAATAATTTAAATAAATTCTAGCAGAAACAATTTACTAAAAAAAATGGAGTTCAGAAAAAGTGTGTAAATAATTACACACTTTTTTTTGCTTGTTAAGTGTATTTTTCTTATATTTGAAGCAATTAGATTAAGAGACTGGATTAAATGTTAAACTATTATTGGAAGTTTCAAGATAAACAAGATGAAAGTACCGTTAAACAACTAGCAAGTTCCCTAAAAATGCCAAAAAGTTTGGCAAGCGTTCTTGTTGCTCGTGGGATGAACACGGAGTCGAATGTAAAAAAGTTTTTTTCACCAACTGTTGAAGATATACACGACCCGTATTTGATGGATGGAATGGATGTAGCCGTTGACCGCATCCTACATGCAATCAAACAAAATGAACTGATTTGGATCCATGGCGATTACGATGTTGACGGCACGACCAGCACAGCAATGATGCTAATGTTCCTTAGGGGCATTGGTGCTAAGGTTGATTACCATATTCCTGACAGGTTTCAGGAAGGGTATGGTTTAACATTATTAAATGTTGATATAGCACACAAGAAAAATGTGAATCTGATATTAACTGTAGATGTTGGAATAACGTCATTAGATTCACTAGACTATGCATATAAGCTTGGGATGGATACTATTATCTGTGACCATCATGAACCTGCAGAAACCTTGCCAAAGGCAGTTGCCATACTTGATCCATTTATACCAGGTTCAAATTATCCGTTTAAATACCTTGCTGCATGTGGTGTTGCATTCAAGCTTATTCAGGCAATTGGAATCAGACTTGGGATTGAAGAAAGAGCTTTTGAATATCTTGATTTTGTAGCAATAGCTTCAGCAGCTGATATGGTACCTATGATCGGTGAAAATCGTGTTCTTGTAACTATTGGACTCGAGCTGCTTAATGAAAAACCACGTCCCGGCATTAAGGGTCTTTTGTATTGTACAAATTTAAAGGTCGGCCAAATTACATCATCAGGGATTGTTTTTGCTTTGGCTCCACTTATCAATGCAGCAGGAAGGCTTGGCGACGCCTGCCGTTCGGTCGAAATGATGTCACAAGACTGTGAAATCCAGGCATTCCAGATGGCACAGCAGTTAGAACAAGAAAACAGACGTCGCAGAATATTTGATGAACAAACATTTGAGCAGACTATTCCTTTAGCCGAAAAATTAATTTCATCCGGAAACAGAAAATCATTAGTATTACATGGGAATGACTGGCATGCTGGAGTCATTGGTATTGTTGCATCAAGACTGGTTGACAGATTCCATCTTCCTACCGTACTTCTTACAACTATGCACAATATGGCAAAGGGTTCAGCAAGAAGTATTATGAATTTTGACATTCATACTGCTCTTAAACAAACTTCACATTTGCTATTTGAATTTGGTGGTCATAAACATGCAGCCGGTTTATCGATGAAACTTGAAAATGTTCCTATTTTCAGCGATTTGTTTGAAGAAATTGCGGGTGGTGTTTTAACACATGAAATGATGACACCAGAATTAGCAATTGATGCAGAACTGAATTTGCATGAGCTTTCACCTTTATTTATGAAACAGCTCGATAAATTTGCACCATTTGGATTTGATAATTATAAACCAATATTTTATTCAAAGAACATTAGTTCTAAAAATGGAATAAAAATCGTTGGTTCAAACCACATAAAATTTCGAGCACAGCAATCACATCCTGATTTCCCAGATAATTCGAACATGAAATTTGAAATTGATGCTATTGGACATAACCTTGCCGATAAGATTAATTTATGTAGCCATGGTAAAAAGTTCTCAATTGCTTATAACCTCGAAGAATATAATTATAACGGACATACATCGATTCAGCTAAGAATTCGCGATTTAAGGCTCGAAGACTAGGCTAATGATTGATAAAGAATTATCATCTTATTACTACAACACGATATCTGAAATCATATCTGATGACCAAGCTTCTTTAAGGGAGAGGACTTTGAGTCTTTATTCAATACTCAAAGATTCAATCAAACAACTTACAATTAATGAAAAACAAATTTTTGCTTCAAATTATGCTAAATTTATTTATATCCTCGACAAGTTAAATTTATCATCAGACCGCATTAGCAAGCTAAAATCTACAAGACATTTCCTCGAAGAATTACATCGACATTCAGACAAAGCCCTTAGTGAAGATTCATTTCATCAAGCTACAGCTAATATTATTCTCTTCATTAATGAGATCAGTGATTCAATAATTCCTGAGGAATTGACATACATTATAACACCATTTAAGAAGAATCTTGATTACAAAAGAAATAAACCGAGACAAAGGCTAGAATTAATCACAGTTGTTGTTAAAAAAATTCTTTGTGTCGAAACAGAGAGAGCTGCGCAATTTGCTTTGAAATTACTTTGCTATTCACAGGATTATGATGAGATAGTTATCTATTTAGATAACAAATGGAAAGAAATTGCAAATCAGGTCTATGAAGGTTCACTCATGAATTTGACTGAGGTTAAAAAGTCCAATGATTGGATTGAGACCACTTATAGTTCGATTATTACTTTAGAACCAGATTTTTATACAGATGCTACAGAAATCGCTGAATTATTCAATAGTGCCGGCTGGAATCCTGCCTCATATTTTATCAAGAGGTATTCTTCATCTTCTGTCTCAACTTCTATGGTTATTGGAAATATAGTCAATTATTTGTTTGATTCTCTGATCGAGGAAAGTGAAGCAGATTTCGACAATAAATACCTTGATGGACTAAAAGTAAAACCTCTTCAGATATTCTCACTTGCAACAAAAGATAAAGCAAATAAAACATACATCAGACAAGAAGCATTAAAACATTTCAATAAAGTTAAAGATCAGATTCAGTCTCTTGCTCTTCAAAAAGTTAGCATTGAACCATCTTTCTCTTCAGAAGTATTTGGATTGCATGGAAGATTAGATTTACTTGTTGAGTATGAAGAAGATGAGAATAGAAAAGACGTGATTGAACTAAAATCAGGTAGGGCACCCGGTCTGAATCTTGTATATAAAAACGCGGATGGATCTGATATTAAATCTGGAATCTGGCTTAATCATCTGGCTCAGGCAACAGTTTATAATATGCTGCTTGATACGGCATTCAAGGATAGAAAAGGCTCTTCAATGATTCTTTACTCTCAGGCAGATGATAGCTATCTTCGTAATGCTCCAAATATTATTTCCCTGAAACAAGAGATTATGAAAGCCAGAAATGAAGTTATTTCATTGGAAATAAAATTTGCAAATGGTGAAATTGATATAATTGATTTCCTTGAATCTGTTAAAGGTAATGAATTGACTTCTTATGTTCAGAATGATTTAAATAAGATTCTTTTATCTGTTAGATCATTAAATCCTTTAGAAAAATTATATTTCAGAGCATTCTCTTATTTTATCTTTAATGAATTAATAAGTGGTAGGATAAATTCTGAAAATTTCAACATACCGAAAATCAATTCAAGACTGGACAGAATACTTCTTAATGGATCAAGTATTTCTACAAATGTTCTTGGAGGATTGAGACTTAATAATGATGAATGTGATTTCGAGAAGATGCATCTTAGTTTTGAGTTTACTAACGACGACTATCTCTTATCATCTTTCCGTAAAGGAGACATGATAGTCCTGTTTCCTGTTAAAGATGATTGTCAGAAAAGAACTTTCAAAGGGCAACTTTTGAAATGTGTGATTAAGGGAATAACAAGAGATAGGCTGAGATTAAGTCTGAGGAATAAACTGATAGAGGATAAATTGGACTCGATATCGCTTCATGATGGTGAATGGGCAATTGATAATGATACGACACTGACATCAACAAAATCTCTGTTCAGATCATTAGTTGAATTTATTCATACTGATATCAGAACACGTGAAATCCTGCTGGGCATAAGAAAGCCTGAATTCATAGATTTTAAAGCATCAGTCAGTTATCTCTCTGACAAACAGAATGAAATTCTGAGTAGAGCAATATCAGCAAATGATTATTACCTTATTCAAGGTCCACCAGGTACCGGTAAAACTAATTACATGCTAAGAGCAATAACCGAAACGCTAATCAAAGCAACGAATGCTACAATTCTAATTTTAGCATATACTAACAGGGCAATTGATGAAATTATATCATCGTTAAGATTGATTGAAGATAAGCCAGAAATTATTCGATTAGGAAATAAGGAATCTTCAGAACAAATCGATGTCATGCTATCACACATAGTTGAACATAATGATCTGAACTATGTATTCAAAAAAATCAAGAATTCCAGAATCATAGTATCAACAGTTAGTTCTGCACTGACAAATCCTGAAATTTTTGATATTAAGAAATTTGATACTGTGATAGTAGATGAAGCCTCGCAAATTTTGGAATCTTACCTAATTGGCATAGTATCAAAAATCAAAAAATTCATATTAATTGGCGATGAAAAGCAACTACCTGCAATAACACTCCAAAGCAAACTTAGAACAATTGTGTCTGATGAAGATTTATCAGGAATTCATCTAAATGCAACTGATTGTTCTCTATTTGAACGATTACTATTGATTTGCAAGAAAAATGGATGGCAAGACAGCTATTCCCTCTTGGACAAACAAGCACGAATGCATCAGGATATAATGGAGTTCCCAAATAAATATTTTTACTACAATCAGTTATCAGTCTTTGATGAGGAAAAGCAAAGTTCTGCGATCGAATATTTCAAAAAGGACTCTGAAGATGAGTTAGAGAGATTGTTATCTTCTCACAGGGTAATTTTTATAGAATCAAAACCTGATAGTCATCAAAAAATCAATTTATCTGAAGTTGCAGCAACTGTTAAAATCATCGAAACAATAAAAAGAGTCTATGGTCCTGATTTTAAGCAAAGCACGGTTGGGGTCATCTCTCCTTTCAGAGCACAGTGTGCGTCAATTCTAAAAAGATTTCCAATGGAATATGCTGATTTGATTACTGTTGATACAGTAGAAAGATTTCAAGGTTCAGAAAGAGAGATAATTATTCTTTCCACTGCAACAAACAGTAAATTTTTATTGGATAAAATACAGTCAATAACTCAGTTCGATGATTCAATTGTTGATAGAAAGTTAAATGTATCTATGACAAGAGCAAGGAATCATCTAATAATTCTTGGTAACCCTGGTATTCTTGAATCATCTCCAATTTACAGAGAACTAATGAATTATATCAAAAACAAGAAAGCATATTTCCAATTAACTGATTTTGATACTTAAATTAAAATAGATAATTTGTTAGTTCATAATTGACAAGTTTTTAAAAACAGAGGAATAAATGAATAAACTATTAAGTTATATAACAATCATTACGATTTTTGCCCTTATCTCATGTTCAAAGGAATCAAGCAAACCGTTAGATAAAGCTAAACAGACACAAAAGACAGAATCAAAGGTAGCATCAACATCATCTTCTGTTGGGTTGGTAAATAAGGATGGATCAGTTGTTCTGAAAATGAATTTGAAAAAAGGTGATAAATACGAAATGACAATGGCTCAGAGTCAGGTGATTACTCAGACAATCAAAGGTCAACAACAGACAATGCGTCAAAATAATAGTTTTTCCTACTTATACACAATTGAAAATGTAGATTCACTGCAAAATATATTCACCAAGATATCATATTCACAAATTTATCAGGAAGTAGATGCTGGTGTTGGGGGAAAGCAGGTTTTTGATTCTAAAACTATTAAAAAAGATGATAAAAATCCACAATCTCAAATTCTTGGATCATTGATTGGAAAAGGCTTTACGGTTAAACAAACACCTTTTGGGAAGGTTACTAGTGTTAGTGGTATTGATGAAATTATCCAGAATGTAGTAGCATCTCTAAAGCCAGATACTAAGATGAAGTTGGACGATCAAACAAAAAAAGCTATATCAAATGCTCTAAAAGAAGAATTTGGTGGTAAGAGATTATCTGACATGTATGAAAAGACATTAAATTTCTATGATTCGTTACCTAAAAAAGTAGGCGAAAAATGGCTTAGAAAATATTCAATTCAAGCTGGCTTTAACGTAAATTATATTACATATTACACTTTTAAAGATATCAACAAAGATGAAATCGTACTTGAAATGATATCAAAGATAAAAACTGATTCAAAGCCAAAACCATCGAGAATGGGTCCGGTCGAAGTGATCTATAATTTATCTGGAGACCAAAAAGGAACTTTATTCATTGATGCAACAACTGGTGTCTTGAAACGGAGTGAAATCAATCAAAAAATATCAGGTGAGATAACGACATTGCCCAATGAGCAGATAAAAGAATCAATGAAGATTCCAATGCTTATTGAAGCAAAGAATTCATTAACAACAGTTAAAAAATAAAAAATAACAACATTAATATTTATTAAATAATTCAAGAAGAAAATATGTCGGGTCACAGTAAATGGGCTAATATAAAGCACAAAAAAGCCGCAAAGGATTCAAAAAAAGGCAAAGTATTTACAAGAATAGCTAAGGAAATAACAATTTCTGCACGTGATGGAGGTGGAGATGTTGATTCAAATCCACGTTTGAGGTTGGCTGTTCAAAACGGGCGGGCAGTAAATATGCCATTTGAAAACATCAAACGTGCCATATTAAAAGGTACTGGCGAACTTCCAGGAACTTCCTATGAAGAAATAACCTACGAAGGTTTTGCACCATGCGGTGTTTCAGTGATTGTAGAAACAGTAACTGACAACCGGAATCGCACTTTTGCTGAACTGAGAACGGCAGTCAGCAAACTTGGCGGAAACCTTGGAGAACCAGGTAGCGTTTCTTGGAACTTCGACAGAAAGGGAGTTATAACAATTAAATCTAACAATAAAAATGAAGACGAGCTTCTTGAAATAGTTCTAGAATCCGGCGCAGAAGATCTGGAGTTTGATGACGAAGAGTCAAGGGTTATTTGTGCTTATGAAGATTTGAATATTTGTTATAAATACTTCGAAGATAAAAAATTTGACATAACTGAGAGTAAATTTGAATATTTACCTAAAACATTAGTCGAGATAGATAATTTAAATGATGCAAGAAGAGTGATGAAATTCATGGATAATATTGAAGATTTCGAAGACTCTCAAAATGTGTTCGGCAATTTTGATATTCCTGACTCAATTATGGAACAATTAGAAAACGAAAATTAATTTAAGTGATTTCAATGCCCTGTAATACAATTAATCTATATTTAGAATTATTTGCATTTAAGGGAAAATTTTGACTGGTAAACCATGGGAATGAGAATATTAGGTATTGATCCCGGTTCAAGAATTTGTGGCTTTGGTGTTGTTGAAAAGGATAAAAGCTCAATTAAATTAGTTGAATATGGAATTGTAAAATTAGACGCCAAACATGACAAACTCGAACAACGACTAGTTGAAATTTACCTTCGATTAAAGCAGGTAATAATACGAACAAAACCAGACACTACGGCAATTGAAAGTTTATTTTTTGCTAAGAATGTTCAATCTTTGGTGAAACTAGCCCATGCACGTGGTGTAGCAGTTCTTGCAGCAGCCGAAGCTGATCTCCCTATTTCAGAATATAGTCCACGAGAAATCAAGAAATCAGTTACCGGAAATGGTAATGCAAGTAAAGAACAGGTTCAGTTCATGGTGAAAACAATATTGGGGTTTAGTGAAACTCCTGAATCATTTGATGTTACTGATGCACTGGCAGTAGCTATTTGTCATGCTATCCGCTCTGATTCGCCAACTAAGTCAGCAAAATCATGGAAAGAATACATAGAATTAAATCCAGATAAAATTACTAAGTTTAAGACATAATTCTATTTTTTTTTATAAAACTACACTTAAAATAATATCAATCGTCTATATTGCTGTTTATTTATATTTTGGGGTAAAATAATGTCAGAGCATCACAAAGTAATAATTATTGGTTCAGGTCCTGCAGGATTCACAGCCGGAATATATTCCAGCAGAGCTTTGCTGGATACTGTTATCTTCGAAGGTAATCAGCCTGGTGGTCAACTAACAATTACAACAGAAGTTGAGAATTTTCCTGGTTTTCCACAGGGAGTTCAGGGTCCTGAATTTATGGAACAATTACGCCAGCAAGCCCAAAAATTTGGCGCAAAATCAATTTATGAAAATATCGTTAAAGTTGACTTTTCGCATCAACCTTTTGATATCTGGTCAGACAGACAAACTCATTATACAGCCGATGCAGTAATAATTGCTACAGGAGCGACAGCACGAAGACTTCACGGCAAGGGTGAAGATAAATACTGGGGATTTGGAATTTCAGCCTGTGCTACTTGTGACGGGTTTTTCTTCCGTGATTCAAATATCTATGTAGTTGGTGGTGGTGATTCAGCAATGGAAGAAGCTCATTATCTTACACATTTTGGTAAAAAGGTTACTTTGGTTCATCGCAGAAGTGAATTCAGAGCTTCTAAGATAATGATTGAAAGAGCAAAATCGAATCCAAAAATTGACTGGCTACTAAATTCAGTTATAGAAGAATTTTTGGGTGAGGAGAATTTTGGGGTAAAGAAGCTAACTGGATTGAGAATTAAAAATGTCGTTTCTGGAGAAATGTATGATGTTCAAGCTGATGGAGTTTTCTATGCTATTGGTCATGACCCAAATACTCAAACATTCAAAGGTATAATCAACATGGATGAAACCGGATATATTGTTACCGAAGGGAAAACAAGTCACACCAATGTCAAAGGAGTATTCGCCTGTGGTGACGTTCAGGATCAAACCTACCGTCAAGCAATTACAGCAGCTGGTTCCGGCTGTATGGCGGCTATTGATGCTGAAAGATTTCTATCAGATCATAATTAATTTATTCCATAATGATTCCCCATCAACTGTATAAACTTTGATGGGGAATTTTTTTTTTATAGTTTAGTATTTTATGAATTAATTCAATCGGATAAGCTTATTTTAATTCTATACAATCATATTATTCTTCCCCTTTTGGCATTATACATATTTTTGGCAAAATTGTTCAATCCTAATATGAAACAGAGAGCAAATGACTGTTCAAGGTTATTAGGAGATTTTCCTGTTTATGATTTCAGAAATGAATTTACAATTTGGGTCCATGCAGCATCCATGGGAGAATTCGAACAGGCTAAACCATTGATAGAAATGATAAAATCATATAATCCTGAATTAAAGGTAGTGGTTTCATTCTTTTCTCCATCAGGTTATAATAATCAAAAGAACTATCGTTATGCTGATTACATACTCTATCTACCATTAGACACAAAAAGAAATGCTCAGGAATTTATCTCCAGAATAAATCCTAACATTGCCATATTTGTTAGGTACGAAATATGGCATAATTATCTACTTGAGCTTAATAAAAATAATATTCCTACTTACTTGATTTGTGCAACCAAACCAAGTAATAAGTTAATGTATGAAAATCCAATCATTAAAAGTTTTACAAGATTGAATTACAGCTCTTTTAGCAAAATATATACTGTTGGTGAAGAACATACAGATTTTTTTAAAGCTCTAGCTATAACAACAGAGATTAAAACAACTGCAGATATACGATTTGACAGAATTCTAAGCATTATCGGTGAAGCTAGGAATCAACCAATTATACCCCGAGAAATTTTCTCAGAGGAAGACCTTGTTCTTGTTGCAGGAAGCACATGGGAACCAGATGAAGACTTGATTTTAAATGGCTGGAATATGCTTGCTGGTGAGCAAAAACAGAAAATAAGATTAGTTTTTGTTCCTCATGAGCCTACTGAAAAGCATTTAGGTTTATTATTATCGAAATTATCAAATTACATTTTACTCAGCCAGTTAGAAGAAAAGTTAAACAACAACTCTCCTACTGAATTGAAAAAAGATTTATCGGGAAAAATTTTGGTTGTTGATAGTATCGGTAAACTTCTTAGGTTATATGCTGCAGCAGATATAGCTTATATTGGAGGCGCGTTCGGAGTTGGAGTTCATTCCGTCGCTGAACCAGCCGGCTACTCACTTCCATTAGCAACAGGGCCTAGATATATCAATTCTCCTGATGCCATAGCTCTTCTAAGCCTCCAAGCCTTAACAATTCTTAAAAATCCTGCAGAATTCAAAACCTGGATTGAAGGAATATCTGAAGATATTAGCAGAAATTCAATCGGAAAAATTTCTTTTGATTATATCTATAAAGGAGCAGGTTGGACGCAGAAGATTTTCTCTGAAATTCTTCCACACTAATTAGTTTGTTTAATACTAAATTGTTCATTAGATCTATTTCCATACTTGGGAGATAAAGTTCTTCTGTTTCTTTTCTTCGAAAAAATAAAGATTAGCATTCCAGGTCTTCAACTCTTGAATAAGCTGTTATGAAATGTTGAAATGGCTTTATGATATTTAGCGCCATTTCCAATTATTAAACTGGTTTAATAATAATATCAAAAAAAGGAGCAGAAGCTCCTTTTTTTGATATTATTCGTTCATCAGTTATTTCACAATGATAAATGGATAGATATAATTTCTATCTTCAGAGGCAATTTTTATGAAATATTTGCCAGAGGATAGACCTCTCACTGAGTTTTGATTATTGAATTCCTTGCCATTGATAATTTCACCGTTAAAAATTGAAGCAACTGTGATACCATTTGAGTTGACAATTTCGATTAATGCATTGTGTGCGTCAAAATTGCATTTAATATTTATTCTGTCTTCAACCGGATTTGGTGATACTTCGATCAAAGTATTGTTCAGACTAAGATTCTCAAAAACAGAAGTAATAGCACCAGCAGTAAATTTATTTACTTCAGAATCAACAGTTTTAGCATCAGGACCGACAGATATGATTCTCCAATAGTAAACCATATCTTTTGTAAGTTTATCGTATGAATAGGTTGTATCGGTAATTCCGCTTTTTTCATGATCAATAATATCAAAGCCTTCATAGGTGCTAATATGAATTTTATAGGAAGCAGTTCCGGAAGATTTATTCCAAGCAAACTGAATAGGCTGTTTTACATCTTTAGCATCGTTTGAAGGATAAATAAGCGTGGTTGAGAGTAAATCCTCTTTAGTAGTGAATTTGAAGACCTCAGACCATAATTTGGAATTATTAGAGCCATTTGTTGCAACTCTCCAAAAGTATTCTTTTCCTTTTAAAAGTGTCGTTCCCCAAGTTGATTGCGGAATCAGATCCTTCTCCTGAATAGGATTAGTAAAATCGTTGGAAAGAGCTAATTGTAAATGATAGGACTGAGCACCTGGTACATCCACCCAACTAAATGATATATTGTAATCAACATTAATATCATTATTTGCAGGAGCAACTAAAGATGGAGCAGTTAACTGAGGAATTTTTATTTCAGTTAGCAGCCTTCTGGCAACAGGAGCATATTTACTGCCAGCATAGATATAAGTATTTGTGAAAGCCATTGAAAGGATGTTCATGTCAGGAATAGATTCATTAACAGCATACCAATTGGATCCAAGATTATCGGAAATATAGATTCCACCACCTCTTGTTGCTAAATAGATTAAACTACCCTGGAATTTTACATCGGTAATATCCGTATTCTTAAGACCAGAATTAACAATGGCCCATGACACTCCGTTGTTTTTGGAAATAAAGACACCATTTGAAGTACCAGCAATAATATTTGTACCATTAACATCAATTGTTTTTACGCCAAAGACTAGAGGAGAGGATTTAAGGTCGGTCCAATTCAATCCATTATCAGTGGTTTTATAAATATGACCATACTCACCACCAACATAAACAGTTCCATTTATGACTCTTATTGTGTAAACACTTATGCCGAAGATATCCCCATTATTAATACTATTCCAGTTTTCACCTTTATCGGGAGATGTATAAATACCAGCGTCTTCAGTTAAAACATATAATTTACCATTATCACTAGTCATTGAATAAACAGAAGTTGGACCAATGCTATTATCCTTTTTTTGTTCCCATTTATCACCGAGATTAGTAGTTTTGAAGATTCCATATTTATCAGTTCCAATAAATATTGAATTGTCCACAGAAGAGATACAATTGACATGGACTGTATCAATGCCTAAACCTGTGTTTCTAGGTATCCACTGAAGACCATTATTAATTGTTAGATAAACGCCACCTGAATAGGATGCTGCAAAAAGCTTATCCTGAAACGTTATAATTTGCTTAACATCACCTTCAGTTCCTGTTTCAGGAACTTCCCAAGCAGCTCTAAGGCAGCTTAAAGAGATGAATACTAAGAGAAGAACACCTAGAAATAATCTGATACTTTTCATATAATAATCCTAATAAATTAATTTTGTACTCATTAAACGATACAATAACACATAAGAACCAGTTTTGTATCAAATATAGTTAAAAAAAGTCATTAAAGTCTAAATTATTTTCCAAAAAGAACATTTTGATCCTCAAATTTAACAGAGACAATCTTAGATATTCCTTCTTCTTCCTGAGTTATGCCATAAATGGTATCAGCGGATTCCATAGTTTTTTTGTTATGAGTAACTATCAGGAACTGAGTATTTACACTGAATTCTCTAATCATATCGATAAATTTTCCGATATTGGCATCGTCAAGTGGCGCATCCACTTCATCTAGTATACAAAAAGGACTTGGCTTAACCAGATAAATCCCAAACAAGAACGCGATAGACGTAAGTGTCTTTTCACCACCAGAGAGCATTTCGATAGAGTGCGGTCTTTTACCAGGCGGTTTAGCTACGATTTCAATATCACATTCTAAAAGATTATCTCCAGATAGTTTCAAATCAGCTTCTCCCTCATCTGAAAAAAGCTTTTTAAAAAGTTCCTGAAAGTGTTCCCTGATTTTTGTAAAAGTAACAAGGAATTTTTCTTCAGCTATTTTATTGATTTCCTTTATGGTTTCCTGTAGTGTTTTTTCTGAATCAACAAGATCTTTTAATTGTTTTTTGTAGATTTCGAGTCTCTGGTTTTGCTCTTCGAACTCTTCTAAAGCCAAAAAATTCACACTACCTAATGCAATTAATTTTGACTTTAAATCCTGAATAACATCTTTTGCAGCATGAACAGTGAATTCTTCCGGTAATTCGAAGGTATCAAAATTAATATTTCCATTTTCATCTTCTAATGTACGTTCTATAATTGAATTTAATTTAGTGTTTATTTCACTAATTTTAATTTCTGTTTGATGAAGGGTTGAGAGTAGTTTTTCATTATGTTTTCTAAGTGAATTGAGGTCAATTTCCAAATTGTTAATTTGAAGCTCAAAGCTTTGTTTTTGCTGCTGAAGGTACTCTCTTCTGGACTGAGCCTCATTCATCAGTTTAGAGATTCGTTCAACTTCAACATTAAGGACACTAAGGGATTTTTCGCATTTTTTATGGGCGAACTGATCCTGTTCGATTTCAGCGATATAACCTTTAATTCTTGATTTGTGATTATTAATCTGAATGGTGTTGTTCTCGATATCTTTTCTAAATGCAGAGATTTCACTTAGAATTTTAACCTTATTATATTCAGAATTTTTGTTGTCATCAATTCTAACTGTTAATTCCTTAAGTATTTCCTCTAACAGACTTGAAATAGTCTTGTATTCCAGGGATTCCTGTTCGAGTGAGATTTTCAGATTTCTTAATACATCGGTAGAGTCTAATGATTCCTGAGATAAGATTTTACTATCAGCTTCAAAATGCAATATATTTTCTTTTATTAAACTGATATTATTTTGTAGAGATTCTTTTTTGTAATTAATTTGTGAAATTGATGAATTTATTGAAAATAACTTACTTTCAAGTTCTCGGATTTGTTTTGCAATAAGTTCGGGATTGATCTGTTTGAGGGCTTCTTGATTGATTATAAGAGTGTTATCCTCATTTTCAATCTGATCGGTTACATCATTAATTGCTTTCTTGAGCTTATCTAATCTCTGCACTTTACCAACAGTGATTCCTTCTTTTTTTGAAAGTCCACCACCCTTGATTACACCGGATTTTTCGAGAATTTCACCATTGAGTGTGATAGCTCGGTCGGACAAACTGCTTTCAATAGCAGATTTTGCTATATCAAGATTCTCGACTAATAAAGAATTGCCTAAAATGATTCTCAATGCATTGCGAAGATCATTTTCAACATTTACTAATTCACTCAATAATCCATACACTCCTTCAATTTTTTTTGATGAAGACTTAGTGGCTGGAATTTCAGGTATCGAGTCTCTGCAAAGAAATGCGACTTTTCCCTTGTTATTACTATTCAGAGCTGACATAGCGAATTCAGCATCTTTTGCAGTATCTACTACAAACACCCTGGCATAATCACCTAGTGCTGCTTCTACGGCGACTCTGAATTTTTCTTCAGTGTCAATTAATTCGACTAGAAGTGGCTTTTCTTTTGAAGGCAACCATTCTTTTAAATTAACAAGAAATTTTGAAGAATCGTCCGTAACAGCTATTGAAGATAAGAATTCAAAAGCAGATTTATCTTTAGTCTGTTGTATACGTAATTCATTAATCTTTGATTTTAATAGATCAATTTTATGTATTAAGTCATTTTTTATCTTTGTTTCATGTGCGAATTCTTCTTCTTTAGTTTTGACTAAGAGTACATGATTTTCTTTGTCCAAAAATAAATTTTTCGATGTATCATCAATTTTTTCTATTTCAATATCGAGTCTTTCGATTTCCTCGATACTATCCTGAATTTTTGTTTCAAGGGTACTGAATCTTTGTGCATTTTTTATATTGTTTTGATCTAAAGTTCTGATATCATTTTCAATCTGCAGTACTGCTTCTCTTTGAGTATTGATATTGGATCGCTCAACATCAACTTTATCCTGTGCTGTCTTTACATTGGAAGATGTTATTTTAAGTTTGTCGTCTTCTTGTACCAGGTCTTTTTCTAAATCAGTAAGAGATGAGATGTCATCGATGTTCTTTTTGTTGAGTACCTGATCCTGCCTTTTGGACATTCCAATTTCATTATCCAAGCGATTAATATTAGCAGATAGATTACGTATTTTTTCTTGATTAACAGCAATACTTTGATTATTCTCAGCAAGTTCATTATTCAGAGAAGATTCATTCAACAAAGCTTTTTGGAATTCTTCATCAATATTATGATATTTTACTTCAAGATCCTTCAAAAAGAGTTCGTTGGTTTGGAGTTCTTTATCGCTTTCTAATTTTTTATTACTGATCTGTGATAATTCAGAGTTTAATTGTTCTAGAATTTGGTGGGAAGATCTGTATTCTGAAACAATTAAGGCATGTTCCAAATCTTTGAGTTCAATATGGAGCTTATTATATCTTTTTGTTTTGGAAGCTTGCCTACCCAATGAAGCAACTTGTTTTTCGATTTCCTGAACTATATCCTGTACTCTAACTAAATCATTCTGTACATAACTTAATTTTCTGGTAGCTTCTTTCCGTCTTAATTTATATTTGTTGATCCCGGCGGCTTCGTCGACAAGATGTCTTCTTTCCTCGACTTTGCCACTAAGAATGGCTTCAACCATCTTGAGTTCAATAACTGAATAGGAGTCTGCTCCCATACCAGTATCCATGAATAAATCGAGAATATCCTTAAGTCTGCAATTAGTATTATTAAGAAGATAGTTACTATCACCATCGCGGTATAAACGACGTGTAACAACAACATCAGAATATTCCGTAGGTAAGATATTTTTTGTATTTTCTAGCGTCAGCGATACTTCAGATAATCCCAGAGGCTTACGATTACCAGTGCCATTAAAAATAACATTCTCCATGACCTCAGACCGAAGAACTGTTGTTTTTTGTTCTCCAAGAACCCAACGAATTGCATCAACAACATTTGTTTTGCCACAACCGTTTGGACCTACAACAGCAGTAATACCTGGTGCAAATTTAAAGACTGTTCTATTAGCAAAGGATTTAAATCCAAATATTTCTAACTTATTTAAATACATTCATTTACCGTTTATTGGTGCAGTTTAGGACTAAGTGCAAAACAAAATTCTATAACTTATCTAAAATTAACCACTATAACAAGACGGAATTTTCCACATTTTGTTAAGATATGTTTTTATGCGGTAATTCAACAGTGAACGTAGTACCTTTAGATGGAGAGGTATCTTTAATGTAGATTTTGCCTTTGTGGTATTCGACTACAATTCTTTTACAAAGGCTTAAACCAAGTCCCCATCCACGCTTCTTGGTAGTAAAACCGGGGTAAAAAGCCTGCCGTCTCTGTTGGAGAGACATCCCTTTTCCATTGTCATTAAAATTAATAATTATTTTTGACTTAGTTTTAATCACATCAATTTTAATTTTTCCATTCTTGTTTTCGATTGCTTCAGCCGAATTTTTAATTAAATTTTCTATAACCCAAGCAAATAATTCTGGATTAATTCTAGTGATTATATTTGTTGAGTATGTTCTCACTATCTCAACTTTTCTACCTAGATGAGGTAATCTTTTTTCAAAGTATCCACAGACATTTTCAATTAATTCATTAAGGTTTTCTTTATGTAGTTCAGGTTGTGACCCGATTTTAGAAAATCTTGTAGCTATCATATTAAGTCTTTTTATGTCATTTTCCATTTCCTCAAGAGTATCATTAAAAGCCTTGGGATCGTTATCATTGAATTTCAATATCTCGATCCATGCTAGTAAACTAGAAAGAGGTGTACCTAGCTGATGAGCGGCTTCTTTAGCCATACCAACCCATACTTTAGATTCTTCGCTTCTTCTTATATTACTAAAGGCTATATATCCAATTAAAATAAAAACAGCTATTATAAAAATTTCCAAAAGTGGGAAAATTTTCAATCTGTCAATCAGAGGAGAATGAGAAAAGTAAAATTTGGCAATAACCAAACCTTTGTCCTTAATGATTCTCGGTTCATACTCACCCTTCATTTTTTGAATCATTTGCTTTAATTGAATCAATTGTTGACTTGGTTTGAGTGAACTATCGAGTTTGATATTTAATGTGTAATATTCATAGGGTAACGATGGTTCATCTTTAGCGTCGGTAATAATTACAGGAAATGTGATCATTGGTACAATTTGATTTATCAATACTTCCATTGAACTTGCATCTTGTGTCGGATCAATATATTTATCGTAGAGATTGGTATAGAGTTCAATTGATTTTTTTTCTCTGTCTATCAATTCATCAACAATCAAATTGGTGAAATAAACTGCAGTAATCACAATGAGCAATCCAACAGAAACCAAAATGATCTTAATCTGCCATTTTGAAATTGATTGAAGTATTAGTTTTTCAAGAATTCTGCTTTTAAACCACATAATTATATAAAAAAATTAGAATTCATAATTAGATATCTCATTAACCTGAATTTCTACCTGGTCGCCTCCATTCATATTTTTTACTAAGACAGACTGATTGTTGACCTCATTTTCCCCAATAATGACAGCGAATTTTGCATTTAAGCGATTAGCCTCCCTCATTTGAGCTTTCATGGAACGACGTATCAGATCAGTTCCGACTATTAATCCACGTTCACGCAATTGACCAGCAACTGAATGAGCATAAGTAATTGAAGCATCTCCTAATGAAATTACGAAACAATCTACATGATCGTTCCAGTCCTTAAATTTTTCAAGCTTCTCTAGAATGATCAGGATTCTTTCAATCCCCAGAGCAAATCCGACAGCTGGTGTGGGTTTACCTCCAAGCTGTGCAAATAATCCATCGTACCTACCCCCGCCTCCGAATGAATCCTGAGAACCCAGATGGTTACTCTGAAATTCGAATACTGTGTGACAATAGTAATCTAATCCTCTAACAAGATTGTTGTCAATGTTGAATTTGATATTTGACTCTTTAAGATTTTTCTTGACCAATTCAAAATGATTCAAACTGATGTCATCGAGATATTCAAGAATTAGAGGTGCATTTTCAACTATCTTTTTATCAATTTCATCTTTTGAATCGAGAATCCTTAGTGGGTTTGTTTCGATACGTTGCTTACTGTCATAGGACAATTCTTCTTCAACACTTTTCAGGTAAGCAACCAAAGCTTTTCTATAATTATCGCGTGAAATTTCATTACCAAGAGAATTTAGCTTGAGAGTATAATCGGTGATGCCGATAGATTTAAACAATGAATCAGCTAATAATATGATCTCAACATCGCTTTCTGGATAAGGAGAACCAAGACATTCAGCTCCATATTGATGAAACTGTCGCAGTCTTCCTTTTTGAGGTCTTTCATATCTAAAGAAAGGACCAAAGTACCATAATCTTTGAATAGGATTCTGATTGAGTAGATTATTCTGAATAACACTACGGACTAATGATGCCGTCATCTCAGGTCTTAATGTAATTGACTCACCACCTTTATCTTCAAAAGTGTACATTTCTTTATTCACAATATCAGTAGCTTCACCTATACTTCTATGAAATACTTCTGTCTTTTCGAATATTGGTGTTCTTAATTCATTATAGCAAAATTTTTCAGATACTTCTTTGAATATTTTCTCTACATAATGCCACTGGTATATTGTTTCTGGCAGTAAGTCTTTAGTGCCTCTAACGGATTGAATCATTTTATTTTATTTTCCTGGTATTGTGACTAAAAAATTGTCAATTAATCTAGTTCGCCCTAAATAAACAGCCATGAGTAAAACGACTTTCTGGCCTGGTTTGAACTCATCAGGCTCATCTAAATCATCTGAATCGGCAGCAGAGGCATAATCAATTTTGATGGAGCTAAGTTTCCGAAGAGTATTGTGCATAACTCCGTTAATAATTTTTCTTCGCCGTTCACCATTCATAATAGCTTGTGTTGCATCATGTAAAGCAGTGTATAGAATTAATGCAGATTTTCGCTCTTCCGGGTTCAAATAAATATTCCTACTGCTCATTGCCAAGCCATCTGGCTCGCGTAGAGTGGGTGCAACAAAAATTTTAATGTCAAATAATAATTCTTTTGCCATTTGTTTAATTACTAATGTCTGTTGAAAGTCCTTTTGTCCAAAAACTGCAACATGTGGTTTAATAGCATTAAATAGTTTCGCAACAACAGTTGATACACCAATGTAATGAGTTGGTCTGAACTTTCCTTCGAATTTGTCGGTTATTCCATCAAGATGAATACTAGTATTAAAACCACCTGGATACATATCCTCGACATCGGGACAGAATAGATAATGTACTCCTGCCTTTTCTGCAATTTTTGTATCCTGTTTCAAATCTCTGGGATATTTCGAAAAGTCCTCATTAGGCGCGAATTGAGTAGGATTAACAAAAAGATAAGTAACGAGAATATCTCCCAATTCGAGAGCTTTCATCATTAAGCTAACATGTCCATCATGGAAGAAACCCATTGTAGGCACACATGATATTTTCTTTCCTTCTTTACGAAGAGAATCTGAAATTGACTGCATTTCAGATACTTTTTTTACGATTTGCATTCAAACCCGTCTTAATCAATTAATAAAGTTCCGCCACGACCTCTAGTGACCGAAGTTACTAAATTAGTAAATTCCTGAATCTTTGTTATAGGAATATCTGAAATAATTTCAATAGTATCAGAAAATTTTTCTTCATTTTTTACAGAAAATTGCTCAAGTAGAGATTTAATTGAAGCGAAATCTTCATAATTGCAGAAAATCTTAATTTTTTTTGTGATATATATTGGCTTTTTATTGCACTTTTCGAGTACCATTTGAGCCGCATCTGAATAAGCCCGAGCTAATCTTCCGGCTCCTAATTTTACTCCACCATAATATCGGGTGACAACAACGATAATATCCTTAAAGTCATATTTGTTCAAGATAAAATGTATAGGTTTACCGCCTGTTCCACTTGGTTCACCATCGTCAGAAAATCGATATTCAAGTCCCTGAGAACCGACAACATAGGCATAA
Organism: uncultured Ignavibacteria bacterium; assembly: GCA_903862655.1. Taxonomy (GTDB): domain Bacteria; phylum Bacteroidota; class Ignavibacteria; order Kapaibacteriales; family UBA2268; genus CAIOZA01. The sequence continues at coordinate 50,300 of CAIOZA010000148.1, forward strand.
CAATGGTGACGAGCATCCCAATGAGCTGATTTAATCACCTGGAGCACACCTTGTGCTTTTTCTTTAGAGTCAACCGGATAAGCTTGTCCAATAAATCTGGATTTACTAATTAAAATTTCACTTTCCTTTTGTTCTTCAATAGTATAATAAATATCTGAATCCATCGACTTACAAGACATTAACATTAAAAAAAGAATTATATGAATATAGGAATTGTTTGTTATCCAACTTATGGTGGAAGTGGTATTGTTGCAACAGAACTTGGCTCAGAACTTGCCAGACAAGGTCACAAAGTACACTTTATCAGTTATGCATTACCAACTCGTTTGGATAAATTTCAAAATAATATTTTTTATCATGATGTAGAATTTCCTCACTATCCGTTATTCGACCATCAATTATATACTCTAGCACTTGCCGGAAAAATAATAGACGTTATCAAGTATGAAAAAATTGATATTCTACATGTTCATTATGCTATACCTCATACTATCAGCGGGATTCTTGCGAAGCAGATCATGGGTGAAACTCATAATTTCAAATTAGTGACCACGTTACATGGAACGGATATAACTCTAGTGGGACTTGAACCGGCTTTTCATCCTTTGGTGAAATATTCTCTCGATCAATCTGATGCTGTCACTGCAGTATCTAATTATCTTGCAGAAAAAACAGTGCAGAACTTTAATCCTTCGAAGAAAATTGAAGTGATTTATAACTTCATAGATCCGGAATTTTACCAGCGGCATGACACATATAATCTTAAGAGTCAGCTGGCTCCGTATGGAGAAAAAGTATTTATGCATATTTCCAATTTCAGACCAGTGAAGAGAGTTCCGGACACAATAAGAATTTTAAATGAAGTAATCAAAAAACACCCTGCAAAATTACTTTTAGTTGGAGATGGGCCAGACAGAACAGAATGTGAAAGTCTAGTAAGAGAGTTAAAGCTTAATGATCATGTTAGATTTTTAGGGAAACAAACATCGATAGTGGAACTCCTGTCGATTGCAGATTTATTTCTACTACCTAGCCAGTCAGAGAGTTTTGGTTTGTCCGCTCTTGAAGCAATGAGTTGCGGAGTACCGGTAATCGGTTCTAATATTGGTGGTATTCCAGAAGTTGTTTCTCATGGAGAAACAGGTTATGTAGCTGAATTAGGAGATGTTGAAAGAATGGCAAAATATGCCATTTCTTTATTTGATAATCCAAAAAAGTTTAAGATATTTTCAGGAAATTCAAGAAAGAAAGCTATCGAGAAATTCGATAGCAACCTAATAGTGCCACAATACATTAAACTTTACGAGAGGCTTTTGAATAATTAATTTACTACTAACTTTCTATAAATTTGTTTGTAATCTGAATCTAAAATCAGAATATACATTCCAGCAGGCAAATCAAGTTTGATCTTACATTCTTCAAAATTCGGGAAGTATTTAGTTAATACATCATTACCTTTAATGTCTGTAATTCGTAAATGTCCCGTAACATTTAGATCTGATTTAATAAATAAATCATCTCCAGTTTTTAATGGATTGGGATATATTTGAACCCAATTATCAACCTGTTTGGTTTCGTTTACATCGGACAGATAATCATAAATTCTAAGAACGATGTTATCCAGAAAAATTCCATCCTCATGAACCGCATTATCGGATAACATACCAAACCTGAGTAAAATGCTGTTTCCAACATATTTTTTAAGATTTATCCTTTTAGATTGCCATATCAATGAAGTACCCGAAAAGCCAAATTCGCCACTTTTTATACTTGTTTTATTTTTTGTGGAGCCTTCAATCATTCTTTCTGCAATTTGTTTTTGCCAGGTCTTTCCCTGATCCGATGATATCTCAACCACACCGAAATCGAATGATGGCTCAGTTTGCCAATATGCATCAAATACTAGTTCTGCATTATTGCAATTTAAATCAATTGGTTTTAACATTGTCAAATAGTTTCTTGAAGAATCAATATAATTGCCAGAAGGAGAATCTGTAAAAACCATACTTTTTCTACCAGAATCATAATATGGTCCCCATGTTCCAACATCCCAAGAACCAGAAAGTGATCCATTTGAATATAGATTGATATCCTGGTAAGAGTAAACAGGAATAGAGAATACATCCTCCCTGTCGCAATCATCCTGATTAATAACAATACTAAAAGGCACACCTGTACCATTTATTAGAATTTTTCTGTCAATTTCAACAGGAAATACTATATCTTTCCTTTCACCAGGATTTAAATTAGCAACACTAACTGAATCCTTAATAATTATACCTTTGATTTCAACTTTAATATAGATTTTGACAGATTTCGATTGTCTGTTAACCCCTATATTGATCAATGTCAGCTTCAGGGATGTTTCATTTTTATCATTTAATAATTCTAACTTAGAAGGACGAATATTGTAATCAGCTGACCAAAGTAGCTGAGAATTCATAAATAAATTATCTTCACCATGTCTAAGAATTCTATCGGGGGTTGTCCAAAAATTATCTTCTAAGGAACCTATTTCCGGTGTGAAGGCAAATATTTTACCTTTATTACTTATTTCAGTATACATCCAATCATCGGATGAACCTCTAGTGGCATAATTCACAGTTTGAATATCCCGGCCAGTAAGATAATTTGTATTTTTAGTGAATTCAAAACCTTGACTTCTGAATAAGTTTGAATCATTTGTTTCTTGTTCAAGCGCACTAAAGGGAAAGACCAGAAGATTACTGTAAGTATGATAATTCAAGGCGATTTTAATTTGATTAGCAACGCAAAAATCCCGAATAGCTTGGGTTTCAGGCTCTGAAAATGGAGAAGCCCCGCGATAAGTAATATCAGCTGGTTTGGCAGATGAACCAAAATTTGGAGCATCCCAGAATTCAATAGGACCATAATTGCGATTGAGATCAATACCAAAGGTTGTGTCGGTAGTTTTACGTCTGTTTTTACGCCACAGACCTCCTCCTTTTGGTACTGAAACTTCATTAAAATAATATCCATCAGGATTTACGACAGGTATGTAGTAAATGGATCTGTTGTTCCATAGAAAAAGAGTTTCAGGGTCATCTGAGTTTAATTTCTCAAAAAAATCATACAAGAAATAAATTACAGTTGTTGCAGAGCCAGGCTCTCTAGCATGATGGAGACTTGTCAATAAAATTCCATTGTCTGACTCTGGATTCCCAAAAGTGTAGGCATAAATTGGTTTACCTTCTATAGATTGTCCTATTTCAGTTTTAGTTGAAGTAAATTTTGGATAATAAATTGAGAGGGAATCTAATTTTGAATAAATTTCATTTAAGGTAAAATATCCACCATAAGATCCTAAGGAAAACTTACTTTTTGACAAAATACTTGGATGGTTTTGTTTGTTGAATTGTTCTGATTTTGATTGAAAATCTTCTATCATATCAGGTATCAGGATATCATAAAAACCACCTAATTGATGGATACGATTCAATTCTGATTCATCGACAATAACATCACACCATGTATTCTTTTTAATTTGTGAACCTTCAAGATCAATCCCTAAGGTTTGAAACTTTTCAAAAGTGAATTCACTATTAAAATGAATCTTAACCTTTGAGTATTTACCGAAGGAAAATTGATGTATAGAGAATAAATTAACTAGGATGAAAATCGAGAAGATGACTATTTTTTTCATTTTATTTAATAATTAA